>NZ_BSSF01000005.1:0-648336 GCF_030268985.1 Microbispora sp. NBRC 16548
CGTCGATCTTCACGTACAGTGCGGTGGCGAGGGTGTCTAGGTCTTTCGTCACAAATCGATCTTGGACACCCTCGCTTCATGTCCGCAGGCAGTTCGCGAACCTCAGCCCTTGGAATCAATCATCTAGTCGAGTTCGGCCAGGCCCTTCTCTATCGCGTAGCGGACCAGCTCGACCCGGTTGTGGAGCTGGAGCTTGCTCAACGTGTTCTGCACGTGGTTCTGCACCGTGCGATGCGACAGCACCAGACGTTCGGCGATCTGCCGATATGTCAGGCCCTTGGCGACCATGCGCAGCACCTCGGTCTCCCGGTCGGTCAGCCGGGGGCCGTCCTGCGCGGCGTCCCGCCCCGGGCCGGCGGACCGGTGGGCCAGCCTGCGGTACTCCCCCAGGACCAGCCCGGCCAGGCCGGGAGTGAAGACGGCGTCGCCCTCGGCGGTGCGCCGGACCGCGTCCAGGAACTCCTCCCGGCTCGCCGATTTCACGAGATATCCGGAGGCGCCCGCCTTGACCGCCTCCAGCACGTCCGCCTCCTCGGCGCTGGCCGACAGGACGAGCACGCGCGGCGGGGCCGCGGACGCGCCCAGCCCCCGGGCCACCTCCACCCCCGGCAGGTCGGGCAGCCGCAGGTCGAGCACCACCACGTCCGGCCGCACCGCCGCCGCGACGCGCAGCGCCTGACGGCCCTCCCCGGTGGCGGCGACGACGTCGTACCCGGCTTCGGTCAGGTCCCGGGCGACCGCCTCCCGCCACATCGGGTGGTCGTCCACCACCATGACCCGCACCCGCGGGCGTTCCCGGCCGCCGGCCGCCGCCTCGTTCTCGGCCCCCGCGCCCGTGGCCGGGCTCGCGGGACCATCCGCGCGCAGCCGTCCGTCTCCGCTCACGACCGCCTCTCGCTCCCTTCGTCCGCCCGCACCGGGACCGACAGCTCGATCTCCGTTCCCGTCCGCGACGAGGTGATCGCCACCGTGCCGCCGAGGTCGGCCATGCGGCCCCGGATCGAGCGGGCCACGCCCATGCGCCCCTCGCGGGCCGCCTGTTCCAGCCGGCCCTCGGCGATGCCCGGCCCGTCGTCGCGTACGGTGACGACGACCGCGCCGCCGTCCTCCTCTGCGAGTATCCACGCGCGGGCGCCCTCGGGGCAGTGCCGCACGACGTTGTCGAGGGCCGCGCCGACGGCCGCCGCCACCTCCCGCGCGCTCTCGGCCGGCAACGGCAGCGGTGTCGCGGGCGCGGACACGGTCACCCGGGAGGTGCCGTACGGGCGCAGGAGGTCACGCAGATCGACCTCGGGCTCCGCCGGGCCGGTCCCCGTGAGATCCGCCTCAGGGGAGGTCACTTCGGCGGCGAATGGACGGCGAGGCCGCGCCGGCGACCGGAGCCGGCCGCGAAGACCGGGCGGCGGGGCGGGATCCGGCGCCTCCGCCACGGACGGGGCCTGCACCAGCGCCCGCAGCGCCGCCTCCTGCTCCCCCGCGAGCCTGCCCAGCTCGGCCGCCTCGCCGCCGATCTCCGCGCCCCTGCGCTGCACCAGGGCCAGCACCTGGAGCACCGAGTCGTGGATGCCCCGGGCCAGCCGCTCCCGCTCGCGGCCCGCCGCCTCGATCCGCGCGGCGCGCCGCATGCGCTCCTCGGCCTGCCGTGCGAGCCGGGCGACGTGCCCGACGACGACTCCGGCCATGAACATGAGCACGGCGCCGTTCACCGGGATCGAGGCGAGGTCGACCCCGTTGCCGCTGCGCAGCCACAGGTCGGCGGCCGACATGATCGCGGCGGCGACCGCACCGGCCCGGCGTCCCCGCGCCACGCCGTACGCCAGGACGGGCCCGGCCACCCAGGTCGCCGTGATCGGGATCGCCCCGGCCAGCATGTCGCCGCGGCTCTGCGCGTACGGCGTGGCCAGCAGGCATCCCGCCGTGACGACGAGGTCGGCGGCCAGCAGCGGCTCACGCCGCGCGGCGGGACGCGGGACGAGCGTGAGGACCGTCCAGACGGCCATCACGCCGACGACGGCCCAGGCCACGGCGGGACGGGCGTAGCCGCCGGCCCTGAGCACGAGCAACGCCGCGTACGCGAGCGACGCCACGCGGAAGACCGCGATCGCCCGCCAGAACGGTCCCTCGATGCCCATCGCGCGGCGCCCTCTCCTGATCGAGCCGGGAGGGCCGGGCCCTCCGCTCACATACTCGGGCAATCGCCGCGCCCCCGCGGTTCATTCGGAGCCGTTCGGGGCCGCGCATGCGTACGGCTCCCGCGGGGCGACGCGGGAGCCGTACCGGATCGTGCGCGGGCCGCGGTGACGGGCCCGCGACCGATCAGCCGAAGAAGACCTCGGCCTCCTCGTAGCGGGAGGCCGGCACGGTCTTGAGCTCGGCGGTCGCCTCGGCGAGAGCGACGCGGACGATGTCGGTGCCGCGCAGCGCGATCATCTTGCCGTAGTCGCCCTCGTGCACCGCGTCGATCGCGCCGAGGCCGAAGCGGGTCGCGAGAACGCGGTCGTAGGCGGTCGGCGTGCCGCCGCGCTGGATGTGGCCGAGGACCGTGGTGCGGGCCTCCTTGCCGGTGCGCTTCTCGATCTCCTTGGCGAGGACCTCGCCGATGCCGCCGAGACGCACGTGGCCGAACGCGTCCAGCTCGCCCGCCTGCAGCGCCATCTGGCCCTCGAGCGGGTGGGCGCCCTCGGCGACGACGATGATCGGCGCGTAGCGGGTCTTGAACCGCGACTCGACGTAGGCGCAGACCTTCTCGATGTCGAACGGCTTCTCCGGGATGAGGATGACGTTGGCGCCGGCGGCCATGCCCGCGTGCAGCGCGATCCAGCCCGCGTGGCGGCCCATGACCTCGCAGATCAGCGCGCGGTGGTGCGACTCGGCGGTGGTGTGCAGCCGGTCGATGGCCTCCATCGCGATGTTGACCGCGGTGTCGAAGCCGAAGGTGTAGTCGGTGGCGTTCAGGTCGTTGTCGATCGTCTTGGGCACGCCGACGACCTTCACGCCGCGGTCGAACAGCTGCTTGGCGACGCCCAGCGTGTCCTCACCGCCGATGGCGATGAGCGCGTCGACGCCCTGCGCGGCGAGGTTCTCCTTGATCCGCTCGACGCCGCCCTCGATCTTGATCGGGTTCGTGCGGGAGGAGCCGAGAATCGTGCCACCACGCGGCAGGATGCCCCGGACGGCCTGGATGTCGAGCGGCATGGTGTCGCCCTCCAGAGGGCCACGCCAGCCGTCCCGGAACCCGACGAACTCGTGCCCGTACACGCCGACGCCCTTGCGGACGACGCCGCGGATCACCGCGTTCAGCCCGGGGCAGTCGCCGCCTCCGGTCAGGACTCCAATACGCATGACGGGTTCTTCCTCCATCTGGGATTACGCGTGGAATGGCGCGGCCGGCCCGACGCAGACCCCGGCGCTCCACCGCACCGCATTCTGCCTGAGCCTATCTCAATGGTCTAGACCAAAAGGAGAGGCTACGCCACCCGGCCGACCAGACCAACCCAGTCTCGCACGGCGAGACCGCCCGCGTCGTGAGAGGCGTCTTCCCAACGGCTCTCCGCGGTTCTATGTTTGACTCCGTCAATCATTTCCTTGAGATAGGCAAGGGAAAAATGGACATCGTTTCGGAAGTCCGTGCGTTCAACCGCTTCTACACGTCCGTCATCGGCGTGCTAGGGGCGGGAATGCACGACACCTCCTACTCACTGACCGAGGCGCGGGTGCTGTTCGAACTCGGCACCACGGAGGCGGCCGACGCCGCGGACATCAGGGCCATGCTCGGTCTCGACCCCGGCTACCTGAGCCGGATCCTCGCCAGGTTCGAGAGCGACGGGCTCGTGTCCCGGGAGCGGTCGGCCGAGGACGCCCGCCGCCAGGTCGTACGGCTCACCCCCAAGGGCCGCGACACCTTCGCCGTGCTCGACCGGCGCTCGGCCGCCGAGATCGAGACCCTGCTGGCGAAGCTGACCGATCCCGAACGCCGGCGGCTCGTCTCCGCGATGGGCAGCGTGCGGAGCCTGCTTGAGCCCGCCGAACGGCGCGAGCCGTACGTGATCAGGCCGCCGCGGGCGGGCGACCTCGGCTGGGTGGTGCACCGGCACGGGGCCCTCTACAGCGAGGAGTACGGCTGGGGCGCCGCGTTCGAGGCCCTGGTCGCGCGGATCGTCGCCGAGTACGTCGAGGACCACGACCCCCGCCGGGAGGCGTGCTGGATCGCCGAGGTGCGCGGCGAGCCGGTGGGGTGCGTCTTCTGCGTGCGCAAGGACGACACGACGGCCCAGCTCCGCCTGCTGCTGGTCGAGCCGTCCGCGCGCGGCATGGGCATCGGCGGGCGGCTGGTCGAGGAGTGCCTGCGCTTCGCCACGGCGGCCGGCTACCGGCGGATCACGCTCTGGACCCGCGACGTGCTCGCGAGCGCCCGCCGGATCTACCAGAACGCGGGGTTCGAACTGGTGGAGCAACACCCGAGCGAGGAGACGGGCATCCCCGTCAACGATCAGGTATGGGCCAGGGACCTGTGACCTTCCGGGTCCGTCCGGGCGATCCCTAGCGGCGGCCCTCGACGACGGGCGGCGGTTCGCCGCGCGGGTGGTGGCGTTCGACCCGGAGGCCGACGCCGCCGTCCTGCGGGCACCGGGGCTCGCCGCCCAGCCGTTGCGGCTCACGAGGGCCGCGAGGACCGCCGCCGTGGTCGTCGGCTACCCCCAGGGTGCGGCCGTCCCGGCCGTGCTCCCCGCCACGGTGCGGCCGGACCAGCCCGCAGGGAAAGCGTCAGAGCCAGAATCGCGTAGCCCCATCACGTGGCCGGGGGCCGCAGGCCGAGCCACTGCTCGGCGTCCCAGGCATGGAACCGCTCGACCTCGGTGAACCCCAGCTTTGCCGCGAGGCGCATCGAGCCGACGTTGGCGCTCTGGGTGGTGAGCACCACCGGCTCGCCGGGAAGAGCGCCGTCGAACCAGTCGAGTGCCGCCGCGCACGCCTCGGCGGCGTACCCCTGCCCCCAGGCCTTCGGCAGGAACAGGTAACCGAGATCGACCTTCCCCACGGCAGCCGGGCGACGGTGCCCGGCTGCTCTCCTGAGCAGGATCTGGCCGATCATCGCCCCGTCGAGCTCGACGACGAAACTCCCGGGCCATCGCTCGGGCACCTCGGGCATCTCACGCTCAAGCTCGTCACGCGGGCGGGGGCCGCCGAGGTAGGTGTGCACCTCTGGCGAGGCGAGCAGCTCGATGAACGTTGTACGGTCCCGCGCCTCGGGCTCACGGAGCACGAGCCGCTCGGTGCGGATCAGCTCAGGCGGCCAAGCCACATGTCCTAGATCTGACATGCGCGCAAGCTAACAACCCTGCAGGACGACGTTCAACGTGGGCATCAACCCATCGGCTCGCGGAGTCGCGTCCGCACCGGTTCAGTCGCGGACGAGATCGCGGAACGGCCCGCGGACCTCGACGGTCACGGGGGCCGGGGCGGGCCTGACATCCTGCGATGGACGGCAGGAGAAGTAGAGCCTGTCGCCGGCCGGGGACATCGAGGAGCCCGCGACGGTCCAGCCGTCCGTGAGGCGCAGGAACGGCGCCGACCGATCCCCGGCGACGAGGGTGATCTCGCCGTCCGCACCGCCGCCCGACCCGCCGGCCGTTTCGTGCAGCACGGTCAGGCACTCGCGGGCGGCGTCGTACGCCCACACCCGGCCGTCGCCCTCGGTGACGAACCGCACCAGGCCGTCGGAATAGCGGCAGTCACCGCCGCCCGCGAACCTCCTGGCGCCGTTCACCTGCTCACGCAGGGGAACATGGTCAGGGAGAGCCGGGATCGGGACCCGTTCCCAGGCCACGGACTCCTCGCCGGGGTCGCCGACCATCACCTCGAGCACGCCCGTCGTGAGGTCGCCCCAGTCGTCCGGGCGGAACCGGTACAGGCATCCGTCCGGCTCCCCTTCGGTGAGGTAGACGACGCCCCCGTCGGGATCGCATGCCACGCCGCCGTGGGTGAACAGGCCCATCGCGAGCCGGGGCATGGGGGCGCGCAGGCCGTACGGGTCGCATTCGAAGACCCGGCCGTACGGCGTCCGCTCGCCCGACACCCAGGTGTGCCACGGTGTCGCGGCACCGGCCCCGCTGCGGTCGGCGCCGGACAGGATGCGATATCCGCTGCGCAGGGTCCCGTCCGGGGCGAAACGCAGCGCCGTCACGCCGCCGAGCAGCGGCAGCGCGCAGTTGGACACGTATATCCAGCCGTCCCCGTCCGGGAAGCATCCGCCGCCGTCCGGGGCCGCGTGCCAGACGACGCCCCCGGCCCGCTCTCCCGACCGCGCCACGATCCGGCCGGCGAACCCCGGCGGCAGGGCCCGCAGCACGTCCATCGGGAACGGGCCGCCCTGATCCCCCTGCCCGTGATCCCCCTGCCCGCGCGGCTCGCTCCCGCCGTCAGGCCGTGCGAACGTCGCGCGCCACAACGCTCCCGGCAGCGCCGAGAGCGCCGCCGATCGGACGGAAGTACCCTGCACCGCTGACCGCCTCCTCGACCTGCCCCTGGTCATGCCGGTCCGCCCCTGACGGGCCGTTCGTTCGTTCCCGCGCGGCCGTCGAGCCCGGACCGGAACGGGGCCGCCCCGCTCCCCTACCCACCCGGCGGGCACGCGACCGGGTGTTCCTGTCCCGCGTCGTTCTGTCCCGCGTCGTCCTGCCCGGTGTTCTCGTGTCCCCCGGCGGCACGTCGCACACGTCGCGGCGCCCAGTCGACCCGTCTCGTGTGAACGGCGGGAGAAGCGGCGTCCCTCGCCGAGACGAACTCTTCGAAAACCATGACGCCGCATGACCGGAGCGAGATTGACAGTGTCATTGTGACAGTGTCATCGTGGAGGCATGAGCGACACCTGGACGATCGGCGAACTGGCGGAGCGGGCGGCGGACCTGCTCGGCCAGGATCGGCGCGCCCACGGCCAGGAGCCTCGCGACGACGGTCCGGAGTCCCGTGTCAACGGCAGAATCCGCGAGGTGCCGAACGAACGTCTCATCCGCTGGTACACGACGATCGGGCTGCTCGACCCTCCCCTGGGCCGGCGCGGCCGTGTGGCCCTCTACGGCCGCCGCCACCTGCTCCAGCTCGTGGCTGTGAAGCGCCGTCAGGCCGACGGCCTGTCCATCGCCGCCATCCAGGCGGAGCTGGCGGGTGCTACCGACGCCATGCTCCAGCGCGCCGCCGGGCTCACCGAGCCACCGCCCAAGCCGCCACCCGGGCCGGCGCCCCGGCCGCTCGTCCCGCCTCATCCGCGCAGTCCGGCGGCCCCGGCCACGGCGAACGCCGCGAACCACCTTCCGGACGCGCCCGGCACCGCGACACCGCCGTCGCCCGGTTGGTGCGGGACGAGGCCGGAAACCGGCACCGCACCCGCCGTACCGGACGTCGCGCGGCCGGCGGCGCGCGACCGCTTCTGGGCACGCCCGGCCTCAGTCGCCGCCACGGCGGACCCCGGCCACTTCTCGACCGCCAACAGCGACACCACGCACGACGACATCACACAGAACGTCGCACCCGTGAACACCGTGGTCCCGGACGTCGTACACGGGGTACGGCTCGCACCCGGGGTGACGGTCCTGCTCGATCCGGCCCACCGGGTGCCGGACGGTCACGAGGTGGCCGCGCTGCGCCGGGCCGCGGCACCGCTCCTCACGGCCCTCGCCATGCTCGGTCTGGCCGGGCCGTTCGACGGCGCCCATGACACTCACGACGACTCGGCACTCGATCCACACGCTTCCGACCCGCTGGAGGGATAACGCCATGACCGTTCCCATCACACCTCTGCGGCCGGAGGAGTGCCGGCCCGTGCCGGACGCCGGGCTCGGAGCCTTGGAGACCGAGAAGGGAAACCTTCCGCTGGAGAGCGTGGACGTCGCCGCCCACGTCACCGGACTGGTGGCAGGCGTCGAGGTCGTCCAGACCTTCCGCAATGCCTTCGACGTGTCGCTGGAGGCGACGTACGTCTTCCCGCTGCCGCCGCGGGCCGCGGTCACCGCCTTCCGGATGGAGGCGGACGACCGGGTGGTCGACGGCGTGCTCAAGGAGCGCGGGCAGGCACGGGCCGACTACGACCGGGCGCTCGCCGAGGGCAGGCGCGCGGCGATCGCCGAGGAGGACCGGCCCGACGTGTTCACGATCAGGGTCGGCAACATCGTCCCCGGGGAGCGGGTGCTCGTCCGCCTCACGCTGAGCCAGCCGCTCCCCTACGAGGACGGCTCGGCCGAGTTCCGCTTCCCACTGGTCGTGGCGCCCCGCTACATCCCCGGGGCTCCGCTGCCAGGGCCTCCGGCCGGTGGCGGCGTGGCGCCCGACACCGACGCCGTGCCCGACGCCTCCCGGATCACGCCGCCCGTCCTGCTTCCCGGCTTCCCCCATCCCGTACGGCTGTCGCTCGCGGCGACGATCGACCCCGCCGGGCTCGGTCTGCGGGAGGTCCGCTCCAGCCTGCACGAGGTCGACCGGGAGGGCGACACGATCAGGCTGCGGCCCGGCGAACGGCTCGACCGTGACTTCATCCTGCGCCTGGCGTTCGACGCCTCCTCCTCGCTCGCGCTCGTCCCGGACGACGCCGCGGACGCCGGCTCACCCGGCGAAGGCACGGCCGACGGCAGCGGCAGCGGCCCTGCGGAGGACACGGCGGGGGACACGGTGAAGGACGTGGCGGGCGCGGAGGGAACCTTCGTGCTGACCCTGCTGCCGCCGCAGGAGGACGCCACCCGGACCGCGTCCCGTGACGTCGTCCTGCTGCTCGACCGCTCGGGCAGCATGACGGGCTGGAAGATGGTGGCCGCACGGCGCGCCGCCGCCCGGATCGTCGACACGCTGACCCGGCATGACCGGTTCGCCGTGCTCTCGTTCGATTCGGTGGTGGAGCGGGCCTTCTCCGGCGGCCTGGTGGACGCGGGCGACCGCAACCGATACCGCGCCGTCGAGCACCTGTCCCGGCTCGACGCCCGCGGGGGGACGGAGATGCTCGCTCCCCTGCAGGAGGCCCTGCGACTGCTCGACGGCCACGACGCGCCCGCCCCGGGGGCGGCCACCGGCACGGACACCAGCCGGTTGCATGAGGACGACCGGCCCGGCGAATCCGGTCTGTCCCGCGAGCAGGCACGCGATCGAGTGCTCGTCCTGGTGACCGACGGCCAGGTGGGCAACGAGGACGAGATCCTCGAACGCATCGGCGCCCGGCTGCACGGCGTCCGGGTGCACACCGTGGGCATCGACAGAGCGGTGAACGCCGGCTTCCTCGGGCGGCTGGCCCTGCTCGGCTCGGGCCGGTGCGAACTGGTCGAGTCGGAGGACCGGCTCGACGCGGCGATGGAGCACATTCACCGTCGCATCGGCTCGCCGCTGGTCACGGACGTCGCGCTGAAGGCGGAAGGCATGGACCTCGTGGCGGACACCGTCACGCATGCCGGTTCGCTCTACCCCGGCGTCCCTCTGGTCGTGAGCGGGCGTTACCGGGGACGGCGCCCCGACGGAGCCCTCACCGTGCAGGGCCGCACGGCCGACGGCCGCCCCTGGGAGGAGCGGATCGAGGGCCGTCCCGCCCACGGCCCGGCCGCCCGGGCCGTGTGGGCGCGGGCGCATCTGCGCGGTCTGGAAGACCGGTACGCCATGGGCGACCACTCCCTCGAACAGCGGATCGTCGACACCTCGCTGCGTTTCGGCGTGTTGTGCCGGTTCACCGCCTTCGTGGCCGTCGACACCCGCGTGACGGGCGAGGGCGGCCCGGAGCATCGGGTGATCCAGCCGGTCGAGCCACCAAGCGGCTGGGAGATGCCGACCGCGATGCCGATGATGGCGGCGGGCGCTCCGATGATGGCGAAGATGGCCGCCTTCACCACGGGCGGACCGGAGACACCTTCCGGTTCCGCGGCGGACCGGCCCATCGCAGCGGCCCCTCCGCCCGGCGCACCCCCTGCCGTGCCTCCTGCTCCGCCTTACGCCGCCGCGCCCGCACCGGCTCCGAGACGGGCCTCCCGCGGGTTCTCCATCGGTCGCTTCCTTCCACATCCCGGCGCGGGGACCGCACCGGTCACGGGCTTCGAGGGCATCCGGCCCCTGCTGGCCGAGGAGCTCACGAAGCTGGTCCAGGCGGAGTCGCTGCCCGAGCGGGAGCGGCGGCGCTATCTGGCGGATCTCGCCAGTCGCCTGCGCGTCGTCGCTCAAATGGTGGGCGGTCACCCGGACCTCGCGGCGCTCGCGGCCGACCTGGAGAGGGCAGAGTGGGCCGAGGTCTCACTCGACGACCTCTGGCGGCGGGCGGCCGACCTGCTGACCGCCCTGACCGGTTCCTCCGGCTCCGCATCCGCGGGCTCCACGTCCCCGGGTTCCCCGGGCTCCGCGCCCGGTGCGGAGGAAGGCCGGCGTCCCTTCTGGAAGCGGTCGTGAGCCGGCAAGCGAGAGGTCAGCACGCGGCGGGGCTGGAGCAGGGCTGAGGCCGGGCGGCGGGGTATCGGCGAGGAGAGCCGGCCCCGCCGGGCCGCACCACCCGCGTCCACGAGCGCGACCAGTCGACCGCCCACTCATCGGGCGGCGCCGGGCGAGGTGACAGTCTGCCGAGAGAAAAGCCGAGAAAAAACCAGTGCGGCCGGGACGCCGGCGGGGATGCCGGGCCCGGCCGCATCGGTTCGGGTTCCGCTGTGGGCGAAGCCCCTACGAGGGTTCGGGTAGGCGAATGACATCGGACGGCGGGGTGGGTGCGGGACGCCGCGGCTCCCTCACCCCTCCCGTGTCGGGCCGATCGTCGCGTCCACCTGCGGGGACGGGAGACCGGCGGCGCAGCAACCGATTGATGAGCCCTTTCAGCCCCATGTGCCGCCAACGCATGGGACCGCCGATCGGTTCCTCGCCCGGGGAGGGCCGCGGACTTTCCTCGGAAGAGCCACGGTCTCACCGCCGGGAAGGGCCGCGGACGTTCCCCCGGGAGAGCCGGGGTCTCAACGCCGGGAAGGGCCGCGGCCTCACCGCCGGGCAGACGCACGGTCTCACCGCTGCGGAAGAGCCGTCGCCTCGCCGCCGGGCCGAGGCCGTTCCCAGGGTCGCTCCGGCGATCGCGACTCGAGGTGCTGCCGGTTCGCCGGGCGGTGGAGGGCGGCGAGGCCGCCACACCGGCCGTCGAGCGGACCATTCCGGCGACCGCCGTCTTGGTGATCGGCGGACTGCCGGTTCGGGAATGAGGTCCAATCCGCAGGCGCTGCCGGTGACCGGCAGCGCCGGCTTTGGCAGCGGCCACGAGACTAGGATTTCGAGCATGCTCGAAGTCGATTCGCGGGCAGTGCCCGAACCCGCTCCCCCGGATCCGCAGGAGGGCCTGAGCATCGCCGAGGCCGCCCGCCGCACCGGGGTCAGCGTGCACACGTTGCGCTACTACGAGCGCGCCGGCCTGGTCGTCACCCCTGTCGGCCGCACCGCCGGCGGACGGCGGCGTTACCGCCTGCTCGACCTCAAATGGGTCGTCATCTGCACGAAGCTGCGAGCCACCGGCATGCCCATCAAGGCCATCCGGCGCTACGCCCAGCTCGTCGCCGGCGGGGCCGGCAACGAGCAGGAACGGCTTGCTCTCCTCGAAGCCCACCGCGCCGAGGTGGCCGCCAAGCTCGCCGAAGTGCAGGAGAACCTCAGGCTCATCGACCACAAGATCGACGTTTATCGAGGCCGGCTCGCCGCCGGCGACGCCGACCGGCTGTGGGCGCCCAGCCATCCGGCGGGTGCCCGCTGAGCGACGGGTGCCCACTGAGCGACGGGTGCCCACTGAGCGACGGGTGCCCACTGAGCGGTTCCCCCGCATATGGCGGCCCCCGCCTCCATCAGCTCGGCCGCGAGCCGGCCAGAGGCGCCCGAGCACTGGTCCCGCCGACGACGACGCCGCCACGCCCGCAGTGCGCGTGAGCACGTAGTGTTGCCCGGTATGAACCCAATCGTCCTCGACGGCGGCCTCGCCACGCACCTGGAGACACTCGGCTGCGACCTGAGCGACGACCTGTGGTCGGCGCGGCTGCTCGCCGACGATCCCGGCGTCATCCGTCAGGCGCACCTCGACTACTTCAGGGCCGGGGCCGATGTCGCCACCACGGCGAGCTATCAGGCGAGCGTCCCCGGGTTCGTACGGCACGGCCTCACCTCTCAGAAGGCCCGCGACCTCATCCGGCTGTCGGTGACGCTTGCCGTACAGGCGAGGGACGAGGCCGGGCACGGGCTCGTCGCCGCGAGCGTGGGGCCGTATGGCGCCTACCTGGCCAACGGCGCGGAGTACACCGGCGACTACGACCTCGACGAGGACGGCCTGACCGAGTGGCATCGGGAGCGGTTCGAGATCCTCGCCGACGCAGGGGCCGACCTGCTGGCGTGCGAGACGATCCCCTCGCAGGCCGAGGCGCGGGCGCTCGCGAGGCTCCTGCGCGAGACGCCGTCCGTACGGGCGTGGCTCACCTTCTCCTGCCGCGACGGCGAGCACGTCAGCGACGGGACCCCGTTCGAGGAGTGCGCGGCGATCTTCGCGGACCTCCCCCAGGTGGTCGCCGTGGGCGTCAACTGCACCGCGCCGCGGTTCATACCCGAGCTGATCAAGCACGGAGCCTCGATCGTCTACCCGAACTCGGGCGAGACCTGGGACGCCGCGAACCGGCGCTGGCTGGGTCTCGCCGATCCCGTCGAGTTCGGCGGGGCGGCGGCCGGGTGGGCCTCGCTCGGCGCCCGTTACGTGGGCGGCTGCTGCCGCACCACCCCGGCCCACATCCGCGAGATCCGCTCCCACCTCGCCTGAGCCCGCTTCGGGAGAGCGGCAAGGCCGGCGCCGCCGGGCTCGTCACCACCAGTCGCGAGAGCCTGGCCGCGCGCAGGAGACTGCCGCGATCCCGCCGTCACCCGGCTCTGCTCCGCAGCGGCTCGGCCCAGTGCGAGACCCCCGCGCCAGACCTCCCTGCGAGACCCCGCGTGAGACCTCCCTCCGAGACCCCCGCGCGAGACCGCTCGCCAGGCCGGCGGCGAACCGGCCGCCCCGGGCCCTACGCCGCCGACTACGCGCGGGGTCAGCCCATGGCGGCCGGGCCCTCGGTGCTCCGCGCGGCGAGCGGGATCTCCTTGAGGAAGAAAGCCACGACCAGCGCGAGGGCGACGAAGGGCAGGCTGGCGAGGAACACGTCGTCGATCGCACTGGTGAACGCGACCAGCACGTGATTCTTGAACGGCTGCGGCAGCTGCTGGATCGCCTGCACGTTGTTGGCGTCCACGCGCCCCGGCGGCATCCTGCCGCCGAACTCGGCGGTCAGGTGGTGGGCGAGCCGGTTGGTGAGGACCGCACCCATGATCGCCGTGCCGATGGCGGCGCCCATCATCCGGAAGAACGTCGCCGAGCTCGTCGCCACGCCCATGTCGCTGCGCTCCACCGCGTTCTGGATCGCCGTGACGATCGTCTGCATGGTGAACCCGAGCCCTGCGCCGAAGAGGTAGGCGTAGACCGCCACCTGCCAGTACGGCGTGTCCACCTTGATCGTGGACAGCAGCCACATGGCCACCAGGAGTACCGCCCCGCCCAGGATCGGGAAGATCTTGTATCGGCCGGTCCGGCTCATGATCTGGCCGGAGGTGATCGACGTGGAGAAGATGCCGAAGACCGCCGGCAGCAGTGCCAGGCCCGACACGGTCGGCGACATGCCCTGGACCGCCTGGAGATAGACCGGCAGGAAGATCATGCCGCCGAACATCGCCAGGCCCGCGAGGAAGCTGAAGCCGTTGCCCACGCTGAAGATCTTGTTGCGGAACAACCGCATCGGCAGAATCGGCTCGGCCGCCCGCAGTTCGACGAACACGAACAGGGCCGCGAGCGCCACGAATCCGGTCAGCAGGGCCAGCGAGCCGGGAGCGGTCCAGCCGATGTCGCCGCCCGCCCAGTCGAGGTAGAGCAGGAAGCACGACACCCCGGCCACGATCAGCGCCGCGCCCAGGTAGTCGATGCGGTGACTGCGGCGGGTGAAGGGGATCCGCAGCGCCATCGAGGTCACGACGAGCGAGATCAGCCCGATCGGCAGGTTGATCCAGAAGATCCACCGCCAGCCGGGCCCGTCGGTGAAGAAGCCGCCGAGCAGCGGCCCGGCGACGCTGGAGGTGCCCCAGACGGCGCCGAAGTATCCCTGGTATCGGCCGCGCTCGCGCGGCGGGATGACGTCGCCGATGATGCTGAACGCCAGCGCCATCAGGCCGCCGCCGCCCAGGCCCTGGATCGCCCTGAACCCGATGAGCTGGCCGATGTTCTGGCTGAGCCCGGCCAGCACCGAGCCGAGCAGGAAGATGCCGATGGCGGTCTGGAAGATCACCCGCCTGCCGTACAGGTCGGAGATCTTGCCCCACAGCGGGGTCGCCGCGGTCGAGGTGAGCAGGTACGCGGTGACCACCCACGACAGCTTGTCGAGGCCGCCGAGTTCGCTGACGATGCGCGGCAGGGCCGTGCCGACGATGCTCTGGTCGAGGGCTGCCAGCAGCATTCCGGCCGCCACTCCGGAGAGCACGACCAGGATCTGGCGGTGCGGGAGATATCCGGTGTCGGCCTGCTGTTCCTCCCGGACGCTCATGCGGGGCATCCACGAGCGGCGTCTCGGGCAGCGCGCCCGCGAGCGGCGGCGTCCGCTCCGTGCCTCGTGGCGCCGGGCTGGGCCCATGTGCGGTGCCTGCGTGCTGGCATGCTCCTACGCCTTCCGATCCGAACGTGTCTGAAACGTCCCAACGTGCGCGGCGGACACCGCCACGTTACCCGTCCGGTCCGGAAGTATTAGGAATTCTCGCGAGCTGCCCTGGTCGTTTCCGTCTTGGCCGCCGCGGCGTACTTGTCGACGTACTCCTGACCCGACAGCTCCATCAGCGCGTACATGATCTCGTCGGTCACCGCTCGCAGCACGAGGCGGTCGTTTTCCATGCCGTAATAGCGGGAGAAGTCGAGCGGCTTGCCGTATCGGACGCCGGGACGGATGCCGAACTTGGGGAGCGGCCGGCCGGGGGGCATCATCTCGAACGTGTTGACCATGGCCCACGGGATCACCGGCGCCCGGGACTCCAGCGCGAGCCGGGCCACGCCCGTCTTGCCCTTGTAGAGGCGGCCGTCGGGCGAGCGGGTTCCCTCGGGGTAGATGCCGAGCACCTGGTTCTCCCTGAGGATGCGCAGGCCGGTGCGGAGCGCCGCCTCGCTCGCCTTGCCGCCGGAACGGTCGATCGGGACGGTGCCGACGCCGGAGAAGAAAGCGCGGCTCACCACTCCTTTGAGCCCGCGGCCGGTGAAATACTCGGCCTTGCCCAGGGAAATCACCTTGCGCGGCAGGAATCCGGCCCCGAAGAAGTGGTCGGCGAACGACAGGTGGTTGCCGGCCAGGATGGCCGGGCCCTCCTTCGGCACGTTCTCCACCCCCTCGGCCCAGGGGCGGAACACGAAGCGGAGGATCGGCCAGAGGATGGCCTTCACCACCCAATAAAACACGCGGGCACCCCCTCGGCTCGGATGTGCAGTCATCTTCGCACGCCCAGCCCTCTCGCACTAACGCTGACCAACGTGCGAGTATCGGGCGGAACACGCCGCCGTTTCACGGAGGTCACCCATGCCAGTGCTGCCCGGCGCGGAGCCGTACCACCACGAGGGCGGCGACATCGGCGTCCTGCTCTGTCACGGTTTCACCGGCTCGCCGCAGTCTCTGCGGCCGTGGGGTGAACACCTGGCCGGGGCGGGGATGACGGTGTCCCTGCCGCGCCTGCCCGGACACGGAACGACGTGGCAGGAGATGAGCCGCACGCGCTGGGAGGACTGGTACGCCGAGCTGGACAAGGCGTTCGCCGACCTGCGCGGACGGTGCGCGGAGGCGTTCGTGATGGGCCTGTCCCTCGGCGGCTGCATGGCGCTGCGCCTGGCCGAGGTCCACGGTGACGCCGTCGCGGGGGTCGTGGTGGTCAACCCGTCCGTGATCAACGACGTGCCGCTGCTGGCGCTGGCCCCGGCGCTCAAGTACGTCGTACGCTCGATCCCAGGGGTGGCGGGCGACATCAAGAAGGAGGGCGTGAGCGAGCTCGGCTATCCGCGCACACCCGTCCGGGCCGCCGCCACGCTGCCCCGGCTGTGGAGGCTCGTCCAGTCCGACATCGCCAAGGTGACCCAGCCGGTGCTGGTGTTCCACAGCAGGAACGACCACGTGGTAAAGCCGGGGAGCGTCGCGTTCCTGCAGGCGAGAATGGGAAACAATCTGGAAGTCAGAGAGCTGGCGGACAGCTACCACGTCGCCACCCTCGACAACGACGCGCCTGTGATCTTCGAAGGGAGTCTGGATTTCATCCGCTCCCACGCCTCGGTACCCTTGACGAAGGACTTGTGACCCGGGATCGACGTGACGCCGCAAAGTGACGAGGACGAGGTCTGGCGCCAGATCGTCGCCTCGTTCAACGAGACAGCCGAGGACGCCTCGGCCGAACAGCCATGGCCTGACCGGGAGAACGTCACCGAGGAGACCGACGCGGGCGACGGTGACGACGCCCCCGGCGACGCGGCTCCCGGCGACACGGCCCAGGACGACGACCGCACCGGCGAGGAGCAGCCTCCCGCCCCGGTCGACGACGACCACTACATCCCACCGGCCCCTCCGCCGCTTCCGCACGGCGACGCCCTCAGCAGGCTCTCCTGGCTCGCGCTGTTCGGCGGCCCCGCCTACCTGCTCCTGGCCGCTCTGCTGCAATGGCCCATGGACGGCTGGATCGTGTTCGCCGCGGTGTCGGCGTTCATCGCGGGATTCGTGATCCTCGTCGTGCGTATGGGCGACGGGCCGCCTGCCGACTCCGGCTGGGACGACGGCGCGGTCGTCTGACTCCGGCGCGCGCCCCGGCCGGTCCGGGCCACGCCGCGCCGGTGTTCATTCGGCTTCGGAGGCCGCCTTCACCGTGCTGTCGGCGGGAGGCGGGCCGAACCGCTCCACGAGGTCGGTGTAGCGGCCCTTGTCGTCCAGCGTGTGACCGACCGCCATGGTGAGGTCGCCTACGTGCGCGACCGCCTGGAGCCGCACCGTGCGCTCCTCGGCCGGCGCCGGGCCCCGCAGCGTGGTCCAGCGCGATCCGTCGTACCGGAGCAGGAAGCCCTCGGCCTCGTGCCTCGGGTCGTACCCGGAGATCCAGAACACGCCGTCGCCGTCCCCCGTGACGCCGTACAGTTCCGCGCGCCGCTCCGGCGGCGTCACCCGCTTCCAGTGCCTGCCGTCCCAGTCGAGGACCAGCGGGGCGATGCCGCCGTCGCTCTGGTAGACGCCGCCGACCGCGACCGCGCGCTTGCGGCCGTCGGCGTACACGTCCCGCAGGAAGCCGCCCTTGATCTCCGGCAGATCGGCCTGTTTCCACCCGCTGCCGGTCAGGCGCATGGCCAGGGGCCCAGAGCCGGAGTCGCCCACCGCCCAGCCGTCCGACCGGCCCGCGAGCGCCACGCCGTACAGCGCGCCCCCGGGGCCCTGGCCGGTCTTCCAGGTCGTGCCCTTGGCGGAGCCGCCGCTGCTCAGCAGGAAAGCCTTGCCGTCCCGGCTGCCGATCGCGACCACCCGCCCGGACGAGGCGGCGACCCCGCCGAGCCAGTCCCCGGAGCGCAGCTGCGGCACGCCGACGCGGTCGAAGCCGTCGCGCGAGCCCTTCGCGACGTACGGCAGGCCGTCGTGGCCGTCGCCGACGGCCCAGATCTCGGTCGCGGAGGCGGCGGCGACCGACCGCAGGTGGCCGGCGCCGGTGGCGTCGCCCCGGATCGGCACCTCGCTCCAGGAGGAGCCGTTCCAGTGGGTGATGATCCCCTGGTTCCGCCAGAAGTCCCAGGCGTTCTGCTGGCCCACGGCCCAGACGTCCTTGGCCGACAGGCCGGCCACGTCGGACAGCGAGCCGTCGGGCTGGAGCCGTCCGGTGGAGGAGCCCGCGTCCTGGGCGACCTCGTCCCCCGACGGGCTGCGCTCCGCCTGGGCGCGGACGATCCCTGTGTGCGCGTGCGCGACCGATGTGGCGCGCGGGAGGAGTCCGGTCAGCAGGCCGGCGGACAGCACACACAACGGCACCGCACGCCGTATGAGGCGGCGGGTCATGAAACGATCGTACGGGGGACCGGGCACTCCCCGTCACACAGGCCGCGAATCCGATTACCTAGAGACGCGGGGACGCGACCGTGCCGGCCGTCTCCGGCCGTCTCCGGCCGAGCGGAATCCGCGGCCGTCCCCCGGCCCGTCAGCGGCGTGTCAGGCCCGGGCGGACGGCGTGAAGGCGATCTCGGCGACGACCGGCCGGTGGTCGCTCGCGGCGGGCAGGTCATCGGCCGGGACGTCCGCGCCGCCGTACGACACGACAGTCAGGCCCGGGCCCGCGAAGATCGCGTCGATCCGCACCCGGGGATCGCGGGCCGGGAACGTCGCACCGGCCCGGCCGTCGTCCCCGTCCGCCCCGATCCGCGGCGCGGGGCCCCGCACGGCGGTGAAGCAGTCCGTGTAGCGGCCCCCGAGAAGACGCCAGACCGGGGCACCGGGGATCTCGTTGAGATCCCCGGCGAGCACCGGCGCGGCGCCGAACTCCCGGGCCGCGCGCTCCAGGAGCGGAACGATCTGGGTGGCGTGGCTCAGGCGCGCCCCCGCCAGAAGGTCGAGGTGGGCCGAGCACACGGCGTACCTCTCGCGGTCCTTCTCCACCACGGCGAGCGCGATGGAGCGCCATTCGAGCCCGGCGAACCACCGCAGGCGGTGCCCGCGCCCGCGCAGGAGCCGTACGTCCGGGGCGGTGAGCACGGCGGTCCCGCCGACGCGGCCTCCGGCGGCCACGGACAGACCGGCCGCGCGGGCCAGCGCCCGCCGCTTCCGCCGCCAGCCGGGCAGGCGGGGCGCCTCCTGCAGGCACAGCACGTCGGGCCGCAGGGCCCGGATCACCCGGACCAGCGCCCTGCGGTCGTCCTTCAGTCCCCGGACGTTGTAGGTCGCGACCCGCAGCACGCCGTCAGCGGAACCGGGCGAGGTCGCCGGCTCCCACCAGCCCCGCCGACGGGCCCATCTCGGCCACCCTGATCTCGGCGAGCGGGCGGTGCCCCCGGCCGGTCAGCCGCGCGGCGAACTCCTCGCGCACCCGGTCGACGAACAGATCCGCCGCACCGGAGACGCCGCCGCCGATGATGAAGCACCCGGGGTCGAGGACCGCGGCCATGTCGGCCAGCCCCTGGGCGAGCCATCGGGCGAGCGACTCGAAGGCGGCCAGCGCCGCCCGGTCGCCCTGGCGCGCCGCCTCGGTCACGTGCTCGCCCTGGATGCCCTCGGCCGAGCCGCCGCCGAGCCGCAGCAGGTGCGCGGCGGCCTCCGGGTCGGCCTGCGCGTTGTCCCTGGCCTCCATCAGCAGCGCGCTGCCGCTGGCGTACCGCTCCCAGCAGCCGCTGTTGCCGCAGCCGCAGGGACGGCCGCCCGGCACCGCCTGCATGTGCCCGAGCTCGGCGCCCATCCCCCACCGTCCGCGGTAGAGCTCGCCGCCGAGCACGATGCCGCCGCCGATGCCCGTGCCCACGGTCACGCACACGACGTGGCTCTCGCCCCGGCCCGCGCCGAAGCGGTACTCGCCCCAGGCCATGGCGTTGGCGTCGTTCTCGACCACGACCGGCAGGCCGACCAGCTCGCCCACCTTCTCGCGCAGCGGCTCCTCGCGCCAGGCCAGGTTGGGGGCGAAGCGGATGATCGAGCGGGTCTCGTCGACGAAGCCCGCCGCGCCGATGCCGACGGCCTCGACGGAGTGCCGTGCCGCGAGCTCGGTCACCGCATCGGCGATCGTGAGCGCCATCTTCTCCGGACTGCCCGCCGGGCTGTGCCGCAGGCCGCGCTCGATGATGGCACCGTGTTCGTCGACGACACCATACGCGATCTTGGTACCGCCCACGTCCACGCCGATGGTCAGCGCCATGCCGTCTTCCTTCCGCCCAATCCGCTTCCGCCCGATCCGCTCCGCCCGGGCCGTCACCCGCCCGAGGCATCACGCCGCGCCGATTGAAGCCGATCGAGCCGGGTTGTGGCAATCCCGCCGTCGCCCGCCCTTAACCGGCCCTTCAACCCAGGTCGATGTGCTCGACCTTCGGCTCGCCGGATCGGCGCTCCCCGGCCGGTCGCGCCCTGCCGCTCGCGGAGGGGCGCTGCAGGGCGTCGACCGCCTCCTTGAACGCCGCGAACAGCTCTCCGCCCGCCGCGATCAGGTGGCCGGTGACGTCGCCGCCGGACTCGCGGCGTGCCGCGATGACCCGGCACACCGGGCAGGCCCGGCAGACGTACTCGTCGTGGTCCTCCGCGACGGCCTCGCTCCACACGTCGCCGCCCCGGCCGCTCGCGCCGGCGCCGCCGAAGGCGGATCCGAAGCCGCTCACGCCGCCCTTCACGAGCCCCTTGCCGAGCTCCCGGCCCATCCGCCGCTGTACGGCGTCCAGCAGCTTCATCGCCTCCTCCGCCGCCGACCCGAGCGGGTCCTGGCTGCGCGGAGTGGTGTCGTTGGAATCCGTCATTTCGCCCCTCCTGCCTCGAACCGTACCCGGAGCCGGCCGTCCCGGAGCGCGGCCGAGGAGATCTCACGCCGGGCGAGGGCGGCGGGCAGGGCGATGACGCGCCGATAGGACCCCGCGGTGACGATGATTTCGTCCCCCTTGCGGGCGAGGTCGAGATCGTCGCGGTCCGCGAGCGGCAGGGACAGCGCCAGCTCGTCCGTGGTGAACCTCAGCGGCGGCTCGACGTCGGGGCGCGCGAAGGGATCCCGGTCTCCGTACATCCGCGCGGCGAGGCCCGAGAGGGCCGCGGTCCCGACCGGCTCCGCCGGAAGGTAGGGGACGGTGAGGACGGGCAGCGGCGCGAACGACTCGTGCACCGTGGCGAGCTGCCTGGCCTGGGCCTCCACCCAGCCCAGCCGCCACTCGTCGGCGCCCTCCGCGGGGAAGACCCGGTTGGCGATCACCGCGTCGACGCGGTAGCCGTACAGGCTGAGCGAGGTGAGGGTGCGGCGGGCCTCGGCGACGACCACGGCCTCGGGGGTCAGCACGAGCCGCACGGACGCGTCGTCGCCGGTCAGCAGCGCGCGCACCTCCAGCAGGCCGCGGTGCAGCCGCTCCCCCGCCGAGACGACCTCGCCCTCGGGCACGCTCACCTTGGCGACGTGCCGGATGACCGGCGACAGGGCCCTGAGCATCCGCCTGCCGGTGGGAAGCAGGCGGTTGACGTGCCAGTCGAGCGCCTCCGGCAGGGCGAGCAGGCGAAGCGTCTCCGCGGTCGGCGCGCAGTCGACGACGATCACGTCCCAGCGGCCGGTGCGGGCCTGCTCGCGCAGTTCGAGCAGCGCGAGGATCTCCTCGGCGCCGGGCAGTACGGTGATCTCCTCGGCGGTGACCTCGTCGAGACCGAGCTCCGCCAGCACGTTGCCGGCGTAGTCGCGTAACTCGCCCCAGTGCCGCTCCAGCGACTTCTGGGTGTCCACCTGCTGCAGGTGCAGGCCGGGCGCGGCCTCGACCGGCTCGGACGAGGGCGGCACGCCGAGCGCGTCGGCGAGCGAGTGCGCGGTGTCGGTGGAGACGACCAGCGTCTTGTTGCCCCGCTCGGCGGCGAGCGTGGCGGTCGCGGCGGCCGCCGTGGTCTTGCCGACACCGCCCTTCCCCGTGAAGAGGAGGATCCTCATCGGCTCTCGACGCGCCGCTTGAGCCCCTTCAGCGCGGTGTCGACGATGACCTTCTCGGCCTTGCGCTTGATCATGCCGATCATCGGGACCTTCAGGTCCACGGCGAGGTCGTAGGTGACCTCGGTGCCGCCGCCGTTCTCAGTCAGGCGGTAGCTGCCGGTCAGGCCCGAGAGCATCTTCCCGGCCTCGACCATCCGCCAGCTCACGCCCGCGTCGTCGTCCCAGTCGTACCCGAGGACGTACTCGTCGCTGATCACGCCCGCGTCGAGGACGAAGCGGACCCGGGAGGCACGGCCGTCCGCGCCCGTCTCCAGGACCTCGGACTTCTTCACCTGGCCGGCCCACTCCGGATAAGCGGGGAAGTCGGCGATGACAGCCATGATTGTCGACCGGCCGGCGCCGATCGTGATGCTCGACGAAGTGCGATCAGCCATGCGCCAACCGTACTTCACCATTCCAGGGCGAAAGGCGTGCCACGGCCGCGGAAGTGGCCGACGTTGACGCATTCCGTGCGCCCGACGCGGGTACGGCTGACCAGCGGCTGATGGACGTGGCCGAACAGCGCGAAGCGCGGCTGGGTCCTCCTGATCGCCTCCAGCGTGGCCTCGCTCCCCCGTTCGAACCTCCGGGCCACCACGTCGTACAGCAGGTCGGGGATGGCGGGCGGGATGTGGCAGCACAACACGTCCACCTCGCCGATCGCCTCGACCTTGCGCGCGTACTCCTCGTCGTCGATCTCGTACGGCGTGCGGTACCTGGTGCGCAGGCCCCCGCCGACGAACCCGAAGGTCAGCCCGCCGATCTCGACCACATCGCCGTCCAGGACCCGCTGCCCGGGCCGCAGGTGGTCGGCCCACAGGCGTGGCATGTCCACGTTGCCGTACGTGAGGTAGGCCGGCGTCGGCATGGCGGAGAAGATCTGCTCGTACTGGCGGCGGACCGCCGCCTCCATGAGGTCGCGGGGGTCGCCGTCGAGGGAGGCCCACAGACCCGCCGACAGCTGCCGCGCCTCGTCGAAGCGGCCCGCCGCGCGCAGTTCCACGTACTCGCTCGCCTTCTCCGCGCCGAACAGGTCGGGGAAGATGCCCTGCGAGTGGTCGGCGTAGTCGATGAACAGGAGCAGGTCTCCGAGGCAGATCAGGGCATCGGCCCCGTCGCCCGCGCGGGCGAGCGCGTCGGCCCGGCCATGGACGTCGCTGACGACGTGGATGCGCATGGGGGACATGGTAACGGCCGCTTTACCTAGCATCCGCTTGGGTAACGGAAAGGTGTCGGGCTCGCCGCGCGGGGGACACTGATAGCGTCGATTTGTCCCTGGATAACGCCTGGGTGACGGACCTACCCCTGCGTAACATCGCGCGGTAGCGTCCGGTGAGACACGAAGAGTTATGCCCGCAACGCGGTTCCCGCCCTGCGCTCCGGGGACCGCGAGGCCGTGCGCGAAGGAGTGACCCGTGCGCGAGTTCAGCGTTCCCGTGCTGGTGGACGTGCCCCCGTCCGCGAACTGCACCGACGTGGTGTTCCAGCGCGGCGTGGACGAGCCGGAGGCCGTCGTCGTCCGCCGCAAGGAGGGCGAGGACCCGGCCGCGCCGTGGACACCGGTCACCGCCGCGCAGTTCAGGGACAGGGTGGCGGCCGTCGCCAAGGGACTGATCGCCGCCGGGATCGAACCCGGCGACCGGGTCGGTCTGATGTCGCGCACCCGCTACGAGTGGACCGTCGCCGACTACGCCATCTGGGCGGCGGGCGCGGTCGGAGTGCCGATCTACGAGACCTCCTCCGCCGACCAGGTGAAGTGGATCCTGACCGACAGCGGCGCCAAGGCCGTGTTCGTGGAGACGGCCGCGCACGAGGAGACCGTCCGCGAGGCCGTGCCCGAGCTGCCGCTGCTGTGGCGCGTCGACGACGGCGGGTTCGCCGAGCTGGAGCGCCTCGGCGCGGACGTGACCAACGACACGCTCGCCGAGCGCAGGGCGAGCCGGGGCGGGCGCGACCTCGCCACGATCATCTACACCTCCGGCACCACCGGCATGCCGAAGGGCTGCCGCCTGACCCACGACAACCTGCTGTTCACCGCGCGCAACGTCTCACACGGGCCGCTGGAGACGCTGTTCGACGTGGAGGGCCGGGCCGCGCTGCTCTTCCTCCCCCTGGCGCACAGCTTCGCCCGGCTCATCCAGATCGTCCTGATCGAGACCGGCACGGTGCTTGCGCACAGCCCGAACATGAAGAACGTGGCCCCCGACCTGCGGGAGTTCAAGCCCACGTTCCTGCTGGGCGTGCCGCGGGTGTTCGAGAAGGTCTACAACGCCGCCGAGCAGAAGGCCAACGCGGAGGGCAAGGGCAAGATCTTCCACGCCGCCGTACGGGCCGCGATCGAGTGGAGCAAGGCCGAGAGCTCCGGCGGGGCCGGCCTCGGCGCCCGGCTCAAGCACGCGGCCTTCGACAAGCTCGTGTACGGCAAGCTGCGGGCGGCCACGGGCGGCGCGCTGACGGCGGCGGTCTCGGGCGGCTCGGCCCTCGGTGAGCGGCTCGGCCACTTCTTCCGCGGCGTGGGGATCGAGGTGTTCGAGGGCTGGGGACTGACCGAGACCAGCGCGCCCTCGACCGTCAACATCCCGGGCGCCAACAAGATCGGCACGGTCGGCAAGCCGTTCCCCGGCGTGAGCATCCGCATCGCCGACGACGGCGAGATCCTGGTGAAGGGCCGCCACGTCTTCGACGGCTACTGGAACAACGAGCGCGCCACCAAGGAGGCGATCGACCCGGAGGGCTGGTTCCACACCGGGGACGTCGGCCACCTCGACGAACACGGCTACCTGAGCATCACCGGCCGCAAGAAGGAGATCCTCGTCACCGCCGGCGGCAAGAACGTCGCGCCCGCACCGCTCGAGGACGCCATCCGGGCGCACCGCCTGATCAGTCAGGTCATGGTCGTCGGCGACGGCAAACCGTTCATCGGCGCGATCGTCACTCTCGACCACGAGGCGATGGAGCAGTGGAAGCAGGCCAACGGCCGCTCCGGCGCCTCCATGGCCGAGCTCTGCTCCGACCCGGGCGTCGTCGCCGAGGTGCAGCAGGCCGTGGACGACGCCAACCGGATGGTCTCCAAGGCCGAGCAGATCAAGAAGTTCAGCATCCTCGACATCGAGCTGAGCGAGGAGACCGGCCACGTCACGCCGAAGCAGTCGATCAAGCGGCACGTCGTGGCCCGCGACTTCGCCAAGCAGATCGACGAGCTGTACGGCGACTGACCGAGCAGGTGCGCCGAAACATGTCGGAAGTTTTTGACAAGTTTCGGCCGTTTCGGCGCACCGTCCCAGCGGAGCGGGACACGATCACGGAGACCCGCCGTACAGCCTCGACCTGGTCGAGCCCGGGGTGGTGCACGTGCCCGAGTGGCGTCCCGAGGAACCCGTCCGCCACCCCCTCGACCTCGGCGGCGTCTGCGTCACCGGCGGCATCGGCCGCAAACCCTGACCGACCGGCCTCCGCTCCTTTCCCGGCCCGCTCGCGCACGCCGATGTGTCGCATATGCGCGAACAGCTGGCTCTTCGCGCTAATCACGGCGGGGGGGCGGCACCTGTCCATCCATTGGATCCTTCGTTAGGTGTCGCTCCTGTGGTCCCGTTGCGCCACGTGTTGGGATTTATGCGTGACCCCCCGCCAGATGCACCAGCGGGGTCGCGCCCTTCGCCCGCGTAAGGCCTGCGGCTCCCTGTGGTTTCCTACGCGAGGAGTCCCATGTTCCGGCACAACCGCCGCCTGCAGTTCGAGGCCAAGCCAGAAAAGCCCGACCCGGTGCCGCGACACCCTGCTCCGCCGTGCCGCACGCGAGGTTTCCCGCCTGTGAGGCTTTCGTGCTCGACTCCCGCCGTCCCCTGAACGGGCCCGCGCCCGCCGTACCCGCCGAGGGGCGGGCGGCGCCGGGCCGCCTGGCGCGGCTGGCCGACCTGTGCGGTCCCGCCTTCGTCGTCTCCGTGGCGTACATCGATCCGGGCAACCTCGCGACCAACATGGCGGGCGGCGCCCAGTACGGGACGATGCTGCTGTGGGTGATCGCCCTCGCGAGCGTGCTGGCCATGTTCGTGCAGGCGCTTTCTGCCAAGCTCGGCATCGCCACCGGCCGCAACCTGCCCGAGCTGTGCCGCGACCACCTGCCGCGCCGGGTGAGCCTGCCGCTGTGGGTGCAGGCCGAGCTGGTCGCCGCCGCCACCGACCTGGCCGAGTTCGTCGGCGGGGCGATCGCCCTGAACCTGCTGTTCGGCGTGCCGCTGCTGCCGGCCGCCGCCGTCACGGCCGTCGTCTCCTCGCTTCTGCTCATGCTCGCGCCGCGCGGACGCCGCCGGTTCGAGGCGACCGTCGCCGCGATGCTCGGTGTGGTCCTGGCCGGCTTCGCCTACCAGGTGCTGCTGTCGGGGTCCCTCGCGGGTGTGGCGGGCGGCTTCGTGCCCCGCCTGGCCGGGACCGACAGCCTGCTGCCGGCCACCGGGATCATCGGGGCGACCGTCATGCCCCACGTCGTCTACCTGCACTCGGCCCTCACCCAGCGCCAGGGCGCGGACGGCGGTCGCCGGGAGGCCGTGCGCGCCAGCAGGATGGACATCGCCGTCGCCCTCGGCACCGCCGGGCTGGTGAACATGGCGATGCTGACCGTGGCCGCCGTCACGTTCGGCGGCGGCGATCCCGGCAGCCTGCAGGCCATCCACGCCGGTCTCGGGCAGGTCCTCGGCCCCGGGGCGGCCGTCGCGTTCGCGCTCGCCCTGCTCGCCTCAGGCCTGGCCTCCTCCAGCGTGGGGACCTACGCCGGGCAGGTGATCATGGCGGGGTTCCTGCGCCGCCGCGTGCCGCTCCTGGCGCGCCGGCTGGTCACGATCATCCCGGCCATGGCGGTCCTGGCCGCCGGGGTGGATCCCACGCGGGCGCTCGTGCTGAGCCAGGTCGCGCTGTCCTTCGGCATCCCGTTCGCCCTGGTCCCGCTCGTGGCGTTCACCGGCAGCAGGAAGCTGATGGGCGATCTCGTCAACCGCCGCCTCACCACCGTCGCCGGCGCCGTCGTCGCTGGTGTGATCTGCGCGGTGAACGGCCTCCTCCTCGTGGAGGTGTTCACCGGCTGAGGCGGCCTTCCGTCACAACAGCGCGGCGAACCGGGCCGCGACGAGGTCCCAGCGCCACTCCTCCTCGATCCAGGCCCGGCCCCGCTCGCCCATCTCACGGGCGCGGGCCGAGTCGCCCAGCAGGTCGCACAGCGCGCCGGCCACCGCCGTGTGCGACGTGCCGTCGACCACCAGGCCCGTCTCGCCGTGCCGTACGGCGTCGGGGGCGCCTCCGGAGGAGCCCGCGACCACCGGCAGCCCGGTGGCCGACGCCTCCAGGTAGACGATGCCGAGGCCCTCGACGTCGAGCCCCCCGAACCTGCTGCGGCACGGCATGGCGAACACGTCGCCCGCGTCGTAGTAGGCCGGGAGGGACGCCCAGGGGACGGACCCGGTGACGACCACCGAGCCGCGCAGG
Source organism: Microbispora sp. NBRC 16548 (assembly GCF_030268985.1). Lineage (NCBI taxonomy): Bacteria > Bacillati > Actinomycetota > Actinomycetes > Streptosporangiales > Streptosporangiaceae > Microbispora > Microbispora sp. NBRC 16548. Next base: position 27,193 of record NZ_BSSF01000005.1, read on the forward strand.
CCGGCCCGGGCGGCCGTCCGCTCCAGCGACCGCCGTAAGGGGCCGCCGCCGACAAGGAGCAGGACCGCGCCGGGAATCCGCCGCAGGACGAGCGGCCAGGCCCGCAGCAGCACGTCCTGGCCCTTGCGCGGCACCAGCCGGGAGACGCACACGACCACCGGCCGGTCGCCCAGGCCGAGGGACGCGCGGACCCGGTCGCCGCCGGCCCCCGGGTGGAAGGCGGCGGTGTCCACGCCGGGCGCGAGCCGTACGAGCCTGGAGGCGGGGACGACCCGGGCGATCCGGCGGCGGGTGTACTCGCCGAGGTAGGTCACGACGTCGGCCCCCGCGCCGATGCGGCGCAGCAGGGCGCGCGCGCCCGGCAGGCGGGCCCACGACGCCTCGTGCCCGTGGGTGAGCATGACGATCCGGCCCGCGCCCGCGGCGCGCAGGACGGGAGCGAGCAGCCCCAGCGGCGCCGCCGCCCCGAAGACGACGGTGGCGCCGTCCTCGACCAGCGCCGCCGCCCTCCTCGCCACCGAGCGCGTCGGCAGCATCAGCGAGGAGGGATGACGGACCACCTCGTACGGCTGGCGGGCGTCGAACTCCTCACACCCCTTCCAGCGCGGGGCGTACACGACCACGGAGCCGGGCGGCCTGCGCGAGGCGAGGCCGTGCACGAACGCCTGGATGCCGCCCGGTCTGGGCGGGAAGTCGTTCGTGACGATCAGCGTCCGCTTCGTCATCCTCACCCCCGCTGCCGGCGTGGTCGCGCGGTCCGCCCGCGCCGCCCGAGAACGCATTGTCGCAGCCGCGGTCGCACCCGCACCTCATGGAGATCCGGCGCCCTGCGGAGATCAGGACCGGGCGAGCTGCTCGCGCGCGTACGACCGCCATTCGCGGGTCAGGCCGTCGGCGGACAGCCCGAGAACCTCCCGCAGCGCGGCGCCGATCCCCTCGCGCAGCGCGGCGCGGTAGAGGGCGACCAGCCTCCGCTCGCCGAACCGGGCCGCGACGTAGCGGCAGGCGAGCCACGCCTCCTCGTACGCCTGCGCGGGCCTGGCGGCGAAGTCGGCGGGCCCGGGCAGGCCGTTCAGCGCCGGCCTCCCGGCGGCCACGTCGGCGGCCAGTTCGGCGGCGACCGTACGGACCGGCAGTCCGCTGTCCAGGTAGCCCACATAATCGGCGAAGCCTTCCATGAGCCACATCGGCACCGCGCGGGGACCGGCGGTCGCGACGTGCGTCAGCTCATGGGTCACGACGACCAGGCGGCCGGTCGCGGACAGGCGGGCGAACGCCGCCGGCTGCACGATCACGCGGCCGCCGGTGGCGACGGCCGCCAGGCCGTCCACCTTCGCCGGCTCGGCCAGCACGGCGGCCTGCTCCTCGGTGCGCGGCACGAGCACCACCGCGCCGCCGTACCCGCCCCAGATCCTCGTGACCGTGCGGCCCGCGCGATCGGCCAGCGCGGCGATCTCGGCGACCAGCGGCCGTGGCGACCCGACGACGACGGCGCGCTCGCCGCGGGCGACGGAGGCACCGGTCCACATGCCCGGGTGCTCCCGCACGGCGGCCCGGGCGTCCAGTCGCAGCGGAAGCAGCGGGTCGGGCGGGGCCGCGGCGGCGGGCCCGGCGAGCAGCGCGGCCAGGGCGGCGGCCACGGCCGCGATCCGGCGGGGACGGAACCCGTGAGGCGGAACCTCAGGCCGGCGCCGATCGGCCTCGGCGCGCGCGCCCGGCACGCCCCCGGGCACGGCGCTCGTGACAGTCACGCCGTGCATGGTAACCAGCACGTGCCACGGCCCCGTCCACCTCGGCGAGGTGGACGGGGCCGCGAGGACGGCGCCGGTCGAGGGGGCTGGTGACCGGTGCCCGTCAGACGCCGGGACGGACGGCACCCACGAAGGTGCTCCTCCGGTAGGCGTCCAGCTTGTCGATCCGGACCCGCGTGCCGGTGTGCGGAGCGTGGATCATCCTGCCGTGCCCGACGTACATGCCGACGTGGCCGCCGCCGCTGGTGAAGATCAGGTCACCGGGCTCGAAGTGTCCCCAGGACACCTTCTTCCTGACCGCGCCGCGGATGGACCACGTCGTGCGCGGCAGCCGTACGCCCGCCTTGCGCCAGGCGTACTGGACGAGGCCCGAGCAGTCGAACGCGCCCGGTCCCGTTGCTCCGTAGCGGTAGGGGTCGCCGATCTGCTTCTCCGCGGCCTTCACCGCGCGCTGGGCCTTGACCCGCTGGAGCGAGGCCCTGCTGATCTTCCGCTTGGCGGTGTGCTTCTTGGTCTGCTTCTTCGCGGCGGCCTTGCGGGCGGCGGTTTTCGCGCTCGTCGCGGTGCCCGTCTTCGTGGCCGTCTTCGTCGCTGTGGCCGTCTTGACGACCGTGACCGTCACCGTGTCGGCCGCCGCCGGATGTGCTCCGGCGACCCCTACGGACGCCGTCAAAGCGGCACCACCAAGGGCAATTCGGGCAAGACGGGACAGACTAGCGGGGGTGGTAGACAGGATCTCTCCTCGGGTCTTCCGCTCACGCCTACCGGGTTAGCTGACGGGTTCGGGCGGGGAAGTCGCCCTACGGCGCGCGATGCGCCGATTCACCCCGGACCTTCGCGTGAAGGTCGATGGTTCCCCGGCTCCGTGCCTCCTGACTGCACGGACTCGGCAGGCCACCGGCGCCGGGGGATCCCGCGAAGGGGAGGGTGATGGAGGACGCCGATGACGGTGGATGACTGCGCGCCCCGGCCGGCCGACCGGGTGCGCCGCGGCGAGGTGTGCTCGCCGCGGCCCAGAAGCTACCGAGGTCCCGCCGCGTTCGGCAAAGCCTTCCCGCCGGATAAAGATCGGATAACGAAGGCCGCCGAGAAGAAAGCGCAGCTTACCCGCACCGCAAACGGCTAAGTGTGACTCTGCTCACAATCTCGGCAACAACGACTAAATCGGGTCACAGAAGCCACAAAAGGCACAGAGATCACAAACATGGCCGGGCCCTCAGGGGCGCACAGCTCCGATCGCGTGATACTCGGCGAGTGTGACAATCTTCACAACATCGCCGGTCTGGGGGGCATGGACGACCTTCCCGTCGCCGGCGTAGATGCCGACGTGCCCGTACCCGGCGTGCCAGAGCAGGTCGCCCGGCTGGAGCTCGTCCAGCGAGACCCTGCGGCTCGCGCCCCAGGCCCACTGTTCGTAGCTGGTCCGGGGCAGCGTCACGCCCGCCGCCGCCCACGCGGCCTGCACGAGCCCCGAGCAGTCCCAGGAGGCCGGTCCGGTGCCCCCGTAACGGTAGGGCTTGCCGACCTGCTTGTAGGCGAACTGGAGGGCCGACAGCGCGTTGCCGGACGCCGGCCCGGCATAGACGACGCCTGCGCTGTTGGGGTTGCCGGGGTTGTACGTCCCGAGCGAGCGCAGCAGCTTCATCTGCTCACGGACGAGCTTGTCGACCTTGTCCTTCTCGTCGGCGAGCTCGCCCCTGACGTCGGTGGCCTCCTTGTACACCGCCTTGCTCTGGTCGCGGCGGTCCTTGAGGTCCTTGATGGCGCCCTCGTACTCCCTGAGCCGCCCGGCCCGCTCGGCCGACATGTGGTTGAGCGTGGCGAGGCCGCTGAGCATGGCATCGGGGTTGGAGCTGTAGAAGACGCCGCCCCACGACCCCATCTCGCCGACCTGGTAGCTGCTGACGGCCATCGAGACCAGCCCGGAGCGCAGCGCCTCGACCCGGACGTTCTGCTTCTTGTAGTCGTCGTTGATCGCGAGGTACTTCTGCTTCGCCTTCTTCCACTTCTCGTTGGCCGCGTTGTAGCGGTCCACGAGCGTGTCGGCCTGCTCGTTGAGCTTGCTCAGCTTCGCCTTGGCCTGCGCGACTGTGGGCTTCGGATCCGCCTGCGCGCCCGCCATCGGCGTCAGCAGGACCACGGCGGCCAGACCGGCGGCCACCGGCACACGCCCTCGCACTGAGCCCCCTTGAGGATCAACCTCTTAGATCAACGAAACCTGCGGCGCGACTCTATCTAGGCGATCTTGATGCTTCAACCTATTCGCAGGTATTCGCGGCAGTCATCACTCACCGTGACGACGCCGGTCCGGAGCGCGCGTACGGCGCTTCAGCTCCGGCCGAGACGGCGCAGCAACAGGAGCGAGGGCACCGGCCGGGCACCCATGCGGCGCACCGACTCGGCCACCTCCCGGTCGGAGGAGACCACGGCGATGGCCCGGCCCGGCGGCTCCGCCCGCACCAGCGTGCGGATGAGGTCGTCGGCGATCTCCCCGGGCGCGCTGAACATCACCCGCACCCCGCGCGGCGCGGACACCTGGACGGGCCCGTTCAGCTCGGCGCCGTCGAACACGCACGTCACCTCCGCCCGCGTCTGCACGGCGAGACCGCCGAGCCCGGTCAGCAACCGGGCCCGCTGGTCGGCGAGGGTCAGCGACGGGTAACCGGTCTTGGTCACGTTGTAGCCGTCGACGATCAGATGCAGATGAGGGATGGCGAGGAGCTGGTCGAGGAGCTGGGGATCGTCGTTGGCCAGCGCCCGCGCGGGCACGGCCGTCACGCCCGGCTCGCCCGGCAGCACCGCGTTCACGTAGTCGGCCGGCCTGCTGATCGTCGTGGGCAGGCCGAGCTCCTTGCGCAGCCCGGCGGCGGCGTCCTGGAGCGCGTCCAGCAGCACCCGCACCCGGGCGTCCTCGATGCTGCGGCCCTCACGGGCGGCCCTGCGGCTGGCCTCCAGCTGGCGCTCGGCGTCCGCCAGGCGCTCCCTGAGCCTGCGCAGCTCGGTCTCGGCCGCGCCGTTGGCGCTCGCGGCCCTGGCCCGCGCCTCGGCCGTCTCTGCCTCCAGCTCGGCCGCCCTGGCCTCGGCGGCCCTGACCCGCTCGCGGGCGTCGTGCAGCTTGCGCCGCAGGTCGGAGTTCTCCGCCCGGGCCGCCTTGAGCTGCTCGCGCACCCGGTCGATCTCCTCCTTGGCGGAGGCACGCTGCGCCGCGAGCTGCTCGCGCAGCCGCGTCTCCGCCTGTTCCCGCTGGGTGCCCGCGGCGGCGGCCTGCTCCAGGTCGGTCCGCGCCTGCTCGACCAGGTCCGGCCAGCCGGGCGGGCGGGTCAGGTACGCCGCCGCCGCGACCAGCACCGGCTCGGCCGCGGGGGGCACGGTGCCCTCGGCCAGGCTCGCCACGAGCTCGGGCCAGGCGGTCTCCACCGTCTCGGCCACCCGCTCGCGGAACTCCTTGTCGTTCTCCAGCTGGGCCGCGATCGGCGCGCTGCCCAGGCGGGCGCGCTTGCGCGGGTCGAACTTGGCGATGTTGCGCAACGGCGGCGGCACGGCCGCGGCGGGCATCGAGCCCAGCACCTGCGCCGCGACCTCCACCACGTGTAAACGGACCTGCTCTGGCAACGGACGAGACAGGCCTTCTCCGGCTGAACTCATCTCGTCGCTCCTCGGTCGTGTCCTACAGATCTTCTGCCCACTGCGGTCGCCCCGGCGGCGCCTCGCGGTGCTGTCGCCCCCGAGTGCGAGAACGTCCCCGATGCCCGCCGCCCGCGAGGCCCTGGCCTCGCGGCGCGCCCACCGAACCGCCCTCACACGGCAAGATCTGCGAGACACTCCCTTGTTCTTGTCTTCTTTCAAGGGTACGGCCGTCGCACCGTGTCCATGTCGCGTTCAAGATCTGTCACCGTGCCCCGCACCGGCGGGGCGGGGAGGCACGACCCGTTGGCGCGCGCCCGGTCCCTGTCCTTACGCTTGGCGGCGTGTTCACCCCGCCGTACCCGATCACGACCCCCCGGCTGGTCCTGCGCCCCTTCACCGAGGCCGACCTCGACGACCTGCACGCCTTCCACTCCCTGCCGGAGGTAGCCAGATACCTCTACTGGGACGCCCGTACGCGGGAGGAGACGAAGGCCGCGCTCGACCGGAAGATCGCCTGCGCGTCGATCGGGGAGGACGGCGACGTGCTCAGCGTGGCCGCCGCGCCGGCCGGCGGTGGGCCCGTGATCGGCGACCTCACGCTGTTCCTGCGCAGCCGCGAGCACCGCCAGGGCGAGATCGGCTTCGTCTTCAACCCGGCCTACCAGGGCCGCGGCCTGGCCACCGAGGCGGCGCGCGAGATCCTGCGCATCGGGTTCGAGGGTCTCGGGCTCCACCGCGTGCACGGCAACTGCGACGCGCGCAACACCCCCTCCGCCCGCCTCATGGAGCGGCTCGGCATGCGTCTGGAGGCCCGCCTGGTGGAGAACGAGTTCTTCGCCGGCGCGTGGAGCGACGAGCTGGTCTTCGCGATGCTGGCTCGCGAGTGGCGCGCCGGAGCGGCCTCCGTGTAGCCGCCCGCCTGACCGTCGCTTTGCCTCCGCCTGGGGCGGGGGCGGCAATTGTCGGTCGGGACTTCTATGGTCATGGGCGTGGATGCGGTACAGGGCACGCTGGACGAGCTCGGCACTCCCCTGCGGGAGGTGACGTTCGTCGTCTTCGACCTGGAGACCACCGGCGGGTCGTCCGCGGAGCACGCCATCACGGAGATCGGCGCGGTGAAGGTGCGCGGCGGCGAAGTGATCGGCGAGTTCGCCACGCTGGTCGACCCCGGCGGCCCGATCCCGCCGTTCATCTCCGTGCTGACCGGCATCACCGACGCGATGGTCGTGGCCGCGCCGAAGTTCTCCGAGGTGCTGCCGAGCTTCCTGGAGTTCATCGCCGGGGCGGCGCTCGTGGCGCACAACGCGCCGTTCGACATGTCGTTCCTGAAGGCGGCGTGCCAGGTCAACGGCTACCCGCCCCCGGCCAACCCGGTGGTGGACACGGCCGACCTCGCGCGCCGCGTGCTGACCCGCGACGAGACCCCCAACTGCAAGCTGGCCACCCTCGCCCGGGTCTTCCGCAGTTCCACCGAGCCCTGCCACCGGGCGCTGGCCGACGCGAAGGCCACGGTCGACGTGCTGCACGGCCTCATCGCGCGGGTCGGGTCGCTCGGCGTGCACACGCTGGAAGACCTGCGCGGCTTCGTCCGCGCCCCCACTCCGGAGCAGCAGCGCAAACGCCACCTCGCCGACGGGGTACCCGGCGCGCCCGGCGTCTACATCTTCGAGGACGCCAAGGGCGAGGCGCTCTACATCGGGAAGAGCTCCAATCTGCGCAACCGCGTGCGCAGCTACTTCACCGCGAGCGAGACCCGCTCGCGCATCCGCGAGATGGTCGGCATCGCCGAGCGGGTCAGGACGATCGTCTGCGCCACCGCGCTGGAGGCGGAGATCCGCGAACTGCGCATGATCGGGGCGACCAAGCCGCGCTACAACAGACGGTCCCGCTTCCCCGAGCGGGTGGTCTGGCTCAAGCTGACCGACGAGGCCTTCCCCCGGCTCAGCGTCGTGCGCGAGGTGAAGGACGACGGCGCGGCCTACCTCGGCCCGTTCGGCAGCAGCCGCACCGCCGACGACGCGCGCACCGCCATGCACGAGGCGCTGCCGCTGCGGCAGTGCACCGAACGGCTGTCGGCCCGCGTGCGGCGCCCCGCCTGCGCGCTCGCCGAGATCGGCCGCTGCGGCGCGCCCTGCGAGGGCCGCGAGAGCGAGGAGAGCTACGCCCGCCACGTCCGCCACGCCCGGCACGCGATGGAACTCGACGCGGAGGCGGTCTTCTCGGCGATGGAGGCGCGCATGAGCCGCCTGTCGGCCGAGCAGCGATACGAGGAGGCGGCCGTCGACCGGGACCGGCTCGCGGCCTACGTCAGGACCGCCGCGCGCATGCAGCGCCTGCGTTCGCTGACCGGCATCCCGCAGATGGTCGCGGCCAGCCCGGCCTTCGACGGGGGCTGGGACATCCACGTCATCCGGCACGGCAGGCTCGCCGCGGCCGGCGTGATGCCCAGGGGCGCCCACCCCACGCCGTACGTGGACGCGCTGGTCGCCACGGCGGAGACGGTCGTCCCGGGTCCCGGCCCCACCCCGGCCGCCAGCGCCGAGGAGACCGAGTGCGTGCTGCGCTGGCTCGACTCCCCCGGCGTGCGCCTCGTCCAGGTCGACGGCACCTGGAGCCTTCCCGCGTACGGCGCGGGGCGGCTGATCGAGCGCATCGAGCGCGCCTACCGGCACCAGCGCGGCGACCGCCGTGAGGGACGGCCCCTGCGGTGACGCGGCGGGAGTGGCACTAAGGTCGGGGGCGACAGACCCGAGCCGCGAGACAGCAGGAGAGACGCGAATGGTCACCGCGATCGTCCACATCAAGGCGGACGTCGACAGGATCCCCGAGGTCGCCGAGGCCATCGCCGAGATCGAGGGCGTCAGCGAGGTGTACTCGATCACCGGCGAGTTCGACCTGCTGGCCATGGTCAGGGTCGGCCGCTACGACGAGGTGGCCGAGGTCGTGCCCGGCCGCGTCAACAAGGTGCCCGGCGTGCGCCACACCGAGACGCACATCGCCTTCCGCACCTACTCCCGCCACGACCTGGAGGCGGCCTTCTCCATCGGCCTCGCCGACGCGGACTGACCCCGCCCGGCCAGACACACCGGTCGGCCGGGCAGAGCGCGGTTGAGCGGGCAGAGCGCGGTTGAGCAGGTAGAACGCGGTCGGGCAGGACGGAGCAGGCCAGGCGGAGCGCGGCGGATCAGGCCGGACGTAGCAGCCGCACGCGGACCTCGAACCCGCCGGGAAGCGGGTGCGCGGCGACCGAGCCGCCGAACAGCGCCGCGCGCTCCCAGGTGCTGACGAGCCGGTCGCGGGGCAGCCCGTCGTCGTGGACGACGACCTCGACGACGGCGGGCAGCCACCGCAGCGTGACCGTCGCCGTGCGGGCCATGCCGTACCACAGGGCGTTGCCCAGCGCCTCCTCCACGATGCGGTATGCCGACAGCTCCAGCGTGGGGCCGCTCCCCCGGGCGCCGACCTCGGCGAACGAGACGCCGAGCCCGCTCGCGCGGAAGTCGTCGATCAGCCCGGGCAGGTCTCCCAGGCCCGGCTGGGGACCGCGGCGCTGCCCGTCCATGCGCAGCAGACCCATCATCCGGCGCAGGTCGGACAGCACCCGGCGGCCCGACTCCTCGGCCTCGCGGAAGGTCTGCCGCGCCCGTTCCGGGTCCTTGTCCATGATCACCCGGCCCGCTCCCACGCCCAGCGTCATCACGCTCAGGTCGTGGGCCACCAGGTCGTGCAGTTCCGAGGCGATCCGCAGGCGTTCCCAGACGGCGTCGTCCTCGGCGTCGGCGTGAGCGGGACGCCCGGGCCGCGCGCCGTCCCCGCCCTCCGCCCGGCCCTGCCGGCCGCCCCTGCCGCTGTCCAGTCCCGGCAAGACCGCGCCGGGGCGAGAACCGGCCGAGGGCGCGCCGCGCAGACCGGCGGTGAGCATGGCCATCCCGCCGCGGGCCAACGCGGCCCATCGGTGGATGACGCGAAGGGCGAACAGGCGCATCATGGCGGGAACGGTACGGCTAACGCCGAACCCGGCACGTCCCCATCAAGGCGGACGCCTGATCCCTCCAGCGGTGGAGGCGATCCGGATCAGGAGCGCGATCAGGCCTTGCCGCCGAGCGTGCGGCTGATCTCGACCCAGCGCTCCAGGGTCTGCGCGGCCCTGCCCGAGTCGACCGCCTCGGCCGCGCGGGCGTACGCCGTGCGCAGGTCGCCCGTCAGGTCGTCGCCCGGGCCGTCGTAGGCGACCAGGCCGGCCGCCGCGTTCAGCAGCACCGCGTCGCGTACCGGCCCCGTCTCGCCGCGCAGCAGGTCGCGCACCGCCGCCGCGTTGAACTCGACGTCGCCGCCGCGCAGGTCGCCCGGCTGGGAGCGGGGAATGCCGAGGTCGGCCGGGTCGATCGCCGTCTGGGTCGCGGTGCCGTCCCTGACGACGAAGACCGTCGACGGGGCCGCGGTGGACAGTTCGTCCAGGCCGTCGTCGCCCCGGAAGACCAGCGCCGACACGCCGCGCTCGGCGAAGACCCCGGCCATTACCGGCAGCATGCGCGCGTCGAACACGCCGATGGCCTGGGCGGCGGGGCGTGCCGGGTTGGCGAGCGGCCCGAGGAAGTTGAACACCGTCGGCACGCCGATCTCCTTGCGCGGCGGGCCGGTGAAGCGCAGCGCGGGGTGGTAGACGGGCGCGAAGCAGAAGGCGATGCCCGCCTCCACCGCGACCCTGGCGGTGGTCTCCGGCGACAGGTCGAGGGCGACGCCCAGGTGTTCGAGCACGTCGGCCGCGCCGCACAGCGAGGAGGCGGCCCGGTTGCCGTGCTTGACGACCCGGGCCCCGGCCGCCGCCGCGACGATCGCGGCCATCGTCGAGACGTTGACGGTGTGCGCCCGGTCACCGCCGGTGCCGACGATGTCGACCACCGGCCCCTCGACCGTGAGCGGGGTGGCGCGCTCGAACATGGTGCGCACGAGGCCCGTCACCTCGGCGATGGTCTCGCCCTTGGCCCGCAGGGCGACGGCGAAGGCGGCGATCTGCGCCGGGGTGGCCGACCCCGACATGATCTCCCCCATCACCCAGGCCGTCTCGTCGGCCGTCAGGTTCTCACCCGCCAGCAGGGCGTTCAGCGTGGAGGGCCAGGTGGTGCGCGTGTCCATGGTGGGCTCCGCGGGATTCGGTGTGGGGTCGGGTCGGCGGTTCGGTGCGACTGGGCGGCGTCGGCGTGCCCGGGTGAAGCGACGGCCCGGCGACGCCCGGGCCCGGGTGAGTCCGGTGACGCGTGTGCCCCCGCCTCGGCCGGGTGGGCCGGTGCGGTGACACGTGGGCCCCGGACCGGGCGCCACGGCGCCCGGCGTCGGTACGCCCGGCGTCAGTGCGCGCCCGGTGCCGGCGCCCAGAATTCCAGGGCCCGGAGCTGATGCGCCCGGATCAGTGTGCCCGGTTCAGTGCGCCCGGATCAGTGCGCCTGGGTGAGGCTGAGGCGGCGCCGCATGAGGTCGGCCACGGCCTCGGCGAGGACGACGGGGTCGATGGGCTGCGCGACGACGGCGTCGGCGCGGGACCAGTTGGCCAGCCACCGGTCGTCCCTGCGGGCGATGAGCAGCAGGATCGGCGGGCAGTTGTGCACCTCGTCCTTGGCCTGCCGGCTGACCCCCATGCCGCCGGCCGGCTGCGCCTCGCCGTCGAGGACGGCCACGTCGATGTCGCCGGAGTCGAGGTGCTTGATCACGGCCGGTTGGGTCGCGCACTCGACGATCTCGACGAGGGGCACGTCCGCGGCGGGGCGCCGCCCGATGGCCAGGCGCACCTTCTCCCGGGTGCTTGCGTCGTCGCTGTAGACGAGAACCCTCATTTCACGCTCACTGTCGAATCGCGGGGTATGGTCATCGTGATGCTACCGGCGCGGCTGCAGGGCTCGCAGCCCCGGGGCGATTGCTATGACATGCCCGTTTCGTAGGCGCGTATGGACCCTAGCGGGGGGTCGTGGGGCGACCCGACCTGGGGAGCCGCAATAATGCTGGGCGTGGCGACAGCATCCGCAATTACTACGACGACGAGACCGCACGGGTCCAGCCGGCCGAACCTGGTTCAGGTCGGGACCATCGTGTGGTTGTCCTCTGAGCTCATGTTCTTCGCGGCGCTGTTCGCGATGTACTTCACCATCCGGTCGGTCAGCCTGGGGCAGGGCACGCACTGGCCTGAGGCGGACCTCAACGTCCCGTTCGCGACCTTCAACACGACCGTCCTGGTCCTTTCGAGCGTCACGTGCCAGCTGGGCGTGTGGGCCGTCGAGAAAGGCCAGGTCAAGAAGCTGCGATTCTGGTATGTCGTAAGCTTCCTGATGGGTGCGTTCTTCGTGGGCGGACAGCTCTGGGAGTACGGGCACCTGGCGGAGGAGGGTCACATCCTCTCGCACTCTCCGTACGACTCGGTGTTCTACCTGACCACGGGCTTCCATGGCTTGCACGTGACGGGTGGTCTGATCGCGTTCCTGTTCATCCTGGGACGTACGTACGCCGCGAAGCGCTTGACGTATGAGCAGCAGACCAGCGCGATCGTCGTGTCCTACTACTGGCACTTCGTCGACGTGGTCTGGATCGGCCTTTTCGCGACCATCTACATCATCAAATGATCGGAACGGGGATTTCGGTGAACTCCATCACCGCCCGACGGCGCCATCCCCTCGCGCGAGTCGCCGTCCTGGCGCTCGCGCTGGGCCTGCTCGGCGGCGGCTACGCGCTCGCGGCGCCGAACGGCAGCACCGCGGACGCCGCGATCGCGTCCGGCAAGGCCGACGACGTGGCGCAGGGCAAGAGCCTCTTCGTGGCGCACTGCGCGAGCTGCCACGGCATGAACGCCGAGGGCACCAAGAAGGCTCCGACGCTCATCGGCGTCGGAGCCGCCGCCGTGAACTTCCAGGTGAGCAGCGGCCGCATGCCCGCCGCCGACGCGGGTCCCCAGGCCCCGCGCAAGCCGCGCGCGGAGTGGGCGACCGACCAGGCCGTCGACCAGCTCGCGGCGTACGTCCAGTCGCTGGGCGGCGGCCCGACGGTGCCCAGCGCCGAGCAGGTCGACCCGGCCAAGGGTGACCCGGCCAAGGGTGGCGAGCTCTTCCGCGCCAACTGCATCCAGTGCCACAACTTCGTGGGCGCCGGCGGCGCGCTGACCTACGGCAAGTACGCGCCGCCGCTGAACCCGGCGACGCCGACGCAGATCTACGAGGCGATGGCCACCGGCCCGCAGGCGATGCCGGTGTTCAACGACTCGACGATCACGCCGGAGCAGAAGCGCGACATGATCGCGTACATCACCCACGTGCGGTCGCAGGTCGACCCGGGCGGTTCGGGTCTGGGCCGAATCGGTCCCGTCACCGAGGGCCTTGTAGCGTGGGTCGTGGGTCTCAGCCTCCTGATCCTGGCCTCCATCTGGATCACAGCGAAGAAGCGACGGGCGGCATGACAGAGCAGAACGAGTACCCCGAGAGCGGGCGCGTGCGGACGCGTGTCCTCGGCACGCCGCCCGCAGACGCGCCGATCGTCGACAGCGACCCGATCCACGCGCCCGAGGGCGTTCCCGGCGTGATCCCGCAGGACCCCGTCAAGGCCCGCAAGGCCGAGCGCCTCGTCGCGCTGCTGTTCCTGATCACCTTCCTGGCCGGGGCGGGCTTCATCGCCTCGTACGTGATCTTCCAGGTCGGTTCGATCAGCAAGACGGCCACGTCGAACCTCGCGCTCGGCGGCACCCTGGCCCTGGCCCTGCTCGCGCTGGCCGCGGGCCTCACGGTCTGGGTGCGGCAGATCATGCCGAAGTACAACCTCGTCCAGGAGCGCCACGAGATGCGCTCCGACGACGACACGCGGGAATACGTCAAGGAGACCTTCCTCCAGGGCGCCGACGAGAGCGGGTTCGTCAAGCACAGGCTGCTGCGCCGCACGCTGCTGCTGGCCGCCGCTCCGCTGGGCCTGGCCCCGCTGGTGCTGCTGAAGGACCTCGGCCCGCTGCCCGGGACCTCGCTCCGGCACACCGTCTGGGGCGAGCCCACCAAGGACGGCAAGCCGCGCCGCCTCGTGGTCGAGGGCTCCGGCCAGCCGATCCGCGCGGCCGACTTCAACTCTCCCGGCGGCATCCTCTCCGTGGTCCCCGAGGGCTACGAGGAGGACCTGAACGCGCTGGCCAAGGCGACGCTGATCCTGCTGAAGTTCCGTCCGGAAGAGCTCAAGTCCGGTACGAACCTCAACTGGACGCACGACGGCATCGTCGCCTACTCCAAGATCTGCACCCACGTGGGCTGCCCGGCGGCTCTCTACGAGCAGACGACGCACCACATCCTCTGCCCGTGCCACCAGTCGACCTTCGACGCGGCGGACGGAGCGAGGGTCGTCTTCGGCCCCGCCGCCCGGCCGCTGCCGCAGCTCCCCATCGGAATCGACGGGGAGGGCTACCTCGTCGCGAAGTCGGACTTCAAGGTCCCCGTCGGTCCCAGCTTCTGGGAGCGTGGCGACGCCGAAGCCGAAGCTAGGGAGAACGCATCATGAATGCTCCCCCGAAGGCCATCGCAGGCCCGTCGACATTCCTCGACGACCGCATCGGCGCGGGGAACTTCCTCAAGCGCAACCTGAGGAAGATCTTCCCCGACCACTGGTCGTTCCTCCTGGGGGAGATCGCGCTCTACTCGTTCATCATCCTGCTGCTGACCGGTACGTTCCTGACGTTCTGGTTCAAGCCGGGTATGGGCGAGGTCACGTACACGGGTAACTACGCCCCGCTGTACGGCGTGAGGATGTCGGAGGCCTACGCCTCGGCGCTGCACATCAGCTTCGACGTCCGTGGCGGTCTGCTGATGCGGCAGATCCACCACTGGTCGGCGCTGCTGTTCGTGGGCGGCATGACGGTGCACATGCTCCGGATCTTCTTCACCGGGGCGTACCGCAAGCCGCGCGAGCTCAACTGGATCATCGGCATCCTCCTGCTCTCGCTGGCGCTTCTCGAGGGCCTCACCGGCTACTCCCTCCCCGACGACCTGCTCTCCGGTGCGGGCCTGCGGATCACCCAGGGCGTCGCCCAGTCGATCCCGATCGTGGGCACCTACGTCTCGTTCTTCCTGTTCGGCGGCGAGTACCCGGGCCACGACGTCATCTCGCGGTTCTACTCGATCCACATCCTGCTGATCCCGGGCATCCTGCTCGCGCTCGTCTCGGCGCACATGATCCTCATGTGGGTGCAGAAGCACACGCAGATGCCCGGCAAGAACAGGACCGACAAGAACGTGGTGGGCGCGCCGTTCTACCCGGCCTTCATGATCAAGTCGGGCGCGTTCTTCCTGTTCACGTTCGGCGTCATCGCGCTGCTCGGCACGTTCGCCCAGATCAACCCGATCTGGTTGTTCGGGCCGTACACACCGGCGGACATCTCGGCGGGCTCCCAGCCCGACTGGTACATGGGCTTCCTGGAGGGCGCGCTCCGCCTCATGCCGTCGTGGGAGATCAATTTCCTCGGCCACACGGTGACGCTGAGCGTGCTGATCCCGGCGCTGGTGCCGCTGGGCCTCGTCATGACGGGCCTGGCGCTGTATCCGTTCCTGGAGCAGTGGATCACGGGCGACCGCCGCGAGCACCACGTCGCCGACCGGCCGCGCAACAACCCGCACCGCACCGCTATCGGCATCTCGGGCATGACGTTCTACGGCATCCTGTGGCTGCTGGGTGCCAACGACGAACTCTCGGCGAACTTCCACCTCGACCTGTACACGACGACCTGGTTCGGGCGGATCGCCATCTTCGTCGGCCCGGCCATCGCCTACTGGGTCACCTACCGGATGTGCATCGGCCTCCAGCGCAAGGACGCCGAGGTGCTGTCCCACGGCGTGGAGTCCGGCGTCATCAAGCGGCTGCCGAACGGCCAGTACATCGAGGTCCACACGCCGCCGGCGGAGGACATCGCCGAGCACATCCGCGGCAAGAAGGAGATCCCGGTTCTCGAGAGCGCCGAGGACGGCGAGGGCATCCCGCCCAAGGGCGCCCGCAGCGCGATCGGCCGGCTCCGCGCCAAGATGAGCCAGGCGTACGGGACCGACCGGGTCCCGCTGACCGACGGCCACCACGAGGAAGAGCACGCAGAGGAGCACGCGGGCGTCGGCGCCGGCGACCGCAAGGAGCTCCACTGACGGGCATCTGACCGACCGGCACTACGCGGCCCGGCGGGGGGAACCACTCCCCCGCCGGGCCGCTGTGTTTCCCGCGTCGCTCATCGGGGCGCTCACGTCCGCCGGTCATGCCGGAGGCGTGCATGGGCGCGGCCCTCCGGCTCGCTCGGTGTTTCCCGCGTCGCTCATCGGGGCGCTTTCCCGCTCAGCCGGTCGGTGACACGAGGCCCGTCTCGTAGGCGATGATGACCAGCCGAACGCGGTCGCGGGCCCCGAGCTTGGCGAGCAGCCGCGTCACGTACGTCTTGACGGTGGCGGCGCTGATGAACAGCTCGGCGGCGATCTCCGCGTTGGACAGGCCGCGCCCGACGAGGGTCAGCACCTCGGCCTCCCGCTCGGTGAGCCCTATGGCCGGCCGAGGCCGCGGGCCGGGCGCGGGACGGCCCGCGAACTCCTCGATCAGCCGGCGGGTCACGCGCGGGTCGATCAGGGCCTCACCGGCGGCGACCACCCGGATAGCCGCGAGGATGTCGTCCAAGGCCATGTCCTTGACGAGGAACCCGGACGCCCCGGCGCGCAGCGCGCCGTAGACGTACTCGTCGTCGTCGAAGGTCGTCAGGACGAGGACCTGGGCGCCGCAGCCCGCGGTGATCAGCCGGGTGGCCTCGATGCCGTCCATGCCGGGCATGCGGATGTCCATCACCACGACGTCGGGCTCGGCGTCCTCCGCCATCCGCACCGCCTCCGCGCCGCTGCCCGCCTCCCCGGCCAGGTCGAG
This sequence comes from Microbispora sp. NBRC 16548, assembly GCF_030268985.1. Lineage (NCBI taxonomy): Bacteria > Bacillati > Actinomycetota > Actinomycetes > Streptosporangiales > Streptosporangiaceae > Microbispora > Microbispora sp. NBRC 16548. The sequence goes on from NZ_BSSF01000005.1 coordinate 43,470, forward strand.
GTCGGGCGCGTCGGCGATGACCATCTGCAGGGCGGCGCGGACCAGAGGCTGGTCGTCGGCGAGCAGCACGCGGACGGTCATCGCACTCCCGCGGGCACGGGCAGCCGGGCCTCGACCCGGAAGCCCCCCTCGGGGCGCGGCCCGGCGGCGAAGGTCCCGTGCAGGACGGAGACCCGCTCGCGCATCCCGATCAGACCGTAACCTCCTTCGGTGTCACCGCCGCGCCCGTCGTCGAGAATTTCGATGCGCACCTCGTCGTCCCGGTAGTCGATCGACACCCGGCACGACGTCGTGCCGGCGTGACGCACCACGTTGGTGACGGCCTCCTGGACGATGCGGTAGGCCGACACGTCGATCTCCGGCGGCAGTGCACGAGGCTCCCCCGACCGGCGTACGTCGACGGGTACGCCCGCCTGCGTGATCGTGGCGGCCAGCCGGTCGACGTCGGCGAGGCCGAGCCCCGGTTCCCCAAGCCCCGATTCCCGATGCCCCGGTTCCCTATGCGCCTGCTCCAGCGGCACGGGCGGCGCCGGACGCCCCTGCTCGGGGCTGCGCAGCCCGCCGAGCATCCGGCGCAGCCCGGACAGCGTCTGCCGGCCGGCCGTCTCGATCTCCCCGAGCGCGTCACGTGCCCGCTCCGGCTGGGTGTCGATGACCCGCCGCGCCGCGCCGGCCTGGAGCGCGATGACGCCGATGCTGTGGGCGACCATGTCGTGCAGCTCACGGGCGATTCTGAGCCGCTCGTCGGTCACCGCCTGGGTCGCCGCCCGGGCGCGCAACTCCTCGGCATGCTCACGGGACTCACGCAGCGAGTTGCCGAGCAGCCAGGCGATCACGGTCGTCAGGGCCACGGCCGTCTCGGACGACGCCGTGATCGGCCACCCGCACACCAGCCGCACCGCCAGATAGCCGCCCAGCACGGCGAGGGCCATGAGAACGGCGACGACGCCGGTCGCGCGCGGCCGCCCGGCGGCGATGAAGAACACCGCGACCCCGGCCGCGAGGAACTGAGGCAGCGGGATCTCCGCCACGCCCAAGGGCAACGTCCCGAGAACCGACGCGGCGAGCAGCAGGACCAGAGCCGGCAGCGGGCGGCGACGCAGCAGGGCGCCCCCGGCCAGCGCGAATGCGGTGGCCATCGCCATGTCGACCTGACCATCCCACCGGAAGAACTGCGCCGCCGGGCGCTCGGCGGGGTACCACTCGCCCGGTAGTCGCAGCCGCATCAGGAACGTGAACGCCATGCCGCCACACCATGCGAGGACCACCCAGGCACCGGGCGGCAGCCGCTTCAGAAGGGAACTCGGGGGTGCGACCTGCATCATCAGAGCGTATCCGGGCGTCCCTTTTGCAGGCATCCGCCCAGGGGTCTACATCCGCGGTCTAACCGGTGTAGCGGCGAATGTCGCTGACGGTCCGATGCGGTGGGGACGCGCCGGACGGCACCGTGAACCGGGTGATCGACACCGCACAGCCGACGGGCGCCCACGACCGCCCACCGGAGCCGCTCCCCCTCCCCCGCGGCGGCACGGGCGCACGCCGCGGCCCGCTCGCACCCCCTCGGCCCGGCCCGGCCGGTGGCCGCCTGCGCCGGAGGCTGCTCGCCGCACTCGTCGCCGCCGCACTCGCCGTCCCGGTGACCGGCGCGGCACGTCCCGAGGCGGTCCCCGCGCCCGCCCCGCGGCCCCTGCCCCCGCTGCGCGCCGTGACCGCCGCGAGCCTGGCCGAGCGGTACGCCGCGACCCGCGGCGCGATCGAGGCGGCGATGCGGACCGCCACGGCCGCCGGTCACCCTTGGCGGGCCGCGATGCTGCGGGCGATGGCCGATCCCGCCCGGCACTTCCTGTCCTTCGACGGCCGCGACGGCGGCCGGGCCGCCGAGGTGTTCGGCGACCTGGCCACCGCCGACCTGATCGCGGTGGTCGTCCCCGGCTCCGGCACCAGCCTCGACACGTACGGGCTCCTGCGGGCCGGCTCGATGCGGCTGCAGCGGGCGACCGGCGGCCGGGGGGCCGTCGTCGCCTGGCTCGGATACCGGACCCCGAGCACCGTGAGCCTCCAGGCGCTGACTCCCGGCCGCGCGGACGAGGCCGTCCCCGCTCTGCGCGCCTTCGTCCGCGACCTGGCCCGGCTCAAGCCCGCCGCCCGCATCAGCCTGCTGTGTCACTCGTACGGCGGCGTGCTGTGCGGCCGGGCCGCGCCCGGGCTGAACGTCGCGGACATCGTCCTGTACGGCAGCCCAGGCGCGGGCGTGGACGACGTGGCGGCGATGGGCACCCGGGCGGCCGTGTGGGCCGCCCGCGGCACCGGGGACTGGGTCGCCGATCTGCCGCACGCGGCGGTGCGCCTGCCCTTCGCCACCATCGGGCTCGGGGGGGATCCCATGGATCCCCGGTTCGGCGCCCGGATCTTCGCCGCGGGCGACGGCGGTCACAGCGACTATCTGAAAGACGGATCGCCCGCGCTGGCGAACATCGCCCGGATCGTGTCGGGGCATGCTCCCGCCGAGGTGAGCCATGTTTCGTGACCTCGTCCGGCGTGCCGAGAAGGCGACACCGGCCCCGCGCGACCGCGCCTTGGAAACACCACGCGACCGCGCCGTCGACGCGCTGCGTGCCCTCGCCATCGCCGGTGTGGTGCTCGGCCACTGGCTGGTGACCGCCCCGGTCGCCGACAGCGGCGTCCTCCGCGTGACCAGCCCGTTGAAGTACATGCCGCAGCTCGCGCCCGTCTCCTGGCTGTTCCAGACCATGGCCGTGTTCTTCTTCGTGGGCGGGCGGGTGGCCGTCGAGAGCCACGGCCGCGCGCGGGGCCGGGGCGTGGGTCACGGGCGGTGGGCCGCCGCCCGGATGGCCCGCCTGTTCCGCCCCGTCGTGCCCGTGCTGGGGGTGTGGAGCGCGGCGGCGGTCGCGATGCTCGCCTGGGGAGCCGACCCCGGAACCGTGTACGCGCTGGTCAAGCTGGTGTGGTCGCCGATGTGGTTCCTGCTGGTCTTCGCGGCGCTGACGGCGGCGACCCCGCTCGCCGCCCGGCTGCACCCGGTGTGGCCGCTCGCCGCCGTCGCGGTGGCCGACCTCGTCAGGTTCGGCCTGGGCGGGCCGTCCTGGGTCGGCTGGATCAACGTGGGGACCGGCTGGCTGGTGCCGTACTGCCTGGGCGCCCTCTGGGCGCGCGGGCGGCTGGACGGCCGGGTGACCGGATGGGCGCTGCTGCTCGGCGGGGCCGCCGCCACCGCCGGTCTCGTCCTGTGGGCCGGCTATCCGGCGTCCATGGTCGGGGTGCCGGGCGCGCCGGTCTCCAACCAGTCCCCGCCCACGCTGGCGGCCGTCGCGTTCGGGCTGGCCCAGTGCGGGGCGGCCCTGGTGCTGTCCGGGCCGCTGCGGCGGGTGCTTCGCCGTCCCGCCGCCTGGGCGCTCGTGGCGGCGGCCAACCTCTCCGCGATGACGATCTTCCTGTGGCACCAGACGGCGATGATCGCGGTCACGGCGGCGGCCCTGCGGCTCGCGGGCGGGGCGCTGCCCGGCCTGCACACCGTCCCCGGCGATTTCGGCTGGGTGGCCGCCCGTCTGGCGTGGCTGCCGGCGTTCGCGGCGGCCCTGGCGGTGTGCTGGGCGGCCTTCCGCCGCTACGAGACACGCGCCCCACGCGGTGGCGGAAAGCCGCTCAGAGGGCCTCGGCGGGAGCGGCGCGCAGGCGGCTCCGCTTGAGCCAGGCCGGCCAGGAGTCCTGCCAGTAGCTCCAGCCGTTGGTCGCCTCCAGCCTGCGCGGCGTCCCGGTCACGATGATCGGGTCGCCGATCAGGGTGTTGTTCTTGAACCACTTGGCGTTCTCCGGGCTGACGTTCACGCAGCCGTGGCTGACGTTGGAGTTGCCCTGGTCGCCGACGGACCACGGAGCGCCGTGGACGTATTCGCCGGTGTTGGAGATGCGGACGCTGTTGTACACCGTCGTCTCGTAGTAGCCGGCCTGCCCCGGCGAGGCGTCCGGCGAGGTCATGACCGTGACGTCCTCCCTGGACATCGCCACGTGGATCCCGCTGGTGGTGTGGTGGCGGAGCACGTCGCCCATGCCCGCGCTGATCGGCATGTTCTTGATCTGCTTGCCGTCCCGCTCGATCTTCATGTAGTGGGTCTGAGTGTTGGCGACGCTGATCTGCGAACGGCCGACCTCGAAGTCCCTGACGTAGTCCTGCTTGCCGTACATGCCCTCGCCGCCCCTGATGCCGGCCAGGCGCGCGGTGACACGGACCTTCGTGTACGTCGGCCAGTACTTCTCGGGGCGGAAGACCACGTTCTTGTCGTCGAGCCAGTGCCAGGCGCCGTCGATGGGCTTGGACGCCTGCACGATCAGGTTGCGCTCGACGGACACGCGGTCGGTGACCGGCTTGTCGAAGGTGATGATGATCGGCATGCCGACGCCGACCGTCAGGCCGGTGTCCTGCTTGTTGGGCAGCAGGGTGGAGATGCCGAAGGTCTTGGCGGCCTGTTTCGTGGCGAAGCGGACGGTCCTGGTGGCCGAGCCGCCGGCGCCCGCGGCCGTCGCCTCGACGCTGTAGGCCGTCCCCGGGGCCATGGGACGCTCGCTGCGCCACTGGGTGCGGTCGGGGCTGAAGACGCCCGCGACGGGGCGTCCCGCGGCCTGTACGGCCACGTGGGTGAGCTTGCCGCCCGCCGCGCCGATCAGGATCGGAAGCTCGGGCGGCAGGTCGGCGGCGCCGTCGAGCGGGCTGATGCTGATCGCCGTCCCGGAGCCTCGATCCTCGTCCCGCCCGCCCGACGTGGAACACCCGGCAACCATCACGAGAAGGGCCAGCGCCCCCGCACCAGCACGCACGTCCGTCCCCCTAGCGTCGCTTTCCGGGGGTTATTCCCTGGTGACGTACCGTACGGGCAGTCCGGGGACCGCGTGCCGGCAAAGAACGCGAACGGCCGGTCGGCGAGATCGCCGACCGGCCGCCCAGCGGGGTTCACGCACTCAGTGCGAGAAGTTGCCCCGGTAGTACTGGAACACGAACCCGATCATGCTCATGACCGTGCAGAACAGGCCGATGAAGAACAGCCACCAGCCGACCGCGAAGCCGAAGAACGTGAGCGCGGCCGACAGGCACACGAACAGCGGCCACCAGCTGTGCGGGCTGTAGAAGCCGATCTCGCCCGCGCCGTCGCTGATCTCGGCTTCCTTGTTGTCCTCCGGCTGGTCGCCGATGCGGCGCGCGGTGAACAGCAGGTAGTAGCCGATCATGAGGGCCAGGCCGACGGAGATCGCCATGGCGGTGGTGCCGGTCGGCTCCTTGGACCAGAACCAGTAGACCACGTCCGCGGCGGCGAAGAAGATGCCGCAGAGCAGGAACATCCATCCCTGGATCTTCATCGGGACTCCTCCACCAGCTCCGGCTTGGCGGTGATGTGCGGGTACTTGAGGTCGAACGCCGGGCGCTCGGACCGGATCCGCGGCAGCGACAGGAAGTTGTGCCGCGGCGGCGGGCAGGAGGTCGCCCACTCGAGCGAGCCGCCGAAGCCCCATGGGTCGTCCACGGTGACCTTGGGAGCCTTACGCCACGTCACCCAGACGTTGTAGAAGAACGGCAGGGTGGACAGGCCCAGCAGGAGCGCGCCGGCCGAGGAGACCATGTTCAGGTCGGTGAAGCCGTCGGCCGCCGAGTAGTCGGCGTAGCGGCGGGGGAAGCCGATGACGCCCAGCCAGTGCTGCACCAGGAAGGTCAGGTGGAAGCCGAAGAACAGCAGCCAGAAGTGGAGCTTGCCGATCTTGTCGTTCAGCATCTTGCCGGTGAACTTGGGCCACCAGAAGTAGAACCCGGCGAACATCGCGAACACCACGGTGCCGAAGACCACGTAGTGGAAGTGGGCCACGACGAAGTAGGTGTCGCTGATGTGGAAGTCCAGCGGGGGCGACGCCAGGATGACACCGGTCAGACCACCGAACAGGAAGGTCACCAGGAAGCCGACCGCGAACAGCATCGGCGCCTCGAACGACAGGTGTCCCCGCCACATTGTGCCGATCCAGTTGAAGAACTTCACACCGGTCGGTACGGCGATGAGGAACGTCATGAACGAGAAGAACGGCAGCAGCACCTGTCCGGTGACGAACATGTGGTGCGCCCACACGGTGACCGACAGGCCCGCGATGGCGATGGTCGCGCCGACCAGGCCGATGTACCCGAAGATCGGCTTACGGCTGAAGACCGGAAGGATCTCGGTGATGATGCCGAAGAACGGCAGCGCGATGATGTAGACCTCGGGGTGCCCGAAGAACCAGAACAGGTGCTGCCACAGCATCGCCCCGCCCGTGGGCGAGTCGAAGATGTGCGCGCCCAGCTTGCGGTCGGCCTCCAGGGCGAGCAGCGCGGCGGCCAGCACCGGGAAGGCCAGCAGCACCAGGATGCTGGTCAGCAGGATGTTCCAGGTGAAGATCGGCATCCGGAACATCGTCATGCCGGGGGCGCGCATGGTGAGGATCGTGGTGATGAAGTTCACCGCGCCGAGGATGGTGCCGAGACCGGACATCGCCAGGCCCAGGACCCAGAAGTCGCTGCCGAGGCCGGGCGAGGTCACCGCGTTCGACAGCGGCGCGTACGCGGTCCAGCCGAACGACGCGGACCCGTTCGGGGTGAAGAAGCCCAGCACGGCGATCGTGCTGCCGAACAGGTAGAGCCAGTAGCTCACCATGTTCAGCCGGGGGAAGGCCACGTCAGGGGCGCCGATCTGCAGCGGCATCAGCTCGTTGGCGAAGCCGGCGAACAGCGGCGTCGCGAACATGAGCAGCATGATCGTGCCGTGCATCGTGAACAGCTGGTTGAACTGCTCGTTCGACACGACCTGCAGCCCCGGCTGCGCGAGCTCGGCCCGCATCACCAGCGCCATGAGGCCGCCGATGAGGAAGAACACGAACGACGTGATCAGGTAGAGGTGCCCGATCACCTTGTGGTCGGTCGAGGACAGCCACTTGGCGATGACCGTGCCCTTGGTGTACGGCCGGGCGACGATGCCGGCCGGTTCCTGGATGGCGGTCACTGCGCACTCCCCGCCTGGCTCTTGATGTACTGGTCGAATTCGGCCTGCGGCACGAGCTTCACGGAGAACAGCATCTTGCTGTGGTCGGTGCCGCAGAGCTCGGCGCATCGGCCGACGAAGACGCCCGTCTTGTTGAGCGTCGTGATCTGGAAGCGGTTGTGCACGTTGCCCGGGAAGACGTCCTGCTTGAACAGGAACGCCGGCACCCAGAACGAGTGGATGACGTCGGGCGAGTGCAGGTCGAACTGCACCTGGGTGTTGACCGGCAGCACGAGCTGCGGACCCTGCGGGTTCTCCGCGCTCTGCTTGCTGAGGTCCACCGGCACGCCCGCGACCACGGCCTTCTGGCCCTGGTACTCGGTCGTGAAGCGCCAGCTCCACTGGTAGCCCTCGACGGCGACCTTGACCGGGGCGGCCTCGGTGATCCGCGTGATCTCGGTCTCGTCACGGGCCGTGAAGTAGAAGAAGACCGCGACCATGATGACCGGGACCACCGTGTAGAGGATCTCGATCGGCAGGTTGTAGCGCACCTGCGGAGGCAGCTGATCGGGGCTGTTCTTCTTCTTACGGTGGAAGATGCACGCCCACAGGATCAGTCCCCAAACGACCACACCGGTGGCGAGAGCCGCGATCCAGCTCCCGTTCCAGAGCGTCTGGACGATGCCGGCCTGCTTGGTGACACCTTCCGGCATGCCCCCACGGGACCACTGATCGATCGCCTGGTTGCTACACGCCGTCCCGGACGCCACCAGCAGCGCCAGGGCGGCGGCTCCGGGCAACCGGCGGCGTGCCCACGGTCGCCGTGTCGTACGGCGGGTCGGACTCACGGATCGCCTACCCCACAGATGAAGCCCAAGAGTTCCTCTCCTGGGCGGTTTTTCCAATTGACCCTTGGGTCAGACCGGCACCAGCCTTGTGGCCGGTCTGCCCTTTACTTGGTTGAGTTCACGCTGGGGGACACATTAGCGCGGACCGGCGCCGCCCCTCTGAGCAGCCCCCGTTAATGTCCTAACTGTGGCCTACCTGGACGCGGCTTCGACCGAACCTCTCCATCCCGCGGCCCGTGACGCCTTGCTGGCGGCGATCGACGCCGGCTGGGCCGATCCCGCCCGCCTGTACGGCACGGCGCGACGCGCCCAGATGTTACTGGAGCGCGCGAGGGCAGAGGTAGCCGAACTGATCGGCGCCCGGCCCGACGAGGTGTCGTTCACCTCGTCGGGGACGCAGGCCGTCCACCTGGGAGTGCTCGGCACGCTGGCCGGCCGCCGCCGGGCCGGCACCCGCCTGGTGGCGGGCGCCGTCGAGCACTCGAGCGTCCTGCACGCGGGCGAGGCCCACGAGCGCGCCGGCGGCGAGGTGGAGATCGTGGGCGTGAGCCGTACGGGCCGGGTGGACGCGGGCGCGTTCGCCGAGGCCGTCGCGCGGCCCGGCACGGCCCTGGCGTGCCTGCAGACGGCCAACCACGAGGTGGGGACCCTTCAGCCGGTGGAGGAGGCGGCGCGGGCCTGCCGGGAGGCGGGCGTGCCGCTGCTGGTCGACGCCGCACAGTCGGCGGGCCGCCTGCCGGTCCCCGAGGGCTGGTCGGTCCTCACCGCGAGCGCGCACAAGTGGGGCGGTCCGGCCGGGGTGGGCGTGCTGGCGGTGCGCAAGGGCGTGCGCTGGCGCTCGCCGCTGCCCGAGGACGAGCGGGAGCGGCGGCGCGTGCCGGGGTTCGAGAACGTGCCCGCGATCGTGGCCGCCGCCGCGGCGCTGCGCGCCCGGGCCGAGGAGGCGGAGGCCGAGGGGCGGCGGCTGTCCGCCCTGGTCGACCGGATCCGCGCCGAGGTGCCCCGCCTGGTGCCCGACGTGGAGGTCGTCGGCGACCCGGTCCTGCGGCTGCCGCACCTGGTGACGTTCTCCTGCCTGTACGTCGAGGGCGAGGCGCTGCTGACCGAGCTCGACAAGGCCGGTTTCGCCGTCTCGTCCGGCAGCTCCTGCACGGCGAGTACGCTTCGTCCATCGCATGTTCTGGAGGCAATGGGCGTGCTTACGCATGGGAACGTGCGGGTATCGCTGCCCCGTGGCGCGTCCGAGGACGACATCGATCGTTTCCTCGCGGTGCTCCCGGACATCGTGCGGCGGATCCGGTCGAGCTTGGGGGTGCACTGATGTGGCGCAGACGGACGGGCGGCGCCCGGCGGGCTCCCGAGGCGGCCCAAGAGGTGACGCAGCCCGAGCCCGCCGAGCCGGTCCAGCCGGCGGAGCCGCCCGCGCTGACGATCGACGCGCTGGGCCGCAAGTGCCCGATTCCGATCATCATGCTGGCCGAGCGGATCAACCAGGTGGCGACGGGCGGCGTCGTCGCCGTGCTGGCCGACGACCCCGCCGCGTTCACCGACGTCCCGGCCTGGTGCCGGTTGAAGTCACATGAGCACGTGGGGAGCTACGAGCTGCCGCAGGGCGGCTGGTCCATCCACGTGCGCCGCAACTACTGAGAGCCTGTTTTCAGGCGTAGTGGCAGCGGGCGTGCGCGCCCACCTCGTCGGCCGCCTCGGAGCCGTACGCCGCGGCGAAGCGCTCCAGGAAGACGCGCTGGCCCAGCTCGTACTCCTGGCAGCCGATCTGCTCGAGCACGTGGGTGGCGGTGAGGTTGCCGATCTGGCCGCAGCGCTCCAGCGGCAGTCCCCAGGCGAGGCCCGCGAGGAACCCGGCGCGGAAGGCGTCGCCGACGCCGGTCGGGTCGGCCTTGCCCAGCTCAGGAGCCGGCGAGATGTGCAGCGACGGCTCGCCCTTCCGGTCGATCCTGGCGCCCTTGGGCCCGAGGGTGGTCACCCGGACGCCGACCCGGTCGAGGATCTCCTCGCCGGACCAGCCGGTCTTCTGCTCGATCAGCCCGAGCTCGTAGTCGTTGCTGAACAGGTACGCCGCGCCCTCCACGAGCTGGCGGATCTCCTCCCCCGGCATGCGGGCGAGCTGCTGCGACGGGTCGGCGGCGAACGGGATGCCCCGACGGCGCGCCTCGTCGGTGTGCCGCAGCATCGCCGCCGGGTCGTTGGGGCTGATCAGCACGAGGTCGAGCCCGCCGAGACGCTCGGCGATCGGGCCCAGCTCGATCTCCCTCGCCTCGGCCATCGCACCGGTGTAGAACGACGCGATCTGGTTGTGGTCCTCGTCCGTGGTGCACAGGAAGCGCGCCGTGTGGTGCAGCTCGGAGATGTGCACCGAGGCGCAGTCGACGCCGTGGCGCTCCAGCCAGGAGCGGTAGTCGGCGAAGTCGGTGCCGACGGCGCCGACGAGGACCGGGGTGAGCCCCAGGCAGCCCATGCCGAACGCGATGTTGGCCGCGCATCCGCCACGGCGGATCTGCAGATCGTCGACGAGGAACGACAACGACACCCGGTCGAGCTGCTCGGCGATGAGCTGGTCGCCGAAGCGGCCGGGGAACGTCATCAGGTGGTCGGTGGCGATGGAGCCGGTGACGGCGATGCGCACGGGGTCATTCTCCTCGTTGTCAGCATCAGAGAGACGGGGCGGGGACGTTGATCCCGCCGAACCTACTGAGCGTACCGTCTCGTGACATGACGACGCCCCGCACGGAACGATCCGTACGGGGCGCTCGACCCACGCTCCATCGCCGCACGAGCCCGGCGCCGCCGGGCGCGCGCTGGCGTCAGTCGAACGACGCGCTCGTCAGTTGAACGAGTCGCCGCACGCGCACGACCCCGTCGCGTTGGGGTTGTCGATGGTGAAGCCCTGCTTCTCGATGGTGTCCACGAAGTCGACCGTGGCCCCGACGAGGTACGGCGCGCTCATCCGGTCGGTGACGACGTTCACGCCGCCGAAGGTGGAGACCACGTCGCCGTCCATCGAGCGGTCGTCGAAGAAGAGCTGGTAACGCAGGCCGGAACAGCCACCCGGCTGGACGGCCACCCGAAGCTGCAGACCTTCCTCGCCCTGCTGCTCGAGCAGGCTCTTGACCTTGGCGGCGGCCGCGTCAGTCAGGATCAGGCCCTGCTGCGTGGTCTCGCTGCTCTCAACCGTCATGTGCTGACTCCCGCGTCTGCGCCAACCGCCCTTCGGGGCGGTCGATTGGTTCCGACGTCCTACCTAGACGCTACCAACACCCGTGAAGCCCTACACATTCCACGTGCATCACGGGCAACCGTGCGACGAACCAGGCGAGGTGATGTGTAATGATTAGTCGTCAGTTAGACGATAAGTCCCCGAGGGGGTGTGGTCGTGACGATCACCGAGACCGGCCTTCCGCTCTTCATCCTCGGCCAGGGCACCGACCCGCACAGCGAACGCGGCGTCGACTGCCCGGGCGAGCTGCCTCCCGCGTCCGATCCGACCCTCGTGGAGCGCGCCCGCGTGGCCAAGGAGCGGCTTGGCGACCGGTTGTTCGTGCTCGGTCACCACTACCAGCGTGACGAGGTCATCCAGTTCGCCGACGTGACCGGCGACTCGTTCAAGCTCGCCCGCGAGGCCGCCGCCCGGCCCGAGGCGGAGTACATCGTGTTCTGCGGTGTCCACTTCATGGCCGAGTCGGCCGACATCCTGACCGGTGACACGCAGAAGGTCGTGCTCCCCGACCTGGCCGCCGGCTGCTCGATGGCCGACATGGCGACCTTCACCCAGGTCGAGGACTGCTGGGACGCCCTGGAGGACGCCGGCATCGCCGACCGGGTGGTGCCGATCACGTACATGAACTCCAGCGCGGACATCAAGGCGTTCTGCGGACGGCACGGCGGCGCCGTGTGCACCTCCTCGAACGCGAAGCGCGCCCTCGACTGGGCCTTCGAGCAGGGCGAGAAGGTGCTGTTCCTGCCCGACCAGCACCTGGGCCGCAACACGGCCGTGCTGGAGATGGGGCTGTCGCTGGACGACTGCGTGGTCTACAACCCGCACCGCCCGAACGGCGGCCTCACCCGGGAGCAGCTGGAGAACGCGAAGATGATCCTGTGGAAGGGCCACTGCTCGGTCCACGGGCGCTTCTCCGCCGCGTGCGTGGACGAGGTGCGGGCCCGCATCCCCGGGGTGAACGTGCTCGTCCACCCCGAGTGCCGCCACGAGGTCGTGACCAAGGCCGACTTCGTCGGCTCGACCGAGTACATCATCCGCAAGCTGGAGGAGGCCCCGGCCGGGTCCTCCTGGGCCGTCGGAACGGAGCTGAACCTGGTGCGCCGCCTGGCCGACCGGTTCTCCGACAAGACCATCACGTTCCTCGACAGGACCGTGTGCTACTGCTCCACCATGAACCGCATCGACCTGCCGCACCTGGTCTGGGCGCTGGAGTCGCTGGCCGACGGCGAGGTCGTCAACCAGATCACCGTCGACGCGGACACCACCCACTGGGCCAAGGTCGCCCTCGACCGCATGCTGGCCCTTCCGTAGTCGTGGCCCTGCGACGCGGGCGCCCCCGGATCTCCCGGGGGCGCCCGCGTCTTCAGACCCTGTCCTCAGGTCCCGGCTTCAGATCTTGGCGCGCTCGCGCCAGAATCGCAGCAGCTCGTCGTCGCCGTGGACCGCGTCGGGCTCGCGCCGGTTCCACAGCGTCAGCATCAGGTCCCCGGTCGTCGGCGCGTGTACGACGACGTCGGCCGGGGCGTCGGACCTCTCGTAGGTGAACCCCTCGGGCGTGAGCCGCACGAGCCACGCCCCGCCCGTCTCCGCCCGCCAGGAGATCGTCTCCCCGTCGCCCCGCAGCTCGGCGAGCAGGGGCCGCCACCGGGCGTACGGCAGCAGGTCGAAGAACTCTTCCACGCCGTCGAGCGCGACGTCCTCGTCCACCTCCGGGGCGATCCCGAGGGCGATCTCGGCGTCCGCTCGGTGGACGACGGTCTCGTGGAGCTGGCGGCGGGACCAGAACCGAGCCCGCCGGGACCCGTCTCCCGCCCAGCCCCACACCTCGGTGTCCGGGTCGCGGCCCTTCAGCGCCTCGGCGAGCTGTACGGCTCCCGCCTCCAGCCAGTCCGCGTGGCCGGCGAAGTCCTCGGGGAAGCCGTGGTCCATCGCGGCGCGGTCGTATCGGCGGCCGGCGGCGTCCCGCACCATCGCGGCGGCCCACCGGTGCACGGCGCCGGTGTGCTCGACCAGCTCCCTGAGGTCCCATCCCGGGCAGGTCGGCACGGGCGTGGCGCCGTCCCGTCCCCGTACGGCCTCGGCCATCCGGCCGATCTCCGCGGCCGCGGCCTCGGTGTGCCGCAGGTGGGTCCACTCGGTCATGAGGACTCCCGAAGGGTCAGAGGCCGGGGGCGCCCCAGACGGGAAACCAGCTCGCGAGCTCGGGCTCGATCGTGAGCTCGCGATCCAGGACGCCGCGCACCTGCAGTTCCAGCGCGTTGTCACGGCGTGGTTCGCCGATGGGGGCGAAGGGGTAGAACGTGCCGCGCTTGTAGAGATACACGATCGCCAGCTTCCTGTGCGAGGGGTCTGCGAAGGTGACGAGCGAGCACAGCAGCGACGGGCCGAACCCGGCCGACTCCAGGGACGAGTTGGCGGCGTGCAGGTCGGTCACGAGCCCGGCCACGTCGGGGTTGCGCACCTGCAGCCAGGTGTAGCCGTAGGAGTCCCGGGAGACCTCGACCCTGCCCATCAGGGCCTCGATGTCCTGTTCGAGCCGCGCGAAGGCGCCGCCCTCCGCGGCGCGGAAGCACACCGAGCCGGTGCCCGCCGGGGCGAATCCGGTGGCGGCCTGCAGCGTGACGGCGGCCGACGGCAGGGCGAACAGCGCGTCCAGGTCGGGTCTGGCGGGCTTGGAGCGGCCGAGCAGGGCGTCGAACCAGCCCATCAGCGCCTCCTCATCAGCGGCCCAGCGCCGCGGAGATCCTGGCGAGCTGGTCCAGCCGGCGCTCCAGCGACGGGTGGGTCGACAGCAGCGAGGCGACGCTCTGGCCCGACAGGGCGGGCACGAAGAAGAAGGCGTTGAACGGCTGCGCCTCGCGCAAATCCCTGGTCGGGATCCTGCCGATGTCGCCGTTGATCTTGACCAGTGCACTGGCCAGGGCGCTCGGCTGCTGCGTCAGCAGCGCGCCCGCACGGTCGGCGGCCAGTTCGCGGTAGCGCGACAGCGCCCGCGTCAGCAGGAAGCTGACGGCGTAGACCAGGCCGGAGACCGCGAAGATGATCAGGCCGATCGGGGGCCCGTTGTCGTTCCTCCGGCCGCCCAGACCGGTGTAGAGCGCGAAGCGCGTCATCAGGCCGGCCACGACCCCCAGGAACGAGGCGATCGTCATCACCGCCACGTCCCGGTGGGCCACGTGGGACATCTCGTGGGCCAGCACCCCTTCGAGCTCCCGCGCGTCGAGCCTGCGCAGGATGCCCGTGGTCACGCAGACCACCGAGTTCTTCTGGTTGCGTCCGGTGGCGAACGCGTTCGGGATGTCCGAGTCGGCGATCGCCACCCGCGGCTTCGGCATCCCCGCCATCGCGCTCAGCCGGTCGATGATCCCGTGCAGCTCGGGGGCCTCCTGCGGGGAGACCTCCCGCCCGTGCATCGCGAACAGCGCGATCTTGTCGGACAGGAAGTACTGCGCCAGCAGGAGACCCCCGGCGATCACGAGCACGGTGACCGCACGTACGCCCGCCGCGACCAGGACGGCCACGAACGCGACGTAGAGCAGCCCGAGCAGGAACATCGTCACGGTCATCCGGACGGTGAGGCCGCGATCAGGGGCGAACCGCGTGGAGGCCATCAGCCAGGGATGAGCCCGGTGTCCCCGAGCATCTCCCGCACTTCCTCGATCGAGGCGTCGGCCGGCGGCAGGATCAGCTCGGACGGCTCCAGCGAGTCGTCCGGCAGGGCCTTGCCGACGTGACGCACCTTGTCGAGGAGCGCGTGCAGCTTGGTGCGGAACTCGGTCTCGTCGTCCGACTCGATCGCGGCTTCCAGCTCGCTGTCGAGCTCGTTGAGGACGTCGATGTCGGCGGCGCCGATCTCGACCTGTCCCTCGCCCATGATTCTGACGATCACAGTCCCTCCCCTGGCTGGCGCAGCTGCTGGGTGTGCTGCGGGCTGGACGGGGCGGCCTGGCCCTGCTGGCCGGGCTCGATCGCGCTCCTGGGCGCCGGGCCCTGGCCGAGCTCGGCCTTCATCTTGGCGAGCTCCAGCTCGATGTCCGAGCCGGCGCCCATGCGGTCGAGCTCCGCCTGGATGTCGTCGCGCTGCCCGGTGAAGTCGTCCAGCGCGCCGCTGGCCAGCAGCTCGTCGATGGCGCCCGCGCGCGCCTGCATCTGCGCGGTCTTGTCCTCGGCCCGCTGGATCGCCAGGCCGACGTCGCCCATCTCCTCGGAGATGCCGGAGAACGCCTCGTTGATCCGCGTCTGGGCCTCGGCCGCCGTGTAGGTGGCCTTGAGGGTCTCCTTCTTCGTGCGGAAGGAGTCGACCTTGGCCTGGAGCCGCTGGCTGGCGAGGGTGAGCTTCTCCTCCTCGCCCTGGAGGTTGCTGTACTGGATGCGCAGGTCGGCGATCTGGGCGTTGAGACCGTTGCGGCGGACGAGCGCCTCGCGGGCCAGCTCCTCACGCCCGGCCGACAGGGCCTGCCTGCTCTGGTTCTCCAGCTTCGTGGCCTGCCCTTCGAGCTGGTTGATCTGCAGCTCCACCCGCTTGCGGCTGGTGGCCACGTCGGCCACGCCCCGGCGGACCTTCTGCAGCAGTTCAAGCTGGCGCTGATAGGAATAGTCCAGCGTCTCCCGCGGATCCTCCATCTTGTCCAGGGCCTTGTTGGCCTTGGACTTGAAGATCATGGAAAGTCTCTTCATCACGCTCATGCGCGTCGGCCGTCCCCTTCTCCAAGGTTGTGCGTGGGTGACCCCAGCCGTCTCAAGCCCCTTGTCAGGCGGCGTAGCCGCCTGGGTTCACCCTACGCATAACGCGCGAGGGCGTCACTAAGTTGCACTCCCGGTAGGCTGGGCGACGTGTTCCGACGTCGCAGCCAGACCTCAGCGGAGGACTCCCCCGTCCCTGTAGAGGATCCTAAGCCCCACGGCACCCCGGGGAAGGGCCGTCCCACCCCGAAGCGGAGCGAGGCGCAGGGCCGCCGCCGCTCCCCGGTGACCGCTCCGGCCAACCGCAAGGAGGCCTACCGCCTGGCGCGCGAGCGCGACAAGGCGCTACGCGGCAAGCAGCGCGAAGCCCTGCTACGCGGCGACGAACGGGCGCTGCCGGCACGCGACCGCGGCCCGGTGCGCAAGTTCGCCCGCGACTGGGTGGACGCGCGGCGGCTGCCGGGGCAGTACTTCCTGCCCGTCGTGTTCGTCATCATGCTGCTGTCGATGGTGCCGTTCCCGATCCCGGTCCGCTCGGCGGTCATGCTGGTCTACACGCTGTCGCTGCCGGTCGTGATGGTGCTCGTGCTGGCCAGCTCGTTCTACGTGGCCACGAAGGTGAAGAAGGAGGCGGCGGCGAAGTTCCCGGGCGAGGACCTCAAGGGCGTGGGCTTCTACGCGGCGATGCGCTCGTCCCAGATGCGCCGCCTGCGCTTCCCCAAGCCGGCCGTCCTGCCCGGCGGCCTCCCGGTCGCCCTCAAGAACACGGCCGGCGCCAAGAAGTGACCCGCACGGCCGCTTAACCCCGGCCGCCTAACCTCGGCCGCCTCACTTCCACTCCAGGACGCCCTTGCGTACCACGGGGACCGACCCGCCCACCGGGCCGCCCTCGGCGAGGGCGTCCGCCGTGGCCTTGAGCAGCGCGTAGTACGACGACCACCCGTCCTCGAAGTACGGCAGCTCCCAGTCCGCCGAGCCCACGCCGCCGGTGGCGGAGTTCGTCACGAGGTAGCCGCCCAAGTCGGAGTCGTAGGCGAAGGGGATGCCTCCTCCACCCATCTCGCAGGCGTCGGGCCAGGAGGAGACCAGCCCACGCGCACCCATGATCGTGTAATTCGACGAGAACCGGAACGCCGCCAGGCCGCGGGCGCCGTTGTGGCGCAGCAGCGAGGCCCTCAGCGAGTCGGGGACGCGCGTCCCCAGCCGCGCCTCGGCCGTCGCCACCAGCCGGCGACCGGCCGGGCCGTTCAGCGAGGCGTACGTCCTTGGCGCGCGCGCCTTCAACCATCTCTCTATCCGCCGCCACTGCCGGTTCACCGCGGCCGTCACGCGCCGGGAGACCGGCCGTACGACAGGAGCCGCGGCCTTCTTCCGGACCGCGCACGTGGGAGCGGGGGACGGCGCCGGCCCCTGTGGCGTGGCCTCCTCGCCCGCGGGCCCGGCGGACGGCGCGGAGTCCGGCACGGCGGCGCAACCGGGCGCCGGACAGGACTGGTCGGAAGGCGCTGAGCCCCCCGCCACCTGACAATCGGCCGCGAGACAGGGCTCGACGTCGCCTCCCGCGTATGCCGTCCAGCCGGACGACGGCCCGGGCTCCGGGCCGAACACGGCGTTGTCCAGCATCTGCGCGCCGAGGGCCAGCAGGCCGAGCGCGACGAGTACGGCCGTCCAGCGGCGCGCCTTCCTCCCGCGCGGCCGCTCGATCCGGGGGAGCCCGTCGAGGAGACGGGCGATCGGCGCGCCGGCCTCCGGCCGGTCGTACCTCTCGAGGTCCTCGCTCGTGGGCCATCCGAGCACCGGTTCGGGGCCGCGCCCGGCCGGGTCTCCCGCGTCCCGCGGCGGGGCAGGGCGCGGAGCGGCCGGTACCGGCACTGCGGCACGGCGCCGGCGGGCGACCACGACCAGCCCGGCGGCGACACCGGCGACCAGCGCGACGGCCAGAGCCAGTCGTACGGGGCGGGAAGTGATCAACCGGCGCACGCCGGGCACCCTACCGCGAACCACGCGGAGGAGTGACGCGATGTCATGACCTAAGGTCGGACCCATGGAATACCGTCACCTTGGCCGCAGTGGCCTCATGGTCAGCGAGATCAGCTACGGCAACTGGATCACCCATGGGTCGCAGGTGGAGGAGGACGCCGCCGTCGAGTGCGTCCGCGCGGCTCTCGACGAGGGTGTCACGACCTTCGACACCGCCGACGTCTACGCCGGGACCAGGGCCGAGGAGGTCCTCGGCCGGGCGCTCAAGGGCGTGCGCCGCGAGTCGCTGGAGATCTTCACCAAGGTCTACTGGCCCACCGGGGAGGGCAAGAACGACCGGGGACTGTCCCGCAAGCACATCACCGAGTCGATCAACGGGTCGCTCCGCCGGTTGCAGACCGACTACGTCGACCTCTACCAGGCGCACCGCTACGACGTCGAGACGCCGCTGGAGGAGACCCTGCGGGCCTTCGACGACCTCGTACGGCAGGGCAAGGTGCTGTACGTCGGCGTCAGCGAGTGGTCGGCCGACCAGATCGCCCAGGCCTTGAAGATCGCCGACGACATGGGGTTCGACCGGCTGGTGTCCAACCAGCCGCAGTACTCGATGCTCTGGCGGGTCATCGAGGCCGAGGTCGTGCCGCTGTGCGAGAAGGAGGGCCTGGGCCAGATCGTCTGGTCGCCGATCGCGCAGGGCGTGCTCACCGGCAAGTATCTGCCCGGCCAGCCGCCGCCGGCCGGGTCCCGCGCCACCGACCCGGCCGGTTCCGGCTTCATCGGCCGGATGATGGACGACGACCTGCTGCGCCGGGTGCAGGACCTCAAGCCGATCGCGGCCGACCTCGGGCTCTCGATGGCCCAGCTCGCCGTGGCGTGGGTGCTGCAGAACCCGAACGTGTCGTCGGCCATCATCGGGGCCACCAAGCCCGAGCAGGTGCGCGACAACGTCAAGGCCTCGGGCGTGAAGCTCGACGCCGAGGTGCTCAAGAAGATCGACGACGTGCTCGGCCCGGTCGTCGAGCGTGACCCGGCCAAGACCGTCAGCCCGCCCGCTCGTCCCTGACGCCGCCTCCGGTCCTGCGGACCGGTGTCGTCGCGGGGGTCGCGACCGCGCCCGTCGCGGTCCCGGCCCCCGCCCGGCTCACTCGGCGCGCAGGGACATCCCCGAATATTCGACCCGCTCGTCCTCCATGAGCGTCACCTGCTCGACACCGGCCTCCAGCAGCTCGCGCCAGCTCTCCCCCAGCCACGACTCCGCGTCCGACTGGCTGGAGAAGATCTCCCGGGGCAGCGGCCGGTCCGTGACCTCGCCGCCGTTCGCGTCCTCGTAACGCCACCGCCAAATCATCCGCACCCGCTCCTTCGGTTCCTCGCCGCCCCCGCACCGGGACTTCACGCCGGGGCCGGTGCGGCACAAAGACCGTGCAGCCGGACCCTATCCTCTCTTCCCGGCGTCCACTCCCCCCGCCGACGACGCGGGGCCGCCCGGCGACACGGACGCGGAAAGGCAGCGGCATGGAGATCCGCCTGGAGGGAACCGGCGGCCCGGAGGGCTGGCCCGTCCCCGGCTGTCCCTGCGCGTCCTGCGGCCGGCTCGCCCCCGGCCACCGGCGTCCGGCCTCCATCGTGCTCGACGGCCGCGTACGGCTCACGGACGCCCGCCCGCCCGCCGGGTACGTGATCCGCCGGACGGCCGACGGGTGCGAGGTCACCGGGCCCGGCGGCGGTCGCCTGCTGTACGCCGCGGGGCCCGCCACCGGCTCCCCCGGGCGGGACGCGGACGCGCCCTTCGACGTGGTGCTCATGGACCTGCCCGACCGGCCGGAGCGGCTGGGCGACCTGCGCCGCCGCGGACGGGTCACGCCGGCGACGCGGATCGTCGCGGTGCACCTCGGCCACCGCGTCCCCGCGGAGAGCGAACTGGCCCGCCGCCTCGCCCTGTGGGGCGCAACGGCCGTCCCCGACGGGACCGTCGTGGACACGGCGAGCGCGGAGGCGGAGCCGTGGGTGCGGCCACGCCGGACGCTGCTGCTGGGCGGGTCGCGGTCGGGCAAGTCCGAGGAGGCCGAACTCCGCCTGGCCGCCGAACCCGAGGTGACCTACGTCGCCACCGGGCCCTCGGGCGGTGACGACCCGGCCTGGCTCGCCCGTGTGCGCGCCCACCGTGAACGGCGCCCGGCGCACTGGCGGACCGTGGAGACGACCGATCTCGTGTCCGTCCTGTCCGGAGGTCCGGGGACGTTGCTCATCGACGGGATCGGCACCTGGCTCGCCGCCGCGTTCGACGAGTGCGCCGCCTGGCCGGACGGCACGCCCGCGGCCGGCCACCGCGCCGCCCTCGACAGGGTGGCGGAGCGCTGCGACGCGCTGACGGCCGCCTGGCGCGGCACCCGCGCCCGGGTGGTGGCGGTGAGCGACGAGGTGGGCCTCGGGGTGATCCCGGCCACGCCCGCCGGACGGCTGTTCCGCGACGCGCTCGGCCGCCTCAACCAGTCCCTCGCCCGCGAGTCCGAGGACGTCGCCCTGGTGGTCTCCGGCCGGGTCGTCCCGCTGCCCCTGTGACAACTACGATCTGCCCTCGTGCCCGATGAACCCTCCCCCATAAGCGAGCGAATCAGCAAGCACAGTGTGATTCGCTCATTCGACTCCGAGCCGCCAGGCGAGGAGGGGGCATGAGTGGCCCCGGCGCGGCCTGGCGGCTCGCGGTCGGGACCCTCACGGTCTTCCCCGTTCGGCCGGTGGAGGTCGACCGTTCCGTGGCGGGACGCGCGATGTCTCTGGCGCCGTTCGTCGGCCTGCTGCTCGGCCTGGTCGCCGCCGTGGTGCTCGAGGCCGCCGGGGCGGCGTCGAGCTCGCCGCTGATCGGCGCCGTCCTCGCGGTGGGGGCCCTGGCGTGGCTGACGCGGGCCCTGCATCTGGACGGCCTCGCGGACCTGGCCGACGGGCTCGGCAGCGGCAAGCCGGCCGACGGCGCGCTCGACGTGATGAAGCGCTCCGACATCGGCCCGTTCGGGGTCGTCACCGTCGTGGTGGCCCTGCTCGCCCAGGTGGCCGTGCTGTCACGGGACGGCACGGCCGCCTGGGTCGCGCTGGTGGCGGCCGCGGCGACCGGGAGGCTGGCCGTCACGTGGGCCTGCCGCGAGGGCGTGCCCGCCGCCCGGCCCACCGGCCTCGGCGCGCTCGTCGCCGGCTCCGTACGGCGGGGCGCCGCGATCGGGGTCACCCTCGCGACGGCCGCTGTGATCGCGGTGCTCGCCCTCGTGGCGGCCGCCGGCCCGTCGCTGCTGGACTACTGCTGGCCGTTCGGTCTGTCGAACCCCTTCGGCCACGCCTATCCCGAGCTGGTCCCCTACTCCGGGCTGACCTACGGGCACACCGTCTACGCGGGCCTGCGGCCCGCCGGGTTGCTGCATCACCTGTCGGACGATCCGTATCTGATCACGACGGCCGGGCTGCTGCCGGCGATGGCAGCCGGGCTGGGGGCCGCCGCGCTGCTGCGCCGCCGGGCCGTACGGCGGCTGGGCGGCGTCACGGGCGACGTGCTCGGCGCCCTGGTGGAGACGGCCACGACGGTCACGCTGCTGACCGCCGCCCTGCTGATGTGACGTTCGTGAGCGCGCACGTCAGCGCGGCGCGGTGACGGGACGCAGCCGGTAGACGACGAGGACGACGGCCGCGAGCAGCACCCAGCCGACGATCCCGCTGATCCCGGCGAGCGCCGGGTTCGGCGGAGCCGACGCGTCGCCGAGGAGCAGCGCCAGGCCCGTCGTGGCGTTCACCGAGGCGTGCGCGATGACCCCGGGCCACACGCTGCGCGAGCGCAGCCGCATCCAGCCGAGCAGCGCCCCGAAGATGACGCAGAAGCCGATGAACAGCGCCGCCGCCCAGGCGCCGAGCTGCGGGTAGTTGTAACCCTTCAGTGTGAGGGGTGCGTGCCAGAGACCCCAGATCACGCCGGACAGCACCAGCGCGGGCCACACGCGGCGCGCGCCCGGCCCGGACGAGACGGCCGGGTCGCCGAGCAGGCGCGGCAGCAGCCAGCCCCGCCAGCCCCACTCCTCCCCCAGCGCGGGGATCGCGTTGATGAACGGGGCGATCAGCACGGCCTGCACGGCCTGCACGGCGTACATGACCCGCGGGTCCAGCGGCACCTTGCCGAGGGCCGCGCTCAGCTGCGCGCGATACAGGCTCAGGCCGGCGACGTCGAGGCTCACGACGCCGACGGCGGCGCTGGCCAGGAGGGCGACGGCCACGAGAAGCGGCACGCCGAGCAGGGCCGTCACCAGGAGAGCGGCCGTCCTACCCCGGTCCGGTCCGAGCGTGAGCCCGGTCGCCCGCGCCCATTCCTTCAGCGGCGTGCCGCGCCGCCGGGTGAGCCACACGGCCAGTACGCCCAGGGAGGGCGTGGTCATGATCAGAATTCCGAGGAGCTGGAAGCCCGGCGGCCCCAGCGGTACGGCCCGCGTCCAGAGGGGCAGCGCGATCAGCCACGAGGCCCCGAACGCGACGAGGAGGAAGAGCCAGACATCGGCGTTGCGCCGGATCACGGTCATCACCTTTCGACGGAGGGGTGCTGCCGGGCTGCGAGGGCGTTGAGCAGGGCGGCGCCGGTCTCGGCGTCGTCCACGGTGATGGCGAGCTGCCCGCCGGAGGTGTACCGCACGACCAGGCACTCGCCGCCGCGGATCATGATCGTGGCCCGTCCCGGGAGGCCGCGGTAGCCCCATCCGCCCACCTGGGCCGGATACCGCTCCTCCACCCACGCCTGCTCGACGTGGTCCAGCCGCACCCTGCGAGAGGGCCACCGCAGCGGGCCGACCGACACGGTCAG
This sequence comes from Microbispora sp. NBRC 16548, assembly GCF_030268985.1. Taxonomy (NCBI): domain Bacteria; kingdom Bacillati; phylum Actinomycetota; class Actinomycetes; order Streptosporangiales; family Streptosporangiaceae; genus Microbispora; species Microbispora sp. NBRC 16548. The sequence goes on from NZ_BSSF01000005.1 coordinate 66,057, forward strand.
CGCTTCGGGGACGACCCGCACCGAGACCGACGACACCGCCAGACCGACCACGCCCACCAGGGCGAGCGCCACCACGGCGCCCCAGCCTCCGCCGAACAGGCCGGACAGGGCCGCCCCCGCCAGCGCCACGGCGGTGGCGAGCGCCACGAGCGCGAGCCGGGTCGCCCACGGCGCGGTGGCGGTGGAGACCCACACCGGCCGCTTTCCGGGATCGAGGTCGATGAGCGGTCCCTTCTGCGGTGGCGCCGGAGGAACGTCCGGGCCGCGACGGCCGGCGAGCCAGCCCAGCGCCCCGAGCGCGATCGGCGCGGCGACGACCACCGCGACCTGCCAGCTCAGGCCGGCCGCGCGGGTCCAGTGGCCGCGGTCGAGGTTGGCGGCGATCGTGAAGGCCTGCGTGATGACCGTGAACGCGCCCGCCCAGGCCAGCCCGGCGCAGAACCAGGCGCGCGGCGCCCGGCGGACCGGCGTGCGGCCCCGCGCCGCGACGGCCGCGCCGATCCCCGCGACGACGGCCCACAGCACGACCGTGAAGAGCACGAAGGTCGCGAACGCCATGGAGCCGTCGGGCCGCCCGGACGGCCCCCAATGAGTGGCCAGCGGATCGGGCAGGCGGCCGGCGAACGCCAGCGGCACCGCCACGAGCACGGCGGCGACCAGGACGGCCCAGGCCGCGGCGGCCAGCAGGAATCGGGTGCGGAAGCCGGTTACGGAGGTGTCCTGCGGGTCGGTCATGCCATTTCCTCGCTGAGGTCCTTGATGAGAGCGACGACGTCGTCGGCGGTGAGGCCATACCGGGCGGCCTCCTCGAGCAGGTCACGCGCACGCGTCCTGAGCGCCGCGCGGCCGTCCGGCCGCCGCAGCACCGACACGCCGCGCCCGCGGCGGAACTCCAGCAGGCCCTCGTCCCGCAGGTCGCGCAGCGAGCGCAGCACCGTGTTCGCGTTGACGCCCAGCGCGTGGGCCAGGTCGCGGGCCGGCGGCAGCCGATCGCCGGGGGCGATGTCCCCTGCCCCGATCGCGCGCCTTATGGCGGCGGCCACCTGTTCGTGCAGGGGCCGCGGATCGTTGAGATCGAGCGTGAGCAACATAGTGCTATTGACATTAGCACCATATGCCCGAGAGATCACAATGGTGCTAGTTTCACTGGCACCATCAAGATTACCGATAGGTAGGATGAACCCTCGTTTATGCGTAGCCGAGTAAGCCCAGCTAGCATCGGCTCACGTGACCACAGTGCGCATAAACGCATCTGACGCGGTCTCCATCGAGACCAGTGCTCTCATAATCGGCGTCCACACGACCCCGGAGGGTCCACGCCCGGCTCCCGGAGGCGAAGGCCTCGACCAGGCCCTGGACGGACGACTCGCCGAGATCCTCACCACCATGGGGTTCACCGGCAAGGCCGAAGAGGTCGTCAAGATCCCGACCCTCGGGGCGCTGCCCGCGCCCGTCGCCGTCGCCGTGGGCCTCGGCGACGCCCCGCAGGACGGCCCGCAGGACGGCCCCGAGGACGGCTACGACCTGGAAACCCTGCGCCGCGCGGCCGGAGCGGCCGTCCGCTCACTCGCCGGGACGGCGTCCGCCGCGCTCGCTCTGCCCGCCCGTACGGCCGCCGAAGCGGAGGCCGTTGCGCTGGGCGGCCTGCTGGGCGCCTACGACTTCACGCGCTACCGCACCGGCGGTGACCGCAAGCCGCCGGTCGGCGAGCTGACCGTCCTGTCCGGCGCGGCCGGGGCCGAGGAGGCCGTCGCGCACGCGGCGACGCTCGCCGACGCCGTCACCCTCGTCCGCGACCTGGTGAACACGCCGCCGTCGGACCTGTGGCCCGCGCGCTTCGCCGAGATCGCCCAGGAGACCGGCGGCGAGGCCGGCCTGTCGGTCGAGGTGCTCGACGAGGTCAGGCTCAAGGAGGACGGCTACGGCGGCATCATCGGCGTCGGCCAGGGCTCGGTCAACCCGCCGCGCCTGGTCCGCGTCGCCTACAGCCACCCCGAGGCCGGCCGGAAGGTCGCGTTCGTCGGCAAGGGCATCACCTTCGACTCCGGCGGCCTGTCGCTCAAGCCCTCCGCCTCCATGGACTGGATGAAGTCGGACATGGGCGGGGCGGGAGCCGTGTTCGGCGCGCTCCTCGCGATCGCCAGGCTGGGTCTGCGCGTCAACGCGGTCGGCTACCTCTGTCTCGCCGAGAACATGCCCTCGGGCAGCGCCCAGCGCCCCTCCGACGTCCTGCACACCTACAGCGGCAAGACCGTCGAGGTGCTCGACACCGACGCCGAGGGCCGCCTGGTGCTGATCGACGGCATCGCCCGTGCCACCGAGGACGAGCCCGACGTCATCATCGACGTCGCCACCCTGACCGGCGCCCAGATCGTGGCGCTCGGGTGGCGTACGGCCGGCGTGATGGCCAACGACGACGCCCTGCGCGAGGAGATCGTCCGCATCGCCGGCGAGCAGGGTGAGGGCGCCTGGGGCATGCCGCTGCCCGCCGAGCTGCGCAAGGGGCTCGACTCCGCGGTCGCCGACATCGCCAACCTCCAGCCCGAGCGGTGGGGCAGCATGCTCGCCGCGGGCATCTTCCTGCGGGAGTTCGTCCCCGCGGGCGTCCGCTGGGCGCACGTGGACATGGCCGGGCCGGCGTTCAACAAGGGCGAGCCGCACGGCTACACGCCCAAGGGCGGCACCGGCGCGCTGACCCGCACGCTCGTCGCCGTCGCCGAGCACTACGCGGGGAACGGCACGTCCGCGCAGGCTGTTTAAACAGAAGGAGCCTTCGCGGGCTGTTCGAAAACGGAAGACGGCTCCGTCGCGGCATGCCCGCGCGGGCCCGGGCCGGGGCCACGATCTTCCGGGACAAGTGAAAAGATGCTGCCGGGTCCACCCGGCGGTGCGAATACGACCAAGGAGCATTCCAGTGGCTGATGGCAGCGGCCCCTACGACATCGTCGTCCTAGGTGGCGGTAGCGGTGGTTACGCCTGTGCCCTGCGGGCGGCCGAGCTCGGCATGAACGTCGTCCTCATCGAGAAGGACAAGGTCGGGGGCACCTGCCTGCACCGCGGCTGCATCCCCACCAAGGCGCTGCTGCACGCGGCCGAGCTCGCCGACCAGGCCCGCGAGGGTGAGTCGTTCGGCGTCCGCACCCGGCTGGAGGGCATCGACGTCCCCGGCGTCCACGCGTACAAGGACAAGGTGATCGGGGGCCTCTACAAGGGCCTGGCCGGACTCATCAAGAGCAAGAAGATCACCGTGGTCGAGGGCGAGGGCCGCCTGGCGGGTCCCAACCGCGTCGTGGTCGGCGACCAGGTCTACGAGGGCCGCAACGTCGTGCTGGCGACCGGCTCCGTGCCGAAGTCGCTGCCCGGCCTCGACATCGACGGCGAGAAGGTGATCAGCAGCGACCACGCGCTGGTCCTCGACCGGATCCCGTCCTCGGTCGTCATCCTGGGCGGCGGCGTCATCGGCGTCGAGTTCGCCAGCGTGTGGCGCTCGTTCGGCGCCGAGGTCACGATCGTCGAGGCGCTGCCGCACCTGCTGCCGCTGGAGGACGAGTCCAGCTCCAAGCTGCTGGAGCGCGCCTTCCGCCGCCGTGGCATCAAGTACGAGCTGGGCGCCCGGTTCGAGAGCGTCAAGACCACCGACACCGGGGTCGTCGTCTCCCTGGAGAACGGCAAGACCCTCGACGCCGAGATCATGCTCGTCGCCGTCGGCCGCGGCCCGGTCTCGGCCGGCCTCGGCTACGAGGAGAACGGCGTCGCCATGGAGCGCGGCTACGTGCTCGTCAACGAGTTCTGCCAGACCAGCGTGCCGGGCGTGTACGCCGTGGGCGACCTGATCCCCACGCTGCAGCTCGCCCACGTCGGCTTCGCCGAGGGCATCCTGGTCGCCGAGCACATCGCCGGGCTGAACCCGGTGCCGATCGACTACGACGGCGTGCCGCGCATCACCTACTCCGAGCCCGAGGTCGCGTCGGTGGGCGTCGCCACGTCGGTCGCCCGCGAGCGCGGTCACGACGTCGTCGAGCTGAACTACAACCTCGCCGGCAACGGCAGGAGCAAGATCCTGCAGACCCAGGGCGAGGTCAAGGTCGTCGCCGAGCGCGACGGCCGGGTGCTCGGCGTCCACATGGTCGGCAGCCGGGTGGGCGAGCTGATCGCGGAGGCTCAGCTGATCTTCAACTGGGAGGCCACGGCCACCGACGTCGCCCAGCTCATCCACCCGCACCCGACCCAGTCCGAGGCCCTCGGCGAGGCCATGCTGGCCCTGGCCGGCAAGCCGCTGCACGTCCACAACTGAAGCCCTCCTAGCGAACGCGAGAGAAGACACACCATGCCGGTCTCCGTAACCATGCCCCAGCTCGGCGAGAGCGTTACCGAGGGCACCGTCACCCGCTGGCTGAAGAAGGAAGGCGACCGCGTCGAGGCCGACGAGCCGCTCCTCGAGGTGTCGACCGACAAGGTCGACACCGAGATCCCTTCGCCGTCCGCCGGCTACCTGACCAAGATCATCGTTGCCGAGGACGAGACGGTCGAGGTCGGCGCCGAGCTCGCCCTGATCGACTCCGAGGCGGGCGCCGCTCCGGCCGCCGCCGAGCCGGCGGCTCCGGCTCCCGCTCCGCAGCCCGAGCCCGAGCCGGAGCCCGCTCCTGCCCCGGTGCAGGCGGCGCCCGAGCCCGCACCCGCCGCGCCGATCTCGTCGATCCCGCAGCCCGCGCCCTCCGTGGTGACGCCGCAGCCGGCGCCCCCGGCGCCCGCCCCGGCTCCGCAGGCTCCGGCTCCGCAGCCGCAGGCGCCCGCCCCGGCCGCGCAGCCGAGCGAGCCGACCCCGCTGCCCTCGTCCGGCGAGAGCCCGTACGTCACGCCGCTGGTCCGCAAGCTCGCCGCCGAGCACGGCGTCGACCTCGACGCGCTGAACGGCACCGGCGTCGGCGGCCGGATCCGCAAGCAGGACGTTATCGAGGCCGCCCGCGTCCAGCGCGAGCAGGCCGCCGCCGCTGCCGCCGCTCCCGCGGCCCCGCAGGCGGCGCCCGCCCCGGCTCAGGCTCCCGCCGCCCCGGCCGCCGCCGCGCCCGCCGCGTCGGAGGTGCGGGTGGACACCACGCTGCGCGGCCGTACGGAGAAGATGTCGCGCCTGCGGCAGACCATCGCCAAGCGCATGGTGGAGTCGCTTCAGGTCTCGGCCCAGCTCACCACCGTGGTCGAGGTCGACGTCACCCGCATCGCGCAGCTCCGCAACCGGGCCAAGGACGAGTTCCTGCGGCGCGAGGGCGTGAAGCTGTCGTTCATGCCGTTCTTCGCGATGGCCGCGATCGAGGCGCTCAAGCAGCACCCGAAGCTGAACGCCACGATCAACAGTGAGACCAACGAGGTCACCTACTTCGACGTCGAGCACCTCGGCTTCGCGACCGACACCGAGCGCGGCCTGCTCGTCCCGGTGATCAAGAACGCGGGCGACCTCAACATCGCCGGGCTCGCCCGTAAGATCGCCGACCTCGCCGAGCGCACCCGCACCAACAAGGTGAGCCCGGACGAGATCACCGGCGGCACGTTCACGCTGACCAACACCGGCAGCCGGGGCGCGCTGTTCGACACGCCGATCCTCAACCAGCCGCAGGTCGGCATGCTGGGCACCGGCGCGGTCGTCAAGCGCCCGGTCGTCGTGGACACCCCGGAGGGCGAGGTCATCGCCGTCCGCTCGATGGTGTACCTCGCGCTCAGCTACGACCACCGCCTGGTCGACGGCGCCGACGCCGCCCGCTTCCTCACGACGATCAAGCACCGTCTCGAGGAGGGCCGCTTCGAGGCCCAGCTCGGCCTGGCGTAGCCGTACGCCCGGGGCCGGCGCGAGCCGTGCAGCCCGGACGCAACTGGGGCCGTCCCGCGTTTCGCGGGGCGGCCCCCTTCGTTTCCGGGTAGTGATCGATGCGTGGAGACGATGACGACAGTGGTGACGGGCTCCTCGGGGCTGCTCGGGACGGCTCTGGTGCGCGCGCTGCGCGCCGACGGGCACGAGGTGCGCCGTCTCGTACGGCGCGCGCCCGCCGGGCCCGACGAGCACTTCTGGGACCCGGCGGGCGACGTGCTCGATCCCGGGGCGCTGGAGGGCGCGGACGCCGTCGTCCATCTGGCCGGCGCCGGGATCGGCGACCGCCGGTGGTCCGAGGCGTACAAGCGGGAGCTGGTGGAAAGCCGGGTCAGCGGCACGCGCACCCTCGCCGAGGCGCTGGCCCGCGCCGACGGCGGACCGCGGGTGCTGCTGTCCTCCTCCGCGATCGGCTTCTACGGCGACACCGGCGATCGTGCGGTGGACGAGTCCGCGCCGGCGGGCACGGGCTTCCTGGCCGATCTGGCGCGCAGCTGGGAGGCCGCCGCCGCACCCGCAGGGGAGGCGGGCGTGCGGGTGACGCCGCTGCGCACGGGTGTCGTGCTCAGCGGCCGCGGCGGCGCGCTCGCCCGGATGCTGCCGATCTTCAAGGTGGGCGCGGGCGCCGTGCTCGGCAGCGGCAGGCAGTACGTCTCGTGGATCTCACTCCCCGACTGGGTGGACGCGGTCCGCTTCCTGCTCGCGCACGAGCTGGCCGGGCCGGTGAACCTCACGGCTCCGGAGCCGGTGACCAACGCCGAGTACACCGCCGCTCTCGCGAAGGCGCTGCGGCGCCCGACGATGCCGCTGCCTGCCCCGCGTCTCGCGCTGCGCCTGGCGCTCGGGGAGTTCGCGGAGGAGGCCCTGCTCGCCGGACAGCGGGTGCTCCCCCGGCGGCTGCTCGACGCGGGTCATCGGTTCGCCCATCCCACCATCGGCGAGGCGCTGGCCGCCGTACTCTAAAGAGTCATTCGATCCGGGAACGGGAGTGGTGGGCATGAGCCGCATCGGGCAGTCGCACATCGTCGCCATCGGAGGCGGGTCGTTCCGGCAGACGGAGCGATACGGGTTCATCGAGCCGACCGCCCTGCTGCGTTACGTCCTCGACCTGACCGGTCAGGACCGGCCCAAGCTCGGCCTGCTCGCCACGGCCACGGGGGACGACGCCGACTGGCTGCTCAAGATGTACGGCGCGTTCGCCCGCTGGGACGTCGAGGTGAGCCACCTGACGGTCTTCCCGATGCCGAACGTCGAGGACCCCCGCGAGTGGATCCTGGAGCAGGACGCGATCTACGTGAGCGGCGGCAGCGTCGCCAACCTCGCCGCGCTCTGGCGGCTGCACGGCCTGGACGAGGCGTTCGCCGAGGCGTGGCGGGCGGGGATCGTGCTGTCCGGGCAGAGCGCCGGCGCACTGTGCTGGCACGTCGGCGGCAACACCGACTCGTTCGGGCCGAGACTGCGGCCCTGGGCCGAGGGCCTGGGCCTGCTCCCCTACTCCTGCGGCGTCCACTACAACTCCGACCCCCAGCGGCGGGCGCTGCTGCACGAGTCGGTCGCGTCGGGCGAGCTGCCCGAGGGATACGCCGCCGACGAGGGCGTGGCGCTGCACTACGTGGGCACGGAGTTCATCCAGGCCGTGACCACCGACCCCGAGGGGTACGCCTACCGGATCGAGCGGGACGGGCCCGCCGTCAAGGAGCTGCGTATCGAGCCCCGGCTGCTGACCTCTACGCTGTGAACGTGAAGGGCGATGGGAACGTGAAGGGCGTGGCCATCGTCCGCCTGGGCGTCGACGTACCGTACGAGCAGGCGTGGACCCTGCAGCGGCGGCTGCACGCCCGGCGGGCGGCCGACGAGATCTCCGACCTGTGCCTCATGCTGGAGCACGCCCCCGTCTACACGGCGGGCAAGCGGACGCTGCCGCACGAGCGGCCGGTCGACGGCACGCCGGTCATCGACGTCGACCGGGGCGGGAAGATCACCTGGCATGGCCCGGGGCAGCTCGTCTGCTACCCCATCATCCGCATCGGCGACGTGGTCTCCTACATCCGGTTGCTGGAAGAGGTCCTGATCCAGGTCTGCGCCGACTTCGGGCTGACGGCCCGGCGGGTCGAGGGCCGCGGCGGGGTCTGGGTGCCCGGCGACCCCGCGCACGGGCTGCCCGACCGCAGGCTCGGCACGATCGGCATCCGGGTCTCCGGCGGGGTCACCATGCACGGCTTCGCACTCAACTGCGTCAACGACCTGAGCTGGTACACCCGCATCGCCGGTGACGACTCCGGGGTCACGTCGCTGGCGGCCGAGACCGGCCGGCGGATCATGGTCGACGAGGTCATCCCGTTCGCCGGCAAGCGCCTCGCCGAGGCTCTCGGCGAGGAGCCGTACGACCTGTACGAGGAGGATCTCGCCTGACGGCTACGCGCCGCGGCCCTTCCGGCGGATCTTGATCTGGCGCATGTCGGTCACCGCGACGTGCAGGATCTCGTACGGGTGCCCGTGCGCGTCCAGCGCGGCCATCGCTCCCAGCGCGGCCTCGTCCTCGCCGTCGTCCGGCCCCGCGGGCACCTGGCAGCGGAAGGTGAAGGCGGACACGCTCGCGTCGTGGGTGAACGTGCCGCCCTCGGTGTAGGCCGCGCCGCCCACCGCCGTCACGGCGGCCCGGCCGGCGTCGTCGAGGCCCTTGAACTTTCCTCTGATCGTCACTCTGAACACGGTCGTCCCTCTCGTACGGCATAGGCGCGGACCCGCTCGCCCAGGAGGCTCTCGGCGACGTCGAGCAACTCCAGCACGGCGGCCGCGATGGTGTCCGGGCTCTCCCCCGCCGTCGTACGCCGCCCGATCTCGGCGTACACCAGCGAGTGGAGGCAGCCGATGTGCCAGGCGACCACGCGCGGCAGCGGATCGCCGGCGTCCGCGCCGGTCTCCTCGGCCAGCGCGACCGCCAGGGCGTCGGTCATCCGGCGGCCGAGGTCCTCCAGCCGGGCGGTCAGCGTGGGGGCGGCCCGCATCATCTCCAGCACACGTCCGAATCCCGCGCTCAGCCCGACCGTGCGTTCGCGCCCGTGTATCTCCCGGCGCAGGCGCTCCAGCACCGCGACGGCCGCCGACTGGCCCGGCGGCCGCTCCCGCACGATGTCGGCCAGCCTCCGCGGCGAGGCCTCCTCGGGCGGGAGCACGAGGTCCTCCTTGGCCTGGAAGTAGTTGTAGACGGTGTTCACCGACACCTTGGCGGCCTGCGCGACCTCGGCCATCGTGACGTTGTCGAATCCGCGCTCCACGAACAGCCCGACCGCCACCTCGGCGATGCGCTGCCGGGTCTGCCGCTTCTTGCGCTCCCGCAGTCCCTCGACCATTCCTGCACTCTACTGCAAAATTGCAATCGATTGCACTTTTGTGCACCTCGCCCGGCGGGACGGCCTCGGACATACTCGCGGCATGAACCTCTCCTCACCCCCCGGCGAGGTCCGTGCCGATCCGCTCCCCCGTGACGCCAGGAGGCGGTTTCTCCGGCTCCGGGGCCGGCGGCTGGACAGACCCGGCCGACCGGCCGCGCCTCCGGCCGCGATCCACCTGCACGACCGGCTCTTCCGGTGCGCCCACCTGCGCGTCGGGGTGCGGCGGCGGCCCGTGCTGCTCGTCGGCCTTCCGCTGCTGCTCACGCTGACGCCGCGCGAGCGGGCGGGCATGCTCGGAGCGGAGCTCGCGCGAGGACTCCCTCGCCGGACAGACCGCCTGGCAGGCGGAGCCGCCGACGGCGCTGCGGGCCGTCCTCCTCGAATCGGCCGGCGTCGACGAGGGCTCGGTGGGCCTCGGCTCCGGCGAGTCCGACCGGATCGACGCCGAGCTGTCGCGCCACCTCGCGCGGACGGTCCGGGAGCTGTCCCGGATCACCTGAAGGCAGGTAATAAGCTGGGCTCGTGAACGAGCGTTCCGACAGGCGCGCAGGCCCGCGTACGGCGCAGGGCCGCGTGCTCCCGCTCGGACCCCGGGCCCGCGGACCGCTACCGCGGAGTGCTGCGAAGGAAGTCGCATGACCGTCGCTCCTGAAGGCCGAAAGCTCCTCCGCCTGGAGGTGCGCAACAGCCAGACCCCCATCGAGAAGAAGCCGCCGTGGATCAAGACGCGGCTGCGCAACGGCCCCAACTTCAACGAGATCAAGTCGTTGGTGAAGGGCGCGGGGCTGCACACCGTGTGCCAGGAAGCGGGCTGTCCCAACATCTCCGAATGCTGGGAGGACCGCGAGGCCACCTTCCTCATCGGCGGCGACCAGTGCACCCGGCGCTGCGACTTCTGCCAGATCGACACCGGCAAGCCGGCCGAGTACGACAGGGACGAGCCGCGCCGCGTCGCCGAGTCGGTGCACCAGATGGGCCTGCGCTACGCCACGGTGACCGGCGTCGCCCGTGACGACCTGCCCGACGGCGGCTCCTGGCTGTACGCGGAGACCGCCCGGCAGATCCACGAGATGGTGCCCGGCTGCGGCGTCGAGCTGCTGGTGCCGGACTTCAACGGCGACCGCGGCCAGCTCGAGGAGGTCTTCTCCAGCAGGCCCGAGGTCTTCGCGCACAACATCGAGACCGTGCCCCGGATCTTCAAGCGGATCCGGCCCGCGTTCCGCTACGAGCGCTCGCTGGCGGTCATCAGCATGGCCCGCGAGGCGGGGCTGGTCACCAAGTCGAACCTCATCCTCGGCATGGGCGAGGAGCGCGAGGAGATCACCCAGGCGCTGCGCGACCTCCACGAGGCCGGGTGCGACCTGGTGACCATCACGCAGTACCTGCGCCCCACCCCGCGCCACCACCCGGTGGACCGCTGGGTCAAGCCCGAGGAGTTCGTGGAGCTCCAGCGGGAGGCCGAGGAGATCGGCTTCGCCGGCGTCATGTCCGGACCGCTGGTGCGCTCGTCCTACCGGGCCGGCCGCCTGTACCAGCAGGCGATCGCCGCCCGTGTGGGCGAGTCTCGTTTTCATTAAGTCAGCTCGGCGTTTGTATCCTTCAGACCATGGCGAAAGACGCAGCGGCTCCGGGTCGCCTCAAGCAACTCCGGATGGTCGCACAGATCATTCAGCAGGCGAACCCCAAGGGAATGCCGATCGTCTACGCGTCGGCTCTGGGCACGCTCGTCCTGTTCGTCGTCATCGGCGTGATCTTCAGCTGGACGTGGATCGTGTTCGGCGTCTTCGCCGCCGTACTGGTTGGGATGGTCATCTTCAGCCGGTTGGCGCAGAAGGCGCAGTATTCGATGCTCCACGGCCAGCCGGGGGCGACGTACGCGATCCTGCAGAGCCTGCGCGGCACCTGGTACGTCGAGGAGAAGCCGGTCGCGGTCAACCGCGACCAGGACCTCGTCTTCCGGGTCGTCGGATTTCCGGGGGTCATCCTGGTCTCCGAGGGCCCGCCGAACCGGGTGCAGCGCATGCTCGTCGCGGAGAAGAAGCGCGTGCAGCGCGTCGCGGTCGACGTGCCCGTGTACGACATCCAGTGCGGTGACGCGGAGGGCCAGGTCCCGTTGGCCAAGCTCCAGCGGCACATGATGAAGCTGCCCCGCAACCTGAAGAAGGGCGCGGTGTCCGAGGTCAACAACCGGATGCGCGCCCTCACCCCGGCCATCCCGATGCCGAAGGGCCCCATCCCCAAGGGCGCCCGGATGCCGCGCGGCCCCAAGATGCGCTGACCCGATAGGAAGACGACAGGGTGGGTGTCGGAAGGCGGCCGGTCTCCCGGTCGCAGACCTCGCGGGCCAACCGGGGCTGGTGGGACGGCGCGGCCGACGACTACCAGGCCGAGCACGGCGGCTTCCTGCGCGACGACGGCTTCGTGTGGTGCCCCGAGGGCCTGGACGAGGCCGAGGCCCGGCTGCTCGGCGACGTGGCGGGGCGCCGGATATTGGAGATCGGGTGCGGCGCGGGCCAGTGCGGCCGGTGGCTGCTGGGACAAGGGGCGACGGTTGTCGGCGTCGACCTGTCCTACCGGCAGTTGCAGCACTCCCGGCGGATCGACATGTCCGCCGGGATGCGACTGCCCGTCGTCCAGGCCGACGCCGAGACGCTGCCGTTCGCGGACGAGTCGTTCGATCTGGCGTGCTCGGCCTATGGGGCGCTGCCGTTCGTCGCGGACGCCGGGGCGGTGCTGGCCGAGCTGCGCCGGGTGCTGCGGCCGGGCGGCCGGTTCGTGTTCTCCGTCAGCCACCCCGTGCGGTGGGCCTTCCCCGACGACCCGGGCCCGCGCGGCCTGACCGCCGACCGGCCCTACTTCGACCGGTCGCCGTACGTCGAGTTCGGCGAGGACGGCGAGCCGTCGTACGTGGAGCACCACCGGACGATGGGCGACTGGGTGGGCCTGATCGCCGCCTCCGGCCTCGTCCTGACCGGCCTGACCGAGCCGGAGTGGCCGCCGGGCCACGACCGCACGTGGGGCGGCTGGAGCCCGCTGCGCGGCCGCCTGCTCCCCGGTACGGCGATCTTCCAGTGCGTCAGGAACTGAACCCGGCTAGAGGTTGACGACGACCGTGCCGCCCGCACGGTCGTGCAGGCCGCGCCGGTCGCGGTCCCAGATGAGCGCGGGCACGGCGAGGCACAGCAGCAGCGTGCGCACCAGCACGCCGAGGAAGGGCGGCCGCCCGCCGTCGAGCCCGGCCACGCGGATGCCGAACAGGCGCATCCCCAGCGTCATGCCGATCGTGCCGACCAGCAGGACGTACTCCGCGGCGAAGACCCCGAGGCCGACGGCCCCGACGTCGTTGCCCTGGAAGCGCAGCAGACCGCCGGCGATGGCCCAGGTGCACAGCAGCCAGTCGACGGCGACGGCGCCGATCCTGCGCCCCCACCCCGCGACCGCCCCGGGGCCCTGCTCGGGCAGGCCGAGGCGCTGCCCCGGATAGCCCAGGTCCACCCCGGCGGCCCGCGGGCCCCCCATCCAGGTCTGCGTCCAACGCGGCTGCCGGTCACTCATGGTTTCCCAGCGTATCGGGGAGGGTCACCGGTCTGGCGTCCGGCCGCGAAGCCGTACATCATGGGCAGGCTTAGCGCATTAAATCCCGGTATCGTGAATCGTTTCCGACCTGAGCGCTTTGGAGGGAACCGTGCGGCCGGCGGACCCCGATGACATCGACGCGCGCTTCGAGGCGCTGGTCGCGCAGTTCGACGAGGACGAGATCCGGCGGATGACCTCGGCGGCCGAGTCGGCCGAGTCACCACCGGGACGGCGGCGCCGTCCGGCCGTGCTGGTGGTGATCGCCGGCCTGGTCGTGCTCGTGGGGCTCGTCGTCGTCCTGCGGCCCGACGTCCTGGAGAGGCTCGGCATCGTCCGCCCGGCCGCCGGCGGCGAGGACCTGATGATCTCCGGCCCCGTGGTCGCCCGGCCCGGGCCCGTGCTGACGCCGATCCCCGACGGCGAGGAGGGCCTGTTCGACCACGGCCCCGTCCCGGCGCCGTCCACCGGTCCGTTCGCCGGCACTCCCGCCGTCGATTACGCCGACGGGGAGCAGGGGCTGGCCATGCCCGCGGCACGCGCGCTCGGCGGGCTCACGGAGAAGGAGGTCGGCCAGGCCCTGCAGCGCGTACGGCGACTGCTGTCGGCCGCGCACCTCGACCCGGCCACCGTGCGGGGCGGGCGCCCGGAGGAGTTCGTCCGCCTGCTGCATCCCCGGCAGCGCGAGACGTTCCTGCGCCGCCTGGACGACAGCGGCCCCGCAGGCACCCGGTCGTGGCTGTTCAGCCTCGCCCCGGACGCGGCCGAGCCGGTCGGGGACGTCGTGAAGGTCTCCGGCGAGACGACGATCTCCGAAAGGGCCGGCGGAGGCGTCACGATCGAGACGGACTATCTGTTCGTCCACCCGGTCAGCCGCCCCGGCGCGCCCCTGATCGTGACGAGGGTCGTCGAGCACCACAGGAGCGAGTTCTCCGCCTACCGTGAGGACGGGAAGCTCATCGTCTGGCTGACCACGGACAGATCAGCCCTCTTCGGCGCGAATTGCGCCCCGGATAACGGATTCGTCCATCCGCGATTCCCCGGCGACCCGCAGGGAGCGCGGCCCCCCGGCGAGCCCGTCGACCCCTACGACCGCGCCTCAGGCGTTTCCGGCGGGCCCCGCTGCCCGGCCGCGTTGGGCACCTGACCTGCGAGAAGGCCGTACGATGGAGCCCGGGGAACGGCGGGCCGACGTTATCGCCGCGACCGCCCGGGTAGCGCTTTCCCTTAACACGCGCGAAACAATCGAGACATGGGGCGGAAACGGCATCGGCCTATTTTCGGGTTGCTAGCCCATGCCCCTGGGAGGTTCGAGAGTGTTCAACTCCGCCGATGACGTCCTCAAGTTCATCCGGGACGAGGGTGTGCAGTTCGTTGACGTCAGGTTCACGGACCTGCCGGGGACGACGCACCACTTCACCTTCCCGTCCGAGAACTTCGGCCCGAACGTCTTCACCGACGGCCTCATGTTCGACGGCTCGTCGATCCGCGGGTTCCAGGCCATCCACGAGTCGGACATGCTCCTGCTGCCCGACCCGTCCACGGCCGTGCTCGACCCGTTCCGTCAGCACAAGACGCTGAACATCAACTTCTTCGTGCACGACCCGCTGACCGGCGAGGCCTACAGCCGCGACCCGCGCAACGTCGCGCGCAAGGCCGAGGAGTACCTCAAGGGCACCGGCATCGCGGACACCGTGTTCTTCGGCCCCGAGGCCGAGTTCTACATCTTCGACGACGTCCGCTTCGAGACGAAGCAGAACGCCGGCTACTACTACATCGACTCCATCGAGGGCGCCTGGAACACCGGCAAGGCCTCCGAGGGCGGCAACCTGGGTTACAAGCCCCGCTACAAGGGCGGCTACTTCCCGGTCCCGCCGATGGACCACTTCACCGACCTGCGCTCGGAGATGGTGCGCAACCTCATCGAGGCCGGCATCGAGACCGAGATGCAGCACCACGAGGTGGGCACCGCCGGCCAGGCGGAGATCGACTTCAGGTTCGGCACGCTGCTCGAGACGGCCGACAAGCTGATGCTGTACAAGTACATCATCAAGAGCACGGCCATCCAGGCGGGCCGTACGGTCACGTTCATGCCCAAGCCGATCTTCGGTGACAACGGCTCCGGCATGCACTGCCACCAGTCCCTCTGGAAGGACGGCGAGCCGCTGTTCTACGACGAGGTCGGCTACGCCGGTCTGTCGGACATGGCGCGTTACTACATCGGCGGCCTGCTCAAGCACGCCCCGTCGCTGCTGGCCTTCACCAACCCGACGGTGAACTCCTACCACCGCCTGGTGCCCGGCTACGAGGCCCCGGTCAACCTGGTCTACTCGCAGCGCAACCGCTCGGCCTGCGTCCGCATCCCGATCACGGGCTCGAACCCGAAGGCCAAGCGCATCGAGTTCCGCGTGCCGGACCCGTCCTGCAACCCGTACTTCGCCTTCGCCGCCATGCTCATGGCCGGCATCGACGGCATCCGCAACAAGATCGAGCCGCCGGAGCCGGTCGACAAGGACCTGTACGAGCTGCCGCCGGAGGAGGCCCGCAACATCCCGCAGGTGCCGGGCTCGCTGGAGAAGGTGCTCGACGCGCTCGAGGCCGACCACGACTACCTGCTGGAGGGCGGCGTGTTCACGCCGGACCTCATCGAGACGTGGATCTCCTACAAGCGTGAGAACGAGGTCGACCCGATCCGTCTCCGCCCGCACCCGCACGAGTTCGAGCTGTACTACGACGTGTGATCGGCGACCGCGCGGTGACGTGCTCGTTCATCGCGCGGTGTCCGGCTGGTTCTGCCTCAGTTCCGTCCGAGCGGTGAGCACCGCATCGATGGCGGCCCGGGTCGACTCGTCAGAGCCGGGCCACAGGTGGCCGTAGGTGTCGAGCGTGGTCTTGGCGCTGGCATACCGGAGACGGGCCTGAACGACTTTGACGTCAGCGCCCGAGGAGATCAGGAGCGACGCGAGGTAGTGCCGCAAGTCGTGGAATCGGAAGCCCGTGGGAAGGTCCTGCACCTTGCCGCGGGCTTTCCGCATTGCGCGCTCAAGGCGGCCCGAAGCCGGGCCGCACGCGCCGCCGTCACGGCAACGCCGCCGCCTCCCGCCGGCGCAGGGAGCATGCGCGACAGTACAGGTCTGATCGCGGACGGCGGGCTGAGCTGGAACGGCCGCCAGTGCGGCGCGGCGCGTGGTGCGCCTCCGGCGGGGGGCGCTCCGGCTCCGGGATGGACGGGCGGTGGGGGGGCAGGCTCGTGAGCGCTGGGTTGCTGAGGGTGGACGTCGCATCCCGCGGTGCTGGTCGTGTGTGAACGGGGGCGTTTCACCAGTCAGGCGGGTTCAGAGGGCTTGCCCGTTGCGGGTTACTCGATCAGCTCCGGGTCCACTTCTGGCTGGTCGTGCCGCGACAGGACCACAGCTGCACCTTCGTGCCGTTGGCGGTGCCGAAGTTGCCGGCCTCCATGCACAGTCCGGACTGCACGCCGGTGACGGTGCCGTCCGGACCTGGTCGTTCTGCAGGACGCCGCTGGTGGTGTCCAGGCGCTGCAGGTTGACGGCGACGTTGCCGGTCGTGGTGCCGCCGCCGACGAGGACCTTGGCGTTACCGGTCGCCTTGCGAAGGCGTCGTAGTTGGAGCTGGGGGTGACCGAGGCGATCTGCCCGGTCTGGGAGCCGTAGAAGCGGTAGACCCACCACTCGCCCTTGGGCTGGTAGTTGCCCGACGAGTCGTGGACGAGGAGGTTGGCCAGGTCGTTGTGCAGGTTCCCCTCGCCGGCCCAGTTAGCCCGCAGGCCGTATGAGGCTTAGTCGAATCGATTCGCACGCAGATTGAATCTCGCTATTCATGGATGTCAATGCCACATGTCGCGGCCATGAACAGTGTGTATCGGTCCAGCAGAAGGGAATCGCGCCTGTCCGGCGTACCCCTGGCTGACGTCCGAGCAGGGAGCGGTCGCCGACAATCGGTCCTGGCGCTGTGACCGGAAACGATCACCGGGTTGGGTGGTCAGGCCACGGCTGAGAGTGGGCGGCCGTCCCAGCGGATGCCTTTCTCGCTGCGGATGCGGGCGCGTTCGCGGCGCTGGGCGGCCAGGGACGTCGGATGGCGGGCGTTGGCGTTGCGCCAGCACAGGTATACGTGCAGAGCCCGGGTCTGCACGGTGTGGTTGGCCTGGTCAGAGTTGGCGCAGTGCTCCTCCCTTGTCAGACCTCAAAGCGGGGCGCAGACCGGCCCGAGCCCGGGTCGATCGAAGGCGGGCCGGCAGCAAACACCAACTGATCGCCGACGCCACCGGCATCCCGCTCCCAGCCGCCGACGGCGGCCCGGTCTGGCGGGCGACGCCTCACCACCCGGCGACCGCGATGAAAGTTTCACGACATCTCATGGCAACGGTGTGAACGCGTCACGGTAAGAGCCCAGGCGGCGCGCTGACGGCACCCCGGGCGTCTGAGAGATTCGATCTGCGTTCTTGACGCCGGGACCTTCATCGTTTTTGACTCCGCACTATCCGTTAACCGTCGAATCGATTCGGACGCCCATCGATGTTAGCGCTCACACCTGCCCGGTCAGGCCTGTCGCATCGGTGCCATCCGGTCATGATTCCTGGTTGAGAGAAGAAGGCATGATGCTTTTCGGGAGCCTGAGAAGGATGGTCGCGGCCGGGGCGGGTGCGTTGCTCGCCACCGCCTGCCTGGTCGGCGGTGGTGGGACAGCCCAGGCCGCGACGTCGCAACCGTGTGACATCTACGCCGCGGGCGGAACGCCGTGTGTCGCGGCGCACAGCACGACGCGTGCCCTGTACGCGGCCTACAACGGCCCGTTGTACCAGGTCCGGCGCGCCTCGGACAACACCACCCGGGACATCGGGGTGCTGAGCGCGGGCGGAGTCGTCAACGCCGCCACGCAGGACTCCTTCTGCGCCAACACGACCTGCGTGATCACCGTCATCTATGACCAGTCCGGCCGCAACAACCGCCTCACCCAGGCGCCTCCCGGCTACTGGAAGGGCCCCGCCGCCGGCGGATACGACAATCTCGCCGACGCCAAGGCGGCCCCGATCACCATCGGCGGCCAGAAGGCCTACGGTGTCCGCGTGGAGCCCGGCACCGGCTACCGCAACAACAACACCAATGGCGTCGCGACCGGCGACCAGCCCGAGGGCATCTACGCCGTCGTCGACGGCACGCACTACAACCAGTGGTGCTGCTTCGACTACGGCAACGCGCAGACGGATGGCCAGGCCGACTCCCCCGCCATCATGGAGACCGTCTACTTCGGTGCCGACAAACAGTGGGGCTATGGGGCCGGAGCCGGTCCCTGGATCATGGCCGACCTGGAGTGGGGACTGTTCTCCGGGGTGAACGCGGGCTACAACGACCTCGCGCCCATCAACCACCGTTTCGTCACGGCCATGGTCAAGGGCGAGCCGAACCACTGGGCGATCCGGGGCGGGGACGCGCAGTCGGGCGGCCTGACGAACTACTTCGACGGACGGCGCCCCAACGGCTACAACCCGATGAAGAAGGAAGGCGCCATCCTGCTCGGCATCGGCGGCGACAACAGCGTCTCCGGCCGCGGCACCTTCTTCGAGGGCGTGTTGACCTCCGGCTATCCGAGCGCCGCCACCGAGGACGCCGTACAGGCCAACATCGCCGCCGCCGGCTACGCACCGGCGGGCGGCAGCAACCCGCAGCAGGGCGTCCAGATCGTGGGCGGCCAGTCCGGTCGGTGCGTCGATGTGCCGAACTCCAGCACCACCAACGGCACCCAGGTGCAGATATGGGACTGCGGGAGCGGCACCAACCAGCGGTTCACCTACACATCGGGCAAGAGCCTGCAGGTGTACGGCAACAAGTGCCTGGACGCCTACGGGCAGGGCACGACCAACGGCACCCAGGTGATCATCTGGGACTGCAACGGCCAGACCAACCAGCAGTGGAACATCAACTCCAACGGCACCATCACCGGCGTGCAGTCCGGGCTGTGCCTGGACGCCAACGCGGCCGGCACCGCCAACGGCACGAAGATCATCCTCTGGGCCTGTAACGGCGGAAACAACCAGAAGTGGACCCTGCGCAGTTGATTCTGGCCATCCCGTTCGGCGCATAAGGGCGAACGGGTGAAACGTCATGGGCAGAGGTCCGGACACCTGGGTGGGCTACGGCTCCCCCGAAAACGGTCCTCTGCCCCCCAAAGTGCGAAGCGGTTGTACGCGGCATCGAAGCCAGAGAAGGGAGAAGCCGTCGCGCCTGCGTCACTCCAAGACGACCTTCTCGGCATGAGCGCTTCAAGGTTCCGCTAGTCGCATGTTTCTAGTGGCGATCCCGTAGACGCCGGGTCTGCTGGGGACCATCCGGAGACCACGTCAAGAGCGTTCGTAGAGCAGGCTCATGCAATCGGTGCACGTGGTAGATGCCCCCAGTTCCGTCCTGGTTCCGCGTGAGGGCTGAAGAAGCCAAGATTTGATGAGAGACGTCGAGAGCCGTACTGCCGGATCAGAGCACTACTCCGCGCCATAGACGCAGGTCAAGAAGTGGCGGGAGTAGGTTCGAGCTGTACTGCGACGTGTGATCGGCGACCGCGCGGTGACGTGCTAGTTCATCGCGCGGTGTCCGGCTGGTGCGGCCGCCGGCCTTTCTTATCTCCCGGTCGCGAGCATCGCGGCGTACCCGCTCCCGGTTCGCCAGGTATTGCGCAGTGACAGTTCACTTAAGCGCCATCCCCGAGCGGTGCTCACCACGACAGCGTGGAGTACCCCGCCGGCGAGGAAGTGCGTTTGCAGCGTATTGGGATCTCGTTCCTGGTCGGCCCACAGGTGCATGGCGATCAGGTTGGCTCGGAGCCGGGCGCTGTCTCCGTCGAGGTCGATGACGTGGTCGGAGCTGACATGGTGGGTTGCCCGGAAGCGGGCGAAGCTCTCGCTCTGCCCGGCGGCGATGGCCTCGGGTCCGACAAGTGACGCACCGTTGGGCCGCGTCAGGCGGCCACTGGCGGTGAACACCGCCTCCATGGTCGCGCGATCGAGGCGCTTGTCGTCGATCGCGCTGAAGTAACGGCTGACGAGGCTGGTGATCTCGGCACGGTCGGCCAGCTCAGAGACGACGGTCGTCATGACCCGTCCTTCGTGATGCCGTCGGCGGCGTGCGGAACCATCGTGCGGCGCCGCTCCGTCATACGCTGCTGCTCCTGGCGGCTCAGTGCGTTCCATGTGTCCTCCCTCTTCTGGCTGAGCGCGGCCACGTCCTCGTCGCCACGTTCGCGTACCTGCCGTTTCAGCTCTTCCTTGAGTTCCGCGAACTGCTCTGGGGTCATCGGCTCGTTCATCGCAACGGTCTCCTCGATGAGCTGCAGGAGCTGCCGGGCGGAAGGCTCGGCGTTCCTGCCCAGGTCGTCCAGCACGTCCAGTAGCCGCGCTCGCAGGTCAGACGCCTTACGGATGCGCTCTTCCACGACGTCGAGCTGGCGGCGGAGCAGGGCGGTCGGGTCGGGCTCGCCGTCCAGGAGCGTCCCGATCTCCTCCAGCGAGATCCCCAGGCCGCGCAGCGCGACGATGCGGTGCAGGCGCTGGACGTCGGCGTCGGTGTAGCAGCGATGCCCGCCCTCGGTCCGCGACAGCGGCGACAACAGGCCGAGCTGATCGTAGTGATGCAACGTCCGGACTGTGAGCCCGGTCTTGCGGGCCAGCTCACCGATCCGCCACGTCCCGTCATGGCGTGACATGCCTTCTCCATCGCTTGGTGATACACGATCGAAGCGTAAAACATGACGTAACGTCAGGTTCAAGTCACACGAGAGGAAAGGTGGGGGCCGCGACGCGTGACGTACCTGCCTCATCGCGCGGCTTCCGGCTGGATGGCGGGAAGCCCGTGGGAAGGTCCCGCACCTTGCCACGGGCTTTCCGCATCGCCCGCTCAAGGGGCCCTGACCGCACCGCACGCGGGGCCGTCACGGCGCACACCGTGACGCCGGGCGCGTAGCGATGCGCTGCGTCATCCGGCGATGACGGCCGTGGTCGTACGGCCGCCGTCCACGTCCAGCACGATGCCGTGGACGAACGCGGCCTCCTCACTGGCGAGGTAGACCGCGGCATGCGCGACGGCCTGCGGCTTGCCCATCCCCCCCGCCGGAGTGCCGTTCATCATGACCTCGCCCGGATGCGCCGCTCCCGGCGTGGGCTCCAGAATCACGCCCGGGGAGATCGCGTTCACGCGTACGCCGCGAGGGCCGAATTCGGCGGCCCAGGCGCGCGTGAGGGCCTCCACCGCGCCCTTGGTGGAGCTGTAGAGCGCGCCCTGGGGAACGCCCAAGCGTGCGATCCACGAGCCCAGGTTGATGATCGCCCCGCCCCCGGCCTCGACCATGGCCGGAGCGATCGCGGCGGTCAGGAAGAACGGCGCCTTCACGTTGAGGGCGTAGACCTGGTCGAAGGTCTTCTCGTCGGTGTCCACCGTGCTGTCGCCGGGGTAGATCCCGGCGTTGTTGACCAGGATGTCGATGCCCCCGCCGAGAACGGACGTCGCCTCACGCGCCAGGGCGTACGAGGCCTCGGCACTTCCGTCCAGATCCGCCATAACGAAGTCGGCCCGGCCACCGCGCGCCCGGATGCCGTCAACGATTCTCCCGCCCCGCTCGGCGCTGCGGCCGGATACGATCACGTGCGCGCCCTCCGCCGAGAACGCCTCCGCGATCGCCCGCCCGATGTTGCTCGTTGATCCGGTCACCAGCGCCCGCTTGCCTTGCAGCCGTCCGCTCATCACGCGCTCCTGTCATGCTCGTCTGCCTGTGCCCGCACCGGAACCTGGTCCGGTCACCCGTGCGGCACTGCCACTGTGCGAGGTAAGAATTGGACCCGCAAGTCCAATCTCGCGGCTGCCGTAGGCACCCGGCTGATCGCAGACGGACGACCGGCGCGGAGACGCCAGAGGGATGGATCTTTCCGCTGGGAAGGCCGGCGTCTGGTCGCGGTCACCGCGGCCCTGTGGGACGGCTGCCCTGAGGGACGGCTGCCCTGTGGGACGGCTGCCGCGGGGGCACGCGGATATAGTCCCTTCGTGACCACTACGGACGACATCCGGCGCTGGGCCACGGCACTGCCCGAGGTCGAAGAGGTCAGTCACTTCCGGTTCCACGTTCCCGTCTTCAAGGTCCGAGGCCGGACCTTCCTCGGCATGGGCAGGGACGAGACGACGGCGGTCTTCTGCGTCGCCGAGGAGCAGGCCGCCGACGCGGCGCAGGCCGACCCGTCCGCCTACGAGTCCGTACGCCGCCCGGATGCCAGGAAGAGCTTCCTCGGGCTGCAGGTCGAGCTCGGCAGGGTCCCGGCGGAACGCGTCAGGAGTCTCGTGGAAGAGGCATGGCGTCAGCAGGCGCCGAAGCGGCTGGCAGCCGAGCATGACCGGCACAAGCCGGTGTGAGATCGCGAGAAGACGGGTGAGACGGCGAGATTGTTCCGCGTTCGCCACTGCGGGTCCCCCGCTCGCTGCCGCTGCGGAGACGCACGACCCGCAGCATGTCCAGAAGTCGGCTTGTCGCGCGGAGAGGTGGCCGGTGGAGTGCGGTACTTCCGGCGAGGGTGGGACGAAGATCGCGGGGATGAGTACGCGCACTGGGGCACCTGCACGTTCTATCTGGCGCTCGACCCCGAGGGGTACGCCCATGTGCAGGTCGAGGCCTACGCCGGCGGCACCGTGATCGCCTACGACGCGGATCACGACGAGGACGAGTACGGGGGCTTGACCTACGATCAGCTGGATCTCGACGAGTTCGCTCCGTACGAGATCGGCGAGCGGGAGTTCCACGAGGCACTGAGCCGGTTGCGACCGATGAACAGGCGGGCTCGTGAGGCGCCAGACTGATCGCAGACGGACGACCCGTGCGGAGGTGGTGAGTGACGGATCTTTCCGATATGGAGGGCCTCCGCCTAGTCGCGGTCACCGCGGCCCTGTTCACCCACGAGTCCGACGCCCCCGAACTCCTGCACGTGTGGCTCCATCTGGAGACGACAACGGTCGTGGTCCGTGACACCGCCGACTGGGCTCTACGCATCACGCCGGACGAACCAGGAGAGAGCTACGCGATGGAGGAGCTCGGCAGCCGTGTGGACATCGTGCCCGCCCCCGCCGAGGTGCCCTTCGTACGACATGTCGGCGAGCGGCTTGTCCGCGTGACCAAGGGATTCGACGCCGAGGACCCCGCCCAATGGGTGGAGGCGGAGTTCGTCTTCGAGACGGGACGCGTGATCGCGGAAGCCTTCGGAGGCGACCTCCGCCTGCGCCGCGGGCTGCGGTGACGACGAGATCCGGCCGGCACGAGCCGACCTGAGCGCGAGCGTCCCTGCCGGCGTGGTCGCCGAGCGGAGAGCCCGCGGCAGCCGTGACAGCTACAGGCCCAAGGGGTGCGTGGACAACCAGTCCCGATGCCGCTCCTTGAGCGCGTCGCGTTCCGCGCGGGTGGGCGCGATCACGTCGGCGCCCCCGTCGTAGGGGTGATAGAGCCAGCGCAGGTCCGGAGGGCCGAGGATCACGCCGCCGATCTCGTCGTCCGCCACGGCCCGGAGCAGTTCGTCGATGACGCCGGGCCGCCAGGGTCGCGTCTCGGCGTAGAGCTGGGTGTAGCTGCGGTAGCGGGGATCATCGTCGGGATCCTCGAGGAGGGTCCGCCAGTGCCAGGCCGCCGGTGCGACCTCTGATCGCCGCGGCCACCTTTGGGGCGTTGTCGCGGGCGTGTCCGTCCACTCGGCCGTGATGACCAGAAGGTGTGGTCCGGGATCGAGTTCGGAGAGCACGGTGTGGTGACGGCCGAGCACGACGGCGTACTCCGCCTCGTCGTCCGGATAGCGCTTGGACTCCGGCAGGCTGTGGAACCTGACCCAGCGGTCCGGATAGTGGTCGCGAAGCCAGTGGGCGAACGGCGGGCACTCGGGCCACCGCCGGTCCCAGAGGCCGGCCATCGTCGCAGGGTCGAGCGCACTGTCGGGGGTCACCCCGATGTTCTACCCGACGCAAGGGCGGGGGTTCTGCGCAGCAGGAGGGCGAGAGCGCCGGTGACGGCGAGCAGGAGCACGGCGAGGGCGACCACGCCCGGCCATCCGGCGTCCGTCCAGGCGCGGCCCGCGAGGCTGCCGAAGACGGAGGACCCAAGGTAGTAGGTGAACAGGTAGAGCGACGCGGCCTGGCCTGTGGACACTCCCCCCGCGTACGCCCGGGCCGGAACCCATCCGCTGGCCACCCCGTGGACGGCGAAGAACCCAGCGGTGAGGAGCGCGAGTCCGATGACCACGACCGGCAGCGAGGACGGCAGCGTGACCAGCGCGCCGACGACGGCCAGCAGACAGCCCAGCGGCGTCACGGTCCGGCGCCCGTAGCCGTCCGCCAGCCGGCCGAACACCGCGGAGCTGACGGAGCCGATGGGATAGACGAGGAACATCAGGCCGGCGGCTCCGACACCGAGGTGGAACGGCGCGCCCGCGAGCCGGAAGCCCAGGGCGTTGAACACCGCGACCAGGGCCCCCATCGAGCATCCACCGATGCCGTACAGCGCGAGCAGTCCGCGGTCCGACACCGCGCGCAGGCTCCCGCGGAGCAGGGCACGGACGCTCGCCGGGGCAGCGGTGAAGCGCCGGGAGGCCGGAAGCAGCACGCGTACGGTCAGGGCGCACAGCAGGCCGAGTACGGCGGCCGCGGCCAGGGCCCAGCGCCAGCCGGCGGCCTGGGCGACCGCGCCGGTCAGAAGGCGACCGGCCATCCCGCCCAGCGCCGTGCCGCCCACGTACAGACCGGCGGCGCGGGCGTGCGTGGACGGGTGCAGTTCCTCGCGGAGGTAGGCGGTGGCCACCGCGGGGAGCCCGGCCAGCGTGATGCCCTGGAGTGACCGCAGGACCATGAGCGCCGGCCAGCCGGGCGCCAGCGCGCACGCCGCCGCGACGACGGCGGACGCCGTCAGCGACAGGTGGATCAGCCGGGTGCGCCCGACGACGTCGGACAGGGGTCCGGCCACCAGCAGCGCGACGCCGAGTCCGAGCGTGGTGAGCGAGACGCTCAGCGTGCTCTCCGCGGTGGAGACCCCGAACTGCGCGGCGAGCTCGGGCAGGATCGCCTGGGTGCTGTACAGCAGCGCGAAGGTCGCCACCCCGGCGGCGAACAGGGCGACGACGACCCTCCGATATCCGGTGGTCCCCGGCAGGTGTCCTTCCACGGCAGAGGTCTTCTCAAGAACAGCGGTCACCCCAATGACTGTGCGCTTCCTGCCGCTATGCGTCCAATGCGAGGAGAAGCGGATTTCGATACGTGATGCGTATGATGGCGGGCATGCTGCTCCGGGACCTGTCCTGGCTGGTCGCCCTCGCCGACCACCAGCACGTGACCGACACCGCCGCCATCCTCCGCACCAGCCAGCCGACGCTCTCGCGCGCCCTCGCCCGCGTGGAGACCGAGCTCGGGACCCGGGTGTTCGAGCGCGCCCCGGACGGGGTCCACCTGACGCCCAACGGCAGACTCGTGGTGGGGGCCGCGCGCGACCTCACGGCACGTTACGAGCAGTTGCTGGCCGATCTCCGCAGCCTGCTCGACCCGGACACCGGCGTGGTGCGCCTGGCCTTCCTCGACTCCATCGCCACCTCCCTCGTCCCGCGGCTGTTGCGCTCCTTCCACGAGCACGCCCCCCGGATGCGGATCCTGCTGCGCCAGGAACCGGCGCACGAGATCGTCCAGGACCTGCGCACCGGGGCCGCCGACCTCGCGATCACCTCCCCACGCCCACCCGGAGACTTCGGCTGGCATCCCCTGCAGGAGGAGCGGCTGGTGCTCGTCGTGCCGCCAAGCCACCGGCTGCGCGGGCGGGAGGAGGTGGAACTGCAGGAGCTGGCGGACGAGGAGCTCGTCACCACGCCGGTCGGCTTCGGTTACCGGGCCCTGGTCGACGCGCTGCTGCGCGACGCCGGGGTGTCCCCCGCCGTCTCCTTCGAGAGCCAGGACCTCGCGACCATCGAGGGCCTGGTCGCGGCCGGGCTCGGCGTGGCCATCGTGCCGGAGCCCTTCGCCGGCCAGTCCGGCACCGTCGGCGTCAGGATCGCGGCGGAGGCCGCCCGCCGCACCATCGGCCTCACCTGGCGTACGGACCATGCCCCGGCCGCCCCCGCCACCCGCTTCCGGGACTTCGTCATGACGCCCGCCCTAGGGTGATCCGATGCGCCAGGCCGACTCGGATCCGTACTGGAACACCAACGTCGCCCGGCACCCGGGCATCCTCCGCGCCGTCCCCGAAGGGTGCGGCGACGCGCTGGACGTCGGCTGCGGGGACGGACTGCTCGCGCGGAAGCTGACCGGCCGGGCCAAGCGCGTCACCGGCGTCGACAGATCGCCCGAGATGATCGCGCGTGCCCGCGAGCTGTCTCCCGGCCGGCCGGAGCTCACCTTCGTCGAGGGCGACTTCCTCACCGCCGTCCTGCCCGTCGAGGAGTACGACTTCGTCTGCTCGGTGTCCACGATCCACCACATGGACTTCGACGCGGCCCTCACCCGGATGCGCGAACTGCTACGCCCCGGCGGCACGCTGGTGGTGGTCGGCCTGGCCCGCGAGGCGTCCCCCGCGGAATGGGCGGCGATGATCGCGACCGCTCCCGTCGTACGGGTGACGAAGGTGCTGCGCCGCGCGCGGGGGCCCGAGGGGATGCCGGTGGCCGAACCGCGGATGAGCTACGGGCAGGTGCGGGCCGCGGCACGCCGCCTGCTGCCCGGCGTGCGCTACCGCCGGCACGTGCTCCGCCGCTACTCCCTGACCTGGACGAAGCCCGGCCGCTAGCGCTCCTCGTCCGTACGCAGGAACTCGGGACGGGAGCGGTGCCAGCCCGGCGCGTCCAGCGCGTTGAGTGCCGAGACGATCCGCTTCTCCTCGTAGACGAAGTGCGTCTCCATCAGCGCGGCCAGGCTGTCCAGCTCACGGTGCACGTCGGCGGGGTCCGTCGCCCGGTCCAGGCGGCCGGCAAGAGCCTGGAGCCGGCGGAGCGAGTCCTCCACCAGGCGGTGGTCGCGGCGCAGTTCCTCCAGCACCGGACGCAGTTCGGGGAACCGCCGGGCGAGCTCGGGAAACGCGCCGTCGTCCTCACCGGTGTGGTGGCGGTTCAGCGCGGAGCAGAAGGCCAGGCAGTGAGCCCGCAGCTCGCGGGGGCGCGCACCGCCGGCCAGATAGGCGTCGATGTCCTCGCGCAGCGCCGCGAGCTCCTCGCGGAGCCAGATGTGTACGTCGATCAGTTGGTTGCCGAACGCCACCAGGCGTCCATGCGATGTCGCCAAGGTCATCCCTTGTACCGGCGCCTCCATGCCCTCGACGGTCTCTTTGCCGGGTGCACCGCGACGCTGCCCAAGGATCTATCACCAGGCCGGCCGATGGGTCAACGGCGCAGGGCCCGGCGGTAGCGGACCTCGGTCAGCGGGAAGCAGTCCGACTCGTCCCGCTGTACGGCGCCGTCGGGGCGCCAGCCGCCACGCTCGTAGAACCGCCGCGCGCGAGCGTTCCCGTCGACGACCCAGAGGGTGGCCTGCTCATACCCGGCGGTGGCGAGCTGTCCAGCGCGGCCGCCATGAGACGCCCGCCGACCCCGGCACCCCATACCTCGGGCATCAGGTAGATCGCCGAGATCTCCGCCACCGAGGCCGGATCGACGTCGTCGTCCCGGTCGGGGCCGAGCGCGGCGAACCCGGCGACGGAGCCGTCCGCCTCCGCCACGAGGACCTCCGTACGCGGCGGGGAGGACTCCCCCAGCAGCCGCTCCCAGACGGGCAGGCGCATGGCCGGGGTGAGCCCGTCGAGATAAGCCTGGGGCATGAGCCCCGGGTAGGCGGCCTGCCACGACCGGACGTGGACGGCGGCGATCGCCTCCGCGTCCGCCGGTTCGGCGCGTCTGATGACCAATGCACGCTCCATATCCGCTTTCGCTGCCCGCACCCCGATATACACCCCACTGCCACGCGTGAACCAAAGGGATCAGTATTCACAAAAAGGCTTCCGGTGGACTTTTGAATGGCCTAACCTCGTCGTCCGTGAAACTCGCCAAGATCGCGCTCGCCGGTTCGGTGGCACTGGGACTCGTCCCGGCCGTCTCCGGCACGGCCGCCGCCCATCCGATCAAGAACAGGACCCTCACGGACAACCGCCTGTACGGCGCGGGACCCTTGCCGGCCACCGACTGCCGGGAAAGACCGGTGAAGAAGGCGGACGCGAGGTCCGCCAAGGTCTATCTGAACGAGATACTGAATTGCCTCAACCGCTCCTGGACCGCTGAATTGAAGCAGGCGGGTCTGAAGCAGTCCCGGGTCAAGCTCACGTACGCCACTAAGCCGCCGGCGAAGTTCTGCGGCTCGAAGTGGGGCGATTGGGACGCCTACTACTGCGACGCGTCGCGCACCATCCTGATCGTGCTCCGGAAGGACCTCTTGGAGGAGCCGGGGGATCTCTACCTGTTCAACCTGCTGGCGTCCAAGTACGGGGAGCACGTGCAGAACGTCACCGGCATCTACCGGGCCTGGTTCAACACCGACTACCGGAGCAAGGCCGAACTCCACGAGCAGACACGGCGATACAGCCTGCAGAGCTACTGCTTCGCCGGAGCCTCCCTGCGAAGCTTCTGGAAGTCCTTCCGGCGTGACCGCGAGGACTGGGACGACCTGCTCTACTATCTGCGCGGCTGGGCGGGCAAGTACGACGGGAACAGGAAGTCGATCACCTACTGGGCCAACGAGGGATTCAAGTCCGGCGACCCCGGGACCTGCAACCCGTGGACCGCCCCGTCCTCGAAGGTGGCCTGAATCGGCTGATGGGGCTGGGCGGCCTAGACGATCTCGAGGTTGGCCATCATGCCCATGTCCTCGTGTTCGGCGTTGTGGCAGTGGAAGAGGTAGCGGCCGCGATAGCCGTCGAACCGAGTGATGATCTCCACCGCTTCGCCCGGCCGTAGCGAGACGGTGTCCTTGAGTCCCGCGTCGTGAGGGAGCGGCGGCCTGCCGCTGCGCGAGAGCACCCGGAAGCCGACCAGGTGCAGGTGGACGTCGGCGACGAGCCGCCAGACCTCGACGTCGCCCAGCCGGGTGGTGACGTCGGTGCGGGCGGGGTCGAACGGCAGGCCGCCGATGAGCCAGCCGTGGCCCGCGTCCATCTGTCCGGCGCGGAAGGCGAAATCGCGCACCCTGACGGCGTCCGAGCGCCGCCAGGCCGGCAGGTCGGCGGACAGGGCGCGAGGGATGCGGCTGTCGTCGGCGGCCCTGCGCGCGACCCGGAAGGCCATCACGTCGCGGGTACGGCCTGAGCCGAGCCGGTTGACCACCCTGACGAGGCCGCCGATCGGGACGCCGGAGAAGTCGACGACCACGTCGTAGCGTTCCGCGGGTGCGATCGGGAGCAGCGTGTGGACGACCGGGGCGGCGAGGAGTCCCTGGTCGGCGCCGATCTGGACGAGATCGAGGCGGCGCCCGTCGTCGGTGACCGCTTCGAGTTCGTAGTGGCGGGCGTTGGACGCGTTGAGGATGCGCAGCCGATAGCGGGCCGCGTCGACCTCGTGCACGGGCCACGGCGCGCCGTTGACCAGGATGACGTCGCCGAGGACCCCGGCCAGGTAAGGCTCGCGGACGCCGGGCCGTACGCGCAGGGTGGGATCGAGGGCGGGATAGGCGAGGCCGCCGTCGGCGGCGAACGCCCGGTCGGCGATCATGAGGGGCAGCTCGCGCGGCCCGGCGGGCAGGCCGAGGGCGTCCTCGGCGTCGTCGCGCACGATGTGCAGCCCGGCCAGGCCCCGCCAGATCGCGGGGGCGGTGAAGTCCATCCGGTGGTCGTGGTACCACAGCAGCGCCGGCCGCTGGTCCAGCGGGAAGGTGTAGTCCCGCGTCAGCTCGGACACCACGGCCCTCGGGTCGTGCATGCCGTGCTCGGAACCGTGCCCCATGTGCTCGGAACCGTGCTCCATGTGCGTGGAGTGCTCCTGCCGTGCCGCCGGCAGGAGCAGGTCGGTCGGATACCCGTCGGAGGCCGCCGGAGTCCGGCCGCCGTGCAGGTGCACGACCGTCGGGACGGGCAGCTCGTTGCGGTGTGACACGGTGACCGGCCTGCCGCGGCGCGACTCGATCGTCGGCCCCGGAAAGCTCCCGTCGTAGGTCCACATCGGCGTCGTGACACCGGGAAGGATCTCCACGCTCGCCTCGCGCTGGATGATCTCGTAACGGTCGGCCCCGCCCGAGGTGCCGACCGGCTTCAGCACGGCGGGAACCGGCAGCGGCACCTGGAACGGGAGCGGGAGCGGTAGATCGCTGCGCAACTGGGCACCGGTGATCGACGGCCGGCGGGCCAGCGCGGCCGCGCTCGTCAGCCCGGTGGCCGCCATCAGCCCGAGCGCCCCGCCGATGCCCAGGGCACGCCGCCTGGTCACGCCACGGCTGTTACGCATTGTCCGCCCCCTGACGCAGCAGAGGCCGCCGCCATACGTCGATGAACTGCACCACGACCGCGACGACGGTCATCACTCCCAACGGGAGGTGCAACCACAGCGCCCCGTCCAACCCGGCGAAGTACTGCACCGTCTCGGCCGCCACCACGGCCGCCGTGGCAAGAAACGGCCAGGCCTGACGCAGCCGAATCCAGACCGCGATCGCGACGATCGCCTGCAGGCACCCGATGGAGGTGACGGCGTCGGCGCCGGCCGCATGCAGGCTCAAACCGACGTAGTCACCGGTCAGATACACCCCGGCGAACACCGGCTGCCCGGCGATCGCCACCGCGTGGGCGCTGACGACGGCGCGCAGCAGCCATCCCGTGGTTGTCGTCCGGGACGCGGCCACGGTGAGCATGTGCATCCCTCCTCACTCCGTCCTCGTTCCGTGAACGGCCCGACGCTATGGCTGCAGAGTTATCTTGTCTAAGATCAATATCGCTATGCAGTTATAGCAACGGAGTCATGATGGACCTGAACTCGCTCAGGCAGTTCCTGGTGGTGGCACGGCTGGAGCACCTCAGCCGGGCGGCCGACGAGCTTCACATCGCCCAGCCGTCGCTGAGCCGCACCATCGCCCGGTTGGAGAGCGAACTGGGCACACCGCTGTTCGACCGGAGCGGCCGGCTCCGGCTCAACGACGCGGGCAAGCTCTTCCGCGATCACGTCGAACGCGCCCTGGGCGAGCTCGAGGCCGGACGGCGCGCCGTCGCCGAGGCCACCAGCGAGGGCATGGGCACCGTGAGACTGGCGTCGGAAACCTTCCTCACCCTCACCGGCCCGCTGGCGGCCTACAAGCGGGCCCATCCCTCCATCGAGATCGAGCTCCACTGGTCCCTGGCCGAGGACATGGCCCGACGCCTGCGCGCCCAGGACGTCGACCTGTGTGTCGCCTCGCAGCCGATCCACGCCGAAGGCCTGGAGTCGATGCGGCTGTTCGATGAGGCCGTGGGTGTGGGCATACCACTCGATCATCCGCTCGCGGGCCGCACGTCCGTGAGCATCGACGAGCTCGCCGGGCAGCCCTTCGTCACCGCCCGCAAGGGGCACTGGCTCCGCCGGCTACTCGACCGGCTCTTCGCGACGCGAGGCCTCACTCCGAGGATCGTCTGCGAGAGCGACGAGCACAGCGCCATCGCGGATCTGATCAGCGCGGGACTCGGCATCGGCCTGGTCCCCGGCTTCGCGCGCCGCGGCGACCCGCGTGCCCCCGTCGCCTGGATCGCCGTCGACAGCCCCGACTGCCGTCGCACGGTCACCCTCTACTGGGGCGCCGACAGCCACCTGTCGACCGCCGCCCGGCTGATGCGCACCACGATCGCCGACTGGAACTGGACCACAGGCGAAGAACAAGGACATTCGCAGGCCTGACATTTCCGGGTGCTGTCCGGTCGAACCAGCGAGGAACACCGAAATGAAGGGATGGGTAGCGATGCCTACGCAACGCGAAGAAGACGAAGCCAGGATCAGGCGGCAGATCGGCAGGATCGTCGAAGGGATCCGGGCCAAGGATCTCGAGGGCCTGAGGCGGCTCTACGCCACGGACGTCGTGTCGTTCGACGTCGAGCCGCCGCTGCAGCATGTGGGGATCGACGCGAAATTGAAGAACTGGGAGAGGGCGTTCGCGTTCTTCCAGGACGTGGATTACGAGGTCCGCGACCTGACCCTCACCGTGGGCGACACGGTGGCGTTCGGTCACTGCTTCGGCCGGCTCAGCGGCACGCTGAGGAACGGGACCGCGACGAGCGGTATGTGGGTCCGGGGCACTTTCTGCTTGCGGAAGACCGACGGCGACTGGCTGATCGCGCACGACCAGGCCTCTGTGCCGCTCGACATGTCGAGCGGCAAGGGAGTGACCGACCTGGAGCCCTGACGGGTCGCGTAAGTCCGGGACGCCGCGAGCGGCGCCGCCCGCCGAGCCACTGACCTGGGTTCCCAGGCCGGCGGCGCGGCGGTGCCGCTGCGGTCGCGGCCCTCGATCGGCTACCCGCAGGGCAACGGGATGCGGATACGCCGCCGATCACCCGCCGATCACCCGCCGATGTCGCGGTAGGTCCACATCTCGGCGAGCAGGCCGTCCTGTACGCGGATGAGCCAGACCAGAGGGGTGCCGTCCGCGTCCTGGCCGCGGCCGGCGTTCCCGACGACCGCCACCAGATCGCCATCCCCGAGGACGGCGTCGATCCGGAACCGGAGGTCCGGCTGCGCGCCGCGGATCCGTTCGACCGCCTCTCGCACGCCCTGCGGCCCGGCCACCTCGGGATGCGCGTGATCGCCCCAGTCCGGGCTCAGGATCTCCTCGGCCGCCGAGGTGTCGCCGGTGTTCCACATCTCGAAATAGCGCGTCGCGAGCCGCCGGGGAGACCGCGGCTGGTCGTCGTCCATCATGTTCATCTCACATCCACGGTGCGTACGGGTGACAGGAACAGCAGGAGCGGCCACAGCAGGGTCGCGCCGCCCAGGATGATCAGGGCGGGGCGCAGGCCGATCCAGGCGCCCAGGGCGCCGGCCAGGAGCGGCCCGAGCGGCAGCAGGCCCGCCTGCACGAACTGGGTGGAGCCGTTCATCCGGCCGAGCATGCCGGGCGGGCACAGCAGCTGGCGCGCGGTCTGGGCCGCGGTCGCCTGGACCATCCCGGCGGCCGTCAGGAAGGTGAAGACCAGCCCGACGGTCCACTGGCCGGCCAGGCCGGGCGGCACGAGCGGGGTGACCAGCTCGAAGGGGGCCGACAGCAGGGCCCCCAGGACGATCACGCGGCCCATGCCGAACCGGGCCGTCACCCGCCCCGCCACCATGCTCCCGGCGACCCCGCCGATGAGGCTCAGGCCGTAGACGAGCCCGGCCGCCCGGGCACTCCAGCCCAGCTCCCGCACGACGTACAGCAGCCACATGGAGCTGATCCCGCGCAGCAGCACGGCGCTGACCGCCCCGGAGAGGGCGAGCACGCGCAGCACCGGCTGGGCGAGCACGAACCGCAGCCCCTCGGCGATCTCGCCGAGGAAGCGCCCGCGATGCGGAGTGCGCTCGGGCTTCGGCTCCCGCAGGCGCATCGACGCCAGGGCCGCGGCGCTCACGGCGTACGAGAGGGCGTCCGCGGCGACCGCGCGGGCGGCGCCGACGAGGCCCACCAGGAAGCCTCCGACGCTCGGCCCGGCCATTTCGGCCAGGCCGCGCGCGGTGTTCATCTTGGCGTTGGCGTCGGAGAGCCGGTTCCCGCCGAGCAGCACCGGCGTCAGGCTGCCGGCCGCGGTGCCGAAAACCACGCCGAGCACGCCGACGACCAGGGTGACCGCGTAGAGCTGGGCCATCGTGACCCGGCCCGCCACGGCGGCGATCGGCACCGACGCCATGGCCAGCGCGGATCCGGCATCGCAGGCGATCATCAGATGCCGCCTGCGGTGACGGTCGGCCAGCACGCCGGCCGGGAGCGAGACGACCAGCGCCGGCAGCGTGCTCATGGCCCCCAGCACCGCCACTTCGAACGTGGTGGCCCGCAGCCCGGCGACCGCGACCATCGGCAGGGCGATCCAGCTGATCTGCGAGCCGAACATGCTCACCGTGTGGCCGCTCCACAGCAGCATGAAGTCCCGGTGCCGCCACAGCGACCCGGCCGGCCCTCGCCCACGCACCCGGCCGACCGTACGCACGGGGATCGGCCGCCGCAACCGGATATCGCGGCCTCACACCGCGGCATGCGGTGCCGCCGGTCAGGAGGGGGTGGAGCCGGAGGTCCGGGCGCGCAGGCCGCTCACGCGGCGCAGGATGTCCCACCAGAACGGCGCGCCGAACAACAGGGCGATCAGCGTGATGAGGAACCCCGGCCAGTGGCCCGGCGACGTGAGGCGCTGCCACCAGTCCCCGCCGTGCCAGGCCCACGCCGGGCCGTCGGCCGCGTCCATCGTGACGCTCACCGGGGCGTGCGTGAAGATCTTCACGAACGCCGGAGTGCTCAGCACGTCGGTGACGCACGCGTACGGGTCCTGGCCCGGCTCGCACTGCTCACGCAGCGGTTCCAGCGCCTGCGGGCCCGACTGGCCGAAGGCGGTCACCGCGCTGCGGTAGGCGTTGTCGCGCAGCAGGGTCTTGCCGTACTCCAGGGAGTCCATGCTGAACACCAGCGTCACGACGAGGCCGAGCGCCACGAGGACCCAGCGGACGTAGCGGCGGTAGAGCAGGCTGAGCCGCTCCATCTCGCCGTCGAACCAGTCCTCGACGCCGCGGCGGAACGCCTCCAGGTCGTGGCTCGCCCTGTCCCACACGGCCTTGAGCGGCCGGGAGAAGGGGCTCTTCAGCGCGTCGAGGTCCCGCATGAGAGCCTCCACGCCGCCGTGCTCGGTGGCGATCTCCATCACGGCGACGGCGAAGCGCGCGGGCGGGATGTCGGCGATGCTCGTCCTTCCGCGCTTGGCGTGGTCGATCTCCTGCAGCCGTTCGTGGAGCAGTTCGGCCATCGACTTGCCCTGGTCCGGCGGCAGCACGCCGCCCGCCGCGCCGGCCGCCGCCGGGTCCACCGCGAGGACGGCGACCTCCTCGGGATCGGCCTGTCCGGCGGGGTGCGCGGGGTCCGCCGACGCGCCCGCCGGGGCGTCGGCCGAAGCCGTCGCCTGACCGGCCGTCGTCTGCTCGGCGGCCATCTGCTCGGCGGCCACGGAGTCGGCCGCGGCGGCGAGCGGCGGGCTCTCCACGGGCGGCGGCTGCTGACTGAACGCGGGCCGCGGGTCCCGGCCGAACGGCAGCCGCGCGAACACTCCCAGCACGCTGGCGGGCAGGCGTGAGCGGCCCTCCTCCGGCGACGCCGCCTGCGTCAGCGGCGTGCGCGCCTTGCGGCCGAACCTCTTGAGCGCGTCCAGGATCCGGTCGAGCCGGGAGGTCCCGTCCGCCGTCTCCGCGCCGTCGAGGGTGTCGCGCAGGTACGCCCACAGGAACTTGCTGCGGATTCCGAGCAGCCTGACGATGCCCTCGTTGATGCCGCTGACGAGAAGCGACAGCAGCAGGAAGGCCAGGATCAGCCCGATGGCCAGGTCTGCGTAATACGAGATCAAAGAGATCACCCGCACCCGTTGATACACGTTACGGGCTGCGATGGCAACGCTCCGATCCGCATACATATACGTCATACGGAACAAGCCGCGCGCCAAGGCGGCAACCACCCTTGATCGGGCCCGTTGGTCGGACTCAGTCCTCGTAGAAGACGCGCTCCACCACGGTCCTGGCCCGCCGGGTGGCGCGCCGGTAGTCCTCCACGAAGTCCTCGGTGCCCTCGGGCGGATAACCGAGCGCCCGCGCGAGCAGCACACGCTCCTTGACGGGAGTGGGGATGCTGTCGGCCGCCCGGCCGCGCACCAGCATGAGGGCGTCGCGGATGCGCGAGGCGAACAGCCACGCCTGCGCGAGCACCTCCTCGTCGGCCGGGTCGAGCAGGCCCTCCCCCGCCGCCGCGCGCAGCGCGTCCAGGGTGCGCGTCGTGCGCAGCGCGGGTACGGCTCCCGCGTGCCGCAACTGGATGAGCTGGGCCACCCACTCCACGTCGCTCAGCCCACCCCTGCCGAGCTTGGTGTGCAGGGCCGGGTCGGCCCCGCGCGGCAGCCGCTCGGCCTCCATGCGCGCCTTGAGCTTGCGGATCTCGCGTACGGCGTCGGCGGAGATGCCCTCGGCCGGGTAGCGCAGCGGCTCGACGAGCGCGACGAACTCTCGGCCGAGTTCGGCGTCGCCCGCGCAGAACCGGGCCCGCAGCAGCGCCTGGGCCTCCCAATGCGAGGCCCAGCGGTCGTAGTAGGCGCGATAGGAGGCGATCGTCCGCACGAGCGGCCCCTGCCGCCCCTCGGGCCGCAGGCCCGCGTCGATCTGCAGCGGCGGGTCGGGGGCGGGCAGCGCGAGCAGCCTCCGCGTCTCCTCGGCCACCGCGTGGGCGGCGACGGCCGCGTCCCGCTCGGCCGCCCCGGCCAACGGCGCGTGCACGAACATGACGTCGGCGTCGCTGGCGTAGGAGCTCTCCAGGCCGCCCAGGCGGCCCATGGCGATCACGGCCATCCGCGTCGGGAACGGGGCCCGCCGCTCCAGCGTGACCTTGTTGATCGCCGTGTCCAGCGCCGCCTGGATCGTGACGTCGTTCAGCGAAGAAAGGGCCTGGCCGACCTCCTCGATGTCGATCAGTTCCGACAGGTCGGCGCAGGCCGTACGGAGCAGTTCCCTGCGGCGCAGCGCCCGGACGGCGGCGACGGCGGTCTCGGCGTCCTCCGCGTGGCGGCCCACCGCGGCGGCGGCCTCGGCGGCGAGCGTCGCGGCTGGCCGTACGGCCAGCTCGGCGGGCGAGCCCAGCATCGCGACGGCCTCGGGGGCGTGCAGCAGCAGCCCGGTGACGTACTTGCTGGTGCCGAGCAGGTGGGCGAGGCGGTCGGCCGCGGCGGTCTCGTCGCGCAGCAGGCGCAGATACCACGGCGTGGTGCCGAGCTTGTCGCTCACCTGGCGGAAGCCGAGCAGGCCGGCGTCGGGGTCGGGGGCGTCGGCGAACCAGCCGAGCATGACCGGCAGCAGCGTCCGCTGGATGGCCGCCCGGCGGGAGACCCCGCTGGTGAGCGCGGCGATGTGACGCAGCGCGCCCTCGGGGTCGGCGTAGCCGAGCGCCTCCAGCCGCGCGGTGGCGGCGGCCGTGGACAGGCGGGCCTCGGTCTCCGGCAGCCGGGCGACGGCCTGCAGCAGCGGGCGGTAGAACAGCTTCTCGTGGAGCCGCCGCACCTCCAGCGCGTGCCGCTTCCAGGTGGTGGTGAACTCCCCCACGGGGTCGGTCGTCATGCCCAGCCCCCGGCCGAGCCGCCGCAGGTCGGCGGTGTCCGAGGGCACCACGTGGGTGCGGCGCAGCCGGTGGAGCTGGAGCATGTGCTCGACCTGGCGCAGGAAGGTGTAGGCCTCGGCGAGCGCCTTGGCGTCGTCGCGCCCGACGTAGCCGCCCCTCGAGAGGGCGGCGAGGGCCGACAGCGTGGCCCTGCGGCGCAGCAGCGGGTCGGAGCGGCCGTGCACGAGCTGGAGGAGCTGAACGGCGAACTCGATGTCCCGCAGCCCTCCCGGCCCGAGCTTGATCTGCCGGTCGGCCTCGCCCGCGGGCACGTGCGCCTCCACCCGGCGGCGCATGGCCTGCACGTCCTCCACGAAGTTGGGCCGGGCGGCGGCCTGCCAGACCAGCTCGTTGACCGCGGCGACGTACTCCTGGCCGAGCTCCAGGTCGCCCGCGACCGGGCGCGCCTTGAGCAGCGCCTGGAACTCCCAGGTCTTGGCCCACCTGCGGTAGTAGGCCAGGTGGCTTTCCACGCTGCGCACGAGCGGGCCCATCTTGCCCTCCGGGCGCAGGTTGGCGTCCACCTCCCACAGCGCACCCTCGGGGGTGCTCGCCGAGCAGGCCCGCATCATCCCCTGCGCGAGGCGCGTGGCGGCCTGCAGCGCCTTGGTCTCGTCCACGCCTTCCTTGGGCTCGGCCACGAAGACGACGTCGACGTCGGAGATGTAGTTCAGCTCGCGGGCCCCGCACTTGCCCATGCCGATGACGGCCAGCCGCACGTCGCCCGCGTCGGCCACCTCGGCCCTGGCGATGGCGAGGGCGGCCTCCAGCGCTGCCGAGGCGAGGTCGGCCAGCGCGGCGGCGGCCTCGGCGAGGGTGCACTCGCCGGTCACGTCCCGCATGGCCAGGTGCAGCAGGCGGTTACGGTAGGCGACGCGCAGCGCCGCCATCGCCGGCCCGGACGTGCCCGGCCCGGCGGTGCCCCCTTCGGCCACGGGCTCGGCCACGGGCTCGGCCGCGTCCGGGTCCGCCCCGACCGCGAGCAGCATCTCCTCACGCAGGTCGCCGAGCGTGGGCCACCGCGTCCACTGGATCGACGGCAGGCACTCCGGGTGCCGTACGACGTGCTCGCCGAGCGCCGCGCTGAGCCCGAACACGCCGAGCACCCTGCGGCGCAGGTCCGGGTCGGCGCGGAACGCCCCGAGCACGCTCGGGTCCCGCTCCACCAGACGGCTCAGCGTGGTGAGCGCCAGATCCGGGTCGGCGGCCCTGACGATGTCGTCGAGCAGCGCGAAGTCGCCGACCGCCTCGGGGCCGAGCTCGTCGAGCAGCCGTTCGGCCCGCGCACCGTCGGCGAATCCGAGCGCCGCCAGGCGCCCTGCCGTCGTCTGTATCCGAGGCGCGGCGTTCACCGTTCCTTCCTCCACCCCGACGTCGATCACGTCGGCCCCCCGAGACGAACCTTCCCAGTAACCGTACACATGGGTCGGAAGCCTCCTCGCAGAGATCGGCCCCTGCCGCGGAACCGACCTTGGATGTCGCCGCCCGGCACCTGCCGGGCTCAGCGCACACGCTAACCCTCCGGGTTGTGCACGTCCTTAGCGGTTTCTCTGCGTAATCGGCCCATCACGGGTTTTCTCCGCGCGCCCCTCCGCCCATCTCGGCCCATGTCAGCTCATGTCAGCTCCGGGTGAGCTGGGCCGCGAACGCCTCGGCCAGCGGCCTCCAGGTGCGCTCAAGCTCGTCTCCGGCCGCCTCGACCCGCGTGTTCAGCTCCTCGGCCCGCTCGGACGGCAGTTCCCCGCCGCCGGTCCAGGAGGCGAAGATCGAGGGCGTGGCCTCGGGATGGAACTGCACGGCCCAGGCCCGGTCGCCGAGCCGGTACGCCTGGTTGGCGTACCGCGCGCCGGTGGCCAGCCGTACGGCGCCGTCGGGCAGGGTGGTCATGGCGTCGTAGTGGTACTGGATCGCCCGGACCGGGCCCGACGGCAGCGCCGACAGCAGCGGGTCGGCGGCGGCCTCGGGCAGCGGCTCGATCTCCCCCAGGCCGATCTCCAGGCCCGCGTCGCCGCGCTCGACGGTCCCGCCGCAGGCCATGGTCATGAGCTGGGCGCCGAGGCAGATGCCGAGCGTCGGCACACCCTCGTCCACGGCGCGGGCGATCAGGTCCCTGGTGGCCGGCAGCCAGCCGTACCCCTCGTCGTCCCAGGCCGCCGCGGAGCCGCCGAGGACCAGCAGCCCGCCGGCGGCGCGTCCGGGCACCGGCTCCCCCTTGTACGGCCGGACGACCTCGGCCTCGACTCCGGCGGCCTCCAGCCACCCTGCGAAGAAGCCCAGGCCCGCGTCGGCCTCGTGCTCGATGACGATCAGACGTTCACCCATATGGGAGAGCTTAAAGACACATATCGGGACAGGCGATACCTGAGAGGGTCGTACCGTACAGTCCGAACCATGAACATCGATGAGGTCGCCGTCCCCGGCGGACGGCTGCGGATCGCCAGGTTCGGCGGCGGTCCCCGCCTGATCATCGCGGCGCACGGCATCACCGCCTCCCTCATGTCGTGGCGGGCGGTCGCCGAGGCGCTGCCGCCCGGCTGGTCGCTGGTCGCCGTGGACCTGCGCGGGCGCGGCCACAGCGCCGATCTGCCCGGCCCCTACGGCCTGGACCGGCACGCCGAGGACCTGGAACGGGTCGCCGAGCACGTGGGCGCGGACGGCACAAGCGTGCTCACCGGGCACTCGATGGGCGCCTACGTCGCGGCGCTCCACGGTGCGCACCGGCGCTACGCCCGGGTGGTGCTCGTGGACGGCGGCCTGCCGCTGCCGCTGCCGCCCGGCGCCGACCCCGACGAGGTGCTGGAGGCGACGCTCGGACCGGCCATCGTCAGGCTCTCCCAGACCTATCAGAACGTGGACGCCTACCTCGACTTCTTCCGCGCCCATCCCGCGCTCGCCGATGACTGGTCCCCGCTCATCGAGGAGTACGTCCGCTACGACGCCACCGGGCCGGACGGCGCCGTCCGCTCACGCGCCCGCGAGGACGCCGTGAGGCAGGACGGCCGCTGGCTGCTCACCGAGCACGAGGCGGTCGGGACGGCGCTGAAGGCCGTCGAACCGGCGCCGCTCCTGCTCCGCGCGCCGCGAGGGCTGCTGAACCAGGACGTCGGGATGCTCCCGGACGACCTCACCGCGCGGTGGGCGGCGGAACTGCCCGGCCTGCGCGACCAGGTCGTGCCGGACTGCAACCACTACACGATCCTGTTCGACCCCCGCTGCGCCGCGGTCGTGGCCGCCCGCCTCACCGGGTGAGCGCTCATCCCTTCTTACGGGAACGGTAGCTGGCGGCCTTGACCCGGTTGCCGCACTCCTCCATGCCGCACCAGTGCCGGGTGCCGCCCCGTGAGCGGTCGACGAACAGGCGGGTGCACTCGGTGCGGGCGCACTCCCGCACCCGCACCGAGGACACCCCCGCGTGCATTCGCGCCAGCAGCGTGGCGGCCGACCGGGCGACCTCCGCGCCGATCTCCGCCGCGCCTCCGTCCCGCGCCAGACCGCCGGGGCCGAGCGTCAGCCGCGGCGGCGCGGCGGAGGCCGCCCGGTTGAGCACGCCGAGATCCTCGCCGGGCCAGGGACGGCCGTCCAGCGCGGCGGCGACGAGCCGGTAGACCGCCTCGCGCAGGCCGAGCAGCGTGCGCAGGTCCTCGCCGTCGAGCGGCGGCTCCCCGGTGAGCACGCCCGCCTCCACCGACCATCGGGCCAGGTCGCCGGGCGTGCGCAACAGCTCCTCCGCACGGGTACGGCGCCACTTGAGCGTGCCGGCGAAGTCCAGTGCCAGATTCCCGCCGACGAAGACGAAATCCACGTCACCACCTTGGCAGGTGACATCGGGTGCCGCAAGCACTATCGTCACCCCCTGAACCAGTGACGCCATCGGAGGTCGCGGTGATCGACGAAGACGACTACCTCTACTTCGCCCGCCGAGCCCTCGACGGGATGACCGGCATCGTCGCCGAGCTGGGCGACGACCTCGCCAATGTCCGGCCGCCCTTCCCCGGCGCGAACTCTCCCCACGCCCTGCTCACCCACTGCCTCGGCGTGGTCTCGTACTGGGCGGGCGCACTGGTGGCGGGCCGGGAGGTGGCCCGGGACCGCGACGCGGAGTTCGCCGCCGCCGGGTCCGTCGGGCCCCTGCTCGAACGGGCCGCCGCCGTACGCGACCGGCTGGCGGTGGACGTGCGGGCCGCGCGGCCGGCCGAGCCGCTGCGGGGCACGCCGCCCGCCGCGTTCCTCGGGCCCGCTCGCGAGCTGACCCAGGGGGCCGCGCTCCTGCACGTGTACGAGGAGCTGGCCCAGCACCACGGCCAGATGGAGATCCTGCGCGACTGGATCGTCGCCTCCGCGGCCGGCTCCGGAACGAAAGGACGATCATGACCCGTGACCCCTTCGCCCACGTCGACGTCGACCGGCTGCGGTCCGGGTACGGCGTCAAGTGGGGCTCCCTTGCGCCCGGCGTCCTCGGCGCGTGGGTCGCCGACATGGACTTCGGCGTGCCGCCGGCCGTACGGGAGTGCGTGATCCGGCTGGCCCAGCGGGAGGACTTCGGCTACCCGTTCTGGCGGGGCGAGGATCCGGTGGCCGAGGCGTTCGCGGAGCGGATGGCCGCGCGGCACGGCTGGACGCCGCAGCCGGGGCGCGTCCGCGTCCTGACCGACCTGATCCAGATCCTCCAGGTGATGGTCGAGCACGCCACCCGGCCCGGCGACGGGGTGGCGATCCACGTGCCGTCCTATCCGCCGTTCCTGGCGAGCATCGCGCGGGCGGGGCGCCGGATCGTGCCGCTGCCCATGACGCGAACCGGGAACGGCTGGGGCTTCGCGGCCGAGGGGGTGGCCGACCGGCTGCGGGCGGCGGGCTGCCGGATGCTCGTGCTCGTCAACCCGCACAACCCGACCGGACGGGTCTTCACGCGGCAGGAGCTGGAAGCGCTCGCCGAAGCGGCCGAGGAGCTGGACCTGGTCGTCGTCTCGGACGAGATCCACGCCGACCTCGTCTACGCGCCGCACCGCCACGTCCCGTTCGCCTCGCTCGGGCCCGCGACGGCGGCACGGACGATCACCGCGACCTCCGCCACGAAGACGTTCAACATCGCCGGGCTGCGCTGCGCCGTCGCCCACGTCGGGCACGACGGCGTGTGGGAGGCGCTGTCGCGCATGCCGTACGACTACTTCGGCACGCCGGCCGTCGTGGGCCGGGCGGCCACGGTCGCGGCGTGGCGGGAGTCCGCGGACTGGCACGCCGACCTGATGCGGACGCTGGAGCGCAACCGGCGGACGGTCGAGCGGTGGGCCGCGGACCTGCCGTGGGACCTCGGCTACCACTCGCCGCAGGCCACCTACCTGGGCTGGTTCGACTTCACCGGCACGCCGCTCGGGGGCGTCGACCCAGCCGAGCGCCTGGAACGCGAGGCGGGGGTCA
Organism: Microbispora sp. NBRC 16548; assembly: GCF_030268985.1. Lineage (NCBI taxonomy): Bacteria > Bacillati > Actinomycetota > Actinomycetes > Streptosporangiales > Streptosporangiaceae > Microbispora > Microbispora sp. NBRC 16548. The sequence continues at coordinate 108,599 of NZ_BSSF01000005.1, forward strand.
AGCTGGCCGAGGGCGCCGAGTTCGGGCAGGAGACGCCGGTGGACACCGCCGGGTTCGCGCGGCTCAACTTCGCCACGAGCCCCACGGTCCTGGACGAGATCCTCGGCCGCATCACGGCGGCCGTGTCCTGCGGCTCGTCCTGAGCGAGGCTCCGCCGGCCGGTGGTCGCGATCCCCGGGACCATCCGGCCGGCGCCGCGTCGACTTCCGGGGCGTGTACCCCGGTGTCACATGCGGCAGGGCGGGATCATCGGCAGGACCGGGTCACTGGCGGGGCAGGATCCAGGTCGCCTTGGCGGCGGCGACGAGCGCGCCGTCCACCTCGTAGACCGCGCTCGTGCCGAACAGCTTGCGGCCGTCGCGGCCTTCCGCCCGGGCCACGACCGAGTATCGGCCCATCGGGTAGACCCGGCGGAACACCTGCCCGGTCAGCCGCCCGAGCAGCGGAGGCTGGATCGGCTGCCGGTCCGGGAAGCTGCGGTAGTGCGCCCAACCGGTGGCGCAGTCCAGCGCCGCCCAGACGATCGAGTCGGGGACCACGCCCTGCTCGTCGGTCACGTTGAACGGCACCCGCCAGCCGGCGGCCACGAGCTCGCCGCCCTCCGCGGGGTCCTCCACCGGGTCCTTCACCGGGCCGGGGAAGATGCGCAGCCCGTCGCCCGGCTCGCGCAGCCCGCAGGCGAAGCAGCCCGCGATCGCGTGGCCGTGCCTGCCGGGGAAGCCCGCCTCCGCGCGGGCCGCGTCGGTGAACCGCACGAACGGCGGCGGCGTCAGCGTCTCGGCGACGGGGATCGCCTCGACGAGGTGGTCGTCGCCCTGGCTGAGGACGACGGCGTTGCCGACGTGCTCGACCGACAGCGCGGTCTCCAGCGGGACCGGTCTGCGAAGGGTGACCTCCACCGGCGAGTCGTGACCGCCCCCGGTCAGCGTGCCGGCGAGAGTGCCCGCGATCCAGCCGCCGTTGGCGGTGCCCTCGGGTCCCCGGAAACGCTTCGGTACGGTCAGAACGGTCTGCAGCCCCGCAGCCGCCGTCATATGGCCCACGCCCTCCCTGAGTCACGTCTTGATACGGCTCACCCGTAAAAGTCGTAACAAGTGAACCGATTTTACTGTTCCGGCGTAGGGACCAGCCAAACAGACGGGAGTGTCAGAAAGATTTGCAGGCTGTAACACCGCGGTGACGGAGTGATCTCCGTCAGAGCACGGGCAGGTAGCGGCCGAGTTCGTACTCGGTCACCTGTCGGCGGTAATCCTGCCACTCCGCGCGCTTGTTGCGCAGGAAGTAGTCGAAGACGTGCTCGCCCAGCGTCTCGGCGACCAACTCGCTGTGCTCCATCGCCGCGATCGCCTCGTCCAGCGACTGGGGCAGCGGCTGGATGCCGAGCGCCCGCCGCTCCGCGCTGGTCAGCGCCCACACGTCGTCCTCGGCGCCCGGCGGCATCTCGTACCCCTCCTCGATGCCCTTCAGCCCGGCGGCCAGGATGACGGCGAAGGCGAGGTAGGGGTTGCAGGAGGAGTCGACCGACCGGAACTCGATGCGGGTCGAGCCGCCCTTGTGCGGCTTGTACATGGGCACGCGCACGAGCGCGGAGCGGTTGTTGTGCCCCCAGCAGATGTACGCGGGGGCCTCGCCGCCGGCCCCGGCGATCGCCTCGGCGCCGCCCCACAGCCGCTTGTAGGAGTTGACCCACTGGTTGCACACGGCGGTGATCTCCGCCGCGTGCCGGAGCAGGCCGCCGATGAACGACCGGCCGATCTTGGAGAGCTGGTAGTCGGCGCCGGGCTCGTAGAAGGCGTTGCGGTCGCCCTCGAACAGCGACATGTGCGTGTGCATGCCGGACCCGGGGTAGTCCGTGAACGGCTTGGGCATGAACGAGGCCCACACGCCCTGCTCCAGCGCCACCTCCTTCATGACCAGCCGGAACGTCATGATGTTGTCGGCCGTGGTCAACGCGTCGGCGTAGCGGAGGTCGATCTCCTGCTGGCCCGGCGCGCCCTCGTGGTGGCTGAACTCCACCGAGATGCCCATCGACTCCAGCATCATGATCGCGTTGCGGCGGAAGTCGTGGCCCGCGCTGTGCGGGGTGTGGTCGAAGTAGCCGCCCTCGTCGATGGGCTGGGGCCTGTCGCCCTTCTCCGGCCGGTTGCGCAGCAGGAAGAACTCCACCTCGGGGTGGGTGTAGAACGTGAAGCCCATGTCGGCCGCCTTGGCCAGCGTCCGCTTGAGCACGAAGCGCGGGTCGGCGTGCGACGGCGAGCCGTCCGGCATCAGGATGTCGCAGAACATGCGGGCGGCGCCCGGCGACTCGCTGCGCCACGGCAGTATCTGGAACGTCGACGGGTCGGGCTTGGCCAGCATGTCCGACTCGTAGACCCGCGAGAAGCCCTCGATCGCCGAGCCGTCGAAGCCGATGCCCTCGGCGAAGGCGCCTTCCAGCTCGGCCGGCGCGATCGCCACCGACTTCAGGAAACCGAGCACGTCGGTGAACCACAGCCGGATGAACCGGATGTCTCGCTCTTCGAGCGTGCGGAGGACGAATTCCTGCTGGCGGTCCAAGGCGTACCTCACGGAGTTACAGGTCTGGTCGCCTACCAGTCTGCCTCCTGAGTGTTTCACAGGGGTTACGAGGGAGTGTGAGCCGGCTGTCCTGGGGATCACCGCGGACCTGGGACGGCTACGGCGCCCGGAGGGACGGGTGGATCAGGTGACGTAGATCACAGCGAACAAATCCCATGGCGGGGTCGTCGTTGCTGTTGATCCGGCGTTGATCGGGTGTCGACCCGCGCGCTCTACCTTCCCGGCATGCCGGTGCACAACCCGAAGGAGCCCACGTCCGTGGCACGACCGCTGCTCGACTCCGCGGAACCCCGGCTCCTGCGGCTGCGGGCGCTCGACTGGCCGGGCCGGGTGCGGGCGCTCGGGCCCGCCGTCGCGATGGCGATCGCGGGCGTGGCGATCTGCCTGGAGCTCGCCGACATCTGGGTGACCGCCCAGTTGCCCGACGCCCCCTACACGCCGCTGCCGTTCGCGCCCGAGGACGTGGCGGGCACCACGTTCCCGATCTTCGGCGCGCTGCTGGTGATCTCGCGGCCCCGGCTGCTGCTCGGCTGGCTGCTGTGCCTGGGCGGCCTGGGCTCGGCCGCCAACATCCTCGCCGCCAACACGGCGACCCTGCTCGTCCACAGCGGCGGCCATCCGCTGGTCCACCCGCTCTGGGTGTTCGCCGACGGCGTGTGGAACCTCACGACGTACGCGCTCGGCGTGCTGCTGCCGCTGCTCTACCCCACCGGGCGCATCCTGTCCAAGCGGTGGTGCGTGCCCGGGGGCATGACCGCCACGGCCCTCGCCCTCGACTGGCTGTGCTCGCTGATCGCCCCGTCGAGCGTGCGCACCGGCTACAACGCGCTGGAGGTGGCGGCCTTCGCGCCGTACTACCAGGGCACCCGGCAGGTGATGCACACGGTCGTCGCGGTGGGCATGGCGCTGGCGTTCTCCTCGCTCGTCGTCCGCTTCAACCGGGCCGACGGGATCGAGCGCCGCCAGATCCTGTGGCCCCTGGTGGCCATGGCCGGGGTGGTGATCCCCTGGGTGATCGGCTATCCGGTCTGGTGGACCGCCTCGCTCACGCTCCCGCTGGTGCCGGCCGCGATCGCGGTCGCCGTGCTGCGCTACCGGCTGTACGGCATCGACACGCTGATCAGCAGGGCCCTCGTCGGCGCGGGCCTGGTCGGCGTCGTGGCCGCCGTCTACGTGCTCGTCGGGGCGGGCTCCAGCCTGATCCTGTCCGGCGTCGACCGGTTCGCCGGCTTGGCCGCTGCCCTGTTCGCCGGGGCGTTCTTCCATCCGATCCGGGGCGGCCTGCAGCGCCTCGTCGACCGCGCGCTGTACGGCAGGGGCGGCGACCCGTTCGCGCTCGCCGCCGGGCTGCGTCGGCGGCTGCAGCACGCCGACCCCGCGCACGCCCTGCTGGCCGCACTGGAGGTGCTGCGCGAGGGCCTGTCGGTCACGGGCATGGCGGTGGAGGTCGACGGGGCCGTCACGACGAGCGGGCGGCCCGGTCCCGTGGCGCGGGAGGTGCCCCTGGTCTGGCACGGCGAGCCGGTCGGCCGCCTGCTCATCGGCCCGCCGGGCGGGCGCCGCTTCCCCGCCGCCCACGACGAGCGCGTGATCGCGGTGCTGGCGCCGTACGTCGCCGACGCCGCGCACACGGTGTCGCTGACCACCGCGCTGCAGCGCTCCCGCGAGCGCATCCTGACGGCCCGGGAGGAGGAGCGGCGGCGGCTGCGCCGCGACCTGCACGACGGGCTCGGGCAGACGCTGGCGTCGATGGCGATGACGATCAACATGGCGCGCCACAGCCTGGAACGGTCCCCGGAGACGGCCGACACCCTGCTGCGGGACCTGCGTGAGGGCATGAACAGCGTCACCGCCGACGTCCGCCAGCTCGTGTACGGCCTGCGTCCGCCCGCGCTCGACGACCTGGGGCTGGCGGGAGCCGTACGGGCCCTGGCGGAGGAGGCGCGCCCCGGCCTGGCCGCCGGTGGGGAGTCGGTCGCGGAGGTCGAGGTGACCGGGGACATGACCGGGCTGCCCGCCGCCGTGGAGGTGGCGGCCTACCGGATCGTGCAGGAGGCGCTGACCAACGTGCGCAAGCACGCGCGGGCCCGGCGGGTGCGGGTGGTCCTGCACAGGAACGGCGAGCTGCGGGTCGTCGTGATCGACGACGGCGTGGGACTGCCGCCGGGCCGCAGGTCGGGCGTGGGCATGAGCTCGATGGCCGAGCGGGCGGCCGAGCTGGGCGGCACCTGCGCCGTCACCTCCGGACCCGGCCGCGGCACCACGGTCACGGCCCGGCTGCCCGCCGTGCCCGCCCCGCCCGACCTGGGCTGATCAGCAGACGGCGGCGAGCGACTCTCCGACGGGGGTCCGCCGGTAGAGCACCTCGCGGCCGAGCCGCCGCCGCGCCACCAGGCCCGCGTCGGACAGCACGGCGAGGTGCTGGCTGACCGCGCCCGGCGTGAGGCCGAGCCGCCGGGCGAGCCCGGTGGTCGAGCCGGGCTCGGCGAGCGCGGTGAGCACCTGCGCCCGGGTGCGGCCGATGAGCGCGGCCAGCGCCTCGGGCGTGCAGGGCGTGCCGTCCGACCACAGCGTCCCGACGCCCCGCGCCGGGTAGCACAGCATCGGCAGGTACGGCTCGTACATCACCCAGACGTCCGGCCAGGAGAAGGCGCTCGGCACGAGGACGAGGCCGTCCCCGCCGAGGTCGCCGTCATAGTCGCAGCTCTTGGCCGTGACGAGCCGGTCGCCGTGCCAGGCGACGCCCGGATGCAGGTCGGCGAAAAGCTCGCGCACTCCCCCGGCCGCCAGCGTGCGGGCCCGCCACATGACGTCGGCCTCCAGCAGCGCGCGGATCCCGGGCCAGAACTCCTCGAACGCGACCGTCCAGTACTCCCGCAGCTGGTCGGCCACCCGCCGCACGCCCTCCGCCGGGTCGTCGGCGAACCGCCGCAGCGCCGCGGGATCGGGCGTCTGCACCCACACCATCTCCTCGTACGCCGTGGTGGGCGGCGTGGCGCGCACCCGCTCCAGCTCGGCGGCGAAGTCCGGCAGCGGGGTGTCGGGCGGCGGGGTGAGGAAGTCGGGTATGTAGCCGCTCGCCGGGACCAGCGCGAACAGATCCCTGAGATCCACCTCACGCAGACGCGGCTGCACGGCCCGCAGCCACGGCAGGTGCAGCGAGTGACGGTCGGGGGCGCGCAGCACCCGGAGGCTGGCGACCAGCTCCCACATCGGGGAGAACGCGAAGCGCAGCCGCGCCACGTCGTCCGGCGTGAACCGCCACTCCACCGCCACGGCCGTCCCCCCATGTTTCAGCCAGGGCTAAAAGATTGGCACGGGACGTCCCCATTGTCCAAGGGTGGACGCCGTGACCACTGTGATCAGCAGGACCGGCTTCATCCAGTCGAAGGTCGGCGGCCTGCCCCGTCCGTTCTGGGTGCTGTTCGGCGGATCGTTCGTCAACCGGCTCGGCACGATGGTGGAGCCGTTCATCGGCATCTACCTCACGCAGGCGCGCGGCGTCTCCCTCGCCACCACCGGGCTGGTCATGACGATGTTCGGCGTGGGATCGCTGCTGTCGCAGCCGGTCGCCGGATGGCTGGCCGACCGCCTCGGGCGCCGGGTCACGCTCACGGGCGGCATGGTCGCCACGGCCGTCACCATGATCGCGCTCGGCTACACGACCAGCGTGCCGGGGCTCGTCGTGGGCATGCTCGTGCTGGGCATCGTGGTGGACGCCTACCGGCCGGCGTCGCAGGCGATCGTCGCCGACCTGGTGCCGCCGGAGGACCGGCCCCGGGCGTTCGGGCTGCTGTTCTGGGCCATCAACCTCGGCTTCTCGGTCGCCATGGTGGCCGGCGGCTGGCTCGCCCGTTCGGGCTTCACGGTGCTGTTCTGGGTGGACGCCGTCACCTGCCTGATCTTCGGCCTCCTCGTGTGGCGGGCCATCCCGGAGACCCGCCCGGCCCGCGAGGACGCGCAGCCCGGCCGGTTCGCCGACGTCCTGCGCGACCGCCTCATGCTGGCCTTCGTGCTGGGCAACCTGGCGTACGCGCTGGTCTACCTGCAGGCGTACAGCACGCTGCCGCTCGCCATGACCGGGCAGGGACTGCCCACGAGCGCGTACGGCATGGCGATGGCGGTCAACGGCCTGCTGATCGTGGTCGTCCAGCCGCTCACGAACTCGTGGCTGGCCAGGTTCGACCCGTCCAGGGTGCTCGCGGCCGGGTTCGCGCTCGTCGGGCTCGGGTTCGCGCTGACCTCGCTGGTGTCGACGGCGGCCGGGCACGCGGCGACCGTGGCCGTCTGGACGCTCGGCGAGGTGCTCACGGCCGGGATCCCCGGGGCGATCGTCGCGGCGCTCGCGCCGCCCCACCTGCGCGGTCGCTACTCGGGCCTGTACGGCCTGGCCTGGTCGGCCGGCTCCCTGCTCGCCCCCCTGGTGGGCACCCGGCTGCTGGCCGCCGCCCCCGGGCTGGTGTGGCCCCTGTTCGGCGGTCTCGGCCTGCTCGCGGCGGCGGGCCAGCTCCTCATCGGCCGCGCCGTCCGCCGCCGCGCGGCCCAGACGGTCTAGGTCCGCAGGGACTCACGCGCTGGCCGTTTCCTGGTCAGAACGGAACGGGACAGGACATAATCCATCGCAGGATGGACGAGAACCCCCCTGCCTTTCCCGTGCGGGCGGTGGCCTGGGCGATGGCGGCCGTGGCACTGGTCCTGACCCTCGTGGGGGTGCTGGTCCAGGTCCGGATCCCCGCGGAGTGGCAGCCGCACCCCCCGTTGACGCCGGACTTCGGCGTCGCGCTCACGTTCCCGCTCACGGGAGCGTTCCTGGTGTCCCAGCGGCCCCGGCTCAGCATGGCCTGGCTGATCTGCGTGGGCGGCCTGCTGGGGTCGGGCAACGTGGCCTTCACGGCGCTGATGTTCCACTGGGCTTCGCAGGGCGACATGGGAGCGGCCATCACGGCCCGGGCCGTCCAGTTGATCTGCTGGGCGGTGTCGGGCCTGCTGCTGGCGGTCATGGTGCCGCTCTACTCGCCCACCGGGGCGCTCCCCTCCCGCGGCTGGCGCGTGGTCGTCGCCGCCGGCGCCGCCGCCACCCTCGCCGAGGTCGTCCTGGGCCTGCTGCGGCCCGACCCCGACCCGGCCGCGTACGACTGGCCGGAGGTGATCCACAACCCGCTGCAGGTCAGAGGTCTCGTCCCGTACTACGGCACGGCGTGGAACGTCCTGCAGTACGTGATCCAGGTCTGTGTGGTGGCGGCGCTGGCCTCGCTCGTGCTCCGGCTGCGGCGCGCCGATCCCGTGACGCGGCGGCAGATCGCCTGGCCGCTGTCCATCTTCGCCGTGTACGTGGCGCTGTACCTGCTCGGCCCCGCGATGTGGCTGCCCGCGACGCTGTGGACGGCGCTCATCCCGTTCGGGATCCTCTTCGCGGTGCTGCGCTACCGGCTGTACGGCATCGACACGGTGATCAGCCGGACGTTCGTCACCGCCGGGCTCCTGGGCACGATCAGCGCCGTCTACTTCGGGGCCGGGGCGGTCTCCAGTCTGGTCGTGTCCGGATACCACCAGGTGGGCGGCCTCGCGGCGGCGCTGTTCGCCGGTGCGTTCTTCCAGCCGCTGCGCCGCGCCCTGCAGCGTGTGGTCGATCGCGCGCTCTACGGCAGGGTGGGCGATCCGGCGCTGCTCGCCGAGCGGCTGACGCAGGAGGTGCGGCGGGCCGACCCCGGCGAGGCGCTCGCGTCGGTGGTGACGGTCGTGCGCGAGGGCCTGGCCGTGGACGGGGTCGCCGTCGAGATCGCCGACGGCAGGCCGCGATACGTCGAGAGCGGCCAGGTCGGGCCGTCCCCGCGCGAGGTGCCGCTGGTCTGGCACGGCGAGCCGGTGGGCCGGCTGCTCGTCGGCCCGCCGGGAACACGGCGGTTCGCCCCCGCCCACGACGAGCGGGTGCTCTCCACGCTGCTCCCCTACGTGGCCGACGTGGCCCATGCCGTGAGGATGGCCGCCGACCTCCAGCGCTCGCGCGAGCGCATCCTCGCCGCCCGCGAGGAGGAGCGCCGGCGGCTGCGCCGCGACCTGCACGACGGGCTCGGCCAGACGCTCGGGGCGATGGCGATGACGATCAACTTGGCCAGGATCAGCCTGGCCAAGTCGCCGGACACGGCCGACGACCTGCTGCGGGACCTGCGGGTCGGCATGGACGCGGTGGCCGGCGACATCCGCGAGCTCGTGTACGGCCTGCGGCCCCCGGCGCTCGACGACCTGGGGCTGGAGGGAGCCGTACGGGCGCTGGCGGAGGAGACGCTGCCCGCGGGGACGGACGGCGTCGAGGACGTCTCGGTGCGGGTGGACGGCGATCTCGCCGGGCTGCCCGCCGCCGTGGAGGTCGCGGTGTACCGCATCGCGCAGGAGGCGCTGAACAACGTGCGCCGTCACGCGCGGGCCACCCGCGTCGAGGTCCGCGTCACGCGTCCCCCGGCCGGGGACGGCGGCGGCGAGCTGCGGGTGACGGTCGCCGACGACGGCATCGGCCCGCCCGCCCGGCTGCGCGCGGGGGTCGGCATGTCCTCCATGCGCGAGCGGGCGGCCGAGCTGGGCGGAAGCTGCGTGGTCGCCGCCCCCGACACCGGCGGCACGGTCGTCGAGGCCCGGTTCCCGCTCACCGCCTGAGCGCCCGCCGCGCGCCTCGTGACCCAACCGAGAGGCGCTCGGCACGACCGGGAGTGCCACTGCCTCTACGCTTACCGTGCGATGGTGACTTTTCGTGCTCTTGGGCCGTTCGAAGCGATTACCGATGGCGAGACGCTCGACCTGGGCGGCCAGCGGCAACAGGCCGTGCTCGCCCGGTTGCTCGTGGCCGGAGGGCGCGCCGTACCGGTGAGCGTGCTGATCGACGAACTGTGGCCCGGCGAGCCGCCCGCCCAGGCGTTGTCCACGATCCAGGGGTACGTCTCCCGGCTGCGGCGGGCGCTCGAACCGAACCGCGCGCCGCGCGAGGAGGCCGGCGTCCTGGTGTCGGCCCCGCCCGGCTACGCGCTGCGGGCGGCCGTCGAGGACGTGGACTCCTGGCACTTCGAGCACCTGGTCAAGAGCGACCACGATGGCCCGGCCGCGACGCTGGAGCGGATGGAGACGGCCCTCGCCCTGTGGCGCGGACCCGCGCTCGCCGGGTTCCAGGAGCTGGCCTGGGCGCAGACCGAGGCCACGCGGCTGGACGAGCTTCGCCTGCTCGCCGTGGAGCGCCGCGCGGACGCCGCGCTGCGGCTGGGCCGCACCGGCCCGATGATCCCCGACCTGGAGGCGCACGCGTCGGCGCACCCGCTGCGGGAGGAGGCCTGGCGGCTGCTGGCGCTCGCGCTCTACCGCGCCGGGCGGCAGGGTGACGCCCTCGGCGCGCTGCGCCGGGCCCGGGAGGCGCTGCGCGACGAACTCGGGCTCGACCTCGGCCCCACCTTGCAGAGGCTGGAGCAGGACATCCTCGTGCAGGCCGAGCATCTGGACGCCCCCGATCCTGCCGCCGGCGGGCCTCTGAACGGGCCGCTGAAAGGGTCGCCGAGCGGGCACGGTGTGGAGCCGTCCGCGCCGTCCGCGCCGTCCGCGCCGTCCGTGCCGGGGGTGGCGGCCCTGCGCGTGCTGATCGCCGACGACCAGGCGCTGGTGCGCACCGGTCTCAAGGTGATCCTCGACAGCGAGCCGGGGCTCGACCTCGTCGGGGAGGCGGAGAACGGCGAGCAGGCGATCGCGCTCGTCCAGTCGGCGCGGCCCGACGTGGTGCTCATGGACATCCAGATGCCGCGCCTGGACGGCCTCGCGGCGGCCCGGCGGATCCTCGCGGCGGAGGCGCCACCGAAGGTGATCATGATGACCACCTTCGGCACCGACGAGAACCTCTACGCCGCGCTGCGGGCCGGAGTGAGCGGCTTCGTGCTGAAGACCTCCGCACCCGAGCAGCTCATCGCGGCGGTCCGGGCGGCCGTCGCGGGTGACGCGCTGCTCGATCCCGCGGTCACCACGCACCTCATCGCGGCCTTCGCCGGGCGGCGCGACCCGGCGGCGCCGGAAGGCCTGTCCGACTCCGACATCGACCTGATCAAGCTCGTCGCCCGGGGCTTCACCAACCGGCAGATCGCGATGACGCTCGCCGTGCCGGAGCAGGAGGTCGCCGACGAGGTCACGGCGCTGCTGCGCGGCCTCGGCCTGGTCGACCGCGCCCAGCTCGTGGTCCTGGCGTACGAAAGAGGGCTGGTCAGCCCCGGGTCGCCCGGCGCCTGACCCTTATCGTCGCTTTGACGACAAATCATCGGACACCTTAGGGTGGGACCGTGGCTCAACTGCGTATCGCTCTCGCCCAGACCAATCCGGTCGTCGGTGACATCGCCGGCAACGCCGACATGCTCGTCGAGTGGACCCGCAGGGCCGCCGAGCGCGGCGCGCACCTCGTGGTGTTCCCCGAGATGTTCCTGACCGGCTACCCCGCCGAGGACCTGGTGCTCCGGTCGTCGTTCGTGGAGGCGTCGATCACGGCGCTGTCGAAGGCGGCCACGCGACTCGCCGACGAGGGTCTCGGCGACCTCCCCGTCGTGGTGGGCTACCTCGACCGGGCCGACCTCGCCCCGCGCGTGGGACAGCCCAAGGGCGCTCCGCTCGACGCGGTCGCCCTGCTCCACGAGGGCCGCGTGGTGACGAAGTCGGCCAAGCACCACCTGCCGAACTACGGGGTGTTCGACGAGTACCGCTACTTCGTGCGCGGCGACCGCCTGCCGATCTTCCGCCTGCACGGCGTGGACGTCGCCGTGGCCGTGTGCGAGGACCTGTGGCAGGACGGCGGTCCGGTCTCGGTGGTCGCCGAGGCCGGCGCCGGCCTGCTCGTCGTCCCCAACGGCTCGCCGTACGAGACGAACAAGGACGACGTGCGGCTGGAGCTGTGCGCGCGGCGGGCCCGTGAGGCGGGCTGCGCGCTCGCGTACGTGAACATGGTCGGCGGCCAGGACGAGCTGGTCTTCGACGGCGACTCGCTCATCGTGGACGCCTCCGGGGAGCTGGTCGCCCGCGCGCCGCAGTTCGAAGAGGACCTGTTCGTCACCGACCTGGAGCTCCCGGAGGGCACGGGCGAGCTCGGCGAGTCGCGCCACGACGCGCACGACGGCACGGTCATCACGGTCGAGCGGGTGCTGCTGTCGGCCGCGCCGGTCGAGCCGTACGAGCCGGAGGCGCCGGTCGTCGCCGAGCGGCTGGACGACCTGGCGGAGATCTACAACGCGCTCGTGCTCGGCGTGCGCGACTACGTGCGCAAGAACGGCTTCCGGTCGGTCATCCTCGGCCTGTCCGGCGGCATCGACTCCGCCCTCGTCGCCACGATCGCCGCCGACGCCGTCGGGCCCGAGCGGGTCCACGTGGTGCTGATGCCCTCGCGCTACTCCTCGGACCACTCGATCACCGACGCGGAGGAGCTGGTGCGCCGCCAGGGGGTCGACTCCCAGGTCGTCCCGATCGCCGACATCGTCTCGGCGTTCGAGAAGGAGATCGAGCTGCACGGCCTCGCGGCCGAGAACCTGCAGGCCCGCGTGCGCGGCATGCTGCTGATGAGCCTGTCGAACGAGCACGGCCACCTGGTGCTGACTACCGGCAACAAGAGCGAGCTGGCCACCGGCTACTCCACCCTGTACGGCGACTCGGCGGGCGGGTTCGCCCCGATCAAGGACGTGCTCAAGAGCGTGGTCTGGAAGCTCGCGGAGTGGCGCAACGCCCAGCCGGGACAGCCCCCGATCCCGGAGAACTCGATCACCAAGGAGCCGAGCGCGGAGCTGCGGCCCGACCAGCGCGACACCGACTCGCTCCCGCCGTACGAGGTGCTCGACCGGCTGCTGCGCGACTACGTCGAGCGGGACATGGGCCGCGACGAGCTGGTCGCGGCCGATCACGACCCCGAGCTGGTCACACAGATCATCCGCCTGGTGGACCTGGCCGAGTACAAGCGCCGTCAGTACCCGCCGGGTCCGAAGATCACGCCCAAGAACTTCGGCCGCGACCGCCGCCTGCCCATCACCACCCGCTGGCGCGAGCGCCTTTAAACACCCACGTCGCGGGTGCCGACCAGCAGCCAGGCGCCGAGCAGCGCGGCGGCGGCCCACGCGGCCGTCACGCCGAGTCCCTCCCATGGGCCGATCCGAAGGTCGTCCAGGTGCGTGGTCGTGGCCGCGAACGTCGTCGCGATCACGCCGCCGCCGAGAGCAATGGCGACACCGGCGGTGGAGCCGCCCGGTTGACCGTCACCGAGGAGACGGCCAAGACGCACGTGAGAGCCGGGTGCTGGGCAAGCTCGGCCTGCGCGACCGGACCCAGGCCGTCGTCATGGCGTACGAGACCGGACTGGTCGTGCTCCGCTCCACGGGATCTCCGGGCCGACCTGACCGGGCCGGACCTGACCGGGCCGTCCGCTCATCGTCAGCCCCGTCTCGGTGCACGGCGGCTCCGCCCGCGGACCCGCGTCCGGCTCCACGGCCGTCACCGGCTGGTCGCTCCAGTTCGACCTGCCCGCCGGTGTCACGGCGGGCAATCCGCAGAACGCGACCATCAGCCAGAACGGCACGAAGGTCAGGCTCACCCCCGCCTACTACATCAACACGATCCGGGCGGGCGGCACCACCGAGCCGTACAGCCCCTCCTTCACGCTCAGCGCCGCGGCCCAGCCGGCCAACTGCACGATCAACGGCGCCGACTGCGACGGGACCGGCGACCCGCCTCCCCCGCCCGCCCCGCTGACGGCGACGTTCTCCGCCGGCGGGACGCAGGGGAAGTTCGTCGTGAACAACAACTCCGACACGGCGTTGAACGGCTGGTCGATCGTCTTCGAGCTGCCGGCCGGGGTGACCGCGAGCGGCGCCCAGAACGGCACGCTGAGCCAGAGCGGGCGGCAGGTCACGCTCACCCCGGCCTTCTACAACTCCGCCGTCGCGGCGCACGGGTCGACCGAGCCGTACAGCCCCACCTTCACGCTCAGTGCGGCGGCCGAGCCGGCGAGCTGCCGGATCAACGACGTCAGGTGTGACGGCGCGGCCGACACGCCGCCGGGCGCGCCGGCGAACCTCCGCGCCACCGTGAAGACCACCAAGACGGTGACGCTGGCCTGGGACGCCGCGACCCCCGGCAGCCTGCCCATCAGCGCGTACGAGGTGTACAACGACTCGGCACTCGCGGCCACGGTGACCGGGACGAGCACGACGGTCACCGGACTGACGCCGAAGACCGCCTACACGTTCACGGTCAGGGCGAAGGACCGGAAGGGCGATCCGTCCCCGGCGAGCGGCGCACTCACCGTCACGACCAACGACCCCGCCGACGACACCCGGCCGCCCACGGTCCCGTCCGGCCTGCACAGCACCGCCAAGGACGCCACCAGCGTCACGCTCGCCTGGACGGCTTCCACCGACGACAAGGGCGTGGCGGCGTACGACGTGTACGCCGGCAACGATCTGGCGGCCACGGTGACCGGCACCTCGGCCAAGGTCACGGGACTGTCCCCGTCCACCGAGTACACGTTCACCGTGCGGGCGCGCGACCTGTACGACAACGTGTCGGCGCCGAGCGATCCGGTGAAGGTGAGCACGGCCGACATCGTCGGGAGCGGCTACGCCCGCGTGGGCTACTTCGTCCAGTGGGGCATCTACGGCAGGCAGTATTTCGTGCGCAACCTCGAGACGACCGGAGCGGCGGCGCGGCTTACGCACCTCAACTACGCCTTCGCCAACATCGACCCGGTCAACCTGACCTGCCTGAACGGCGTGACCAAGGGGACGACGTCCAACCCGCAGGACCCGAGCCAGGGCGACGGCGCGGGGGGACGCGGACGCCGACTAGCGAGCGTCCCGAACTGCACGGTCAGCCATGACGAGCAGGCGGTGGCGACCTCCTGCTACACCGGCGACGGCGGCCAGTGGTGGAGCTTCGACGACGCCTGGTCGATCGGGCGCAAGGCCGCCTGGCTGCGGAGTAAGGGCCTGCTCGGGGCGATGATCTGGGAGATGTCCGGCGACACCGGCACGCTGATGGGCGCGCTCGACGCGGGCCTGAGATAAGAATGCCGTGACCGGTGCCGGGCAGGCGTCCGGCACCGGTCACGGGGTCATCGGAGGCGGCATCGCCGGCAGACGGCCGCCCGCCCTCGCGTCCATTCCCGCCAGTGGTACCCGGATCTCCCGAGAAGGCTCAGCGCGGTGCTTCCGCTCCGCGCGCAGCGCATGACGGTGACGAGCGTGGTCCGTACGACCGTCGGCCGCACGGACCGGGTCACGCCTCGGAGGTGAAGGGCCGCATCACGGCTCGGGTGGAGAGCCGGGTCACAGCTCGGGGGCGGAGGGACGGGTCACGGCTCGGAGGGGCGGGGGCGGAAGCCCTTGAGCGCCTCGTCGACGATCCGCTCGGGAACGTCGGCGTGGGACTCGCCGGGGTGGGACCACTTCGTGAGCCAGATCACCGCCCCGCTGAGGAGCGCCAGCGCCATGTCGATGTCGAGGTCCGCGCGCAGTTCCCCGGTCTCCATGCCACGCCGCAGAACCGCCGCCACCACCGCCCTGCGCGGCTCCACGGTCAGCTCGCGGAACCGCTCCGCCAGCCGGGGATGCCGCTCGGAGTCGCTCATGGCGATGTTCATGATGCAGCGGGTGCGGTGGTGGCTGGCCTCCTCCTGGATCACCCGGAGGTAGGTCACCAGGTCGTCTCGCACGGTTCCGCCCTGCGGCAGCGGGATCGGCGGCTTGAGCGACGCCAGAGCGTCCACCACCAGGTCCTCCTTGTTGGACCACCTGCGGTAGATCGTGGTCTTCCCGACACCGGCGCGGCTGGCGATCGACTCGATGGACAGCTCCGACACCCCGATGCCCTCACCGAGCAGTTCGAGGGTGGCCTCGATGATCGACCGTTCCGCCTTCTCGCTGCGCGGGCGGCCCGCCGGGCGGGCCACCCCCTCAGCCGTCTGCTGCGTCTTCATGACGAGTTCACACTACCGCCGCTTCCTTTTCGGTCTCAGCCTTGGTGACCGCGGCCTGGACCGAAGCCTTGCCCGGCATCCAGCGGGCCACCACAAGAGTGCCGACGAGGGCGACCAAGGCCGATCCGAGGGCCGCCCAGTGGATGCCGGTGACGAACGCGGCGTTCGCGGCGTCGAGCAGCCTCGTGCCCTGCGGGCCCAGGTGCCCGGCGACGCCGGCCGCGCCGGAGATGGACTCGGTCACGACGTGGCGGAGCTGCTCCGGCAGGGCCGCGACCTTGCTCTCCATGTCGCTGCGGTAGCTCGCGGACAGGACCGCGCCCAGGATGGCGATGCCCAGCGTGCCGCCGACCTGCCGGACGACGTTGCTCATCGAGGAGCCCACACCGGCCTTCTCGCGCGGCAGCGCGTTCATGATGGCCGTGGTCGCCGGGGGCATGATGTTGGCCATCGCGGCGCCCTGGACGAAGCCGAGGGCCAGCAGGATCCAGATCGGGGTGTCCACCTGCACGAAGGCGTAGCACGCCAGGGCCAGCGTGATGATGAGCATGGCCACCGTGCCGACGGCGCGGGCGCCGTACTTCTGCACCATGCGCGCGCTCTGCGGCGCGAAGATCAGCTGAGCGGCCGCGAACGGCAGCACGAGCGCCCCCGACTGCAGCGGCGAGTAGTTCCGGACGATCTGCCAGTAGAAGGCCAGGAAGAACATCACGCCCATGGCGGCGAAGAACACGAGGCCGACGGTGGCGATGGCGGTGGAGAAGCCGGCGTTGCGGAAGTTGCGCACGTCGAATGCGGGGTGGTCGATCCGGCTCTCGTACCAGACGAACGCGGCGAGGATCGCGAGGCCCAGCAGCGACGGCACGATGACCGAGACGTCGGCGACGGTGCCGAGGTCGCTGATCCGGACGATGCCGTAGACGAGGCTGATCAGGCCGAGGATGGACAGCAGCACGCCGACCGGGTCGAGACCGGACTTGTTCGGGTCCTTGGAGTCGGGCACGATCCCGGCGATCAGCGCGAGGCCGATGAGCACGATGGGCACGTTGACGAGGAAGACCGAGCCCCACCAGAAGTGCTCCAGCAGCACGCCCCCCGTGATCGGGCCGATCGCCACGGCGATGCCGACGCCGCCGGCCCAGATGCCGATCGCCTTGCCCCGCTCGTGGATCGGGAAGACGTTGGAGATGATCGCCAGCGTGGCCGGCATGATGGCGGCGCCGCCGAGACCCATCAGGGCCCTCGCCGCGATGAGCTGCATCGGGTCCTGCGCGTACGCGCTGGCCAGCGAGGCCACGCCGAACAGGACCATGCCGGCCATGAGCATCCGCTTACGCCCGTAGCGGTCGCCCAGCACCCCGAAGGTGAACAGCAGGCCGGCGAACACCAGGGTGTAGGAGTTCATCGCCCATTCGAGCTCGCTCTGGGTCGCGCCCAGACCGTGGACGGGATCGGCGATCGTCTTGATCGCCACGTTGAGGATGGTGTTGTCGAGAACGACGGCAAGCAGGCTGAACACCATCACGCCGAGGACCTGCCATCGGCGTGGGTGACCTGTATGGGCTTCTGTCTGAGCTTCCACGGATTCCCCCATGATTTCGATACGGCTGAGTTTCGCAACGCAAGCGTAGCGTTGGTCATTCCGATACGCAACGGGACCGTTTCATAATCCTGGGCGGTGCCGCTGTATCCGCTGGTCAGTTGGGCAAAAGACGCTCGGCCGAGGCACCGGCCCGCGCACTGCTCGTCCCCGGCACCCGTGCCTTCCGGCGTGCGGGGACGTCGCGGCGTCTCGCACGGCCACCCCAAAGCAGGCGGCGGACACCCTTCGCACGGCGGCCCCGAGGGACAGCCGCGCGCCCCTTGTACATCCGCACGGGGGCCGGTTCTATTCCCGCTCCGGGGCGGGATCCAATCCCGCGTGTGGCCCGGTTTCAGTCCGCGGCGGGGGCGGGCAGGGGTGTCGCGGCGTCCAGACCGGCCGTGACGTCCGAGCCGGCCGCCGGGCCGAGACCGCTCACGCCCCCCGAGCCGGCCGGCGCGGCGAAGCCGCTCACGCCCTTCGAGCCGGTCGCCGTGCTCGATCCGGCCGGGGCGAGGGCCGCGGCCGGAGCATCCCGCATGACCAGGGCGGCGAGCAGGGCCAGCGCGACGCCGACCGTTCCGGACACGGCGAAGGCCCAGGCGGGGCCGTGGGCGTCCAGGAGCCCGCCGGCGAGGGGCCCGGCCAGCGCTCCTCCGATCGTCAGCGACGTGCCGTGCAGGCCCATCGCCTCACCCCGCGCCGCCGCCGGGACGCGCCGGTTGACGGCGTCCACGGTGGACGACAGCGCCGGGGCGCACAGCAGCCCGGCCGGCACCAGCGCCAGGCACAGCCAGCCCCAGCCCCCGCCGACCAGGCCCACGGGCGCGGTCAGCACCGCCAGGCCGCCCGCGAGCACCACGGGCGGAAGCCCCCGGGAGAGCCCGCCGTACACGAACCCGCCGACGAGCGAGAACGCGCACCACAGCGCGATGACCAGCCCGGTCCAGGCGGTCGCGCCGTCCGCCTTGAGCATCGCCACGACGCTCAACTCGGTCGTGGTGAGCACGAAGGTGAGCCCGGACACCAGGCAGAGCAGGGCGAGCAGGCCCGGCCGCAGCCACTGCCGCCGGGAGACGGCCCCCTCGTGCCCCGCGTCCTCCTCGGCCGACCGTGTGGGCGGGTTGAGCAGGTACAGCGCCACTCCCGAGCCGGCCAGACCGGCGGCCACGCCGTACATCGTCGCGGTGCCGCCGAACGCCGTCACGCTCGCGACGGCGAGAGCCGGGCCGACCATGTACGACAACTCCACGCCCATCGAGTCGAGGGCGAAGCCGGTCTGATGGTTCTCCACCGGCACCATCGCGGCCACGCACTGCCGGATGGCCCCGAACACCGGCTGGCTGAACAGCCCGCCGATCAGCGCGGCCGGCAGCAGCACGGCGTACGGCATCGCCGGCGCGGCGCACCACAGGCACAGTTGCACGATGGTCGTCACGGCCAGCACCGGCCGCAGCCCGCGCCGGTCGACGAACCGGCCGACGAGCGGCGAGCCGATCGCGGCGCCCGCCATGGAGGCGGTGCCGACCAGACCCGCCTGGAGGAAACCCAGCTTCTGGTCGTTCACCACGTGCAGGGTCAGCGTCATGCCGGTGCCGGTGAGGGGAATTCTCGCGATCATGCCGACCAGCAGCAACGTCCGCACGCCCGGCAGGGCGAGCACCCGCCGGTAACGATCAAAAGCCATTGTGGTTCCTTACCTCCGCACGGCATTGTGCCGGGTGCCTCCGACATTCATGCCGCCGGGTCGCCTCATTCGTCCCTTTAGTCCCACTCGTCGCAGGCCAGGATTACGGCGCCCGTATGGGGGTGTTCCAGCCCAAGGCGGCATGCAATGATCTGACTGTCCGGGGACGCCACAGGGGCGCCACGAGGCCTGGAGGTAGCCATGTCCTCTGTTTCCGTTGTGTCCAAGCCCGCCCTCTACGGCGGGGCCGCGGGACGCAGGGTCACCGTCCGCGACGTCGCGGCGGCCAAGGAGCGCCACGAGAAGTGGCCGATGGTGACGGCGTACGACGCGATGACCGCGAGGGTGTTCGACGAGGCGGGCATCCCGGTGATGCTCGTGGGCGACTCGGCCGCCATGGTCGTCTACGGCTACGACTCGACGCTGCCCGTCACGGTCGACGACCTCATCCCGCTCACCGCCGCGGTCGTACGCGGCTCGTCGCGGGCGATGGTCGTGGCCGACCTGCCGTTCGGCTCCTACCAGGCCTCACCGCAGCAGGCCCTGGAGACCGCGGCCCGCTTCGTGAAGGAGGCCGGCGCGCACGCCGTCAAGCTGGAGGGCGGCCACCGGGTCCTCCCGCAGGTGGAGATGCTCGTGTCGGCCGGAATTCCGGTCATGGCCCACCTCGGCCTGACCCCGCAGTCGGTCAACGCCTTCGGCGGCTACCGGGTGCAGGGCCGCGGTCAGGCGGGTGACGAGATCATGGCCGACGCCAAGGCGCTGGAGCACGCGGGCGCCTTCGCCGTCGTGCTCGAATGCGTTCCCGCCGACCTCGCCCAGCGGGTCACCGCGTCGCTGAGCATCCCCACGATCGGCATCGGAGCGGGTCCCCACACCGACGCGCAGGTCCTCGTCTGGCAGGACCTGATGGGCCTGACCCCGCAGCCCGCGAAGTTCGTGAAGAAGTACTTCGACCTGGCCGGGGAGATGGACCGGGCGATCCGCGCGTACGCCGACGAGGTCGTCTCCGGCGTCTTCCCCAGGCCCGAGCACAGCTACCGCTGACGCCCGGCGGGCGGCCGCGGCAGCGCGCGGCGGCCGCCCTTGACCGGCGTCTTCCGGCGGCGGGGGTCGTCCCCCGCGAGGCGTCTCAGATCGCGTCGAGCGCCTGGGCGAAGTCGGCCCACAGGTCCTCGGCGTGCTCGATGCCCACGGCCACCCGGACCGTCCCCTCGCCGATGCCCGCCGCGGCCAGGCCCTCGGCGCTCACCGTACGGTGCGACGTGGTGGCCGGGTGGAGGATCAGGGTCTCCACGCCGCCGAGCGAGGGCGCGAGCAGCGCGAGCCGCACGTTGCGCATGAACGCCTCGCCGACGGGACGCCCTCCGGCGAGGTCGAAGGAGAACACGCCGCCGAAGTCGGGCAGGAGCTTCGCCGCGAGTTCGTGCGACGGGTGGGAGGGCAGGCCCGGCCAGTGGACCGCGGCCACGGCCGGATGCCCGGCGAGCCGCGTCGCGAGCACGCGGGCGTTGGCGCAATGGCGCTCCATCCGCAGCGGCAGCGTCTGCATCCCCCGCAGGGTCAGCCACGCGGCGAACGGGTCGGCCGTCGCGCCGAGCTCCACCGCGTACGACCACACCCTGCGGTACACGTCCTCAGAGGCGAACACGGCGATCCCGCCGACGACGTCGGTGTGCCCGGACAGATACTTGGTGACGGAGTGCACCACGATGTCCGCGCCGTGCTCGATGGGGCGGCACAGGACCGGCGAGGCGAAGGTGTTGTCGACCACGGTGAGGATCCCGGCCTCTCGCGCCGCCGCGCACATCCCCGGCAGGTCGGCCACCTGCGTCATCGGGTTGGCGATGGTCTCCAGATACAGCAGCTTCGTCGTGGGCCGCACGGCGGCGCGTACGGCCGCGGGGTCGTCCTCCGGCACGCGGGTGACCTCGACGCCGAAGCGCTCCGCCAGGTCGGCCAGCGTCTGCGCGGTGGCGCCGTACAGCGCCGACTGGGCGATCACGTGGTCGCCCGACTTCAGCAGGCCGAGCAGCACCGAGTTGATCGCGCCCATGCCCGAGCCGGTGGCCACGGCGGCCACGCCGCCCTCCAGGCCGGCGACCGCCTCCTCCAGCGCGCGCACGGTGGGGTTGGAGAGCCGGCCGTAGACGTAGGCCCCGTCGGGCCGCCCCATGCCGTCGGCGAAGACGGCCGGGTCGTCGAAGACGAACCCCGAGGTCTGGTAGATCGGCATGGAGATCGGCGTGCTGGCCTCGGGCGTGGGCCGGGGCAGGTGGACGACGCGCGTTTCCGGATGCAGGGAGCTCATGTCGTCCAGAATTACCCAGAAAAGCCGTTCTTGTCAGGTTGGCCACCCGACGACCGGTTACGCGGCGAGCGGAGAATGCGTCCGGCGCCGCCGCCCACGGCGAGGATGAGGGGATGGACGTCAGCTTCCTCCTCGTGCACAGCCCCTCCGTCGGTCCCTCGACCTGGACCCCCGTCGCCGAGATCCTGCGAGCGCGCGGGCACACCGCCGTGGTGCCGCGGTTGACCGACGTGACGGCCGGTCCGCCGCCCTACTGGCCGAGGGTGGTGAGCGAGGTGGCGGCGAGCGCGCCGCGCGGGCCGCTGGCCGTCGTGGCGCACAGCAACGCCGGGCTGTTCGTGCCGCTGATCGCGCAGGCCCTCGCCGGGCAGGTCGCCGCATGCCTGTTCGTCGACGCCGCTCTGCCGCCGCGCAGGGGCGTGTGCCAGGCGGCGGAGCCGGAGCACCTCGCCTTCCTGCGCTCGCTCGCCGACGACGCGGGCGTCCTGCCCCGCTGGACCGACTGGTGGCCCGAGGACGACGTCGCCGCCCTCCTGCCCGACCCGGTGGCCCGCCAGGTGGTCGTGGCCGAGCAGGCGCGGCTGCCCCTCGCGTACTACCTGGAGGAGATCCCGGTGCCCGCCCGCTGGGACCACCTCAGGAGCGGCTACCTGTGGTTCGCGGACATGTACGCCGCCCTCGCCCACGAGGCCGGGGAGCGCGGCTGGCCGGTCGCCCGCATCCCCGGCGAGCACCTGCACCAGCTCGTCGCGCCGGAGGCGGTGGCCGACTGGCTGCTCGCCAGCGTCGCGTAGCCGCGCCCGTGAGCGCGCCTCAACGGGCGCGCTCAACAGCGCACTCAGCGGGCGCGCTCAGTGGGCGCGCTCAGTGGGCGCCGAGTGCGCGAGGGAGCCGGACAACGACGAGACGGTTCGGCACGCCGCTGTCCACCAGCCTGCCGTCGGGGCCGAAGTCGCCGAGGCCGAAGTCGTTGTCGTTGGCCAGCGCGATCGTGCGCGGGCCCAGCACCGCAAGCCCCTCGATCTTGCCGGGCAGCGACGGCACCAGCGCGTTCGGCTCCAGCACCAGCGACTTGGCGGGCAGCCTGAGGCCGGACGCGCCGGTCAGCGCCTCCAGGGACGGAGTGGTCTTCGGGTCGTCGTACGGCCCGCCGAGCAGGTTCGTCGCCTTCGCCAGGTCGATCGCGTACACCCGCGCGACGTTGTCCGTGCGCTCGTCCGCGAGCAGGCGGTCCCGGCCGGCGTACGCCAGACCGGAGATCTTCATCTCGCTCTGGTCGCCGTTCACCTTCGGATCGAAGGTCGTGACGTCCTCGAACTGGTACGGGTACTCCCCGGTCACCTTCCGGCCGCGCAGGTCGAAGGTGAGGATGCGCCCGAACCGCGACTTCTTCGCGGCTTTCTTGTCGGGGTTGGGCAGCGGGCTCTGCACGGCCAGGTACAGCGTGCGCTGGTCGGACGAGATCGCGAGGCCCTCGAAGCCGCGGTTCTGCTGGCGGCTCGCCAGGATCGCGGGCAGCGTCTCCTTCACCGGGTAGTCCGCGCCCGTCAGCCCGAGCCCCGCTGGGATGTGCCGCTCCAGCACCCGGCCGTCCGGCGACACCCGCACCAGCGACGGGCCGTACTCGTCGACCAGCCAGAAGTCGCCGTCGCGGGTGCGTACGAGGTCCTCGACGTCCAGCCCGCTCGGGTTGTACGGCAGAACCGTGCGGCCGTCCCAGGTGTAGGGCGTCTCGTCGTGCCCCGCCTGGTTCGACAGGCCGGTCACGGGCTTGCCGGAGGCGCCGACGATCGGGATGTACTGCTTGATCTTCGCCGTGCCGCCGGCGAGGGCGACCCGGACGATCGCCGGAGCGAACTCGGGCACCGGGAAGGTCCGGCGCTTCTCCCCGTCCACGGTCGGCTGGCCGTTCGGGCCGCGGTCGGTGACGAGCCAGAACTCCCCGGCCCGGCCGGCCGGGAACAGGCCGCTGCCGACGCCGCCGAGCCGCACGCCGCGGTCGTCCGCGATGGACGGCTGCACCTGCTTCAGCGCGGGGGCGGGGAGCGTGACGTCGGCGACGACGACGGGGCCCTTGGCCGGATCGGCGGCGGCCGTACCGGCGGTGGTGAGGGTGAGCGCGGCGGCGATCGCCAGACCGGCGGAGACGTGACGTAGCACTGGAGACCTTTCAGACAGCGACGACAGCGCCCGAAGGTAGTGAACGACCACGTCTCCGACGTGACGATCAGATGAAGCGCGGATGGCTAGACGTCGGTCACCCGGATGCCGGCGTGGGCCTTGTATCGGCGGTTGATCGAGATCAGGTTCGCCGTGAGCGCCTCGACCTGGTGGGCGTTGCGCAGCCGGCCCGCGTAGACGCCCCGCGCGCCGGGGATGCGGCCAGCGAGCGCGCGTACGACGTCGGTGGCCTCGCGGTCGTCGCCGAGCACGAGCACGTCGAGATCGATCTCGGCCACCGACGGGTCGAGCAGCAGCACCGCCGACACGTGGTGGAAGGCCGCGACCACCCGGCTGCCGGTCAGCACCGCCGCCGCCTGCTGCGCCGCGCTGCCCTCCTCCACGGGCAGCGCGTACGCCCCCTGCTTGTCGAAGCCGAGCGGGTTGACGCAGTCCACCACGATCTTCCCGGCGAGCGGTTCGCGCAGAGACTCCAGCAGTGCCTTGTGCCCCTCCCAAGGCACGGCGACGATCACGACGTCCGCCTCGGCCGCCACCTCGGCGTTCGAGGCCCCGCGTACGCCGATCTCACGCGCCGCCTCCTGGGCGCGCTCGGCGCTGCGCGAGCCGATCAGCACGGTGTGCCCGGCCAGCGAGAACCGGCGGGCCAGTCCCTTGCCCTGGTCTCCGGTCCCGCCCAGGATGCCGATGGTCAGCGCGGAGACGTCGGGCAGATCTGCGGAGGTGTGCTCAACCATGGGTCAGATCATGCCAGCAGGCGAGCGCCGCGACCTCTCCGGGGCGTCCCCGCCACGGTGTCCGATGGTCGCGTTTCACATATCCCATCGGCGGTATCCGAGCACGACAACAGCCATGAGGACGGCGGTCCAGGCCATGAGGAGCAGGGCACCGTGCACCGGTGTCACCGCGCCCGCGTCGTCGGCCGGCGGGAACCACATGGCGACTCCGGCGCTGTCCGGGAGGTATTTGGCCGCGGAGACATGGTCGCGCAGGAGCGGCCCGGCGATGAAGAGATACCCCAGCAGGACGACGACCGCCGCGAGCGTCTGACGCGCGAGGGCGCCGACGGCCGCGCTGATCAGCGTCGTGAGCGCGAGATACGCGGTCACACCGCTCAGCGCCCCCGCGACACGGCCCGAGGTCACGGGCGCGGCCGCGTCGCCGAGCACGCCGGCCGCGAGCACGACTCCGGACGCAGCCGTGATCGCCGCCGCGGGAAGCACGACGATCGCCAGCGCGACGTGCTTGGCGGCGAACTGGAGGGCGCGACGGGGCATCGCGGTCAGCGTGGTGCGAATCTGCCCGCCGGTGTACTCGGAGCAGGCGGCCAGGACGCCGAGCACGACGAAACCGGCCTGCGCGTAGCCGATCGACGCCAGTCCGATGCCAGGAGCGCTCCCGGTTCCGGTCGAACCCCGCAGACCGGCGATCGTGAACGCGATCGCGAGGATCAGATTCACTGCGAGAGTGCCTCCGAGCGTGAGCCAGGTCGCCGGAAGAGACACGAGCTTCGACAGCTCCGCCGCGAGCGCGCGGGCTCCTTCCCTGCCACGGGTGCGAGTCGTCGGGGGTACCGTCATGCGTCCCTCCGCGTGAACGAGATCACGGCGATCACGAGCAGCACCGTCACCCAGGCGGTCATCACCAGGCATCCGGTGAGCGGGCTGATCTCGGCGGTGCTGTCGGCGAGCTTCCGGATGAACATACGGACTCCGGCCATGTCGGGCAGATAATTCGCCAAGGGTGTGATCTTGGTCAGCAGGTAGGTGACGGAGACGACCGAGGTGTTCGCGGTGAGCACCGCGAGCGGAATGACCCCGTGGCGGGTGAGCACGGTGATCGCGGAGGCGAGGAGCGCGGTGTACACCCAGTAGCAGACCACACCGGCCAGCCGTGGAACGTCGTCCGCTCCCCAGGCCGGAGCGTGCTCGCCGAGCACCACCCGGACGACGCTCATGGTGATCACTGTCGCGGTGATCGCGAGCAACGCGCCGCTGATCGCGATCGCGGACATCTTCGCAAGCAGGAAGCGGGGGCGGGAGGGAACGACGGTCAGGCTGGTGGTGATCTGACGCCCGCCTCCGGATTCCGCGCTCTCGGTGACGTACTCGCCGCTGACACCGACGACGCCGAGAATGATCGCTCCGGCCACGCCGAAAGCCAGCTCCTGGTAGCCGATGTCGGTCGCGGCATTCGCCGCGGCGCCCCGGGTGATCGCGCCGAGGGCCGAGGAGGCGGTGATCGCGGCGACGACGCCCGGCACGAGCACCCCGGCGGCCGCCGCGATCCACACCGCCGGCAACGAGGCGAGCTTCGAGGCCTCCGCCGCGAGCGCCCTCATGGGGCGCCACCGGTGGTGAGGGCGAAGAACGCGTCCTCAAGGGTGCCGTAGGGGCCGGTGACCTCGTCGAGGGTGCCGTCCGCCACGACCTTGCCCTCGTTGACGACCACGACGTCGTCCGCTGTCGCCGCGAGCTCCCCCATCAGGTGGCTGGACAGCAGCACGGTCCGGCCGGACGCGGCGCGTTCGCGCAGGAAGGTCCTGATCCACCGGATGCCGTCCGGGTCCAGCCCGTTGACCGGCTCGTCCAGGACCAGAATCTCCGGGTCGCCGAGCAGCGCCGTCGCCAGCCCGAGGCGACGCCCCATGCCCAGGGAGTAACCGCCGACCCGCTTCGACGCCGCGTTCGTCAGGCCCACGATCTCGAGCACCTCGTCGACGCGCGCACGCGGCAATCCGGCGGAGCGGGCCACCCACCGCAGGTGCGCCCGGCCCGTCCGCGCCCGATGCGCGCCGGAGCCGTCCAACATGGCCCCGACCGTGGCGAGCGGGTCACGAAGCTTCACGAACGGGACGGAACCGATGAGCGCCGTGCCGGAGGTCGCCCGATCCAGGCCCAGCAGAATGCGCAGTGTGGAGCTTTTGCCCGCGCCGTTCGGGCCGAGGAGCCCGGTCACTCTTCCGGGGCGGGCCTGGAAGCTGATGCCGCTCAGAATCTCTGCGGAACCGCGCCGCTTGACGAGATTGTCGATCGTAATCACGTCCACATCTGAACGCGGAGCGCCACCTCCGGTCATCGGACCGACGACCGGACTCGGTTTCGCGGCTCAGACCCAGATCTCTCGGACCCTGGTCCGATGCGCCGTTCGGGGGCACGTCCGTAGATTGAGAGCATGGGGGCCGACCAAGCACTTCCGAGACGCGGGCGGCGAGTCTGGCCACTGGCCATCGCCGCTCACGTCGTGCTGTTACTCGTCCTTCTCACGGTCAGCCGCGGAGGTCTCGCCGCGGTCGTTCTCCCCGTCGTCATCGCCGCGCTGGCGTTGGCGGTCACCGTGTGGGCGGCGTTCCACGCGCGCCAGCAGCGGATCGCGTACGAGGCGCGGCTCACGGCGTGGGCCGGCGAACGCGCGGCGCAGGCCGAACGGCTCCGGATCGCGCGCGAGCTGCACGACATCGTCTCCCACGGCCTCGGCCTGATCACTGTACGGGCGAGCGCGGCACGCTATCCCGGCACGGGGGACGACACCTCTGCGGCGCTGGCGGACATCGAGCGCATCGGGCGGCGGACCACGACGGAGCTACGCCGCCTGCTCAAGGTGCTGCGTGACTCGACCGATGTGGCCGCGCCTCTGCGGCCCGCCGAGTCCTTCCACGACCTGCCGGCCATCATCGAGGATGCCGAAAGGGCGGGCCCGGCCGTCACTCTCAAGCTCGGCGAGATCGACGACATCAGCTCCGGGGCACAACTCGCGGTCTGCTCCATCGTGCGCGAGGCCCTCACGAACACCGCTCGGCACGCAGGACCCACCAGCGCGAACGTGTACGTCCGTCGCGACGGCGACTGGATCGTCACGAGCGTCTGGGACGAGGGCCCCGTGGACGGATGGACCCCGCACCCGGGAGCCGGGCACGGAATCGAGGGGCTGAGGGAACGCGTCACCGCGATCGGCGGGACCTTCGACGCCGAGCACGTCGAGAACGGCTTTCGCGTCACCGCCCGTATCCCTGAGGCTGGAATGTCATGAATGACGGCGGAACCTCGATTCGCGTCGTCATCGCCGACGACCAGCCCTTGCTGCGCCACAGCCTCGCCGCCGTCATCAACGCCAATCACGACATGACGGTGGTCGGCGAGGCGGGCACCGGCGATGAGGTCGTCAGGCTCTGCGCCGAGTTGCGCCCCGACGTCGTGCTCATGGACATTCGGATGCCGGGCACCGACGGAATCGCGGCCACCCGCCGCGTCACGGCCGACGCGGGAATCGGATCCGTGAAGGTCATCGTGCTCACGATGTTCGAGCTCGACGAGTACGTCCGCGCCGCCCTCCACGCCGGCGCCAGCGGCTTCCTCCTCAAGGATTCCCACCCCGACACGCTCCTTGACGCGATCCGCCGGACTCATCGGGGCGAATCGCCGTTCGCCCCGAAAGTCCTCACCCGCATGATCGAGGCCTACATCGCCCAGCCACCACGCGCGAAGCCGGCGAGCCTGGACGCTCTCACCGCGCGGGAGACCGAGGTCCTCACCCTGGTCGGTCGCGGGCTCTCCAACGACGAGATCGCGGCGAGACTCACGATCTCGATCAAGACCGTCAAGACCCATGTCGGCAACCTGCTGAGCAAACTCCAGGCACGAGATCGCGCACACCTCGTCATCGCGGCCTACGAGGGCGACCTCGTCCACTCGACTCGCTGAAGCGCGCGGGCGATCTTCTTCATGGCCACCGCCCGGCGGTTCCGCGGTCGCGGAGACCGCCGGCGGTGGTTTCCGGGGCGCTCAGCAGTTCGGGATCGCGGGGAGACCGGCGACGCGGGTGGCCAGCCACGCGACCGCCAGCGGGCCGCCCTCGACCGCGCCGAGCACGTGGCTGCCGGCCGGCAGGCTGGTCCACAGGACGTTCACGCCCTGAGCGCAGTACTCCTTCCGCAGGGTTCTGCCCACCTCGTACGGGATGATCTCGTCACCCTTGGCGTGGTAGAGGAACAACGGCACCCGCGGCGCGGACGCGCCGAGGCGGTTCTCGGCGAGGCGGGCCCGCCAGTCCGGCAGGTTCAGCACGTCGGCGGTGGTGAACTCCGCCAGCCGCCGCCCGCCGAATTCGGCCCGCAGGTCGCTCACGCAGTCGTCGCGGGCGTCGCCGAACAGCGCCGCGCCCTCGGGGGTCAGGTAGCTCTCCAGGTGCAGCTCGGGATAGGCGGCGTCCAGCCCGATGCCGGCGGCCGCGGCGAGCCCGAAGTCGCCGGTGCCGTCCAGGTGGTCGGCCACGGCCCGCAGGTCGGCCGGCACCCCGCCGGCCGCGACGCCCTTGAGCCGCAGCTCGGGCGCGTACGACGGCTGGAGCTGGGCCGCCCAGGCCGCCGACGACCCGCCCTGCGAGTAGCCCATGACCACGACGGGAGCGCTGCCGGACAGGTTCGCGCCCGGCACCCGCGTCGCCGCCCTGATCGAGTCGAGCACGGCGTGCCCCTGCGACAGGCCCGCCATGTACGTGTGATCGCCCGGCGTGCCGAGACCCTCGTAGTCGGTCACCGCGACGGCCCAGCCCTTGAGCAGCATCAGGCTCATGATGGCGAGCTCGGCCTCGGTGCCGCTCGCCATGGCGGCCGACGGGGCGCACTGGTCGCCCATGCCGTGCGTGCCTACGGCGTACCCGGCGATGGGCCGCTTGCCGAGGGGGTACGGGGAGTCGGGCACGAGCAGGGTGCCCGAGACGACGTCCGGCTCTCCGGTGGCGGAGGTGGACCGGTAGCGGAGGTGCCATGCCTTCACCGGCACCTCCAGCAGCTTGCCGGGCACGAGGTAGACCGTCGTACGGCTCGCTTCGACGACGTCCCCGGCGGAGGTCGCGCGTGCGGTGCCGCCCAGTGCGGGCAGCAGTAGGAGAGCCCCGATCATGGACAGGGTGGCACGAACGCGAAGGTTCATGAAGCCGCCTTCCGGCTGTTGGATCACGTTCGAGGATCGGCGCCGTGGGCTGATCGTTACCTGACGGTAACGGTGTGTCAAGGACCCAATTGGCGGGACTTCACGCGCTCATGTCAGGCACCATGACGGTCATGGACGCCGCATCGGTGAACCTGTTGCGCGAGGTGCTCGCCTCCACCGGATGGCTCGAACGCACCCGGGAGCTCGGCCTGGCCCTGCGGGCCACCCGGTCGCCCGGGGGGCTCCTCGTCGTCGGCACCCCCGAGGACGAGCCGTGGCATGTCACCGCCCACCTCACGGACGAGGCCCGGCTGTCGGGGCTCGCCCAGCTCTCCCCCACGCTCGTCCGCTGGGCGCCGCCGCCGGGCGCGCCCGCCCACCTGCGGGTCGGGATGGAGCGCCTGCGAAGCGCCGGCAGGGGCGAGACGCTGTTCGTGGTCGCCGAGCAACGAGCCCCCGTGCCCCTGCTCGAGCGCGTGGACGACGCCCGTCGCACCGGCGCCACGATCCTCGCCATCGACGGCGGCGACCCCGAGCTGGAGTCCCTGGCCCACGACGCGATCGCCGTGCCGGCCGAGGGGGCCGTCCTGAGCTTCGACGCGGCGCAGCACCTGGTGAGCAGCGCGGCCGGGGAGGTGCGGCGGCTCGGCCTGCGGGAACGCCTCGCCCGCCTGGCCGAACGGATCACCGGCCCCCACGTGAGCGACTGAGGTCGGGCCGGGTTCCCGGTCCCCCAGCGCGTCTCAGGCGCCTGCGGGTGGGATGTTCTGGTTCAACGCGAAGACGTTGTCCGGATCCATACGCGCCTTGAGCCGGGTCAGACGGCTCCAGCTGCCGGGCAGATACGCCTCTCGGATGCGGCCGCCGCCCTCGTCGCCCAGGTGGTTGACGTAAGTGCCGTGGGCCCACGGCCGGGTGGAGTTCCACGTCTCGCCCACCCAATGGCGGTGCCGCTCGGGGTCCTCGGCCGGGTCCTCCCACGTGGCCGCGATCATCGTCATGTAGTCCGCCGACCGGTGACCGAAGGCCGTCGCCTCCGGGTCCCTGTCGGCGATGGCGCCCCCGAGACGGCGGAGCAGCACCTGGTTCAGGGGCGACGACGGGTGGGTGCCGTGGTGGGCGAGCGCGGCGACGGCCTCGTCCGGCAGGCCATGGAGGAAGTCGGAACGCACGTACTGCTGCCGCCCGGGGACGTTCGCGTCGTCGAGCATCCGCTGCAGGCCGGCGTACCCGGTCACCCCGAAGGTGTCGACGAGCGGCCGTCCGAGGCCGCGCAGCGACGCGGTCAGCTCCCGACCTGTGCCGTGCGGGCCGAAGTAGGCGGCCGCGATGCCGACGACGGGCCTGCCGACGGCCTCGGCGGGCACGAAGGGCGCCGCGGGAGCGGACACCAGCGCCGCGACCAGGGACAGCTCGCGCGGCGCCCGCTCGCCGACCTGGTGGAAGGCGTGGAGGGCGTCGCGGGCGAGTTCTCCCGGATACATCACCATGCCCGCCCACGCGGGAGCGACCGGGTGAAGGCGGAAGGTGAACCGGGTGACGATGCCGAAGTTGCCGCCGCCGCCGCGCAGCCCCCACATCAGCTCGGGGTCGGTGTCGTCGTCGGCCGTTACGACGTTCCCGTCCGCGGTGACCAGCTCGACGCCGAGGAGGTTGTCCGCGGCGAGGCCGTGTAGCCGGGACAGCCAGCCGATGCCGCCGCCCAGCGTGAGGCCCGCCACTCCGGTGTCGGAGATCTCACCACCGGGTGTGGCGAGTCCCTCCGCCTGCGCCGCCGCGTCGAACTCCCGCCACAGGACCCCCGGGTCCACGTCCGCGAGGCGAGCCGCCGCGCGCACCGCGATGCCCTTCATAAGGCTGAGGTCGATCATCAGCCCGCCCTCGACCACCGAGTAGCCCGGGATGCTGTGGCCCCCGCCGCGCACCGCGATCGGGAGGTCGTGGCGGCGGGCGAAGACCACCGCGGCGGCCACGTCCGCCGTCGAGCGGCACCGGGCGACGAAGGCGGGCCTGCGGTCGATCGAGCCGTTCCAGATCCGCCGCACCGTGTCGAAGTCCGCGTGGCGTGGGGTGAGCAGTTCGCCCTCGAAACCGTCGAGGGCGGGAGCGGGGACGCCGATGATCATGTCAGTTCTCCTGTCTGTCGCGGTGACGCGCCAAGACTGGAGCAGGGCGGTGCGCGGGCGGCATCCCTCAAGTGAGGGATGGTTCGGACGCGGGATCCGCGCCCATACTGGCGCCGTGAGAAGTGCGACAGTGCGGGACGTACGGGAGGCGGTGGCCGATCTGTCTCGCCGGGCGGACTCCCCGCTGGCGCTCGAGCGAGCGGTGGCCGCCCAGGTGACCCGGGTGGTTCCGGCCGATCTGTGGTGTGCGCTGACCATCGACCCGGACACACACAACATCAGCGGCGGCTTCCACGACGAAGGACTGCCGTTCCGGTTGCTCGGCCGGTTGACCGAGATCGAGCAGCAGGAGACGGACCCGGACGTCCTGACCATGCGCGAGCTGGTCCGCGGCGGCGTGGTCGCACGCACCCTGACGCAGGCGACGGGTGGCGACCTCGAGCGCAGCCACCGCTTCCGCGACGTGCTGAGCCCGTCCGGCGTCAGGCACGAGGTCCGCATCGCCTTCCGGGCGCAGGACGGCCGGGTGTGGGGTGCGATGGTCCTGATGCGGGGCAGCGACGTCCCCGATTTCACGGCGCGGGAGCTCGGCGTCCTGCGCGGGATCAGCCACGTCGTCGCCGACGGGCTGCGCCGGGCCACAATGCTCTCCGAACGGCCGACGGCCGACCATGGCGGGCCCGGCCTGCTGCTGTGCAGGGTGGCGGCCACCGTCGTGGTCGATCACGTGTCGGCGTCCGCCCGGCGGCTGCTCGACGAGATCGACGACGGCCGCCTCGGCGATCTCCCGTACACGCTGGCGTCGCTGGTGCACGCGGCGCACCGGCGCAGCGTTTCCGGCGCCCCGCATCGCGTCCGGATGCGCGTCCGGACCGGACGGTGGCTGACCGCGCACGCCGAGCGTCTCGGGGAGGATTCGGTCTCCGTCATCCTGGAGGCCACGCGCCCGCACGAGATCATGGAGCTGCTCGCCGACGCTTACCGGCTCACCGCCAGGGAACGGCAGATCGCCGCGCTCGCCGGGCGGGGGCTCACCAACAAGGAGATCGGCTCGGTCCTCTTCCTGTCGGCGTTCACCGTGCAGGACCACCTCAAGGCCGTCTTCACCAAGACCGGCGCCCGAAGCCGGTCCGAACTCGCCGCCCTCCTGCACGGGCACCCTGCGACGCCACCGGAGTGACCGAGCGCCGCCGGCCGCGCGGGTGCGGCCGGCGGCGGGTCAGGGCGTGGGCGAGCCGAGCGGGGCGCGGCTGAGCTCGCGCACCCGCCGGTCCACCGCCTCGGCCGCATCGCCCAGCACCTCGATCACCACGGCCTGCATCGGGTCGGGCTCCCCCGACGTCGTACGGCTCACCCTGGTCAGCGCCTCGATCCTGCGGCTGCCCACGCCGCGGATGCCGGTGACGACCACCTCGCCCGGCGGCACGTCGAGCAGCGCCAGCGACGGCACGATCGCCACTCCGTGCCCCGCCGACACCAGCCCGAGCACGGGCGGGAACTCCGCGATCAGGTGAACCCGGCGCGGGACGAACCCGTGGAGCTGGGCTAGCCGTTCGAGCGCCTGCCCGCACGCCTGGTCCGGCACTCCGGCCACCCACGGCAGGTCCACGAGGTCGGCGACGGTGGCGGGCACCTCGTCCCACGACGGCGGGGCGACGATGCGGTATTCGTCGTCGTAGAGGCGGTGCCGGGACATCGACGGCAGCGACGCGGCCGGCTGGCTCATGTCCCGTTCCGTCACGACCAGGTCCACGCCGCCGAGGCGCAGCTCCTGCACCGCGCCCGGCCCGAACAGCTCGTGGATCACGGGTGTGATCCGCGGGTGCCGTACGGCCAGCTCGCGCAGCGCGGGGACGAGCAGATGCCGGATCACGGTGGGGAACGCCGCGATCGTGACCGGCCCGGACAGCCGCTCGGCGAAGCGGTTGAGCTCGTGCCTCGCCTCGGCGAGCTGCTCCTCGATGCGCTCGGCGTACGCGGCCAGGACCCGTCCGGCCGGAGTCAGCGTGACCCTGCGCTGCGACCGGTCGAACAGCGCGAGGCCGACCTCCCGCTCGAGCTGGGCGAGCTGCTGGGAGACGGCCGAGGGCGTGAGGTGCAACGCCTGCGCGGCCTTCATGACGCCGCCTCTGCGGGACACCTCGTGCAGGATCCGCAGCCGCCGCGGGTCGATTTCCATGCAGCAGATCTTACGTTCGAATTAAGAATCCTTCACTTGCTCTTCACTCTGCAGGGGGCAGATCATCAGGTCATGAGCATTTCCGTGGACGGCGAACCGTCCTGATGTCCACCTTCATCGCGATCATCGGCGCCGCGGGCGCCGTCGTCCTCCTGTTCGCGTACGCGATGGTGTCGTCCGGCAGGATGTCCGCGGACGGGCTGCCCTACCAGCTGCTCAACTTCGGCGGCGCGGCCACCTTGATGATCAACAGCGCGTACCACTCGGCCTGGCCCTCGGCGATCCTCAACCTGGTGTGGAGCGGCATCGGCGTGTGGACGCTCGGCCGGCTCGTCGCCCGCCGCGCCACGGCCCGGCGGCACGCGGCCGAGCCCGCCCCGGCCCCAGGACCCTGAGACAGGGCACGGTGAGAGCCACCCGGGACGGTGAGACCCGGGGCGGGTGAGCCGGGGAGAACCGGGCCAGGGGAAGGGGTCAGGGGATCAGTCGTCCCATTCCTTGTCCTGCTCGGTCCAGCGTTTGTTGCGCTCGGCCGCCGTCTGCAGGGCGTGGGCGGCGGTGTCGCGGGAGTCGTAGGGACCGAGCCGGTCCTTGTTCGGGCAGCCCTTCTCGGGCTCGACGCTCATGTGCTTCAGGCAGAACCACCATTGATCGCTCACGTCCTTAATCGTGCCCCCTTGACGCGCAACTAGACTTGGCCGCATGACCACGCTGCTCCGCCCCGGGCGAATCTCGCCCATCCGTAAGGTTCCCGCCCACATCCCCCGGCCCGAGTACGTGGGGAAGGCCGAGCCCAAGAAGGGCGACAGCGACATCCAGACCTCCGAGACCATCGAGAAGATGCGGATCGCGGGCCGGATCGCCGCGCAGGCGCTCGAGGAGGTCGGCAAGCACGCCGCCCCCGGCGTGACGACCGACGAACTCGACCGCATCGGGCACGAGTTCCTCTGCGACCACGGCGCCTACCCCTCGACGCTCGGCTACCGCGGCTACCCGAAGTCGCTGTGCACCTCGATCAACGAGGTGATCTGCCACGGCATCCCGGACGACACCGTGCTGCGCGACGGTGACATCGTGAATGTGGACATCACCGCCTACATCGGCGGCGTGCACGGCGACACCGACGCCACCTTCCTGGTCGGGGAGGTCGACGAGGAGTCCCGTCTGCTGGTCGAGCGGACCCGCGAGGCGATGATGCGGGCGATCAAGGCGGTCGCGCCGGGCCGCCAGCTCAACATCGTCGGCCGGGTGATCGAGGCGTACGCCAAGCGCTTCGGCTACGGCGTCGTCCGCGACTTCACCGGGCACGGCATCGCGACCTCGTTCCACTCCGGGCTCATCGTCCCCCACTACGACGACCCCTCGCTGTCGGTGACCCTGGTGCCGGGGATGACGTTCACGATCGAGCCGATGCTGACGCTCGGCACGATCGACTACGAGATCTGGCCCGACAAGTGGACCGCGGTGACCAAGGACCGCAAGCGGACCGCGCAGTTCGAGCACACGATCGTGGTGACCGAGACGGGTCACGAGATCCTCACCCTGCCGTAGGAGCTCCGGAGCGGTGCCGCGGCGCCTCGCCGGTGCTCCGGCGGAGGCGCCGCGTGGTTTCGGCGGGCGGTTTCGGCGGACGGACGATCACCTGCGGGCACAGCCCGCCGAGGCGGGCGGCCTACTCGGCGGCCCTGTCCCGCCTGTTCAACCTCGCCAGGTAGTCGTTGTAGGCGTCCAGCTCCGCGTCCCCGGTGCCACCGGACTTGGCCGCCGCGGCGTCGGCCCGGCGGTCGGCCCGGCGCGCGACGCGCTCGTCGTCGCGCCACCACTGGTAGCCGAGCGCGAGCAGCACGATCAGCGTGGGGATCTCGCCGAAGGCCCAGGCGATTCCGCCGCCGGCCTGCTGGTCGGCCAGCGAGGAGACGCCCCAGGTGCGCCCGAGCTGGTCGTAGTATCCGGACGCGAGCACCGTGCCCATGCTCATCAGGGCGATCCCGAAGAACGCGTGGAACGGCATGGTCACCATGAGCAGCAGCAGCCGCCCGACGTGGGGCAGCTTGTGCGGCGCCGGATCCACGCCGATGATCACCCAGAAGAACAGCGAGCCGCTCAGCAGGAAGTGCACGGTCATCGCGATGTGACCGAGGTGCTCCTCCATCGCGGCGGCGAACAGCGGGGTGAAGTACAGGGCGAACGTCGACACCACGAAGATCGCGGTCGCGATGGCGGGGTGGCTGACGAACTTCAGGACCCTGCTGTGCAGGATCACCGTGAGCCACTCGCGTGGTCCCCGGTCGCCCCGGCGGGCGGCGGGCTTGAGCGCGCGCAGCGCCAGCGTGACCGGCGCGCCGAGCACCAGGAAGATCGGGACCAGCATCGACAGGATCATGTGCTCGGTCATGTGCACGCTGAACAGCACGGGCGAGTAGCGCGCCACGCCGCTCTGCGTGCTGAGGACGAGGATGACGACGCCGAGGTACCAGCTGACCGTGCGGCCCTGCGGCCACCGGTCGCCCCGGCGGGCCAGCCGTACGACGCCCGCGCCGTACAGACCGGCCATGACGACGGCGAGCACGGCGAAGAACAGGTCGAACCACCACAGCGTCACCAGGTTGGCGAGCGTCACCGGCGGCGGAACCAGGTAGCCGAGCAGCTCGTAGGCCCGGTCGACCGGCGTGTCGACGGGTGGCGGGGCGGTCCGCGACAGCGCCACGGCCAGGCCGATCGTCGCCCCCATCAGCAGGACCTCGCCGAGGGCGAGGCGGAGGAAGGCGTGCGGCTCCCCCGCCGACAGCCTCGGCAGCGTACGGCCGCGGTGGCGCCAGCCGAAGAACCCGAGCACGGCGAACGCGACGATCTTGGCCAGTAGGAGCAGGCCGTAGTTCGAGGTGAACAGCTCGCCGACCGAGGTGAGGCGCGACGCGGCGGCGGCGAGCCCGGAGACGCCGACCCCGGCGAAGCACCACAGCGCCATCCGGGAGAAGCGCGCGGCGGCGACGTCCAGGAGCGGCTGCCCGCGCAGCGCGTGCACGCAGACCACCCCGAGACCGCCCACCCACAGGGCCAGGAAGAGCAGGTGCATGGCCACCGAGGTGGTGGCCAGCCCGTGGTTGGGCGAGGTGGCCTGGTGCCCGGTGAGCGCGGGCGGCAGCAGCGTCACGAGCGCGAAGACCAGCAGCCCCCCGGCGGCGCCCGCCGTGATCGCGCCCCGGGCGAACAGCGCGATGGCGACGGCGAACAGCACGACCAGGGTCAGCGCGATGCCCTGCGGCACCTGGCTGGCGTAGCTGGTGAGCTCGTTGCCGGCGAGGATCTGCCCCACCGGCGCGCCGAGGGTCTCCGACAGGCTGAAGACCAGCGCCACCGCCGCGGCGACCGCCCAGGCCAGCGCGGACCACGACGCGCCCTTCACGTAACTTTGTGCCTGTTTGCCGAGCAGTCCCTTGTCGTTGGGCAGGAACGCCGCGGCCGCGGCCAGCAGGCCGACGGTCAGGACGCCGGAGACGTCCATCGCGAGCTTCGACAGCGGCAGCATCCAGCGGGTCAGGGTGCCCTCGTCGGGCAGGCCGGGGATGATCCGCGGCGTCGCGGCGCCGCCGAGCACCATCGCGATGACGAGTGCGCCGACGGCCGCGCAGAGCGCCGCGGCGGTCAGGCGCACCGCCCTGTTCACGGCTTCTTCCGCAGGCTCAGGAACATCCCGATGCCGACGCCGGCGATCCCGAAGATCACCGCCCAGATCCACCCCGGAACGCCCCTCTGCCCTCCGTCGTCGGCCTGCGCCGCAGGTGCCGTCGCGGGCGCGGCGGCCGCCGGCGCGGACGTGGAGGACGTGTCGCCGGGAGCGGCCGCCGAGGTCGCCGCCCCCACCGACTGATCGCCGACCACGGTGAACGGGATCTCCCCTTCGAGCGGATGCCCGTCGGGAGAGACCACCCGCCAGGCGATCGTGTAGCGACCCGGGGGAACCGGCTCGGTCACCGCCTCGGTGACCTTGGGCCCGTCGACGACCGGGTCGCCTTTCTCATAGCGCTTGCCGTCCTCGCCGCGGACGATCACGACCGGGAACTGAACGGAGTCCGCGAACTCGAGCGTGACCTTTTGCAAGGTCTTGACCTGGGCGTTCTTCTGCGGGTCGCTACTCTTGAGCGAGGTGTGCGCCTGGGCCGGCGCGGCACACAGCAGGAGAGCCGCCACGAGCGCGGCGAATGCGGCGAGGAAGGGTCTCTTCATGGCACCTCCCAGGCTACCGACGCGGGGGTCCGGTCCATACCTCGCATCGGAAGACTGGGGATAACCCGAGGACATCCCTGGTGCGGGCCCCGCCGAGGAGGCCCGCCCTCGGGGTGGGCGTCAGAGCCCGGCGCAGGCGAGCGCCTGCTGGTAACTGGACATGCTGGGCTCGTGCTCGCCCAGCCGGGCCTGCATCTCGGCGACCGACTGCCACCTCTCGGCGATCGTGCGGGTCACCGGCAGACGGCGCAGCCGCTCGGCCGCGGCCTGCAGCTCCGCCAGCG
This sequence comes from Microbispora sp. NBRC 16548, assembly GCF_030268985.1. NCBI lineage: Bacteria > Bacillati > Actinomycetota > Actinomycetes > Streptosporangiales > Streptosporangiaceae > Microbispora > Microbispora sp. NBRC 16548. Next base: position 146,650 of record NZ_BSSF01000005.1, read on the forward strand.
CCTCCTGGTCCAGCCGCTGCATCCAGTACGCCTGACCCAGCACGAGACAGGCGTCCGCGGCCACAGCAAGGCTGCTGCCGTCCGCCAGCAGCGACTGCGCCTGCCGCGCGTGCTCGACGGCCTCGACCGGACGCCCCAGCGCCATCTGCGCACGGGCGATGTTCAGCTCACAGCGGGCGATCGCCGTCTTGCCCGCCGACGACTCCTTCAGCTCACGCAGCGCGCGCTCCGACAGCTCCTTGGCCATGAGGGCCTCGGCGGGACGCACCTGGAGGAGAAGCATCGCGAACTGCGAGCGGAGCCGGGCGAGGTTGCGGGGCTCTCCGTTCTCCGACTGCACCGCGAGGGCGCGCTCGACCAGGGACATGGCCTCGTCTCCGTTGCCGGACGCCTGGGCGGTGAGAGCCGCGTTCCAGCACGCGGCCACCATGGACGTGGGCGTCCCCAGGAGCTCGGCCGCGGCGAGGAGCTCGGCGGCGAACTGCCGGGCGCGGAGGAGATCGCCGCGCTCGACGTACACGAACAGAAGGGTCGAGCCGAGCTCCACAGTGACGTCCGTCCACTGGGGGCGGGAGGTGGCCAGCCCGAGCGTCGACTCGCCGACGCGGACGGCGGCCTGGAGGTCGCCGAGCTCCCGGTAGCACCGGCACAGCGCGATGGCCACCTGGACCCGCCGCTCGAGCGACTGTCCGTCCGCCTCCTCGCCGCTGAGGGACTCGAGCACGGTGATGGCCTCGGGGAAGTTCCCGCAGGCCTCCGTCGCCAGGGCGTACCCGTACTGGGCGTCCCTGCGCAGCGACGCCAGCCCGGCCAGGTTCTTGTCGGCGAGCAGCTCCGCGTAGCGCGACCTGGCCTCCGTCAGGTCGCCGTTCTCCAGGGCCAGCTGGGCGAAGCGGAGGCCCAGCTCGATCTCCTCCATCTGCTCGGCGGTGACGCCGTTGACCAGATAGGTGAGCGAACAGTCGAGTTTCTGGGCGAGAAGCTCCAGGACCGCGGGGGTGGGCGTGCGCTTGCCACTCTCGATCAGCGAAACGTAGCTGTCGGACAATTCGGGATGAGCGAGCTGCGCCTGTGAGAGACCCCGCTGCCGACGAATGGCCTTGATCCGCTCGCCGACCATGCCTTGACTAGTCACACGCACCCCTTGAGAAGATGAAGGCCGGACAGTCGTCCCCCATGAAGGAGATCCTCATGCGCCGCCTTTCACTGTTCACCCTGGCTGCTCTCATATCGCTCAGCCTGGCACCTGCCGCTCATGCTACGGCCGCAACCGGCTCCGCGTCAGTAGCAGTCTTGTCCGCGGAGCCCTGCTGCTGATCCCCCACCATCGAGCCTGTTGAGGCACCGCCATCCAACGGCCTGTCCGGTCCCGAGCCCGCACGATTTCCGCGTTAGCGGCCTGACCAGGCGGGCTCTCGCCCGCCTCGATGCATGCGGGATCAGGCACCCCCCACCAGGCGGCGAGAACGGCGACGGCCTGTCGTGCCCCCATGAGCTCTGTGGTGCCCCCATAGCGCGGCATCGCGCCGTAGGCCGCGACGATGTCGGGCCTACGGCGCCCGGCCGTTCGGGCCGGGGCCGGGTCGTTTTTCAGCGTAATAAGTGATCGCGGAAAACATAAGAGGCGGATCTGAATCCAGAGCGGACGCCCCGCCTTGACCTGCTCTCTCCCGGCGATCTTCGTCCCGTCCGGCCCGGAGACTAGCCGGCGCGGAGGGCGAGGAAGAGGTCGACGCGGTCGGCCATGGACGACAGATCCTTGCCGGTCAGCTCCTCGACCCGCCTGATCCGGTAGCGCACCGTGTTGACGTGCACGTGCAGCCGCTCGGCACAGGCGTTCCACGATCCCGTGCAGTCGAGAAACGCGCCGAGCGTGCGCACCAGTTCGGCCCCGTGCCGCCGGTCGTAGTCGAACAACGGCCCGAGCAGCCGTCCGGCGAACGAGGACCGCACGTCGCCGGGCACGGTCGCCAGCAACAGCGCGTGGGTGTAGATCTCGTCGCTGGTGACCACTCCCCCGCCGCGCGCTTCGGCCATCCGCCGGGCGTGGCCCGCCTCCTCCACCCCTCCGCGGATGGCCTGCGGCCCGGTCAGCGCGCCGCTCAGCCCGGCCGACACCGTGATCGAGGGCAGGCCGCCGGCGAGCACCGCCGTACGGGCGCGCAACCACGCCGCGAGTGCCTCGCGATCGCTCCAGGGGGTCTCGTCGCGCAGGGGGACCAGCGCCACCGACGCGTCGGCGCCCGCGGCGGCCACCACCCCGCGGTCCAGCAGCTCCTCCACCACCTGACCGCCCAGCAGGGCGCGGTCGGGGCCGTCCGTCGCCCCGTGCCTGCTCGCCGTCGCGGCGACCACCGCGTACGGCTCGGCCGGGTCGATGCCGCACGTCCGCAGCCGGGCCGACAGCTCCGCGAGGTCGCCGCCCGCGCAGGCCAGGGCGATGAGCTGCTCGGCCAGCCGGCGCTCCACCCGGCGGCCCTCCTCCGCCCGCGTCCGCTCCATCGCGACGCACGCCGCCAGCTCGTAGCCGATCTCCACGTCGACCTCGCCCCGGCAGACCAGGGCCCAGCCGGCGGCCCGGTGCGATCGGTCCACGGCGAACAGCGTGAACGGCCCGCCGCGGTCCACGACGACCGGCAGGCGGACGGCGGCGAGATAGTCGCGGGCCAGCCGTACGGCCTGCTCCTCGGGCAGCGCGCCCGCGACGACCGCGCCACAGGCGGACACGACCGCGGCCGTGACACCGAGCTCGGCCTCCACCAGGGCGAACAGCTCGCCGAGCCCGGCCCCTTCGGCCACCGCCGCGACGATCCTGCGGTGCCGCCCGAGGGCGCCGCGCAGGTCGCCCACCTGGGCGGCGGCGACGCGCCTGCCGACGAGTTCGGTGACCGCTCCGAACGACACCTCGACGGGCACTTCGAGCAGCGGCAGCCCGCGTGCCCGGCACGCCTCCACCAGGTCGTCGGGGACCGTGCCGAGCCGCGCGTCGCCCGCGCCGAGCGCGGCCACGCCCGCCTCGGCCAGAGCGTCGACGAACCGGGCGGAGTCCTTGGGCGACTGACGCCACATCAGGCCGGTCAGCACCAGTTCGCCGCCCGACAGGTACCGCCGGGGATCGGGCAGGTCGGTGATGAGCACGCCCTTGATCTCGCGGTCCAGCGGCTCGTCGCCCGTGAGCAGGGTGAGCCGCAGTTCCGGGACGGCGAGCAGATCATGCAATAGCACGACAGACAGCGTATTTGGAGATATCTACAAGCATCGACTACGCCCGTCCCCGGGTTTCATGGCCGCGCCGATAGGCCCCGCCCCCGCCCGGTTGCTGTACTACGACGGTGGAGCGGCGGATGGCGACTGAGACGGCGACGGGGACGGCGACCGCAACGGGGCGGCGTTCCGGCCTCGGCGAAAGCGCGCCGCGCCCCGACGGCACCCTGAAGGTGACCGGAGAGTTCGCGTACTCCTCGGACCTGTGGCTTGAGGGCATGCTCTGGGGCGCCACGCTGCGCAGCCCGCACCCGTCCGCGTGGATCCGCACGATCGACGTCGGCCCCGCGCTCGCGATGCCCGGCGTGTTCGCCGTGCTGACCCACGAGGACGTGCCCGGGGAGAAGTTCTACGGGCTGGATCGCCGCGACCAGCCGGTGCTCGCCGTCGACCAGGTCCGCTACCAGGGCGAGCCCGTGGCGATCGTGGCCGCCGACCATCCGGAGACCGCGCGCCGTGCCGCCGCCGCGATCGTCGTGCGCTACGAGGAGCGCGAGGCGGTGACCGACCTCCGCCGGGCCGCCTTCGACCCGTCCTGTCCCGCCGTCCACCCTGCCGTCCACCCCGGGAGCGATCAGGGCAACCTCGTACGGCACCAGCCGGTGAGGGTGGGCCGGATCTTCGAGGCCGAGGTGGTCGTCACAGGCGAGTACGAGGTCGGCATGCAGGACCAGGCGTTCCTCGGGCCGGAGTCGGGCCTGGCCGTGCCCGCCGAGGACGGCGGGGTGGACCTGTTCGTCGCCACCCAGTGGCTGCACGTCGACCAGGACCAGGTGGCGCCGTGCCTGGGCCTGCCGAAGGAGAAGGTGCGGCTGACGCTCGCCGGGGTCGGCGGCGCGTTCGGCGCCAGGGAGGACCTGTCGATGCAGGTCCACGCCTCGATGCTGGCGCTGCGGACGGGCCGCCCGGTGAAGATGGTGTACGGCAGGGAGGAGTCGTTCTTCGGCCACGTCCACCGGCATCCGGCGCGGATGCGCTACGAGCACGGCGCGACGGCCGACGGGCGGCTCGTCTACGTCAAGGCGGAGATCCTCCTCGACGGCGGTGCCTACTGCTCGTCCACGCCCGCCGTGGTGGGCAACGCCGCATCGCTCGGCGTCGGTCCGTACGAGGTGGGCAACGTCTGGATCGACGCGTACGGCGTCTACACGAACAACCCGCCCTGCGGGGCGATGCGCGGGTTCGGGGCGGTCCAGGCGTGTTACGCGTACGAGTCGCAGATGGACCGGCTCGCGGCGGCCTGTGGGCTGTCACCGGTCGAGATCCGCGTCCGCAACGCGGTGTCGCAGGGGTCGCGCCTGGCCACCGGGCAGCTGATCGACAGCCCCGCGCCGCTCGCGGACATGCTCAGTGAGCTGGCCGCGATGCCGCTGCCGCCGGAACCGGCGGATGAGCCCGACCTGCGCCTCCTGCCGGGCGGCGTCGCGCAGACGACGCACGGCGAGGGCGTGCGGCGCGGCGTCGGCTACGGCGTCGGCATCAAGAACATCTGCTTCTCCGAGGGCTTCGACGACTACTCGACCGCCCGCGTGCGGGTCGAGCTCGCCGGCGACGAGCCGCACGTGCTCGTGCACACCGCCGCCGCCGAGGTGGGCCAGGGGCTCGTCACCGTCCAGGCCCAGATCGCGCGTACGGAGCTCGGGATCGCCAGGGTCACGGTCGCCCCGGCGGACACCGCGGTCGGCTCTGCCGGGTCCTCCTCGGCCTCCCGCCAGTCGTACGTCACCGGCGGGGCGGTCAAGACGGCCTGCGAGGCGGTGCGGGCGCGCCTCGACGCGCTGCGTGCGGCGCATCCGGAGCTGTCGCTGGAGGAGGTGCTTGAGCGGTTCGGGCCGGTCGAGGAGACGCGGGAGTATCGCCACCGGCCCACGTTCCCCATGGACCCCGTCACCGGCCGGGGCGACTCCCACACGCAGCTCGCGTTGTGCGTGCACCGGGCCGTGGTCGACGTGGACGTCGAGCTCGGCCTGGTCAAGGTCGTCGAACTGGCCGCCGTGCAGGACGTCGGGAAGATCCTCAATCCGCTGGCCCTGGAAGGGCAGATCCACGGCGGCTCCGCGCAGGGCCTGGGCCTGGCGCTGATGGAGGAGATCCAGGTCAGGGACGGCCGGGTGCTCAACCCCTCGTTCACCGACTACCTGATCCCCACCATCCTCGACATGCCGCCGATGCGGTTGTCGGTGCTGGAGAACCCCGACCCCCACGCGCCGTACGGCCTGCGGGGTGCGGGCGAGCCGCCCACGCTGTCGTCGACCCCGGCGGTGGCCGCGGCGGTCAGGGCCGCGACCGGGCTGGATCTCTCCCGTGTCCCGATCCGGCCCGAGGACATCGCGCTCTCGCCCGTCGCCGGCTGAGCCCCGCCGTCGTACTCGGCGCGGCTGGGGTCAGTCGGCTGAGGTTGGTCGGCCGGGGTTGGTGGCTCGGATCAGTCGGCGATGTAGCCGATGGAGGTCACCTCGTAGCCGCGGCTCTTCGAGCCCCGCACGTGCATGAACATGCCGCCGCCCTCGTAGGAGTAGGCGCAGCTGTAGCCCTTGGGCTCGGAGCTGCAGCCCTGGAAGAAGTACTTCACACCCTTCGGGTCGTACTTCGTCCGGAACAGCGTCTTGACCGCCGTGGTCGTGGCGATCTCCAGGCCCCGGTTGCGGTCGCCCGCGCGCCAGGCGTCGAACAGGTACTTGGCCGCGGCGGACGGCTTGGCGATGTGGCGGGACTCGTACACCTTCGTGACCTTGGCGCCCGACACGACCATAAGGACCCCGTCGAGCCCGCCCGGCACACGCACGCTGGTGTGGACGAACCGGCAGGCGTTGCCCGAGCAGCCCGCGAACTCGTCCGGGGCCCGGAAGGGGTAGGAGAAGAGCGTGGAGACCGCGCCCGCGGTGGCGACCCGGGATGCCGCGTGGCGGTCCGCGCGCAGCCAGGCGCCGAACAGCTTCTTGGCGACGGCCGCCGGTGCGGCCGTGCCGTGCGCGGATGCCCGGGCGGGAGCCTGCACAGGGGCATGCACTGGGGCATGCGCGGTGTGCGCGAGAGCCGGGGCGGCGGCGAGCGGGGAGGCGGGGACCAGGAACGCGGCGGTCGCGGCCGTGGCGGCCGCGCCTCGCAACCATCGTGCTGACACGCGCCGTACGCTACAGGGATCTCCTTGCACCCGGATTGACCCCGGCTTGCACCGGCCGCTGCCGCCCTCGCGACGGCCCGCCCGAGGCCGTCAGCGGTGTCCGCTCAAGGCGAGGACCGCTGGGCGGCCAGGCCGCGCCCTGCGGCGGCCAGGCATCCGGCAGGCAGTGTCACACCGGACAGCACCCCGCCGGCCACGGGCACCCACACCACGGCCGAGGTGGCGGTCATGACGGTGGACGTGGCGCGCCCGGCGGCGAGGAACCACATGGCGACGATCGAGACCTGACGGCCCAGACCGGACGGCCGGGACGAGCGCGCCCCGGCCGCCGGCCGGCCGGTTCAGGTCCGGGAGCGCCGGCCCGGGCCGTGATGCGCGCTCACTGGAAGCCCTCAGGGGTGGACTGCGTGCCTCCCGGTTGTCCCGCGCCGCCTGGTTGTGTCCCGCCCTGCTGGGTGCCACCGCCTGGTTGTGTCCCGCCCTGCTGGGTGCCGCCCGTCTGCGACCCTCCCGGCTGGCTGCCGTCCTGTACTGTCCCGCCCGGCTGCGTGCCATCGGTCTGAGTGCCGCCCGGCTGCGTTCCGCCGGGCTGGCCGGCGCCGGTAGCGGCGGGCGAGGCGCCCGGGTTCGGCTGGCCCGCCGGGGCGGATCCGGTCAGCAGCGCCATGATCGCATCGGCCTGGGCCTTGTCGAAGCCCGCGACGCCGAGGCTGTCCTGGGTGATCTCCTGGGCCACCCGCGGGGCGGCCACCACCTTCTCCCCCACCACCATCGCGAGCTGCTGTTTGACCGTCTCGCGGGTGAGCGCGGCGATCTGCTCCTGGCTGGAGGGGGACAGCACGAGCCTGATCGAGTAGGTGCCGTCGTTCTCCGGCACCTCCTCGATCTTCTGCACGGTCGTGACCGTGACCCCCGGGTCGAGCTGGTAGCAGGAGGTCCCCTTGTCGTCCGGGATCGCGTCCGTTCCACTGCAGGGCGCCTGCCCCACTCCGGTGACGGGGGCGAAGTGCACGGGCGTCAGCAGAGTGCGTACGGCCGTCTGCTTGAGCGGCGGGGCGTCCGGGTTGCGGGTCATCACCACGGCGACAGCGCCGAGGACCCCGGACATGACGACCACCAGCACGAGGGCCACGACGAGGGCGATCGTCGTCCCCCTGGCCGCCCTCGGCTCCGTAGGGCCGGCGGGGGCGGGCGGCGCGTCACCCGGCCCTGCGGCCCCACCTGGGGGCGCGCCGTCGGGCGTGACGGGCTCCACCGGCTCACCGGGCGGGAGGGGAGCGTCGGCGACACCGGGCACGCCGGCGAGTTCGCCGGGAACCCCGAGCGGATCACCCGGCCCACCGGGCACGCCGAGAGGGTCACCCAGTCCACCAGGTTCACCCGGCATGCCAAGGGGGTCATCCGGTCCGCCGAACCCGCCCGGCATGCCGAGGGAGTCGCCACGTCCGGCAGGCTCACCCGGCACGCCGACCGGGCCACTGAGCGTGTCACCGAGCGGATCACCGAGCGGATCTGCAAGCCCGCCCGGCGGCTCACCGCGCACACCGAGCGGGTCGTCGAACCCGCCGAGCCCGCCGCGCTCACCCAGTGCACCACCCGGGCCACCAAGTGGATCCGCGAGCGGATCGGCGAGCCCTCCGCGCGCACCGGGCACGCCGGGCACTTCGGGCACGCCGGTTGGCCCGCCCAACGGGTCACCGTGTCCGCCGGGGTCACCGGGCCCGCTCATGGGCCCGGCGTACGTGTCACCCGCACCGCCGGCAGCGGCGGGCAGGACAGCCGTCTCTCCCGTGGCGCCGGACGCGCCGGACATGTCGCCGAACCAGCCGCCCCACCCGCCGGACGCATCGGCGGGCACGCCGCCGCGGTCCTCGGAGCCGACCGGCTTCGGCATGGGCGCCGTCTCGGCTCCCGATGTCAGGCCGCCGGGCCGCGGGCCGGGCTCCTCGTCTCCCGGCACGGGCGCGTTGTGCATTCCCACCTCGATCCCTTACACCGCTCGCAGAGCCTACCGAGGTCTGCCAACCGCGGGTAACCGGCCGACCATGGAACGCTCAACACGCTCTTCTCTTGACAATTTGTCATGAATATCCGCCAAATGGTTGCCCGTTGCCCGATGTCCACACAGGCATTGGGAGCCGACAGTGAAAACATGAAGGTGGGAGTTCCCCGAGAGATCAAGACGCACGAGTACCGGGTCGCGCTCACACCCGCGGGGGTCAACGAGTTCGTACGCAAAGGCCATCGGGTCCTCGTCGAGAAGGGCGCGGGACTGGGGTCCGCGATCCCGGACGAGGACTTCGCCGCGGCGGGGGCCGTCATCCTCGGCACGGCGGACGAGGTGTGGGCCGAGGGTGACCTGATCCTGAAGGTCAAGGAACCGGTGCCGGACGAGTACCACCGGATGCGCAAGGGCCAGGTGCTGTTCACCTATCTCCACCTCGCCGCCTCGGAGTCCTGCACCCGGGCCATGCTGGAGTCGGGCGTGACCGGCATCGCGTACGAGACCGTGCAGAAACCCGACCGCACGCTGCCGCTGCTCGCGCCCATGTCCGAGGTCGCCGGACGGCTGGCGCCGCAGGTGGGCGCCTACCATCTCATGCGCCAGGGCGGCGGGCGCGGAGTGCTGATGAGCGGCGTCCCCGGCACCTACCCGGCCAAGGTGGCGGTGATCGGCGCGGGGGTGTCGGGCATGAACGCCGCCGCGGTCGCCGTGGGTCTGCGGGCCCAGGTGCTGCTGCTCGACCGCGACGTCGACCGGTTACGCCACGCCGACCTCGTGTTCCGGGGAGGCTGCCAGACGGTGGCGTCCAACGCGTACGAGGTCGAGCGGGCGGTGGTGGACGCGGACCTGGTGATCGGCGCGGTGCTCGTGCCGGGCGCCAAGGCGCCGACCCTGGTGAGCAACGACCTCGTCTCGCGGATGAAGCCGGGGTCGGTGCTGGTGGACATCTCCATCGACCAGGGCGGCTGTTTCGAGGACTCGCGGCCGACCACCCACGCCGACCCGGTCTACCGGGTGCACGGCTCGGTGTTCTACTGCGTGGCCAACATGCCGGGGGCGGTGCCGCACACCTCGACGTACGCGCTGACCAACGTCACGCTGCCGTACGCGCTGGCGATCGCCGACCTGGGCTGGCGCGAGGCGCTGACCGCCGACCCCGCGCTCGCCCTCGGTCTGAGCACCCACCAGGGCCACCTCACGAGCCGCCCGGTGGCCGAGGCCCACGGGCTGGAGGCCGTGCCCGTGGACCGCGTGCTGGTTCCCTGAACCCGGCCAGGGGACGTCCGGATCAGGAGGACGGGGCCGCGCTCGGCATCGGCTCCTGCGTGGTCTCCGCCTGCGGCGGCGGGAGCGGCTTCTCGTCGGTGGTGCCGATGCCGCCCGAGCAGGAGGCGCCGTACTCGGGGGTGTTCGTCGGGTTCTGCTTGTACTTCTTGACGAACTCCGGCAGGCGGGGGTCGTCCGCGGAGTCCAGCGCGATCTGGTGGTTCCAGGCGCTGGCAACGATCTTGGACGGCAGGTTCGGGTAGGGGCTCAGCAGCATGTAGTCGGCGGAAGCGATGCTCTTGAGCTTGTCCACCTCGGCCTTGGGCAGGTCGGGCTGGTAGGTGATCCACACCGCGCCGTGCTCCAGCGAGTGGACGCCGTGCTCGTTGTGGATGGGCTTGTCGTAGATGCCGCAGTTCTGCCAGTAGAAGTTGTGCTGGCCACCGACGGGCGGGGTCTCCTTGTAGGACACCTTCGTCCAGGAGTGGTCGGAGCCCTTGTAGTTGAAGGTCTTGACGGCGCTGAGCGACTTGGCCGAGCGGTCGTTGACCACGTAGACGGCGACGAGGGCGACCAGGACGACGATCACGAGGCCGCCTATCCCCCACATGAGAAGCGCGGCGCGCCGCTCCTTGCGCTTCTGCTCGGCGCGCATGCGGGCGAGGTGCTCACGCCTCGCCTGCGACTTCTCCTTGGTCATCGCTCCTCCAACCGCTGATCACTGACACCCCCGCTGCGTATGGAGAATAGTGGCTAAAGGTATTGCTTCGGGCAGAGCGACGGCCGTGGCGAGTAGCCTGTGGGCGGTGAGCACTGACATCGACGCCGCAGGGGACAACGCGGTCGAGACCGCTCCCCCGGCCCGGCGCCGCCTCCCCGCCCTCGGGCTGGTCGTCGTCCTCCTCGCGGCGGCGGCGCTCGTACTGTTCTTCACCAGGCAGGGGACGCCCGGGGACACCTCCCCGGAGGCCGGCTTCGCCAGGGACATGGGGGTCCACCACGCGCAGGCGGTGGAGATGTCCTTCATCCTCAGGGACAAGACCTCCGACCAGGCGCTGCGCAGCCTGGCGTACGACATCATCACGACGCAGAGCACCCAGCGTGGAATTTTCATGGGCTGGCTGCAGCAGTGGGGCCTCGACCAGAGCTCGAGCCGTCCGGCGATGGCCTGGATGTCCGGGCACGGGCACGGCGGAGGGTCCACGGCCGCCCTGCTGCCCGACGGAAGGATGCGCGGCATGGCCTCGGAGGAGGAGATGAACCGGCTCCGCCAGGCCACCGGCAGGGACGCCGAGATCCTCTTCCTCCAGCTCATGATCCGCCATCACCAGGGCGGCGTGGAGATGGCCGAGGGCCTGCTCAGGCTGTCGGACCGCGACGAGGTGCGCGCCCTGGCCCAGCACATCGTGGACGGCCAGAACGCCGAGATCCGCACGATGAAGGAGCTGCTGGCCAAGCGGGGAGCCCAGGCGCTCCCCGCACCGTGACCCTCTCCGTGACCCTCTCCGGCCGGTCCGTCGTCGGCTGCGGGTGACGGCGGCTGGGCCTTCAGCCCCTCGCGGCGTGGATCGCGGTGAAGGCCAGCAGGGGGCCGGCGGTCCTCTCCGGGTCCTCGAGTATGGGCGAGTGCCCGAGACCGGGCAGCAACTCGACCTTCGCGCCCGGAACCGTCCGGTAGTCGGCGGCGGATGAGGATCGCCATCTGCGGTCGTCCTCGCCGAAGATCACCAACAGCGGCTTGCCGAGGGCCGTCAGCCGCTCCGGGAGCGCCTGTTGCTCCAGGTAGGCGCGGGTGGCCCCCATCGTCGTGGTGAGCGTGTGGTAGGTCATCATGCGCACCTCGTCGAGAAGCTCCTGCGGGATCTGATAGCCCGCGCGGCTGAAACCGGTGCTCGCGAACCGGCGGATCTGCTCGTCGGTCGGCGGCCACTGCGACGGTGCGATCGCGGCGGACTCGGGTGCGATGAAGGCGTCCATGCCGGGTCCGGTGTTGATGAGCGCGAGCGCGATCACCAGGTCGGGTCGTTGCTCGGCGAGAGCGGTGGCGACCGCGCCGCCGCTGGAATGACCGACCACGATCACGCGCTCGACGCCGAGCCGGTCCAGTGCCAGACCGACCCGGCGTCCCTGGTCCGGGGTCGCGTAGCTCGGGCCGGCCGGTTTGGCCGACCGCCCGTGCCCGAGCAGGTCGATCCGGATGACGCGATGCGATCCGGTCAGCAGCGGAACCAGAGAGTCCCACGAGCGGGTCGAGGAGGCGGACCCGTGGATCAGCAGGAGTGCCGGGGCGTCGCGGGGGCCGTCCTGGCACACGTGGATGTCGCCGTCGTCCAGGGACAGCGTCGAACTCTCGGTGGCCTCGGCTTCCGCCGCATGCCGATTGCCGTCGGAAACAGTCATGCGCCCACTGTCGCCGCCGGTGCGCGCCGGTGTCTTGGACGAATGTTCCCTTCGGTCGTTCCCCTCGCTGCTCGCATAGCCTGGCGGCCGTGTCGACTTTCGTGCACGGTGAGGCGGTGTGGGACGTCGCCTCCCCGCGGGGGCCCGTCCGGGTGGCCGGTGTCACCATGGCCGGGTTCCGCGTCGGTGACCTGGACGCGCTCCGGATGGTCCCGCACCCGGCCGTGACGCTGCTGCTGGAGTTCGGCGCCGGTTCGCCCGTCGTGGACTACGCCGCCGGGCGGCAGGAGCGCGGAAGTCTCGTCGCGGGGCCCGGACTCGGCTCCGGAGGCGCGGCCTGGGCACGGGGGGAGAACGTCGAGTGCGTGCAGGTGCGGCTGTCCCCGGTCGTCGCGCGCGCGATTCTGGGCGTCTCCCCCGCCGACCTCGACGGCACCGTGGTGGCCCTCGACGACCTGTGGGGCCGGGAGGCGTCACAGGCTCGTGAGCGGCTGGCCGGCGTCTCCTCCTGGGAGGATCGCTTCGCGTTGACCGGCGCGCTGCTCGCCCGCCGGTATGAGGCGGGGCCGCCGGTGGACCCGGAGGTGGCCTGGGCCTGGCGCCGGATCGTGAGAGGCCGCGGCCTGGTCCGGGTCGACCGGCTGGCTGCCGAGCTCGGATGGAGCCGTAAGCGCCTGTGGTCCCGGTTCCACTCGCAGATCGGCCTGCCGCCCAAGCGCGCTGCGAAGCTGGTCCGCTTCGACCACGCCGCCCACCGCCTGGTCGCGGGCGGCAGCGCGGCCCGAGTCGCGGTGGAGGCCGGCTACGCCGACCAGTCCCATCTGCATCGAGACGTCATGGAGTTCATCGGAGTGACCCCGGCGAACGTGGCGGGCGAGCCGTTTCTGGCGGTCGACGACATCGCATGGCCCGGCCGGGAGGCTGCCGCCCAGCCGGACCTCTCGTCGGCCAGCAGTCCGGGTCCCTGATCCCGAGGAGACGCAGACGTCCTCGGCCGGGACGCCACAGGGTGCGGCCGCCGTCGATCACCGTGAGCTGTCCGGACTGACGATGGGACGACGGCCGCGGGTCACGGCTAGGCGCGCAGCTCCTCGGCAAGCGCCGCGGCGAACGCGTCCACGTCGGCCTCGGTGGTGTCGAAGGCGCACATCCACCGCACCTCGACCATGCCCCCGCCGATCTGCTCGTTCCAGTTGTAGAACCGGAACCGCTTGCGCAGCCGGTCGGCCACGTCGGCCGGCAGGATCGCGAAGACCGCGTTGGCCTCGACCGGGCGCGGCACGCTCACGCCGGGCAGGTCACGTACGGCGTCCGCGAGCCGCCGGGCCATCGCGTTGGCCTGACGGGCGTTGCGCAGCCACAGGTCGCCCCCGAGCAGGGCCTCGAACTGCACCGACACGAAGCGCATCTTCGAGGCGAGCTGCATGCTCGTCTTGCGCAGGTACGGCAGGCCGCGCGACGCCTCCGGGTTCAGCACGACGACGGTCTCGCCCAGCAACAGACCGATCTTGGTGCCGCCGAAGGACAGCACGTCGACCCCCGCGTCCGTGGTCAGGGCGCGCAGCGGCACGTCCAGGGCGGCGGCGGCGTTGGTGATCCGCGAACCGTCGAGGTGGACGAACATCCCCAGCTCGTGGGCGTGGTCGCAGATCGCCTTGATCTCCGCCGGGGTGTAGAGCGTGCCCAGCTCGGTCGCGTTGGAGATCGACACGACCCGGGGCTGCGCCCGGTGCACGTCGCCGAACCCCCACGCCTGCCGGTCGATCAGGCCGGGCGTGAGCTTGCCGTCCGGGGTCGGCACGGTCAGCAGCTTCAGCCCGCCGGTGACCTCGGGCGCGCCGCCCTCGTCGGTGTTGATGTGCGCGGTCTCAGGGCAGACCACGGCCTCCCAGTGAGCGCACATCGAGCGCAGCGACACGACGTTGGCCGCCGTGCCGTTGAACACGGGGAACACCTCGGCCTGCTCGCCGAAGTGCCTGCGGAAGACGCCCCGGACCGCCTCGGTGTAGACGTCGTCGCCGTAGGAGATCTGGTGTCCCCCGTTGGCGAGGGCGATCGCCTCCAGGACCTCGGGGTGCACCCCCGCGTAGTTGTCACTGGCGAACGTCCGGCTCGCCGGGTCGTGCCGGCGTACGGCATCGGTTGTCACGAGATGTCTCCCCATCGCGGTTTCGGGCCCGCGGCCGGCCCGTCCAGGCCGGGCCGCGGGTCCGGATCAGCAGCGTAGATCAGGGCGTGAGGTCGATCCTGCGGCCGTTGACCGCGGCCGGCTCCTCGTCCCACAGGCCCGCGACCGCCGCGGCCAGATCCTTCACATCGGTGAAGGTCCGATACGGCTTGTCCGGGTTCGCGGCCCTCATCTCATCGTGCACCAACGCGTTGACCACCAGGACCACCGCGGCGGCTGAGGTGTCCTTCAGCGCGTCGGCCAGCGACAGCGTCCACGCCTCGGCGGCGGCCTTCGCGGCGGCGTACGCCGCGCCGCCCTGCGTCGGCTTCTGGGCGGCCCGGGCCGACACGATCACGAAACGGCCGTTCCCGCTCGCCCGCAGCAGCGGCTCGAACTCCAGCGACACGTTCTGCAGGGTCCTGATCAGCAGGTCGTGCAGCAGGTCCCAGTCGTCGAGCGAGGTGTCGGCGAAGGTCTTCGACCCGCGCCAGCCGCCGACCAGGTGGACGACGCCGTCCACCCGGCCGTGCTCGGCCCGCACCCGCTCGGCCAGACCGCGTACGGCGTCCCGGTCGAGCAGGTCGACGGCCAGACAGCCCTCGGCGCCGGACTTGTCCACACCGACGACCGTGTCCCCGAGCTCGGCGAACTTCCCGGCGACGGCGCGGCCGGCCGGGCCGCCCGCCCCCATGACCACGATCACCCTGCTCATCGCACGTTCCTCCCCGGCCCCGTTCACGCCCGGATGCCCCGGGTCGACTCCACCACGTCGGTGAGCTTACGGCGCAGGGCCTCGTAGAACATGCTCAGGGGGAACTCGTCGGGCAGCACGGCGTCGACCATGGCCTTCTGCTCGGTGGGCAGCGCCTGCACGCCCTGCTTCCACGCGGATGCCGGGTCGGGCTCGACGTAGGTCGCGACCAGCTCGTGCGCGGCGAGCCAGTGCGCGCGCTTGGACCGGTCGATGCCGTCGCGGTAGAGCTTCTCCACCTCGCCGCGCAGGTCGGCGACGCCGTCGGCGACCCGCGACCAGTCGATCGTGAGCCGGTTGTCGGTCCACCGCACGATGCCCTGCCGGTGCAGGTAGGCGAACAGCAGCTGGCCGCCGAGCCCGTCGTAGTTGCGCACCCGCTCGCCGGTGATGGGGAAGCGGAACAGCCGGTCGAACAGGATGGCGTACTGCACGTACCGCGCGTGCGGCACGCCCGCGGCCTCCAGCTTCACGGCCTCGCCGTACGCCGTGAGGTCGCAGCGCAGCTCCTCCAGGCTGTAGAGCCAGTACGGCATGCGCTGCTTGATCATGAACGGGTCGAACGGCAGGTCGCCGTGGCTGTGCGTGCGGTCGTGGACGAGGTCCCACAGCACGAACGTGTCCTGGGCGAGGTCCTGGGACGCCAGCAGCCGGGCGGCGTCCGGCGGCAGCTCCAGCTTCAGCGTGGCCGCGGCGGCCTCGCTGACCCGGCGGAACCGGGCCGCCTCGCGGTCGCAGAAGATGCCGCCCCAGGTGAAGCGCGGCGGGGTCTGGCGCACGACCACGGTCTCGGGGAACAGCACGGCCGAGTTGGTGTCGTAGCCGGAGGTGAAGTCGACGAACGTGATCGGCACGAACATCGGGTTGTCGTAGCCGCCCCGCTCCAGCTCGGCCAGCCACTCGGGCCACACGACCCGGATCCACACCGCCTCGACGTTGCGGTTGGGATTGCCGTTCTGGGTGTACATCGGGAAGACGACCAGGTGCTCCAGCCCGTCGATCCGCTGGGCGTCGGGGTGGAAGACGTTCAGCGAGTCGAGGAAGTCCGGCACGCCGAGGCCGGCCGACACCCACGCCCGGAAGTCCTTCATCACCGCGTCGAGATACTCGGCGTCGTGCGGGAAGTGCGGCGCGAGCCGTCCGATGCCGTCGACGATCTCGCTGATGCACGCCACGGCCTCGTCGTGGTCGCCGGTGACCGAGCCGTCCTTGGCCTGGAGCGGGCGCAGCCGCTCCACGGCGGCCTTCAGCCTGGCGAACTCCTCCGCCACCTCGGGGCGGGAGACGCGGGCGGCGCCGGACGCCTCGGGCACGCGGGCGGCCCAGGTCACCAGGTTGCCCCACAGCTTCTCGTGGTCGTAGTCGTGGATCGAGTCGTCGCCGAACAGGTCGGAGTCGGCCAGGACGACCACCCGGCCGCGGCCGTGCCGCACGGCGGCGACGAGCGGGGCGTTCGCGGGGTCGGCGGACCCGGAGGTCGTGAACAGGACGCTCTCCCCGGCCGGCACGCCGAGCGTCCCGGCGCGGTAGAAGCAGGCCCGGCGCACCTCTGCCAGCAAATCCTGGGCCACGCCGCCCCGCTCGGTCACGGCCTGCGCGGAGGGAACGCCGAGGATCCAGGTGGCAACGGTGTTGTGGCAGTTGGCAGGGTCCTGCACGGTCGCGTGCTCGACCGTCACCCCGAACCGGGTGAGCAGCTCGCCCAGGTTGCTGCCGTACTTCTCCTGCTCGTGCTCGGCCAGCACGATGAGCCCGCCGCCGCCCGCGACGTACGCCTCGAGCGCGTCGATCTCCTCGGCGGAGAAGACGGGGCTGCCGACCCCGGTGGTGCGCTCCCAGCGCTCGGCCGAGGGGTGCGCGACCACGAAGACGTCACACCCGTCCAGCACGTCCCGCGTGATCGGGCCCTCGGTGTGCGCGCGCACCGTGTGGCCGAGCCGCCGCAGCGCCCCGGCGGCCTCGGCATAGCTGTTGTCGTCGGGGTGGGCGGGGTTCATGGCCTCGGCGACCTCTCGCCGGATCGTCCATGCCTCGCTGTGCGCCTCGTCGAACATGACCGCCGGGAAAGCCTTCATGAAAAATCTCCCGTAGTGTGAGCCGTCTTCCGGAAAATATACACATACCTAGCCTTGTAGCGATAAGTCGCTCTAGCGGATGAGGAGGCATCACCCGAGCGGCGGACGAGTCCCCGGGGGTCGCTCACCTACCGTCACCGGCCGTAGGGAGACAGACCCGAAGGGGAAGATCGATGTTCAAACTGTCCGACTCGGTGGCCTTCCGGCGCACCGTCACCGGAGTCCTGCTTTTCGTCGCGCCGCTGCTGCAGTTCGTCGCGCTCCTCGTCGACCCCGGCACCTGGGGCGACGACCGCGAGATCCTCAGCTACGGCGACAACCCGGCCCTGGCCCAGCTGGAATCGGCGCTCTACCACTGGAGCTGGCTGCTCGTCCCGATCGCGGCCTTCGGCCTGCTGCACCTGGTGCGCAAGAGGTCCGTCGTCCTCGGGCACATCGCCGGCGGCATGACCATCGTCGGCTACATCAGCCAGTCGGCGCTGCTCATGATGGACCCCGTGGAGTGGTGGTTCGGGCAGCACTACCCGGTCGAGCAGGGCCAGAAGATGTTCGACGAGGTGTTCAACCTGCCCGGCACGATCTTCGGCTTCGTGATGCCGTGGCTCTACCTCGGCATGGTCGGGCTGCCGCTGCTCCTGCTGGCCGTCTGGCGCACCGGCTTCGTCCACTGGTGGGTGCCGGCCGTCGTGGCCCTGGGCTACCTGGGCTCGCTCGCGGTGCCGTACAGCCCGGTGATGATCCCGTTCTGGGGCGCCCCCGTCATCGCCCTGGGCTACCTCGGACTCAAGGTGCTGCGCATGACGAACGCCGAATGGGCGTCGTACTACCCGAGCGCCGACCCCGGCGTCACCACGCCCGACTCGTACGCGAACACGACCGCCTGAGCGCGGTCGCGCAGGTTCAGCTTCATGAGCACGCGGGCGACGTGGGTCTTGACCGTGGCCTCGCCGACGAAGAGCTCCTTGGCGATCTCGGCGTTGGTGAGGCCCCGGGCGAGCATCCGCAGCACCTCCAGCTCGCGAGGAGTGAGCTCGGCGAGCTGGGGCGGCCGGACCGGCTCGTGCCGGCCCGCGAAGGAGGCGATCACCCTCGTGGTGACGGCGGGGTCGAGCAGGCCGTCACCCGCGGCGACGACCCTGATGGCCTCCACGAGCTGCTCGGGCGGCGACACCTTCAGCAGGAAGCCGCTGGTGCCCGCGCGCAGCGCGGCGTACAGGTTCTCGTCGGTGTCGAACGTCGTCAGCATGATGACCTTGGGCGGCCGGGGCGCGTCGAGCAGCTGCCTGGCCGCGGTGAGCCCGTCCATACGCGGCATCGAGATGTCCATGAGCACGACGTCGGGCTGCACCCGGCGGGCCAGGGCGACCGCCTCGGCGCCGTCGGCGGCCTCGCCCACGATCTCCATCCCCGGCTCGCTCTCGACCACCATGCGCAGGCCGGCCCGGATCATCGCCTGGTCGTCGGCGAGGACGATGCGGATGGTCAATTCGTGGCCTCGCTCATCGGCACTCCCTGGGAGATCGGCAGCGTCGCGCGGACGCGGTAGCCGCCCTGCGGCAGCGGCCCGGCGTCGAGGGAGCCGCCGAACAGCTCGGCCCGCTCCCGCATGCCGATGAGCCCGTTGCCGGTGGACAGCGCCGGTCCGGCGCCCCCGCCATTATCGGTGATCTCGAGCTCCAGCCGGTCGGGGAGGTAGGCGATCCGGATGCGCGCGTCGGCGTCCCCGGCGTACTTGACCGCGTTGGTGAGGGCCTCCTGCACGATCCGGTAGGCCGACAGGTCGAGACCGGGCGCGAGCCGTACGGGCTCGCCCTCCGTCTCCAGCGTCACGCGGAGCCCCGAGGATCCCACCGTCGAGATGAGGTTGGGAACCATGTCGAGCCCCGGCTGCGGCAGCGCCTCGTCCTGCGGCATCCGCAGCGCGCCGAGCATGATCCGCAGCTCCTCGACCGCCTCCCGGCCCGCCTGCTCGATGCCGCTGAGCATCTCGGCCTCCGAGGACGGGCCGTCCTCCTGCGCCGCGCCCATCCGGCGGCGCAGCACACCGGCCTGCATGACCATCATGCTCACGCTATGGGCCACCACGTCGTGCAGCTCCCTGGCGATCCGGTTGCGCTCGGCGGCGACGGCCTCGGCGGCCCGGCGTTCCCGCTCCACCTCCAGCCGCGCCGCCCGCTCGCTCATCCGGTGCGCGCGCAGGAGGTAGCCGCGCAGGGCCAGCCCCGTGGCGTACGCCGAGCCGAACATGACGGTGAGGTAGATGACCTCGTCGAACGGCAGGAACCGGTGGTCGACGGCACCCGAGTCGAAGATCAGGATGCCCGCGAGCGCCCAGGATCCGCCGTGCTTGACCGGCAGATGGGCGCCGATCGTGTGGAAGACGATGAGCAGCGCGGCGAGCTGCCAGACGGGGCAGCCCGGGTGGCCCTGCCGGTGCCAGACGTACTGGGCGAGGATCATGAGGATGAAAACCGCCACGGGAGCCCTGCGGCGATACCAGACCAGGACGCCGGTGACCAGCGCCTGCCCGACCCACCACAGCTCGGGCCGCGGCTCGCCGTACGCCGGACCCACGGTGAACGCCTCAAGGGTGCCCAGCGCGATGATCGCGAAGCCGATCAGGAGGTCGACGCGGGGGACGGAGCGGAGGGGGGACAAGCGCATGCGCGCAGAGTAATCCCTGCCCGGCATAGCGCGCATCAGGCAACAGACGTCCCGCAATCGGCCTGCAAGTCAACGTCAAGCGACGGGACGATCATCGCCCTGTATCAAGTGGGTGTCGGTCACGATACTCACCTTGTCGAGCACTGTCCGCGCTGAGACGCTTGAAGCGTTCCGAACAGGCCTAGGAGAAGCAGATGCCCCGCCTGCACTCCCTTATCGCGGGGCTGGGCGCGCTCTCGGCGCTCGCGGCACCCATGCTCCACCCGCACCCCAGCGGTTCCACCGACCGGGTCACCCCCGGCGCCGTACGCGTGGAGTCCTCCTCGCACGTCCGCATCACGCTGCTCGACGACCGCGGCGTGATCAAGCAGCTTGCCCGGGACTACGACGTCGACCTGGCGAAGGGCAGCGGCTTCACGGTCACGCCCGACGGCGTGGTCGTCACCGCGACCCAGGTCGTGCAGACCGCGGACGACCCCCGGGTGTACGCCGCCAACCGGGTGTTCGCCGAATACTTCAAGGTGAAGATCCCGGCCGACTTCAAGCGGCACTCGCTGGACGACGCCGACCTCGACCGGCGGCTCCAGGCGTGCTACCCGCCGCAGCAGACCGACTCGACATGCATCGCCGACGTCACGACGAACGTCAGCGTCTACCCCAACCTCGACCCGCCGCCGCCCGGGGGCCTGCCCGCGCAGATCCTGACCACCGGGGCGTCCCCCGCGGCCCCGGCCGTGCTGAAGGTCACCAAGGGCGGCGAGAAGCAGTCGCTGCCCACGGTCCCGCTGGGCACGGCGATCGGCGGCGCGGTCGAGTCGCTCGACGTGATGACGCTCACCGGCAGGCCGTCGGCGAAGCTGCCGCCCAAGCTCGACACCGCGCACCTCGACCCGCCGGGCGGCCGGACCTTCAAGGAGCGCGACAAGGTCGCCAAGCTGCTGGACGACGGCGCGCCCGGCGCGGCCCTCATCGACGACGGCAAGAGCGAGGTGGTCGGGTTCGTCTCCGGGGGCGGCGGCGAGCCGGTGACCATCACCCCCGCCGACGACATCCGCAGCGCGCTGGTCGCCGCCGGGGTCACCCCCCGCCGCGGCCCGGTCGACGTCGTGTACGAGAACGCGCTCGCCTCCTACCACAACAAGCTCTACAGCGGCGCGATACCGGCGCTGCAGCAGGTGCTCAACCTGCGGCCCGACCACGCGGTCGCGGCCGACCATCTGCGGGTCGCCCAGTCCAAGGCGGGCACGGCGGAGGACGCCGGCGCCAAACCGGCGGCGCGCCCGGCCGCTCCCAAGCAGCCGAAGTCGTCGGTGCCGCCGTACGTGTGGGCGGCCGGCGGCGTCGTGGTCCTCGCCCTGCTGGCCGTGGGGGTCGTGCTGCTGCGCCGCAGGAGCGCCGCCCGGCCCGGCACCGGCGGCCAGCCGGACCCGGGGATCGATGGGCACGGTTACGCCGCGCAGGGGGACTTCGCGGGCGAGGCCGGGTCCTACCCGCCTGGGGAGAACTCCTGGCCGCCGTACGCCGTGACGAGGGTGTTCGGGGCCGAGGCCGCCCGCTCTCCCGAGGTCATGGGACCGGCTCCGGTGACTCCTGTGCCCGCGGATCCGTCCCCGCCCGGCGGGCAGGCGCACCCCGCGGACCTGTCGCCGCCGCACGGGCACGCGCATCCGGCCGACCCCTCGCCGCCGCGTGGGCATTCGTACCCGCCGAACCCGTCGCCGCCGCGCGGACAGGCACAGCTGAAGTTCTGCACACAGTGCGGCATGCGGCTGGGCCAGGGACACCGCTTCTGCGGCTTCTGCGGGAACCCGGCCGATTCGTGATCAACAGAACGTTCAAGGGGGAGACCGCATGACCGAGGGGCCCGTGATGCCGCCGCTTGTCGGGCGGCGGCTCGGCGACTACACGGTCGAGGCGGTCGTCGGGCGGGGCGGCATGGCGACGGTCTACCGGGCCCGCGACCAGCGGCTCGGGCGAGCCGTGGCGCTGAAGGTGCTCGCGCCCCAGCTCGCGCACGACGACCGCTTCCGCGACCGGTTCGTGCGCGAGTCCCGGATGGTGGCGAGCATCGACCACCCCAACATCATCCCGGTCTACGAGGCCGGCGAGCGCGACGACCTGCTGTTCATCGCCATGCGCTACGTCGAGGGCAACGACATGCGCAAGCTCGTGCAGTCGGAGGGCGCGCTGCCGGTCGGGCGGGCCAACCCGCTGTTCGCGCAGATCGCCTCCGCGCTCGACGCCGCGCACGCCCACGGCCTGGTGCACCGCGACGTGAAACCGGCCAACATCCTGGTCACGCGGTCCGACCACGTCTACCTGACCGACTTCGGGCTGACCAAGAGCTCCGCGGCCGAGGCCGGGCTGACCAGCCACGGTCACTTCATGGGCACCCCGCGCTACGTCGCCCCCGAGCAGATCCGGGGCCTGCCGGTCGACGGCCGGAGCGACCTGTACGCGTTCGCCTGCGTCGTGTACGAGGCGCTCGCCGGGCAGCCGCCGTTCCAGCGGGACACCGAACTCGCGTTGCTCTACGCCCACGTGTCCCACGACCCGCCGCCGCTCACGCCGTACCGGCCGGATCTGCCGCACGCGGTGAACGCCGTGATCACGCGGGCGCTGGCCAAGTCGCCGGGCGAGCGGTTCGAGACATGCCAGGCGTTCGTGTCCGCGCTGCGCGACGCGATCAGCGGCGGCGCGGGCGACCCGGCGCCGGTCTCCCCGTCCTATCCCCCGGGGTCGTATCCCCCGGATCCCCCGATCTCCGCGGGATCCGCCGGGTCCCGTCCGCAGGGCTCCTACCCGCCGGTCACGCCCTCCTCGTTCCCTCCCGGCACCAGGCCGCCCGTCTCTCATCCCTCCGGCTCGGTGCCCGCGGCGTCCCGCCCGCCCGTGAGCCACCCGTCCTCGGGCCCGGTGCAGGGGCACGGGTCGTACCCTCCCGCGTCGCCGCACTCGCAGGCGACGGTCGCGTCGGCGGCCTCGCGGGACCACCGGCGGGGGCTGCCGCTCGGTCCGCTGATCGGCGGCCTGGCGGTCCTGGTGTCCATCGCCGTCGCCGCCGCGCTGCTGCTCACCAGGGGAGGGGACACCGCCGCGACGTGGAACACCTACCCGGGCAGCACGGCGGCGCCGTTCACCATGTCCTACCCCTCGGCCTGGGGCGAGGCCAAGACCAACGCCGACCAGTGGATGATCGCCTCCCCGGCCGTCGACGAGTTCAACGCGCTGTTCGCGGTGCCGGGCAACACCGACTGGTCGAAGGTGAACCCCATCATCACGGGCCATCCGGACCGGGCCACGGGCGTGTTCGCCCAGGTCAGCAACACCCTGAGCACGTCCGACTCGCCCATGGAGCTGCAGGAGAGCCTGGGCCCCGCGCTCCCGGGCGCGACCACCTACTACGGCGTGCCGACACCGACGACGGTCGGAGCCAGGCCGGCGTTCCGGATCGAGGGCGTGCTCAGCGACCCCCAGCAGGCCGGTCGGCTCGACTTCTTCGCCTACGTCGTCCGTCAGGGCGACGCCGGCACGACCGTCCTGGTCACGTTCTTCTGCCCGGCCGGCCGGTGTGACCGATCGATGATCGACCACATGGTGAACACGATCACGTTCACGTCCTAGCCCGCCAGGTTCGCCAGTCCCGCGCACCGTCGAGGACGGCACGGTGGACCGCGCGGGCGATCCGCGCGCCCCAGACGGAGCGCGGGCCGCCGAACGCCTCCGCCGGGCCGTCCTCCCGTACGGCGACGCAGACGGCGTCCGACGCGGTCCCGGTGCAGGGGAATCCCGCCTCCAGCAGCGCCTGCGTCTTCGCCTCGGTGACCGTCATGACGGCGTTGACCAGCGCCGGATCGGAGAACGCGACCGGCACGACCACCAGGATGTTGATCGTCCCCGGGCGCGGCGCGCACTCGCCGGCGTCGCGCACCCTGACGTCGCCCGCGCCGACGGCCTCCCGCGCCGTCCCGGAAGCGGCCGGGCCGGCGGCCTCCCGCCCAGGCTCCTGCCCGGACTCCTGCCCGGTCTCCGGGGCGGCCGGCAGACCGGGGTCGGGCACGCCCTCGGGCGCGGCCGCCCAGGTCGGCACGCCCAGGCCGACCGTGGCGACGGCCTCCGCTCCCCCGTCGGCCGCCGCGGCGTACCGCTCCACCAGCGCCGCCGTCATCATGCCGACTCCGGCACCGCCGGGACCGAGCGCGTCCATGTGCTCGACCGGGTCCATGCGCGAGTACCCGGCGGCCACCTGCGCGTTCAGCACCCACTCGCGGTGGCCGATGCCGCCGCCGAGCATCGCCGAGGAGATCATCCGCCAGCCGGGCCCGAACCGCCACAGCAGCGCGCCCAGCCGCAGGCCGTCCTCCACCCGGTGCGTCAGGGACGGCCGCGGGACGCCCGTCATGCCTCCTCCACCATCGAGGAGATCGACGGGCGGACCAGGTGGACGACCGGGCGCCCCTCGGGGCCTGACTCCACCCGCACGCGGGCGCCGAAGTGCTCGGTCAGCAGCGGCCCGGCCAGCACCCGCGCGGGCGGCCCGGCCGCGACCGCGCGCCCGGCGGCGAGCAACACGAGCGCGTCGGCGTACTGCGCGGCGAGGCTGAGGTCGTGCAGCGTCGTCACGACGGTGAGGTCGTCGGCCAGGCGCAGCCGGTCGACGAGTTCGAGCACCTGCTGCTGGTGGCCCAGGTCGAGCGCCGTGGTCGGCTCGTCCAGCAGCAGCACCGGCGCCTGCTGCACCAGCGCCCTGGCGAGCACGACCCGCTGCCGCTCGCCGCCGGACAGGTGCCCGAGCGGCCGGGACGCGAAGCCGTCCAGGTCGAGCCGTTCCAGCACCGACCGCGTCACCTCGCGGTCCCGCGCGCTCTCGCTGCCGAGATAGGGGATGTACGGCGTACGGCCCAGCAACGCGTAGTCGTAGACCGTCATGTCCGGCGGCAGCGCCGGGCTCTGCGGGGCGTAGGCGATCAGCCGGGCCCGCCGGCGCGGGCGCAGGTCGTCCACGGCCGTCCCCTCGACGAGCACCTCGCCCTCCCTCGGCACCAGCCCGGCGACGGCCCGCAGCAGCGTGGACTTGCCCGCGCCGTTCGGCCCGATGATCGCCAGCCACTGGCCGGGCGCGGCCGACAGCGTGACGTCCGTGAGCACCCGCCGCCCGCCCAGCGTGACGCCTACGCCGCGCGCCTCCACGGCCGGCACGGCGTGCCCGCTCACGTCTCCACCCGCCGGGTCACGCGCAGGACGGTGACGAAGAACGGCGCCCCGACGAACGCCGTGACCACCCCGATCGGCAGTTCGGCCGGCGCGAGCACCGTACGCGCGATCGTGTCGGCCAGCACGAGGAACGCCGCGCCGCCGAGGAACGACAGCGGCAGCACGATCCGGTAGGACCAGCCGGCGAGCCGCCGGACCACGTGCGGCACCACGATCCCGACGAACGCGATCAGCCCGCTCACCGCCACCGCCGACGCCGTGGCCAGCGAGGCGGCCAGCAGCACGACGAAGCGCACGCGCGCCGCGCGCAGGCCGAGGCTGACCGCCTCCTCGTCGCCCACCGACAGCACGTCGAGCAGCCGCCCGTGCAGCAGCATGACGACGGTCGACACGACGGCGTACGGCGCGATCATGCGGAGCTGGTCCCAGCCGCCGCCGACGTCGCCGAGGATCCAGGAGTAGATCCGCTGCAGTTCGTCCACCTTGAGCTGCTGCACGAAGGTCTGGATGGCGGTGAGGAACGAGGTGACCGCGACCCCGGCGAGCACGAGCGTCGCGGTGCCGCCGCCCCGGCCCGCCGTGTGGCCCAGCGCGTACGCGAGGAACACCCCGCCGACGGCCCCGGCGAAGGCGGCGATCGGCACCGCGGTCACCCCGGCGTCTCCGCCCAGGAAGACCACGACGAGCGTCACCGTGAGGCCGGCCCCGGCCGCCGCCCCGAGCAGGTAGGGATCGGCCAGCGGGTTGCGGAACACGCCCTGGTAGCCGGCCCCGGCCGTGGCGAGCAGCCCGCCCACGACGGCGGCGAGCAGCACCCGCGGCACCCGGAGCTGGAACAGCAGCCCCTCCTCGACCGGTGCGAGGCCCGAGTGCACGGACACCAGCGGCAGCCGGTCGAGCAGTGCCAGCGCGATGGCGCGGGGCGAGATGCCCGCCGCGCCCGCCATCAGGCCGAGGGCGAGACTGGCCACCAGCACGGCGGACGCGACCAACAGCGCCCGGCCGCGCGGCCGCGCCGGCGTCACCACGCCACCACCGGCCGCACCGCGTCACCGCTCACCGCACCACCAGGGGCGTCCGCGTCACCACCGGCTCAGCTCGCCGCCTTCTGCACGGCGTCGCTGACGGCCTGGGCGAGGTCGGCGACCCGGGGCCCCCAGCGGGAGGCGACGTCGTCGTCCAGCTCCACCACGCGGTCCTTCTTCACGGCGGACAGGCCGGACCAGCCCGGCCGCTTGGCCAGCGCGGCGGCGTTCTGGCCGCAGCACCTGGTGTCGCCGAGGAAGATCAGGTCGGGGTCGGCCTTGGCGATGAACTCTGCCGACAGCTTGGGATAGCCGCCCGCCGCGTCGGGCGCCTCGTCGGCGATGTTCTTCAGCCCGAAGAGGCTGTAGACCTGCCCGATGAACGTGCTCGACGTCGCCGCGTAGGGCGTGGTGTCCAGCTCGTGGTAGTACGTCAGCTCCTTGCCCTTCGGCGCCGCCGCCGCGAGGGTGTCGATCTTCTGCTTGACGCCGCTCGCCACCTCGTCGGCCTTGGCCGCGTTGCCGGTGGCCGCGCCGAGGTCCCTGATCTGGTCGTAGGTGTCGTCCAGCTTGGTGGCGGCGGGTTCGAGCAGCACCGGCACGCCGACCTTGCCGAGCCCGGCGACCACGCCCTCCAGGTCGTTGGCGAGCACCACGAGGTCGGGCTTGGCGGCGACGATCGCCTCGACGTTGGGCTTGAACCCCGACAGCGACGTCTTGGGCGCCTCGGGCGGGTAGTTCGACTGGTCGTCCACCGCCGCCACCTGCGCGCCCGCGCCGATCGCGAAAAGGATCTCGGTGGCCGTCGGGGACAGCGACACGATGTGCTCGGGCCTTTTGGCGATGGTCACCGCGCCGTTGCCCGCCTGGATCGTGGCGGGGAAGGCGCCCTGTCCGGCGCTGTCCGAGGCGGCGGGGGTGGGGGTCGCGGACGTGGCGGCGCCGTCGGTCTGGCCGCAGCCGGCCAGAGCGAGCACGCCCAGCACCACACCCGCGACGGCCGTGCGTACGGGCCTCACGAGGTCCTCCATCAGGGGGAATGCCGGGAATCGAGGGACCCGCTGGAAGCGACGGATCACCCTTTTCCACGAGGGTCGATGGCGTCGGCGCACGGCGCAGGCGACCTGGCTCGTCCCCGGGGGCGGGGAACCACAGTTGCGGGACAGCGCCGGGTTCTCACCGGACTTCGCTGCGCGGTGCGCGTCGGACGCAACGGTATCAACCCCTCACGCGGCGTCCACCCCCGCCCCCGCCGGGCTCCGCCCAGGCCCCCGTGCCGCCCGCACCGGCGAACCCGGCCACCGCAGCGGGATGCCCGGACGCCTCCTCGAAGGACAGCGAAGCACCAGCCGCTCATCATCGGCACGGCGAAGAAGGCGTAGCCGCCCGCCGCCCCATCGGCGACGGCTGCTCGTCAGGACGGCGACGGCCGCAGGCCGCACCAGGCGTCGGCGCAGGTGAGGAAGTGATAGGTGGGAGCTCTCCTGCCATCGAGCGTGCCGTACCAGACGATGCGCGGGCGTCTGTCGGGACCGATGGCGACGTCCGCCTCGCCCACGTGGGACGTGGGGATCAGGTGGGTAACGTCTCTCCCCACGCAGTCGTCGTCGCGGCAGAACAGGACGGCTACCGGTGGGTCGGCCGCGTCGTATCCGGCCAGAACGGGACGGCCAACCGGATCCAGGGCCAGGCCGGGGGCGCTCAGCGTGACCAGCTCGGAGGCCGACACCGTCCGCGGGGTCCCGGAACAGGACGGATCGCGGCAGAGCATGATGGTCGTGTCCCCGGTGCCACCGCCGTTGTGGACGATCACCGGTCTGCCGTCCGACCTGACGGCGACCTGGAGTCGCAGGTCGTCGAAGGACCTCCTGGGGTCGTACCGTGGCGAGGACCTGTCGGGCATGTCGAACGCGCGAGTGGCCGGATGCCCGCATGCCACGGTGTCGCAGATCGCGATGGTGGCCTTCCGCGTGATCAGGTCCGCGTATGCGATCACCGGGCGCCCGTCCGGAGACGCCGCGACGGCGAGGGCGCGGGGCTTCCGGTGCGTGACGAAGCCCGCGACGGTGAGGTCTCCCACCGTGATCGTCCGGGGGTGGACGCAGGCGAGGTCCGGGCACCGCGTGAGCGTCACGCGTGCGGGAGCCGGGTATCGGTCCGCGGAGACGGGGGCGATCGAGGCGACGGCGATGCCGCCTCGCGTCGCGACCGCGGTGGCGTTCACCGGGGCCACGTCCAGCCGGAGCACGTCGCCGGGCGCTGTCCTCAAGGGCGGGCCGGGGCGCCACGTGCAGCCGTCGGGCCGGCAGGAGAACAGCTGGAGCTCCCGCCGTTCGATCTCACCGGCCCCCCTCACCCAGCCCGCGAACACCACCGAGCCGTCGGGGGTGACCGCCGCCCCGGCCTGCTCCTCGAAGGAGGCGTCCAGGATGACGGTGCTCTGCGCGCCGCAGGTGTCGTCGCCGCAGAACGTCACCTCCTGGAACCCCCGGTTGCGGATGACGATCGGAAACCCGCGAGGGCCGAAGGCGATCTGGACCGGTCCTGGGCCATCCTCACCGAGATCCCAGCCGAGGTCCTCGCCCGCTATCTCGTTGTCGATCACGCCGCTGAGCGGACCGGCCACCGCGTAGCCGCCATACAGCAGGCCGGGCAGAAGCACCAGCCCGACCGGCCACCAGCGGGTGCGCCGCCCGCCGGGTGCGCCAGCGGTCGCGGTCGCGGACCGCCCACGCCCACCCTTGTCTCCCCGGATCACCAGGGCTCCCCAGCGCGCCTGGTTCTCCCGATGGAGCCGCGCGTAGCAGCAGCCGAGCACTGCGGCCTGGAAGGGCACCAGCAGGATGGCCACCGTCATCCGCAGGGCGTCACCGATCTGCACGCCGGTCGGGACGGGGAGCGCCGCGCAGAGGAGGTGCAGACCGAGCTGCGCCAGGACCGGAACGGCGGCGAAGGCCACCACGATCGTCCGGATCGTCCACCAGAAGTCGTAGGCCACCAGGTGGTACGCCGCCGTCAGCGGGGGAATGCGCTCGGGCAGCGCCGTCCAGGCGAGTACGGCCGGGAGCGCCAGGAGGACGAGCAGCACGCCCAGGATCACCACCGCGACGATCGATCCCGTCGCATGGGCCACCACGGCGATGACACCGGCCTGCGCGGCGAGGATCACCACGAGATTGACGGTGAGCAGCAGCACGGCGTGCGGGCGCCGGAGAACGGCCAGGACAGCACGCCCCGCCGACAGGGGGCGGCCCTCGATGTGGCCCACCACGAGGTGGCTGCCCGCAGCCAGGCAGGCGAACCCTGACACGACGGCCGTCAGCAGGAGTCCGGCGAAGATCCATAGGACGGCCGGTGAGGGCACGAGGAGCACAGGAGCTCCGTTGACGAAGGAGACCCGGTGGCTCAGGGCCACCAGCACGGCCACCAGCGCCACGAACGGCGGGACGAGGACCAGGGCGCACACCGCCAGCAGGTGCCGGTAGAGACGGACGGCCGTGCCGTACATGATGCGCAGGCCGCGAAAGCCCTTCAACTGGTCGAACGCGTCATCCCGCCAGGCGGCGGGCGACCCCGTCGCACTCACCGGCGTTCCGAGACTCATGTCCCTCCTCGGGATGTCCGGGCGCTTCGTCTAGGACTTCCGGCAGTACGTGTCGGCGCAGGTGAGGACGTGATAAGTGGGCGTCCCCCCGCGATCGGGCGTGCCGTACCAGACGATGCGCGGGCGGCGGTCGGGGCCGACGACGAGGTCGAGGGGACCGAACGCGTTCGCGGGAATGAGGTGGGTGAGCCGGCGGCGGGCGCAGCCGGTGTCCTCGCACGCCAGGACGGTCACCCGGAGGTCCTCCGTGTCGTAGCCGGCCAGGATCGGACGGCCGGCGGCGTCAAGGGCCAGGCCGGGGGCGCTCATCGTGGCGATCTCGGACACGGTCACCGACCGCGGGGGCCCGGAACACTCCCGGTCGGAGCAGAAGAGGATCTTCGAGACCTCACGCTCCGGGTCGTTCTCGACGATCACCGGCCTGCCGTCCGGCCCGATCGCCATCTGGATCCGCAATGAACCGGTGAGCCACCACCACAGGACCGGCTCGGGCGACTCGGATGCCGTGAACGCGTGGGTCCGCGGATGCGGGCAGGAGGGAGTGTCGCAGCTCACCACGGTCGTCTTCCGCGAGACCCGGTCGACGTAGGCGATCACGGGGCGCCCGTCCGGGGAGACGGCGACGGCGACCGTGCGGTTGTCCACGCTGACGATGGGCCTGTCGCGGAGGCGGCCGACAGCGATGGTCCGCGGGGCGGCGCAGGCGGCGTCCCGGCAGAGCGTGAGCTCGACGCGCGCGAAAACGCCGTCGGAGCCGGGCTCGGGCGCGATCGAGGCGATGGCGACGCCGTCCGGTGTCGCGGCCGCGGCGACGTTCACGTGGAGCCACCCTTTCCGCGCCAACCGCAGCGGATTTCCCGGCCGTCGCGCACAGCCGCCGGGGCGGCACGAGAACAGGTGGAGTTCGACGTCGTCGCTCGGCGACGGCTCGTACACCCATCCGGAGATCAGCACCGAGTCGTCGGGCATGGATGTGGCGACGGATTGCCCGTCCAGGTAGGCCCCCAGGGGGACGGCGGCCTGCCGAGCGCAGGCGCCGTCGCCGCAGAAGGCCGGCTTCGGCATGCCCCGGTCGGTGATGATGACCGGTCGGCCGCCGGACCCGGTGACGATCTGGGCGCTGATCGACTGGTCCGGATACCGCTCCTTCGCGATGAGCTCGTTGTCGACCACCTCGGCCCGCCCGAGCGGGTTGGCGACGGCGAACTCCCCGTACAGCAGGCCGGGGAGCAGCGCGGCCACGACAGGCCAGGATTTGGTCCGCCGCCTGGCGGGTTCGCCGGTCGTCGTGGGCTCCGGCGCGTCCCATCTCCTGAGGTAGGCGTAGCAGCATCCCAGCGTGGCCGCCTGAAAAGGTGCGAGCAGGACCGCCGCCGTCACCCGTACGGCGTCGGCGATCGCCACGCCGGTGGGAATCGGGAGCAGGAAGCGCAGGCCGTACAGGGCCGCCTGGGCCAGGCCGGGGATGACGAGGCACGCCAGCGCCACCCTCCAGGCCGTTCCCGTGTAGTCGCGGGCGGCCAGGCGGAACGCCGTTCTCAGCGGAGGAACGCGCCCCGGAGACACAGTCAGCGCGGTCAGGGCGAGCAGGGCGGGCAGCGTGAAGAGGCCGGCCACCGCGGCCAGGATCAGCGCCAGAACGATCGACTCCACCAACTCCGCCACGACGACGACCAGGACGAACAGCGCTCCGGCTGCCAGCGTGAGCTCGGCGGCGAGCAGCAGGAAGGCGTGCGGGCGGCGCAGGACGGCCAGGACGGCACGCGCCGGCGACGACGGGCGGCCGTCGATGTGATCGACGACGAGGCGGCTGCCCGCGGCCGAACAAGCGAGTCCGGCGGCGATCATGATGAGCAGCACCCCGGCGTACGCCCACAGGACGCCCGGCGACGAGGTCAGGAGCAGCGGGGTCCCGTTGACGATGGCGATCCGGTCGCCCAGGGCCACGACCACGGCCGCCGCCGCCACGAGGGCCGGGACGATCGTCATGGCGCACACGGCCAGCAACGGCCGGTAGAGGCGGCCCGCGGTGCCGTACACGATCTCGAGGTTTCGTTCGCCCCACACCTGGGCGAGCGTCTCCTGCGACCACGCTTCCGATCGGGCCGCCGGGCTTGTGGACGATTCGAGACTCATTTCCCCCCTCGTGGTGGCGGCCCGGTCGCGCGAAGACGGGCCACGGGCAGATCAGCACCCCGGTCCCCGTTCCTCATGGGGCGCAGTGCGGGTCGGCGCAGGTGAGCAGGTGATACGCGTTGTCGCCGGCCGGATCGGCCGTGCCGTACCACAGAATGCGCGGCCGCTGGTCGGAGCCGATGGCGAGGTCGAACTGCCCGACCCCGCCGACGGGCAGCAGAGGGGAGGCGGAGCGGCGGGCGCAGTCCTGGTCCTCGCACGCGACCAGATCGATCAGGGCGGCGCCCTTCCGGCGGTAACCGGCCAGCAGAGGGAGGCCATGGGCGTCCAGGGCAAGGCCGGGCGCGCTCACCGCGACGACTTCGGGCACCGGCACGAAACGAGGCGTGCCGGAACAGCCCGGATCGGAGCAGAGCAGGATCGTCGAGGTGTGGCCGTCGCCGGGGTCGCTGTACACGATGACCGGCCGACCGTCCGGCCGCACCACCACCTGCGTGCGCAGGTTGCTGGTCAGCCAGGTGTACTTCGTCAGCGCGGGCAGGTCGAACGCATGGATCGACGGGTGTGCACACGCCGCGGACTCGCAGCTCGCCACAGTGATCTTGTGGGTGCCCCGGTCTGTGTAGGCGACGACCGGCCGCCCGTCCGGGGAGGCGGCGACGGCCAGGACGCGCGCGTCCATGTCCTCCAGCGCGAAGCTGTCGGTGATGTCGCCCACCGGGACGACGCGACGCCGGGCACAGGCGACGTCGTCGCACAGCGCGAGCTCGACGCGGGAGAGCGGCTTCTTATCGTGGCCAGGAAGGGGGGCGCTCCAGGCGATGGCGAGTCCGTGCGGTATCGCCACGGCGGCGGCCCGCGCGTCCGACGACTCCTCGGTGGCCTTCAGCGGCTTGCTCGGCCGCCGGATGCAGCCGTCCGGCCGACATGAGAACATCGCCAACTCCATCCGGGAGGCGCCGATCTCACTCGTCCAGCCCGCGACGACCAGCGAACCGTCGGGCGCGACCGCCGTCGCCGGATGGGTGCGGAAGTATTCGTCCAGCGTGACGCTGACGTGACCGCCACAAGCGTCGTCGCCGCAGAACACCACCACCGGGCGGCGCTCGTCGCGGAAGATGACGGGCTTCCCGCCGGGGCCGAGCATGATCTCGGTGCGCGACGGGTAGTCCACGTCCCTTTCCTTGACGCCGATTTCGTTGTCGACCATTCGTGCCCATAAGAGCGGCTCGGTCGCGTACCCGCCGTACAGCAGGCCGGGCAGCAGGGCGACCAGCAGTACGGCCGGCCACGCGATGATCGGCGGCCACCGCCACCCGACGCGCTCGTGGCCGCGGTCGTCGCCCTTCTCCCGGTCGAGGTCGTCAACAGTGGCCGGGCCCAGCCGGTGCAGGTAGGCGTAGCAGCAGCCTACGGCGGCGGCCTGGAGCGGCGTCTGCAGGACGGCCACGGTCAGCCGCGCCGCGTCGCGGAACAGCCCGTCGGTGGGGGCGGGAAGCAGTCCGCCCAGTGCGAACAGGCCCAGTTGGAGCAGGACGGGAACGGCGAGGTATCCCGGCGCCAGCATCCAGACGGCTTCGCCGTAGCCACGGGAGATCAGCCGCCACGTCATGCGCAGCGGAGGAACCCCATCGGTCAGTGCGGCCCTCGCGATCATCAGCGGCAGCATGGTGACACCGACCGCCGTCACCACGACCACCGCCGGGACGACGGACGGCGCCGAGGCCGCCAGCGCCGCACCGATGGCCACCAGCACGACGACGGCCGGCACAAACAGGATGACGAGCATGGCGAACGTCCGCGGCCGGCGCAGGGCGGCCGTCACCGCGAGCCGGGCCGACAACGGACGGCCGTCGATGAAGTCCAGCACGAGACGGGCGCCGCCGGCCAGGGCGGCGAGGCCTGATGCGATCGCGGTCACCGCGGACACGGCGAGGATCACGCCGAAGACCGGTGAGGACTCGACGAATCGCGGGATTCCGCCGACGAGTGCGACCCGGTCGCCCGCGGCGACGAGCACGGCCAACGGCGCCACAAGGCCCGGGACGAGGGTCATGGCGCCTATCGTCAGCAGGTGCCAATAAAGGCGGCGGGTCGTGCCGAAAATGACCGAAACGCTGCCATTGGTGGCCATTCGCACATAAGGATCCGCGGGCCGGCCTCCGGATCGCGTCGTCGTGCTCGCGAGCGGTTCGAGATCCATTCTTTCCTCGCGGGCGCCTGTTTCGATTGACCGGTATACCTCGGGTGATGCTTGAACGGCGAAATGCCGGAAACCAGGCCAGACTAATCCACCAATCGAGATCGCGCATCCCACAACTTTCTCGTGATATCAGAGATTTCGGCGGGCGACCGAATTGCGCTTTCGCGGCGATCGCGCCTCCGGCCGATGTATGACCCCGTAAACCGGGCCTGCCATTCATACTGCGAGAGGCAGGGTGTGCCGTGCACGACGGGGAAGGCCGGGCGCGCTATCGGGTCCAAGTGGCCGATCGCGTGCACCGCCAGGAGATGCCGAACGCCATCGACGCGAACGACACCGCGTAGGTGCCCAGGTCGAGCAGGGCGCTGCCGCCTGGAAAAAGGACCGGCACTTGGTATTGACCTATTCGGTCAACGCGCCCGCCCTTCGCCCGGGACCCCACGGCGCGGTCCCGGCCCAGCCTGGTCACCGCGCCGCGGGCATGGGCGGCCGCCTTCCTCGCATCCGTCTACCTGGGCGTACGCGGGGATGGTAGGGCTGGCCCTACCCCGGGCGGTAGGGGGCCGCCCATGATCGGAAGTAGGGACCGCGTCGCTGTGCCGGACGGGGCCGCGGCGGGACGCTTGACGTGCTCGACGGGACCGGAACTCCGAGGCGTCAGAGCCTCGCAGACCCCGAAGACCCGAGCCCCGAAAGACCCCGAGCTCCACAGACCCGCACACCGGGGAACCCCAGGCCCCCGGCCCCGCCGCCCGCGGACGCACCCCCGCGGCGGCCCGACACAGCGAAGGCGGCCCCCCGTGTCCCTGACCATGCTTCCCCCCGCACCCGAGAGGGCCCCGGCCGCGCCCGCGCCACGGGACCGCTTCATCGACGTCCTGCGCGTCTTCGGGATGGTCCTGGTGGTCGTCCAGCATTGGACGATGCCGGTCCTGTCGTACGCCCAGGGACGGCTCACCACGGGCAACGCCCTGGCGGCGGTTCCGTACGTCACCTGGATCTCGCAGGTCATGCCGCTGGTCTTCTTCGCCGGGGGCGCGGCCAACGCGATCAGCTTCAGGTCCGCCGCCCGCCGGGGCGGGACGGCCCGGGAGTGGACGGCGCGGCGGGTGCGCCGCCTGGCCTGGCCGGTGGTGCCGCTGGCAGTCGTGTGGTTGCCGCTCCCCCACCTCCTGGTGGCCCTCGGAGTGCCCGCGCAACCGGTGGAAACGGCCGCGCGGACGGTCGGCCAGCTGCTGTGGTTCCTGGCGGTCTACCTGCTGGCCGTGGTGGCCACGCCCCACCTGCTGCGGGTGCGGACCGGGGTGGCCCTGCCGGTGCTGGCGGGCGGCGCGGTGCTGATGGACGTGGTCCGATTCTCCGGCCTGGAGGCCGCCGGCTACCTCAACGTCGCGTTCGTCTGGCTGGCGGTCCATCAGATCGGGTTCCGGTACGCCGAGGGCCGCCTGGAGTGGCTGACGGGGCGGCGGGCCGCCGGGCTCGCGGTGGCCGGGTTCGCGATGGTGGCGGCCCTGGTGGCGACCGGGCCCTACCCCGCCAGCATGATCGGGATGCCCGGGATGATCTCGAACATGGCCCCGCCGAGCGCCTGCCTGCTCGCGCTGTTCGCCGGTCAGCTCGGCCTGGCGATGCTGCTGCGCCCCGCCCTGAACGCGCTGGCCGCCCGGCCGAGGGCCGAGGCGGTGCTCACCGCGCTCGCACCGCGCATGATGACCGTCTACCTGTGGCACATGACCGCGCTCGTCGCCGTCGCCGGTGTGGCGACCGTCGGGTTCGGGCTGGCGACCCCGCACGCCGGCTCGGCGGCCTGGTGGAGCGCCGTCCCGCTGTGGCTGGCCGCCCTGGCGCTGGTCCTGGTCGCGCTCACCGCGCTGCTCGGCCGCTTCGAGGACCCCGTGGGCGCCGCCGCCCACCGGCTCGTGCCGGCGGCCGTCCCGCTCGTCGGCGGCGCGCTGCTCACCCTCACGATCACCGGCTTCGCGCCCGGCCCGGCGCCGGTGATCGCGTCCCTGGCTCTGGTCGCGGGCCTGGCCCTGGTCAGCCGGCCCGCAGCTGCCGATCCACGTCGTCGATGATCTCCTGCAGGCGCAGGCCGTGGCGGGCGTCGAGCGGATGCCCGCCGCCGTCGCGTACCGTGCCCGCGAACTGCCGGACCACCTCGGGGAAGACGTCGCCGAGTTCTGAGCCGAGCAGCGAGGCGCTGCCGAGCCGTCCGTACACGTCGATCCGGCTGGGCGGGGTCTCGCCCTCGGCGGCCATGCTCAGCGACGCCTCGCTGACCGCGCCGCCCTCGTGCTCGAGCAGCAGGCCGACCCAGCCGAGCGGGTCGCCGTGGGCCTTGACCGCGACCACCCGGCCGAGCGCGGCGTCGAGCAGGTCGATCATGTGCGGGCCCACGTCGAGCACCGCCCCGCGCTCCAGCCGCCAGGGGGTGGCGAAGGGGCCGCCGCGCAGGCTTCCGGAGACGTTGGCGGCGTGCCCGCCGAAGGGATCGATCCGCCGGACCCGGTCGAGGAAGTCGACCGTCGCCGCCGAGTAGCGGAACGTGAAGAGCATCTGGGAGGCGACGCCCGCCTCCTCGATCGCCCCGGCCAGGCGCCGGGCGCCGTCGAGGCCGTCCGCGAGCGGCTTCTCCAGCAGCAGCGCCCTGCCCGCCCGGGCAGCGAGCACGCCCAGCTCGGCCTGCACGGCGGGCGGCACGCAGAAGGCGACCGCCTCCGACGCCGCGAACAGGTCCTCCAGCCGCTCGAAGGAGGGCGCGCCGTGGGCGTCCGCCAGCGCTCGCGCCGCCTCGGGCCTGCGCGCCCACACTCCGGCCAGCGTCGTGTGCGGCCCGGCCGCGAGGGCGGGAGCGTGCACCATCTCCGCCCACGGTCCCGCACCGACCAGTCCCACCCGCACCGGCTCCATGGCGCCCCCTTTCCGCGGGGACCCTACTGCAGGCCACGGGCGGGCGGTCAAGGGGGCCGTCGCGCGTGAAATCGGCCGTACGGGCAAGATGGACCCTCTATGAACGTCATCCTGCTGAGGCACGGCGAGACCGAGTGGAGCAGGGCCGGGCGGCACACGGGCCGCACCGACCTGCCGCTGACACCCCACGGCGAGGAGGAGGCGCGCGCCCTGTCCCGCCTGGTGGCGGGCCGGTCGTTCGCACTGGTCCTCGTCAGTCCCGCGCAGCGGGCCCGCCGTACGGCCGAACTGGCCGGCGCCGGGCCGTACGAGGTGGACCCGAACCTGTGGGAGTGGGACTACGGCGGCTACGAGGGCGTCTCCACTCCCGACATCCGCGAATCACGCCCCGGCTGGTACGTCTGGCGCGACGGCGTCGTCCCGGGTGACGAGGCGCACCCGGGTGAGACCGTCGAGCACGTCGGGGAGCGGGCGGACAAGGTCCTCGCCCGGATCCGCTCGACGGACGGCGACGTTCTGCTCGTCGCGCACGCGCACATCCTGCGTGTGCTGGCGGCGCGCTGGCTGTCGCTGCCCGCCGGCCACGGCAGATACCTGCGCCTCGACACCGGGACGTACTCCGTCCTCGGTCACGAGCACGACGAGCCCGTCCTGCTCCGCTGGAACGTGCCGACCTGAAACGTGCCGGCCTGAATCACGCCTGTCCGATCGGACGCGCGCCTGGAACGCGTGTCACGCCGTGTCACACCGTGTCACACCTGGGCGACCGGCTGGGGTTGCGGGCCTCGGCCGGTCAGCCATTCCAGGACCTTGCGGTGGCCGCGCCGGGCGTCCTCGAAGTGCCCCCACCGCCAGTACCTGGGCTGCTCCCGCACCCCGGTGACCCATGTCCGGTACGCCACCGACCTGGGCCGCCCGTCCGCCGGGTCGGCCGGTGCCGCGACTCCGTAGGTGCGGATCACCACGCGGCCTCCGGGTGCGAACAGTTCGTCGTCGGCCACCGGGTAAAGAGTCATCTGGTCCAGCACGGGGTCCCCCTTGTGAGCTTTCCTGGGACTCACTGTGCCCGATCCGTGTTACGCCTCCCGCGTCGCGCTGTTACGCCCGTGAGAAGCGGGTGAACACGGGGTTACCCCAGAACCGGTCAGACCAGGAGGCCGTCGAACTCGCCGTCCTTGACCCCGAGCACCAGGGCCCGTATCTCGTCGCGGGTGTAGATGAGCGCCGGCCCGTCGGGATAGCGGGAGTTCCGGACGGCCACGCCGCCGTCGGGAAGCTCGGCCAGCTCCACGCAGTTGCCGGTCGAGTTGCTGTGGGCGCTTTTCCGCCAGGTGACACCGGCGATGTCGGTTGCGGGCATCCCGTTATATGTCTGCATTCATGTCTCTCTGAGAAGTTCGCCGAGGATCTCGGCAGTGCCGCCGGGCGTGGTGCTCTCCACGCACAGCTGCTCCATGGCCGTGAGGTAGGGATCGATGTCCTCACGTTTGTCCAGGTAGAGCGCACCCCAGAGCTGCTCGACGTAGACCACGTCCGAAAGGTCGGACTCC
Source organism: Microbispora sp. NBRC 16548 (assembly GCF_030268985.1). NCBI lineage: Bacteria > Bacillati > Actinomycetota > Actinomycetes > Streptosporangiales > Streptosporangiaceae > Microbispora > Microbispora sp. NBRC 16548. The sequence goes on from NZ_BSSF01000005.1 coordinate 185,011, forward strand.
GGGAAGCGGAGGATGGTGAACGCGCCTCCCTCGGCCGCGTGCATCCCGTAGCGAAGGGGCATCACCTGAAGGGTGATGTTGGGCAGCGTGGACACCTCCAGCAGGTGCTGGAGCTGTTCCCGCATCGTCGCACTCCCTCCGATGGGCCGCTTGAGCGCGGCCTCGTCGATGACGGCCCACAGCCGGGGGCCGTCCTTGCGCGTGAGCCTCTCCTGCCGCTGCATCCGCAGATGGACGCGCTGTTCGAGCTCGGCCTCCGAGGCGTCCGGATAACCGAGCATGATCACCGAGCGGGCGTACGCCGCCGTCTGCAGCAGGCCGGGCACGAACTGCACCTCGTAGGTGCGGATCACGCTGGCGGCCTCCTCCAGGCCGATGTACGTGACGAACCAGTTCGGCAGCACCTCGCCGAACTTGTGCCACCACCCGGGCGTGTTCGCCTCGCGGACCATCTCCAGCAGGCCGCGCCGCTCGGCGTCGTCGTCGACGCCGTACAGCGTGAGGAGGTCTTCGACGTCACGTGTCTTGAACCCGACCCGGCCGAGCTCCATCCGGCTGATCTTCGACTCCGAGGCACGGATGTGGAATCCGGCGACCTCGCGGGTCAGGCCCCGCTGCTCACGCAGGCGGCGAAGGCTCGCGCCGAGCATGATGCGTCGAACGGTGGAACCGGATCCGGGCGGATCTATGGACACGTGCTATTCCTCCGCTTTGTGGACTGGTTCACAGTCTGTCAAAGATCGCCCCCTTCGTCCCAGTGGTGTCGGGGGTAACCGTAGCGCTTGCACAACGCGCTTGCACGTGCATTCGCTCTTGCACATGCACGGGAGTGTCCCTCATCATGATCTCGTGCAGTCCACGAACCTGACTCGTGGCCAGAACCAGTGGTCGGCGCTCGACTGGTGGCCGCCTATCGGCTGGTGGCCGGAGCCCGCACGCGATCTCCTCGAACCCGGGTCGGCCACCGCCAGCGCCACCTTCGTCCTGCCGCCCCGCGCGGAATCGGTCCACTCGGCGCGCAGCTTCGCCGCCGGGACCCTTGCGGGCTGGCAGTTGGCGGACCTGCTCGACGGAATGGAACTGGTCGTCTCGGAATTGGTCACCAACGCCCTGCGGCACGGCATGACGCTCACCGACAGCCGCGCGCGGGAGGCCATGCGGCTGTCGCTGATCCGGCGGGGCGCGCACGTGACCTGCGCGATCACCGACCCCGGAACGTCCGCGCCGGTGCTGCGGGATCCGGCGCCCTTCGAGCCGGGCGGCCTCGGGCTGCACATCGTGGAGTCGCTGAGCGTGTGCTGGGGATGGTGCCCGCTCGTCCCGCAGGGCAAGGCGGTGTGGGCCGTACTGGCGGCCTGAACACCGGCCGGCGGCCGGACGGCGGGGCCACGCGCTTCGCCGTCGGTTTCGGCCGCCTCGCGCGGGGAGCGACCGTTTTCCGGTCAGGAGCACCGGAAAACCTAACCCGATCGCCAGATCTATATGTCGCCGGTCATGGTCCGCCGGCCGAAGAGCGCTCCCGTGCAGCCCGGAATGCATGGGAGCGCCCTCCGGCCGGCGGCCCGGATTCCCCGGAACCGCCCCTGACGCCGGGCGGGGCACGCGATGATGGGCTGAGAGCGGGCCGTGACGGCCCGGCGGCGTGCTCGTTCCCCATCGATCGGCGGAGAAATATCGTGATCTCGGGATCCGTGACTTTGCGCTCTTTGTTCGCCCACGGACCCCGCCGAGACTGTGATCTGCACTACGGTGGCTTCCTGGGACTCCCGAGAGATCAACTATGGACGATCACCTAATCGGCTGGCTGACCGGTCTTGACGAAGACAGGCTCGCCCGCGTGCTGGCAAACCGGCCGGACGCGATCGCCGCGCCGTGGCCCCGGCGCCTGGACGCCCTCGCGCAGCGTCTGACCGACACCTTCGCCGTCATGGAGGTCATGCGCGGCCTCCCCCTTCCCCCGCTCGAACTCCTGCAGGCGTGCCTGGTCATCGGCGGCCGTCCGACGGAGGACGAACTGGCCCGTTTCCTCGGGGTGAGCACCTCCGCGGTGATCCCCTGGCTCGACCGCCTGTACGACCACGCCGTCGCCTGGCCCGGTCGTGACGGCAGGATCAGCGTGTCCGAGGCCGTCGCCCGCTGGTGGACCGCGCCCTGCGGCCTGGGCGAGCCGCTCGGCGCGTACCTCGACTCATGGAAGCTCAGCACCGACGCGCTGCGCCGCATGTGCCGCGTGCTCGACCTGCCCCCGCACGGCGGGAGACGCCAGGTGATCGCCCGGATCACCGCGCTGATCGGCGACTGCGAGCGCCTGGGGTCGCTTCTCGACGACGCCCCCGACGGCACGCTCGGCATGCTCGACGACTTCGCGTGGGACGGCCCGGTCCGCAGCGTGAACGGCAACCGGTTCATCACCCCGGGCACGCCGGAGAAGTGGGCGCTCGACCGCGGCCTGCTCTTCCGCACCCAGTGGGACCTGGCGGAGATGCCCCGCGAGGTCGCGCTGGCGCTGCGCGGCCCCGACTACCGCGGGCCGTTCACGCCGTACCCGCCCGACCTGGCCACGGCGGAGGCGGACGCCGACGCCGTCGAGCACGCGATGTGCCTGGCCGCGCCGCACGTGCTCGACCGGGCCACGGCGCTGCTGGAGAACGTCGACAAGACGCCGCTGCCGCTGCTCAAGAACGGCGGGGTCGGCGTGCGGGAGATCAAGCGCCTGGCCAGGGAGACCGGCTGCGCCGAGGACGAGACCCGGCTGCTGCTGGAGGTCTGCGCGGTCGCCCGGCTGATCGCGATCGACGAGGAGGCGGGCGGGCTGACGCCGGCCGGCCGGTACGACGCGTGGCGGCTGGAGGAGGCGCCCATGCGGCTGCGCGTCCTGCTGGCCGCCTGGTGGCGGATGGAGCGCTCGTCGCTGCGCCGGGTGGACGGCCGCCACCCCGCCGCGCTCGGCGACGACCCGGCCGGCGAGACGATCGCCAGGATCCGGTGGGCCCTGTTCGCGGCGCTCGCCGAGATCCCCGAGGGCAGGGCCTTCGCGACGCTGCCGGAGCTCGTGCAGCGGGTGCACTGGCGCGCCCCGCTGCTCGACCGGGAACTGCTGGACGGCTGCGCGGCGGCCGTGCTTGAGGAGGCCCGCCTGCTGGGGCTCGTGGCCTGCGACGCGCTCACCGGTCTCGGCCGGGCCCTCGCCCCGCTCACGGCCGTGGCCGGGGACGAGAGCCGCGAATGCGTGCCCGAGGTCGAGCACGACCCGGCGCTGGCGAAGGCCGCCACGCACGCCATGGCGAGCGCGCGGCGCACGGCCCTGTTCGGCGCCGACCTCACCGCCGTGGTGACCGGCCCGCCCTCGGTCGAACTCGCCGCGCTGCTCGACCGCGCCGCGGACCGTGAGTCGCAGGGCTCGGCGTCGGTGTGGCGGTTCAGCCCCGCGAGCGTACGGCGGGCCCTGGACGGCGGGGACACGGCCGACACGCTCATCGCCGACCTGTCGGAGGCCGGGACGCTCCCCCAGCCGCTGACCTACCTGATCAGGGACGTGGCGCGGCGGCACGGCGAGGTCACGGTGTCGTCGGTCGGCTGCATCGTCCAGGGTTCCGACCCCGCGCTCCTCGCCGAGATCGCCGCGCACCGGAAACTGGCCAAGCTGGGCCTGCGGCTGCTGGCGCCGACCGTGCTCGCCGGCGCGGCGCCCGCCGCGGCCACGCTGGCCGCCCTCAGGGAGGCGGGCTACGCCCCCGTGCCGGTGGACGACACCGGAGAGATCACCATCCGGCGCGAGCCGCAGGGCGGGCGGCTGATCCTCCTGCCCGGCGGGCGGGTCGCCGAGCTCGAACCTCCCGGCCCCCTGCTGGAGCCCCCGCCGGACCCGCGCGAGCATGCCAGGCGGCTGCTGGTCAGCGGCGGCCCGGTGGCGGCCGCGGCGCAGCCCCGCCAGACGTGGGCCGTCATCGGGCGCATGGCGACCCGGCTCCCGGCGGCGCAGCAGTCGCTGCTGGGCTTCGTCGTGGACCGCGACGTCCGCGCGATGATCACATTGGCCGACGGGGTCACCGCCACGGTCAGCCACGGCGAACTGCGCAGCGGCGTGCTCGACGCGTGGTGCGAGGAGGCCGGCGACTACCTGGAGTTCCCGCTCAACGAGATCGCCTCGGTCACCGCCGACTGCTGACAGCCGTCGCAGCCGTCACAGCGGTCTCAGCGGACGCCGCAGCGGCGCAGGACGAGCAGGGCCAGGGCACGGGTGACGTCGCGGACCTCCCGCAGGTCGACCTGCTCGCGCGGGGCGTGCGCGAAGCGGACGTCGCCCGGCCCGTAGTGCAGGGTCGGCACGCCCGCACCCGCGTACAGGCGCAGGTCGCTCCCGTACGGCGCGGCGGTGCGGCCCGGCCGCGCCCCGGTCACGTCGGCCACCGCGCGGGCCGCCTCCTCCGCCAGCGGGTGCCCCTCGGGCAGCCTGCCGCTGGCGAACTGCCCGCCCGGCCAGGTGACGCGTACGGGGTTGTCCCGCAGCCAGGGGTCGTCCAGATCGGCGAGCGCCGTCTCCAGGGCGGCGCGGGCGTCGGCCGGGTCCTCGTCGAGCCGGACGCCCAGCCGTCCCTCGGCCACGAGCAGGTCGGGGACCGTGCTCGCCCAGTCGCCCGCGCGCACGGTGCCGATCTCGATCGGATACGGCAGCGGGTTGCCCGCGAAGAGGGAGCCGGGATCGGCGTTGCGCTCGCGTTCGAGCCGCCTGACGGCCTGGAGCACCGGCATGAACGCCTCGACGGCGTTGACCCCCTCGTAGCGGGTGGCGCCGTGCGCGGCCCGGCCGGCGACCTCGAGGCGGAAGGTCAGCGCGCCGGCGTTGGCGGTGATCAGCTTCCCGCTCGTCGGCTCGGTGATCACGGCTGCCTCCCCGGTGTGGCCCCTGGCCAGGGTGGCGAACGCGCCGAGCCCGCCGTCCTCCTCGCTGACCACACAGTGGACGGCCAGGGGACGCGCGAGCCGTACGCCGGTCACGCGCAGCGCGCGGACCACGGCGAGGTTGGCGGCGAGACCGGCCTTCATGTCGCAGGCGCCCCGCCCGTGCAGGGTGGTCGCGCCGAGGCGGGCGCCGAACGGGTCCTGCCCCTCCCACTTGCCCAGGTCGCCGATCGGCACGACGTCGGCGTGCCCCTGCAGGATGAGCGCGGGCGTGCCCTCGCCCTCGGTGACGCCGACGACGCCGTATCCCTCGGCGCGCTCCGCCTCCATGCCGGGGAACCCCTCGCGGGAACGGAGATCGTCGAGGTCGAGCTTCCACATGTCGACGTCGAGGTCCCATCCGGTGAGCATGCGGGCGCACCCGTCCTGGAGGTCCGACTCGGCGTCGGTGCCGGTGACGCTCGGCACCCTGACCAGGTCGGCCAGCAGGCGCACCGTCTCCGCCTCGTCGATGGCGTCCAGGACTCTCGCTTCCACATCCATGCCGGAGACTGTACGGCCTGCCTCCGACCGGCGTGGAGCCCCTCAACGCACGTGCGGACCGTCGTACGGTGGATCTTTCGGGAAGGAGTCCGGGGATGGCGAGACTGACAGCCGGCTGGGTGGGCCGCCCGGGGGTCTGGCGCGGCCTGCTCGCGTGGCCGGCGGTCGCGCCGTTCGCGCTCTGGGCCCTGCTGCGGCTGGTGCCCGGCGACGTCCATTTCCGGTGGGTGCAACTGGTGGCGTTCACGCCGTACGTCGCCCTCGCCTCGGTCGTCGCGCCGCTGGTCGCGCTGCTCGTGCGGCGCCCGGCGGCGCTGGCCGCCGGGCTGGCGGTCACCGCGACGCTGGCGGCCTGCGTGCTGCCCCGCGCGCTGTCGGACCCGTCCCCGCGCGCCTCGACCGGCGCGGGCGTGCGGACGGCCGGCGCCCTGGGCGCATCAGGGACACAGGCCCCGGCCCTGCGGGTCCTGTCGGCCAACCTGCTCTACGGCTCCGTTCCGCCCGCCGCGCTGGTGGACCTCGTGCGGCGGCTGCGTCCCGACGTCCTGACGCTGCAGGAGCTGACCCCGCAGGCCTCGGCGGGCCTGCGGGCGGCGGGCCTGACCGCGCTCCTGCCGTACGCGGACGACCGGGCCCAGGAGGGCTCGGGCGGCTCCGGGCTCTTCACGCGGTTCCCCCTGCGGCCGGAGGAGCTCACGGCCGTCAACGGCCGCCGGCAGGCGGCGGGCGTCATCGAGGTCCCCGGCGCCGGACCCGTCGCCGTCGTGTCCGTGCACCCGTGCGCGCCGCGCTACGTGTACCGGTTCAGGTGCTGGTCGAAGTCGCTCGCCTCGCTGCCCGGTCCGGGCGGGCGCGTACAGATCCTGTCCGGGGACTTCAACGCCACGCTCGACCACGCCCGGGTCCGGCGCCTGCTCGACGCGGGCTACCGGGACGCGGCCGACGCGACCGGCAACGGCCTGGCCGGCACCTGGCCATACCAGAGGTCGTCGGACTTCGGCGGCCTGCCGGTGCCGCCCGTCACCCTCGACCACATCCTGGTGGATCCGCGCGTCGCGGTCCGGGCGTTCGGCATCCACCGGCTGCCGGTGACCGACCACCGGGCGATCTTCGCCGAACTGGTCCTGCCCTCCGCCGCGCCTTCCAGCTGATCCCGGTGTGCCTCCGTGTCGGACTTCAGCGCCGCGCCAGCGCCAGCACGCTCAGCCCGAACATCAGGACGCCCAGGGGGAGATGGACCGACGGTACGTGCGCGATGCCGAGCGCGACCTGGGCGGAGGCGAGCACAAGGAAGCCGGACGCGTGCCAGACGGGCCGGGGCGAGCCGCCGCCCGGCTTCCACGCCAGCACCGCGGCGAGCACGTACAGCATCGACGCCCCGTACATCACGCGGGCGCCGACGCTGTGCAGCGTCTCTCCGTAGGACGCGGTCAGCAGCAGTCCCGCGGAGACCGCTTGAAGGAAGATGGTCAGGGTCTGCAGGGTGATCGCGATCTGCAGAAACGAGAAGCTGCGCCGTGCCGTCGTCTGTGTGGCCATGTCACGGTTCCCCTGTTCCGCCCCCGGGGGCAGTCGATCGATAAGGTCTCACCAGCCCGACGACGCGGGCCCGCGAAAGGTAAGGTGCGGCCGGGAGCATGGGGATGGCGGGAACGAGCATCGATGGGATAGCCGGTGAGCGGCGCCAACTGATCAATGTCGCCTACCGGCTGCTCGGTTCACTGGCCGAGGCCGAGGACGCCGTGCAGGAGGCCTACGCGCGCTGGTACGCGCTGCCACGAAGCCGGCAGGAGGAGATCGTGTCCCCTGGCGCCTGGCTGACGACGGTGACCGGCCGCATCTGCCTGGACGTGCTCGGCTCGGCGCGGGCCCGGCGTGAACGCTATGTCGGCGCGTGGCTGCCCGAGCCGCTGCCCGGGCGCGCCGAGTGGGACCACGGCCATGGCACCGACCCCGCCGACCAGATGGTCCTGGACGAATCGGTGTCCATGGCCTTCCTCGTCGTCCTCGATTCGATGACGCCCGCCGAGCGGGTGGCGTTCGTCCTGCACGACGTCTTCCGTTACCCCTTCGCCGAGATCGCCGACGTCCTCGGCCGGACCTCCGCGGCCTGCAAGCAGCTGGCGGCATCCGCCCGGCGGCGGGTGGGCGCCGCGCGCGCTCCCGTGACGGCGGCGGGGCAGGCCGACGTGGTGCGGCACGTCAAGGAGGCATGGGAGGCGATGGACATCGAGGCCCTCGTCGACCTCCTCGACCCGGCCGCCGTGATGACCGCCGACGGCGGCGGCATCGCCGGCACCGTCCTGCGCCCGATCGAAGGCGGCGCGCGCATCGCCCAGTACATGGTCGCCATCGCCGGCATGGCTCCGGGGCTCGAACTCCTGGAGCGGTCGGTCAACGGTGTGCCGGGCCTGGTGGCCGAGCGTGCCGGCGTCGTCGTGACCGTAGCCTCGTTCGAAGTCACCGACGGCCGCGTCACCCGGATCTGGGTGGTCCGCAATCCGGAGAAGCTGCGGCTGTGGGCGCGGGACGGCTGATACTCCGTGATCCGCCGGACCAGGATCTCAGGCCCGTTCCGACGTCGGGAAGGCGAACCGCGGCTCCGCACCTGACCACCACACGCCGATCGCGAACGCCGCGGTCGCCTCGATGTGGACCGCGCGGGACAGCCCTCCGCAGGGCATCGGCGTGCACCCCATCGATGTGATCAGCGCGGCGATCCGGTCGAGGGAGTTCGGGTCGTCGCCGCAGAACGGCACGGCCAGCGGAGTGCCTTCGAACGCCGGCCGCGGCAGCGTCCAGATGCTGTCGTGACAGAGGTTGAACGCCTTGACCACATGGGCGTCCGGCGCGGCGTCCGCCATCAGGCGGGCGACCGATGTCGTGCCTCCCGTCGTCAGCGTCAGCCCGTCGTCGCCCGGCTCGACGGGATTCGAGCAGTCGACGACGGTCCGCCCGGCGAGGACGGCGGCGAGCCCGTTCACCAGCTGCGGCGCCACGCCGGCGGGAACCGCCACGAGGACGAGTTCGCCGTATGCCGCCGCGTCCGCGAGCGTTCCGTCCTTCGCGGCGCCGGTGCGGGCCGCCGTCGCGGCGGCCGCGGCCCGGTCGCGTCCGCCGACGAGCACGTCGTGCCCCGCGCGGACCCAGGCGCCGCCCAGCGCCGTGGCCATCGCGCCCGTGCCGAGGATGCCGATGCGCATGGTGCCTCTCCCTTTCGAACGAACCAGGTGACGGCCCTCGACGTTAGGGCGGCCGACGCACACCACACGGTGTCCTTCGGACCGGGCAGGATTAGGCCATGGACGAGCTCCACGACGAGCGGTCGTACACCTCCGACTGCCGGGCGCGCCTCGCGTTCGAGGTGCTCGCGAACCGCTGGGACAGCGTCGTGGTCTACACGCTCGGCGAGGCCGGTCCGATTCGGCCACGGCAGTTGCGCGCCCGGATCGGCGGAATCTCTCCGAAGGTCCTCAACGAGGCGCTGCGGCGCCTGGAGTACAACGGCCTGGTCGAGCGCCGCGCGTATGCCGAGGCGCCGCCCCGCGTCGACTACGCGCTGACGGAGGCGGGCACGGCGCTGCTCGCCCCCATGCGCGCGATGGGCATGTGGGCCGTGCGCTACGGGGACGCCGTGCTGGACGCCCAGGACCGGTTCACGGCGCGGGGACGGGAGCGGCTGGGCGCCAGGGCTACGCCAGTGATACGCGGCTGAAGCGGGTCTCGAAGCCCTTGCCCACCGGGGCGGCGCACATGACCCCGGCGAGGGCGGGCGCCTGCGGCGGGAAGTAGGCCAGGCGCAGCATGTGCTCCGGCTCCGCGCCGTTCACGCCGTACCGGACCGTCACGGCGTCGCCGGCCCGTTCGAGGTCGAACGTCGCGGAGACGAGGCCGCCGGGCGCGGGGGTGACGGACCAGTCGGAAAAGCCCCTGGTGACGACGACGCTGAGCTGGTGGCCGCCGTCGACGAACTCCACCCCCGCCTTGATCCAGTTCTCCTCGTCGATCCGCAGCACGGCCCCGGCCTGGTCGTACTGCTCGGAGTAGTCGGCCTCGAACGTCACGGTGAGCCGCGCGTCCCCGGCGACCTGCCGGCCGAACATGTGGGCGGTGTCGTACGAGTAGCCGTAGTGCGTCTTCTGCCACAGGTCGCTCTGGGCGCCTGCGACGGCCCGCAGGCCCTCCCCGGTCCGCGACCACTCGGTGGGCTCGTTGATCCACATGAAGTCGTCGAACACCATGCCGGCCCCTTGCCGTCGGTTTCACTGATCTTGCCATGAGAGCGCTTTCCGGATGCCCGCGTCAAGGACGATCTACCTGCAATTTAGATCGATTTGTCCTCTTTACTCCCTCTTTCCCTATACTCGTGCCTCACATCACCTTTTGCCCCTGTAAATCCCGTACATCGCATCACCGTCGTATCCCCTTCCCCAGGGAACGCGCGCCCCGCTTCCGGAGCCTTCCGTCCCTCCTCTCCGAGGGCCGCTCCGCCACGCCCGGGCGCGCGTGCGGAGCCCGCCGGCCAGCCGGGACTCCTCGACGACGCGAGGCCCTGTTCCCCCGAGGGCCGCCCCGCGACCGAGACGAAAGGAACCTCATGCGCAAGCGAGCCCGTCAGGCGATCACCATGGCGATGGCCGGAACCACACTCGTCGCCGGCGCGGCCACCGCCGCGGACGCCTCGGTGATCCCTCAGGCTCCCTCCTCCGCGCCGCTCACCCGGACGGCGCCCGTCGCCTCCGCGGACACCGCCCGCCCGGCCCCCACAGACCTGGTCACCCTGGGCGCGGCCTTCAACGCGACCCTCCGCACGGCGTACGACGAGATGAAGAAGGCCGCCTCCCTGCCCTCCGGCGTCTCCACCGCCACGTCCTTCTGGGACGGCGAGACCGCGTCCGGCAAGCCGATGCGGTACCGGACCGTCGCCAGCCCCTACTGGCCCCTCGGCACCAAGGTGCGGATCACCTACAAGGGGAAGAGCGCGATCGGCGTCGTCGAGGACTTCGGCCCGGCCGAGTGGGCCGTGGCCCAGCACGACATCCCGGCGATCGTCGACCTGTCCGAGAAGATGATGGCCGACCTGACCGGCGTCGCCTCCAACACCGTCCACGTACGGTTCCAGGTGCTGAAGTGGGGCAAGGGCGGCGTCTACCGCCACTCGGGAACGGGCTACGACCTGGCCATGGGCCGCCGGTGAGCCCCCGCCGACGGTGAACCTCCGATGACGGTGCCCGGGGCCGCTGCGCGTACACTTCCAGCGTGGCTGACCCGAAGTTCGAGATCCAGATGCTCCACGACCGCGTGATGGTCAAGGTTGAGCGGGAGCTTGAGGAACGGCGCAGCAGCGCGGGCATCGTCATCCCGGCCACCGTCAAGATGGCCAACCGGCTCGTCTGGGGCGAGGTGTCCGGCGCCGGCGCCAGCGTCAGGTCGGTCAAGACCGGCGACAAGGTCCTGTTCAACCCCGAGGACCAGTACGAGGTGGAGGTCCAGGGCCAGCTCTACCTGGTGCTGCGCGAGCGCGACCTGCACGCCGTGGCGACGCAGCAGACCGACCACGGCACCGGCCTCTACCTCTGACCTCCCGACCTCGCGCCAAGGTGGACCATGACCCTCCAGGATGATCTCGTCGAGCTTCGCCGCGCGCTGCACCGGGAGCCGGAGATCGGCCTCGACCTGCCCCGCACTCAGGAGAAGGTGCTCGCGGCGCTCGACGGCCTGCCCCTGGAGATCACCACAGGCGAGCGCCTGTCGTCGGTGACCGCCGTCCTGCGCGGCGGCCGCCCGGGCCCCGCCGTGCTGCTGCGCGCCGACATGGACGCGCTGCCGGTGCACGAGAAGACCGACGTGCCCTACCGGTCGCGTTTCGACGGCCGCATGCACGCCTGCGGCCACGACCTGCACACGGCCATGCTGGTGGGAGCCGCCCGCCTGCTCAGCGAGCGCCGCGCCGACCTCGCCGGCGACGTTGTGCTGATGTTCCAGCCCGGCGAGGAGGGCCAGGAGGGCGCCCGGCTGATGATCGAGGAGGGCGTGCTCGACGCGGCCGGGGCGAGACCCGTCGCGGCGTACGGCATGCACGTCTTCTCCACGACGATCCCGCGCGGGCTGTTCCTGACCAAGGGCGGGCCCGTGCTGGCCGCGGCCGACACGCTGACCGTGACCGTGCGCGGCAGGGGCGGTCACGGCTCCTCCCCGCACCGCGCCCTCGACCCGATCCCCGCGGCCTGCGAGATCGTGACGGCCCTGCAGACCCACGTCACCCGCGGCTACGACGTGTTCGACCCGGTCGTGGTGACCGTCGGCAGCTTCCACGCCGGCACCACCGACAACGTGATCCCGGACGAGGCCGTCTTCGAGACCACCGTGCGCACGTTCTCGGCCGGCTCGCGCGACCGCGTCAGGGAGGGCCTGGTCCGGCTCGCCCAAGGCATCGGCGAGGCGCACGGCCTCACCGTCGACTGCGCGTTCGGCATCGGCTATCCCGTGACGGTGAACGACGACGCCGAGGCGGAGTTCGCCGCCCGGACCGTGCGGGAGGCCCTCGGCGAGGACCGCTACTTCCCGCTGCCCAATCCGGCGACCGGGTCGGAGGACTTCTCGTACGTGCTGGAACAGGTGCCGGGGGCGTTCCTCGTGGTCGGCGCCTGCCCGCCCGGCCGGGATCTCGCCACGGCCCCGGCCAACCACTCGGCGGAGGCGGAGTTCGACGACGCCATCCTGTCCGACGGCGCGACGCTGCTCGGCGAACTGGCGGTCCGCAGGCTGGCCCGCGCCTGACGGTCAGCTCAGCAGCTCGCGGGCCTTCTGGATCAGGTCGACGCCGACGGTCAGCCGGACCGACACCCAGACGATGGCCCCGGCGCAGAGCAGGGTGAGCGCGCCCGCGACGATGCGGACGAACCAGTTCTGCCGCTTCAGCCAGTCGGTCGCCGCTCTCACCCTCTCCTTGGCGAACTGCAGCAGCCGGGACGCCCAGGGGAACTCCGTGGCCAGGACGGCGAGCCCGGCGAAGACCACCAGCCAGCCCGGGCCCGGAAAGGGCACCATGATCAGGCCGGTGACCACGAGCGCGGCGCCGATCACCCCGATGACGATCCGCAGCGTCAACCGGCCCGCCGGAGTCGCCCGGACCCGGTCGAGCCAGCCCGGCGTATCGGCAGTGCCCTCTTTCCCACCCGTACGACTGTCCTCAGCCGTCGCCACACGGCTCACCCCCATTCGCTGCCCACGATAGCCAGCGGACGACCGCGGCGGCGATCGGCCGGTTCACGCGTCACCGAGGCAGGCGGCGGTCTGCTCGGCGATCTCCAGTTCCTCGTTGGTGGGCACCACCAGCACCGTCACCTCGGCGCCCTCCGGCGAGATCACCCTGGCCTCCGCCGACTCGGCGGCGTTGCGATCGGGATCGATCTCGATGCCGAGCCTGGTGAGCCCGGTCGCCGCGAGCGCGCGGACACGGGGGCTGTTCTCCCCCACCCCGCCGGTGAAGACGAGGGCGTCCACGTGGCCGAGCGCGGCGTAGTAGGCGCCGATATAGGCCCGCACGCGGTAGCCGTAGACGTCGAGCGCGAGCCGGGCGTCCTCGTCGCCGGAGTCGGCCAGCCGCCAGACCTCCCGCATGTCGTTGGCCCCGCACATGCCCAGCAGGCCGCTCTCCTTGTTGAGCGCCGTGTCGACGCCGGCGAGGTCCATGCCGGCGACCCGGCCGAGGTAGGCGCCCAGAGCCGGGTCGACGTCCCCGGAACGGGTGCCCATCACCAGCCCGGCGAGCGGGGTGATGCCCATCGATGTGTCCACGCTGCGCCCGCTCCGCACCGCCGTCGCGCTCGCGCCGTTGCCGAGGTGCAGCACGATCGAGTTCACCTCGTCGTACGGCCGGCCGAGCAGCGCGGCCGCCCGGCGGGAGACGTACGCCGTGGAGGTGCCGTGGAAGCCGTAGCGGCGCACGCCGAGCTTGCGGGTCCACTCGCGGGGGACGGCGTAGGTGTGCGCGTGGGGCGGGATCGTGCCGTGGAAGGCGGTGTCGAAGACGGCGACGTGCGGCAGGCCGGGGAAGGCCCGCCGGGCGACCCGGATGCCCTCCAGGTTGGCCGGGTTATGCAGCGGCGCCAGCGGCGCGATCTCCTCGATGGCCCGCTCGACCTCGTCGTCGATCAGCACGGGCGTGACGAACCGGCTGCCGCCGTGGACGACCCGGTGGCCCACGGCGGTCACGCCGTCGAGCGGCGGCCCGTGCCCGGCGAAGGCCGCGAGCACTGCCTTCAGCCCCTCCTCGTGGTCGGCCACCCGGCGCTCGGTCCGCACGCCGTCGTGGGTGAGCACGCTCTCGTCCTCGCCGATGCGCTCGATCAGCCCGCCGGCCACGGCCCGGCGCGTCCCCATGTCGATGAGGCGGTACTTGATGGACGACGACCCCGTGTTCAGGACGAGGACCTGCCCGCTCACTGTGTCTCCTCCCGCGCCCGCGCGCTCACTGTGTGCCCTGCCGCGCCTGCGCGCTCACTGTGTCTCCCATCGCGCCCGCGCTCACTGTGCCTCCCCGTGCGCCTGCGCCTGGATGGCCGTGATCGCGACGGTGTTGACGATGTCGCCCACGGTCGCGCCGCGGGACAGGTCGTTGACCGGCTTGCGCAGGCCCTGCAGGACCGGCCCGATCGCGACCGCGCCGGCGCTGCGCTGCACGGCCTTGTAGAGGTTGTTGCCCGTGTTGAGGTCGGGCACCACGAACACCGTCGCCCGCCCGGCGACCGGGCTGCCGGGCATCTTGGTGCGCGCCACGCTCGGCTCGGCCGCGGCGTCGTACTGGATCGGGCCCTCGACGGGCAGATCCGGCCGCAGCTCGCGGACCCGCGCGGTGGCCTCGCGCACCTTGTCCACCTCGGGCCCCGCGCCGGACTCGCCGGTCGAGTACGACAGCATGGCCACGCGCGGCTCGACCCCGAACCTGGCGGCCGTGGCGGCCGACGAGATCGCGATGTCGGCGAGCTGGGCGGCCGTGGGGTCGGGGACGACGGCGCAGTCGCCGTACACGAGGACGCGGTCGGCCAGGCACATGAAGAAGACGCTGGACACGACGCCGACGCCCGGCGAGGTCTTGATGATCTCGAACGAGGGCCTGATCGTGTGGGCGGTGGTGTGGGCGGCGCCGGAGACCATGCCGTCGGCCAGCCCGAGGTGGACCATCATCGTGCCGAAGTAGGAGACGTCGGTGACGATGTCGCGGGCCTGCCCGACCGTCGCGCCCTTGTGGGCGCGCAGCCGGGCGTACTCCTCGGCGAACAGCTCGCGCAGCTCCGGGTCGAACGGGCTGACCACGCGGGCGCCGTCGACGGCCAGGCCCATCGTGGCCGCCGCCAGCCGGATCTCCCGCTCGTCGCCCAGCAGGGTCAGCTCGGCCACGCCCCGGCGCAGCAGGCTGTCGGCGGCGCGCAGGATCCGCGGCTCGGCGCCCTCCGGCAGCACGATGTGCCTGCGGTCGGCACGGGCGCGGTCCAGCAGGTCGTACTCGAACATGAGCGGGGTGATCGCCGCGGCCTTGGTGACCCGCAGGTTGCGCAGCAGCGCCCCCGCGTCGACGTGCTCGGCGAAGACCCCGAGCGCCGTGTCGATCTTGCCCTTGGCGTCCGGGCTGAACCGGCCCTCGGCCTTCGACAGCCTGGTCGCGGTCTCGAACGTGCCGCCGCCGGTCGTGATGATCGGCAGCCGGATGTCCATGCCCTTCAGCAGGCGGACGACCGCGTCGGGCAACTCGAGCCCGCCGTTGAGGATGATCGCGGACAGGGCGGGGAACGTGGGGGCCTTGTGCGCGGCCAGCAGCCCCGGCACCAGCGCGGCGGCCCGGTCGGCGGGGACGACGACCGCCAGGCCCTCGGTGAGGCGCTCCAGGATGTTCGGCAGCGACATCGCGCCGATCATCAGCCCGCCCGTCTCCCGGCCGAGCTGGTCGGCGTCGCCCATGAACAGGTCGCCGTCACAGGCGGCCATCAGGTCGCTGACCGTCGGCGCGGACAGCCGCCGCACCTCCGGCAGGACGTACGCGGGGACACGGGCGGCGACCTCGTCCACCAGGCCGGGGGCGACCCGCGTGACGACCGTGGCCAGCTCGGTGGCGTGCCGCTCGGCCAGTTCCTTGCGCGACATCTCGACCGCCGCGGCGATCTCGTCGGGAGTGCGGTCGAGCCCGGTCACCACGTTCATCACCGGTGTGCCCAGGTTGGCAGCGAGCTCGGCGTTGAACACGAACTCGGTGGGCGCGCCCACGTCGGTGTAGTCGGTGCCGATCACCACGACCGCGTCGCACCGCCCGGCGAGCGCCCGGTAGCGGGCCAGGATCTCCCCGGCCGCGCGCTCCTCGTCGGCGTGCACCTCCTCGTAGGTGACGCCCGTGCACATGGCGTAGGGCAGGCCGATCCCGAAGCGGCTGCGCGCGGTGTTGACCAGGCTGTCCTGGCGGCCTGACCGGACGACCGGCCGGAACACGCCGACCGTGCCCACCTGGCGGGTCAGCAGTTCGATCATGCCGAGGGCGATCGTGCCCTTGTTGCTCCTCGCGTCGCCGGCCGCGACGTAAACTCCGATCGCCATCGCGCAGTCACCCCTGTCCCGGCGCGGCCCGACGGCCCGCCCAGGCAAGGCTATGCGAAGGGCCCCACGGCGATACCAGTCGAAGGTCACATCCGTAGGGTCTTTTCTCACCAGTCGCGCCGTCTCACAGGCGTTCGCTAGTGCCCGCGTTCCGGCGACCATCTCGTGCCGTACGACCAACGGCTCCTGCCGCAGGACATGAGGGATCGGGACGGGCAACGGCAGCCGCTGCGCGAGCCACGGCATCAGGCGGGTCTCCATGAGCAGCCGCGCGGCCACCTCCGGCCGCCTGGGACGGCGCTCCACCCATCGCCCCCGGACCAGCCGGGCCTGGCTGTCCCATCCCGCCCCGCCCCACTCGTCGGACATTCCCGTCACCACTCCAATAGATCACCTGGGCGCCCCCTAGGCATGCTTGCTTCCAGATGCCGCCCCCTGCCCGGGCTTACCGCCGGAATTGACGGGAACCCGGGCTTCGCGTTCTCCGGATCATTCGCAGGTGAGACTGTCGAGCTCGGCTGCTCGCCGGAGGTCCTTGGGGCGGCCTATGGCCCGCCGCATCCGGATGAGGTCCTCCCGGGACACGTAGTGAACTTCCAGGGCGCCCGGGCCGTATGCCGTGACCGCCCTGTCGAGGATCTCCCGGACTCGCAGGTTGCCCCAGGGGAGCGCGGGGGTGCAGCAGTCGCCGCTCGCTCCGGGCGCGGTGAACTGCACTTTGGGGCGGAGCAGAGCATCCGGATGAGTCGCCATGGGGGCGCCCGTTTCGTCGGAGAGCCGGGCGTCGACGGACATGAAGGCGGCCGCCAGCGCCGGGGCGTGGACCGGTTCGCCGTCCCAGAGCAGATCCAGATCGCCGGTCAGTTCGGTGGATCCGTGCATGATGCCGGCGACCTGCCCGATCACCGCGGCTCGGACGCCATGGCGGTGGAGGGCTTCGAGCAGGGGAAACGGGTCGAATCCGAGGGCGCCGTCCGTGCCTATCGTGCCGACGTCGTCGTCGGCGTCCTCGTGGCCCAGGCCGGTGCCCGCCCGCTTGAGGGCGAGTTCACGCGTGCGCCGGGCGGCGGCGCGCAGTCGTTCCAGCGGTTCGTCGATCATCGGATTCATGCAACACCCGGCCGCCCTCGGGGCGCACGCGAATTTCCCCGAGTACGGCCGGGTCGCTGACGGACGGGCCGTACGGATGCGCCACCTCGGCGGCCCATCCGTACGGCCGTTGTCGTGCTATCTCACGAGGCGGTGCAGGTCACCGGCGACGGGACGGCGTTGGTGCCGTTCCAGCTCGCCTGGAACCCGAACGTGGTGGACGCCCCGGAGCCGACCGAGCCGTTGTAGCTCACGTTGGTGACCGTGACATTCGCCCCGGACTGGCTCACCGTGCCGTTCCAGAGCTGGCTGATCGTCTGGCCGTTCGCGAAGGCCCACTTGACGCTCCAGCCGCTGATCGAGGCGCTGCCGGTGTTCTTCACCGTGACCTCGCCCTGGAAGCCGCCCGGCCACTGGTTGACCACCTTGTACGTCGCCGAGCACCCCTTGCCGCCCGACGGGCTCGCCGAGGGCGACGGGCTCGGAGACGGGCTGGGCGAGGGCGACGGGCTGGCCGACGGGCTCGGGGACGGCGACTTCGACGGAGAGGCCGAGGGCGACGCGGACGGGGACGCCGACGGCGAAGCGGACGGCGACGGCGACGGGGAGGACCCGCCGTTGCGGTCGCCGTAGATGATGCCCCGGCCGTTGGTGCCGAGGTAGACCCGGCCGTAGATCCGCGGGTCGCCGGTCAGGGCCTCGCCCATGTTGCCGTACTGGTGCTGGTCGTCGTTGATGCGCACCCAGCTCGCGCCGGTGTCGTCGGACCGGAACAGGCCCTGCACGCCGTCCACGGTGCCGGCGAGGTAGAGGGCCTGGTACGTCTTGCCGGGCGCCGCCTTGCCGAAGCCGATGTTGATCGAGCTGCTGACGTTCGACAGCTTGGTGAACGAGGCGCCCGAGTCGGTGGAGTGCCACAGGCCGCCCTCGCCGGCCAGCCAGACGTCGCCCTCCTTGCCCGGCAGCGCCTTGAAGTGCACGCCGGTCGTCGGCAGGCCGGTGGCCGCGGTGGCGCTGAAGCTCGCGCCGCCGTTGGTGCTGACGTAGAACTTGCCGCCCGAGTAGGCGTAGAACTTCTGCGCGTTCACGCGATCGGATTCGACGATCGCGCCGGCCGGGACGCCGGTGGAGGCGCTCCAGCTGTTGCCGTAACCGACGGAGTAGACGACCTGGATGCCGGGGTCGCCAGGCGACCACACGAAGCGGCTGCCGTCCGCCGCAGCGGCGACCGTGCCGCCGTTGTTGACGCCGCCCGGCTCTGTGCCCTGGAACCAGTTGGCCCCGCCGTCGGTGGAGAAGGCCACGTGGCTGTCGTTCGGGCGGTCGGAGTCGGTGAAGTTGCCGGCCCGCACCATCACGCTCGGGTTGGTCTCTGCGTAGTCGAGCGAGGTCGTGGAGGTGAAGACGGGCTGGGTGAACATCATGGACGGCACGGCGTCGAGGTTGGTGTGCCGGAAGCCGCCGATGTCGCCCAGCGCGCTGACCAGCGGGGCGCCGCTCGGCGGGCTGATCAGGTCGAGGACGGCGGTCTCCTCCAGGCCCTTCACCATCGGCTTGATCGTGAACTGGCCGCCCGAGTCCCACTTCGTGAGGTCGGTGGTGCCGTAGATCGTCGCGCCGGTGCCGTACATCATCCGGTCGGAGTCGAACGGGTCGATCTCCACCGACTCGTTCATCCAGCCGAGCTTGGGCGTGACCTCGGGCGGCTGGGGGTTCGTGCCGAAGGTCAGCCACGGAGCGGCGGAGATGTCCATCTTGTAGCGGAAGCTACGGTTCGGGTAGGACGTCCAGTCCCAGATGCGGGTCCAGGTCGCGCCGCTGTCGGTGCTCCTGAAGAAGATCGCGTCGGGCCACCAGGAGACCTGGGTGGCGACCATGATCGTGCCGGGGTGCTGGCGGTCGACGGTCAGGCCGCTGTAGCCGAAGTAGTCGTCGGAGCTGCTGGACGGAATCGGGCTGATCTGGGTCCAGGTGCCGGTGGCGGTGGCGTAGCGCCACACGTCGCCCTTGGCGCCGTCGTACGGGCCGCCCGTGTCGCTGGTGGCGATGTAGAGGTAGCCGTTGGCCGTGTCGAGCACGCCCTTGTGGGCGATGTAGCCGGTGGGCTGACCGGCGACCCGCTCCCAGGACGTGCCGCCGTTGGTGGTCCGGTAGACGGTGTTGTCCTTGTCGGCCACGCCCACGTAGACGGTCTGGGTGGCGTTGCCCGAGGTGCCGGTCCGCTTGTCGAAGGTCACCCAGACGACGCCCTGGTTGTCACCGTTGTAGGCGTCTCCCGGGCTGGCGACGTAGTTGCCGACGTTCGGGAAGTTGGTCACCTTGGACCAGGTGGCGCCGGAGTCGGTGCTCCGCCACAGGCCGTTGCCGCTGGGCGCGCCGAAGTAGAGGATGCTGTTCTTGTTCGGGTCCACCGCGAGGCGCTCGCCCATGCCGCGGCCGGGCATGTTGCCGCCCAGCTTGAACGGCAGGGGGCTCACCTGCCAGGTGTCGCCCTTGTTCGACGAGCGCAGGATCGCACCGTTGTTGGGGTCCCAGCTGTTGGTGTACATGCCGACGGCGGCGTACACCTTGTTGGCGTCCGCGGGGTCGGGGGCGATGCTGACGACGCCGTTGTAGCCCCAGTTGGACTGCCCGACCCAGTCGAGCAGCGGCGTCCAGGTCTGGGACGACTGGTTCCAGCGGTACGCGCCGCCGATGTCGGTGCGCGCGTAGATCAGGTCCTTCTGAGCGGGGCTGAAGACGATCCCGGGGACGAAGCCGCCGCCGAGGATCTGCACGTTCTTGAACGTGTACGAGTCGGCGGCGACGGCCGACACCGGGGACATTCGGATCACGGCCGTGACCAGCGCCACGGCGGCGACCACGAGCAGGGTTGCGAATCTTCGCATGGACGGTTTCCCTCCGAGCACGGACAACCGGCCATGCACGACCAGGCGGGGACCCTGACCGTCCTTCTCCCACGTGCATGGAAATCTGAAGGGAAGATTCACACACCGGCGGAAGCGCCGTCAATAGTTTGGCGTCCACACTAATTGGAACCGGTTTCACCCCGGCCCGAGCACGCGCCTGCGTGGAACATAATTCTGGTTATGACTACTGCTCTCGTGCTCGGCGGCGGAGGAGTCGCCGGCATCGCCTGGGAGGCGGGGATCGTCACCGGCCTGCGCCGCCTCGGCGTGGACCTGGGGACGGCGGACCGGATCGTCGGCACCTCGGCCGGCTCGGTCGTCGGCACGCTCGTGGCCACCGGCGCCGACCTGGAGGAGGCGATCGCCCACCAGGCCGAGGTGGACACCGGCCCACCCCCGGCCGTCGACCACATGGACGAGGTCCTGCAGGCGTTCGCCATCATGTTCGATCCGAACCTCGACCGGCGGGAGGCCCGCCGCAGGGTCGGGCAGATGGCTCTGGCGGCCAGGGTCGACCACTACGCCGAGCGGCTCGCGGCGGTCGGCGAACGGCTGCCGGTGAAGGAGTGGCCCGAGCGCGAGCTCCTGATCACCAGTGTGGACGCGGCCACCGGCGAGTTCGTCGTGTGGGACCGGTCCTCCGGCACGCCGCTGGTGCTCGCCGTCGCGTCGAGCTGCGCCGTGCCGATGGTCTTCCCGCCCGTGGAGATCAACGGCCGCAGGTACGTGGACGGCGGGGTCCGCTCGGCGACCAACGCCGACCTCGCGGAGGGCGCCCGTGCGCTCGTGGTGCTCGAACCGCTCGGCAACCTGACCCCGCGGGCCGTCCTCGAGGCCGAGATGGCGCAGGCGTGCGCGGCCACGTCGTACGTCGTCCACCCCGACACGGCGTCGGTCGCGGTGTTCGGCCAGAACGTCCTCGATCCGGCCCTGTGGGGACCGGCCTTCGCGGCGGGGATCGACCAGGCCGCCGCCCTCGCCGAGCCGATCACCGCCGTCTGGTCCTGACACCGCCGCTCCTGACACCGCCGCCGCTCGCGCCGCGCGCCTCCGGCGCGGCCGCTTCACGTCCGCGCCGCGCCGGGCGGCTCAGCGGCGCGTGAGCAGCGGCACCACGACCTCGTCGACGATCTGGACGATCAGCTCGTCCGGGATGGGCGGTCCCGCGAACAGGAAGTGCTGCCTGAGCAGCGCCTGGCCGGCGTCCAGCCGGCGGGGAGTGACGGCGCTCGCGTCGATCTCGCCGCGTTCGACCGCCCGGCGGGTGATCTCCTGCATCACCCTCCGGCCCAGACCGTGGGACCTGCGCCGGAACGCGGCGGCCCTCGCCTCGTCGGCCAGCGCCTCGCTGAGCAGCCCGCGCATGGCCTCTCCCGCCGGTCCGGACAGCAAGCGGGCCGCCTCCCGCAGCGCCGCCAGGACGTCGGTACGCAGGGAGCCCGTGTCCGGCACCGACGACGGGACGGGCAGCACGTGGTAGACGGCGTCCATCACCAGCTCGATGCGGGTGGGCCAGCGCCGGTACAGCGAGGCTTTGCCGGCCCGCGCGCGCTCGGCCACCCGTTCCATCGTGAGCCCGGCGTAGCCGGCCTCGGCCAGCTCGTCGAGCGTCGCCTGGAAGATCGCCGCGTTGAGCGCTTCTCCCCGGCGACGCGGCAGCTTGCGGTGGTCGGTGACCATGCTGGAATCCTACGGAGGCCGTTCCCCGGCGGGGACGCGCGCTCCGTGCTCAGGCGCGGGCGCCGTGGACGTCCGCACGGCCCTCCGCGTCGTCCGCCGGCGCCGGGAACACGTGGCCCGTGCCGCCGTCCACGGTCACCACCTGGCCGTCGTCGAGGATCGAGGTGCCCCGGCCGGTGCCCATGACGGCGGGGATGCCGTACTCCCTGGCCACGATCGCGGCGTGCGAGGCGATGCCACCGGTGTCGACCACGACGGCCGCCGCCCGCTGGAAGAGCGGTGTCCACGACGGGTTGGTGTAGGGGCAGACGAGCACGTCACCCCGGCTGAGGCGGCCGAAGTCCGCGGGCCGGCGGATGACCTTCACCGGTCCCGTGGCCCGCCCGCCGCCGGCGGGCGTCCCGGACACGAGGGCGCCTTCCTCCGAGCGGGCAGGGAAGATCGCGGCAGGGTCGATGAGCCGGACACCCGCCCGCTCCTCCCTCTTGGCCGCTCTGCGCAGCACCGCCGCGCGCAGCGCCTCCGTCCGCTCCGGCCCGGCCGTCGTCAGGTCGCCGATCGCCTCGAGTTCCTCCAGGCGCAGGTGGAAGACGTCCTCCTCCTTGTCCAGCACGCCCGCCTCGCGCAGCCGGCGGCCGATCTCCAGCAGGGACCTGCGCAGCACGGGCAGGGGCAGGGTGAAGTAGAAGTGGCTGTCCTCGCGGAACGCGATGCCGGCGCGGGCGGCCCGCACCCGGCGCGCCATTCTGTCCCGGCGGGCGCCATCGCCCCGCAGCCGGGGATGGGCGAGCAGCCGCTCGAGCGCCGCGTCGGAATCGGGGCCGGACGTGGAGGCGAGGCCGGAGTGGGCGCTCGGATCATGCCCCTCGGCCAGCACGCGGATCATGCCGAGCACCGTCTCCGGGGCGTCGGACCAGGTGGGCGTGGTGACCAGCAGCGGGCTCGCGGTCTCGCGGTGGCCGTACTCGGCGAGGAACGCCCGCATCCTGGCCGCGAACTCCTCGGGCATCGGGTCGGCGTCGAGCGCTCCGGTGCGCCCGGCCTCCTCGGCCAGCTCCGCCAGGGCCCTGTTGGCGTCGCCGGTGCGGGTGCGCGCACCACTGATGAGCTCGCCGAACCGGTCCGCCTCGCCCAGCCAGCGCAGCGACAGCAGCAGCCGCAGCAGCGCGAACCCGGTCCCCGGCAGATAGTCGATGCGCAGGCCGGCCACCGGCTGCACGACGTCGAGCGCCTCGCGGGGCACCCGGATCAGCTCGCGCCACGGCAGGGCGGACAGGTCGCGCCCGGACAGTTCCCTCGCAGCGGTCAGGAGCCGGAGGAACCGCGGATCCTCCGTCCACCGCGCGGGGTCGAAACGCCGGGCCCGGGCCGCGACCCGGAACGGCGCGGCGAGCAGGCCGAGCGCGGGCCGCGGACGCGGCGGCACCAGCCGGTAGACGACCCCGTCCTCCTCCTGGAGGAAGTCGGCGAACGCGCTGCGGATGCCGAAGCTCTCGGTCACCTTGGCCATGAGCCCGGCGGGGCCGTACGGCAGCCAGGTCGACATGTCGATCGGATAGGGCCGCACCGGCACGTACTCGACGAGGACCGAGGCGATCCTCCGGCGCAGCGGGTTGAGCCGCCCCACCGGGGGTGGCGGCAGCGCGGTCATCGGCCGGGCCTGCAGCAGCCAGAGCCGGCCGTCCGCACGGGCCCACTCGATGTCCTGGGGCCGGCCGAACAGGGCCGCCACCTCACCGCCCAGCTCGGCCAGCTCCCGCAGAGCCGAGGGAGGCAGCCCGGAGCCGGCCGCCGCCTCGCCGCTCTCGCGGGTGACGCCGCCGCCCGCGACGGCGCGGACGACCACCTCGCGGCGGCCCGCCGTATGGGAGACGACCCGGCCGGCGGCGCCGAGCACGTAGTGGTCGGGTGTGACCAGACCGGAGACGACGGCCTCGCCCAGGCCGCTGCTCGCGTCGACCACGACGCGGGAGCGGTCGCCGCTCACCGGGTCGGCGGTGAACATCACGCCCGCCGTGTCGGCCTCGACCATGCTCTGCACCACCACGGCGATGCTCACCCCGTCGTCGGGGATGCCCAGCCTGCGGCGGTAGGCCACGGCACGCTCGTTCCACAGCGAGGCCCAGCACCGGCACACGGCGTCGACCAGCGCCTGCTCGCCGACGACGTTGAGATAGGTGTCCTGCTGCCCGGCGAACGCGGCGCCCGGCAGGTCCTCGGCGGTGGCGCTGGACCGCACCGCGACGGGCCCGCGGCCGAGCGCCGCGTAGGCGGCGACCACGGCTTCCCGCACCTCGCGCGGCATGTCCGGGATCGCCGATGCCGGTCCGCCTGCCCCGGCGCGCCGGACGGCCGTCTCGTGAGCGGCGGTGGTGACGACGAACCCGGCCGGGACGGGGAAACCGCCCCGGACCAGCTCCCCCAGATTGGCTCCCTTCCCTCCGGCCAGGTCGAGGTCGTCTCGTCCGAAGGCCTCCAGGGGGGCGACGAGTGCCATGCCTTCTCCTCGCGAGCCTCGTCCAGGCAATTAGAGAACCCAACGTTCTCTAATTCAGAGTAAAACTCACGTCTTGGAAACGCAACGTTCACTAAAAGTGCGTACACACCTCGACGGCCGTGGCCGCGATGCTCGCGACGCCAGGGGGGTCACCCCCGGCACGCGTCGGGCGGGCGGGGCGCGGAATGTCTCCGCCCACCGCCCGCCCGACGTCATCCGGTGGTTGTCGCCCCGCTCAGCGGCGGGGCGCCGGACATCACCGTCCCGGGTTCGCCCGGCGTCTCACCTGGCCTCGGTGACCGCCTTGCTGACCGCGTTGGGGCCGTCATACTGCCGGTCCGGGATGCGTTCGAGCGCATTGACGATGGTGTCGTCCGCGCCCTGCTCCCGGGCCGTACGGACCAGGTCCGACTTCCCCGCCGGATAGTCCACGCCCTTCAGGTGCTTCTGCAGCTGGATCGGGTTCGGTGCGTCGGCCATGACGTTCCTCCCTTCGTCGGTGTTCTCCTGCTCTCCCTCGCCTACCCGGTTGTTCCTCGGTGAGTCCGCCATTCGAAGCCGCCAGTCGAGCTCCCCGGCCTACGGCAGGAGCAGCGAGAGCGCCTGGAGGCGGGCCGCGTCAGCGTGTTCTCGCCACCTCGGCTGCCACCGCGCGGAAGGCGGACAGCGCCTCTCCCTGGTCCTGCGAGGCGGAAACGGCCGACTTGACGATCACGACCCGGTGTTCGGGCGAGACGTAGATGTACTGGCCGCCGAATCCCGCGGCCATGAAGTCGTCCTGGCCCCCGCCGCCCAGCCACCAGTGCAGACCGTAATCCGGATTGAAGGAGGCGGAAGGCCGGGTCGACTCCTCCACCCACGCCCGCGGCACCACCTGGCGTCCACCGGCGCGGCCCTTGTCGAGGTACAGCAGGCCGAACCGGGCGAAGTCGCGGTCAGTCGCGTAGTAGCAGCAATATCCCAGGTCGTCATGGGAGTCGCCGCCGATGCGGGCCGTGGAGGCCATGCCGGCCGGCTTCCAGACCTTCTCCTCGACGTAGCGGTGGTAGGGCATGCCCGTCACCTCGCTCACCAGCCGGGCGAGGACGAACGTGTTCATGCTGGTGTACTCGAATCCGCTGCCCGGCTCCCAGCCGCGTACCTGCCGCTGCGCGAGCCGCTTGACCGGGAAACCGCGATGTGCGGCCAGTTGCGTCTTCGGCACGTCGGCCCGCTCGTTCCAGTCGATCCCGGACGACATCCGCAGCAGGTTCCGGATGGAGACGCCGTCGTAGCCGGAGGCGCGCAGTTCGGGCAGGTACCGCGTCACCGGGTCGTCGACGGAGTGGATGCGGCCTTCGTGCAGGGCGATGCCGACCGCCGCCGAGGTGAAGGACTTCGCCATGGACCAGGACTGGAACCGGGTGTCCGGCCCGGCTGCGCGGTAGCGCTCGTACACGACCTTCTGGCCGTCGAGGACGACGAAGCCGTTCGCCTTCGACCTGGCGAGGTAGTCGTCGAGCGTGTACTTCCTGCCCTGGAACGTGTACGTCACCGACAGGGAGCGCGGGGCACTCCGCAGTTCGACGGGGTGGGCGGACGGGCGCACCACGGCGAACGCCATCGGATCGAGCGGCGACGACGTGGAGGGGAGGAAGGCCGCCACGGCCGGAGAGCCGGCGGGCGGGCCCCCGGTCCGGGCTGTGGCCTGGGCGGGGGCCGTGCCCGCCGCCAGAGCCGCCGCGGCCGTCGCCGCGGCGACCGGGAGGAATCGTGATCGCATCGAATGCTCCGCACTGATCTCGGGGGTGCCAGGGGAACGGCCGCGCGAGCCGCTCGGCAGGGATGATGGCGAACGTTTCTGGCATATCTCTGGCAAGCCGTCGCGACTCTTCGTAGATGACTCCCGCCGCCGGGCTCCGTGCGAAGGCCGTGCGGCCCTTCGAGGATCGCCGCGCCCCGGCGGACGGTCCCTGACGCGCGACGTCCCGGCCCGCGAGCGGTGCCGTAGATTGGAGATCGACTTCCACCGTCGGCGCCTGGTAGGTTCCCGCTCCTGGTCCACCCCCCGGCCGTACGCCGACGCCCCCGCCCACTCCCGACCTCGGAAGAGATCACGAGGGCGGCCGGTCATCCTCCTGCCGGTCGCTCCCGAAGCAGCAGGAGCCCTGCCATGACGAGATACCGGGTTCTCGTCGTCGACGACGATCCGGCCATCCTGCGCGCGTTACGACGTGGTCTGCGCGTGGAGGGATTCGACGTGGACGTGACCGCCTCGGGACGCGAGGCGCTGGAACTCGTCCACCGCGCGGCACCCGATGCGGTCGTCCTCGACGTGTCGATGCCCGGCCTGTCGGGGATCGAGGTGTGCGAGCGCCTGCGGTCGGGCCGGTCAGAGGTTCCGGTGCTGATGCTGTCGGCCATGGACGAGGTGACCGACCGGGTCGCCGGCCTCGCCGCCGGGGCCGACGACTACGTGGTGAAGCCGTTCGAACTGCGGGAGGTGGTCCTGCGGTTGCGCGCCCTGCTGCGCCGGGCGGGCCGTCCTCCGGGCGCCGTCGTGCGGGTGGGCCGCCTGACCGTGGACCCGGCCGGGCGGCGGGTCACGATCGACGGCCGGCCGGTCGAGCTGAGCCGGCGGGAGTTCGACCTGCTGGAGGTGCTCGCCCACAACGCCGGGATCGTGCTGTCCCGCGACGTGCTGCTCGAACGGGTCTGGGGATACGACTTCGAGGTGACCGGCAACGCCGTGGACACGTTCGTCGGCTACCTCAGGCGCAAGCTCGAGGCAGGGGGCGAGCCGCGCATCGTGCACACCGTACGCGGAGTGGGATTCGTGCTCAGGGAGGCGACCCTGTGAGTGCTCCGGAGGCCGCTCCATGAGGCTGTCCACCCGGTTCGCGATCTGCCTCGCCGTCGCCGTGCCGCTCCTCGTTCTGCTCGCCGGGCTGCTCATGCTCAGCCTGGTGTCCCACGACCTGCGCGCGGAAAGGGACACGCAGCTGACCGTACGGCTGCGCGCGCTCGCGCCCATGGCCTCGGCGTACGCCTGGCGGGCGCGGGCGACGCCCCGGATCCCGCCGGACTTCCTCCAGCGGCGGCTGTCGGAGGCCACGGCGGGCGCCGACAGCCCGGGCGGTGTGTACCTCGACATCGCCGGGGCCGAACCCCTCGTCATCGGAGACGTGCCGCACACCCTGCCGCCGGCCGGGACGCCCGGCCCCGCCGACTTCGCCGAAGGGGAGCGCACGTGGCGGTTCGTGGCCGAAGACCTCGGCATTCGCGAGAACCGCGCCCGCCTGTGGGTCTTCGATCCCCAGGCGCGTCTCGACGCGCAACTCGACCTGCTGCGCCGGCGGGTCGGGCTCACCGCGCTCGTCTCGGTGGTGGTCGGCGCCCTGGCGGGTCTCGCCCTCGGCCGGTTCGCCGTACGGCCTCTTGAGGTCCTCCACCGGCAGGCCAGGGTGATCGACGCGCCCTCCCGGCCCGGCGCACGGCTGGCCACCGCGTCGGGGGTCGGCGAGATCGACGAACTCGCCGGCATGCTCAACACGTCGCTCGACCGGCGGGACGCGGCGGTGGCCCGCACCGGCGAGGCGCTGGAGACGGCCCGCGCCTTCGCCGCGACCGCCGCGCACGAGCTGCGCACCCCTCTCACCAGCATGGGCGCCAACCTCGGGCTGCTCGACCATCCGGACGTGGACGCCCCGGAACGGGCCGAGATCGTCGCCGACCTGAGGGCAGAGCAGGGCCGGATGCAGCGGCTCATCACGGCCCTGCGGCAGCTCGCGCGCGGCGAACTGCTCGGTCCGGCGGCCTTCACCGAGATCGACCTGGTGGAGATCGTCGACGACGCCGTCGAGGACGCCAGGAGGCGCCACCCCCACGCCGCGATCACCGTCTCGGTCGCGGGCCGCCTGGTGCTGACCGGGTGGGCCGAGGGAATACGGGGGATCCTCGACAACCTGCTCGACAACGCCGCCGTCCACGGCGCGGACGGCAGGGGCGCCTGCGAGATCTCGGTCGGCGTGTGCGAGGACGGCGCCGCCGCGCTCCTCGCCGTGCGGGACTCCGGGCCCGGCATCCCACCCGCCGACCGCGAATCCGTCTTCGTCCGCTTCCACCGGCGCAGGGGCAGCCCCGGCTCCGGACTCGGCCTCACCGTCGTCCGCCAGCACGTGCTCCTCCACGGCGGCTCCATCCGAGTCGCCGACGCCCGTGCGGGAACCGGCACCTGCGTCGAGGTCCGGTTGCCCCTCGACGCCGCACCGGCCGCGCCGCGGGCGGGCTCGTCCTGGCGAGAGGACAGGTCGTAGCCGTCGCGACCGCTGTTTCCCGGCGACGGCACCGGCAGAGCGGCCCCGGTGGGCGACACCGCGCCCGGGAGTGGCGTTGACGCCGGCGAGCGCGTTTTCGCCGGCGGCCGCCCTCGTGATCAGGGAGCGATCAGAACGGGTGTCCCCAGGGGCAGCCCTGCGAGCACCTTGAGCGCGCGAGCAGGCACCCTGACACAGCCGTGGGTGACCGCCTTGCCGAACACCTTCCGGTCCGGCCATCCGTGGAAGGCGACCGTGCCGGGACCGCCGCCGAAGGTGTCGAGCGTCGCCGAGTGCGTGCCGAGCGGCAGGATCAGCGGGCTGTAGGTCTTCTTCTTCGGCGACATCAGGGCCAGCAGGAAGGTCCTGCCCACCGGGGTGGGCGTCTCGGGACCTCCGATGGCCACCGTCCAGGTGCCGAGCTTCTTGCTCGCGTTCATCACGGTCAGACGCCTGGTGCCCAGCGTCACGATGGCGCGGTAGCGGCTGCGCGCCTTCTTCAGGCCCTTGTCCTTGATCCAGCCGGTCACGTGGTTGGGCTTGCTGGGCAGGAGCACGCGATACCAGCCCTTGCGTGCCTCCACCACCGGCACCCAGGTCTGGCTGCCGAGCTGTTTCGCCGGGAGGGTGGCCGCGGGCTTTCCGCCGGGCTGGGCGTAGACGGCCACGGTGCGGGCGGGGTGGACCACGATGCCGCTCAGCTTGCCGTACAGGTCGGTGTCCTGCGGGAGGCCGCTCAGCTCGGTGAACGTGGTGGCCGCGGGGAGTGCCGTCGCCGCGGCCGACGCGCCGGCGGCGAGGGTGACGGGCGACGCGGCGGCGCCGGCGGGGGCCGCGGCGACGAGGCTCATGGCGACGAGCGCGGCGCCGATGAGTCGGCGGGGGGCATCGAGCGGCACGATCGGCTCCTGAGATATATGGCCAATACGACACGAACGTGTAACCGCCTGGCCTCGATGGATAACGGTTTGGACCGTTTGAAGAGTCCTGGCCAGCGGGTGTGACATTTTTACATAGATGAGCCCAGAGAGGCTCAAGCTCTCTCATACATCCCGAGGTGCGGTCGTGACAGCCCCCAGACTCTCTTCAGCCCGTCGCTGGCTCACAGCGGCGCTCATGCTCGCGGTGGCGGCGCTCGGGGCGCTCGCCATCTCCACCACCGCCTCGGCGGGAGCGGTCCAGAGGACGGCGCCCGGCGACAACGGCGACGTCAAGATCCACAAGTGGACGACGCCGGAGGACGACCAGCGCGACGAGCCGCACGTCTGCGTGTTCTACCTGGTCGGGTTCAACTTCGACGCGGCCGAGCAGGTGAGCTGGGAGATCAAGTCCTGGCCCCCCACCGGCGACAAGACCACGGTGAAGAGCGGGACCCTCGTGCTCGACCACAGCGGGCATGGCCGCACCGTCGACATGGCCCTGCCGAACGGGCACTACAAGCTGTTCTGGACCTTCGCCGGGAAGAAGGGCGCGCCCAAGCAGAAGGTGTTCTGGGTCGAGTGCGAGTCCACGCCCAGCCCCACACCCACCCCGACGGTGACGCCCTCGCAGACGCCTACGCCGACGGTGACGCCCTCGCAGACGCCTACGCCCTCCCGGACGCCCACGACGTCCCAGACGCCGACGGTCAGTCCGACTCCGACGTCGACCCCCACCGCGTCGCCCACCCCCTCGCGGACGCCCACCCCCACCCGGACGCCCACTCCCTCGCGGACACCCACCTCGACGCCGACGCCGGGCAGCCCGCCGATCGACGTGTGGATCGAGTGGGACGAGGACGTCACGCCGACGCAGGGCAAGCCCAAGCCGGCGCCCACTCCGACGCCGGTGAAGACCAACATCCCGGTCACCGGCTGACCCCGGCACCGAACGACGGAGGGCCCGGATCGACTCGATCCGGGCCCTCCGTCGTCTGCGCGGGAGCCTTTGCGACGCCTTAACCTGCGCTTTTGTCACGATTGGGTATACCGGGGTCGGGTCTGTGACAGGACGAGACGTACGGGTAGCTGGCGTTGCGTGCCTGATGCCCAATTGCTGGCCGCACAGGATCTGCGGCTCGACGTCAACGTTCTGGACTACGCGATCCTCGCCCTGTACTTCCTCGTGGTCCTGGGAATCGGCTTCGCCGCGAAACGGGCCGTACGGACGAGTCTGGACTTCTTCCTCTCGGGCCGCGCACTTCCCGCCTGGATCACCGGCCTGGCCTTCATGTCCGCCAACCTCGGCGCCACCGAGGTCCTCGGCATGGCGGCGAACGGCGCACAGTACGGTGCGATGACCCTGCACTACTACTGGATCGGCGCGGTCCCCGCCATGGTGTTCCTCGGCGTCGTGATGATGCCGTTCTACTACCGGTCCAAGGTGCACAGCGTCCCGGACTTCATGCGCCGCCGCTTCAACGGGGCGACCCAGCTGCTCAACGCCGGGACCTTCGCCGTCGCGCAGATACTCATCGCCGGGATCAACCTGTACGCGCTGGCGCTGATCATGGACGCCATGCTCGGCTGGCCGCTGTGGCTGTCCATTCTTGTGTCGGCCGCGATCGTGCTGGCGTACATCACGCTCGGCGGCCTGTCCTCGGCGATCTACAACGAGGTCATGCAGTTCTTCGTGATCGTCGCCGGGCTCGTGCCGGTGGTGATCATCGGCCTGACCAGGGTCGGCGGCTTCTCCGGCCTCGGCGAGAAGGTCAAGCAGAGCGTGCTCGGCGAGGGCGGGCTGCACACCTGGGCGCACACCGCCGGCACCGACAACCCGCTCAACGCCAACTGGATCGGCCTGGTCTTCGGCCTCGGCTTCGTGCTGTCCTTCGGCTACTGGACCACGAACTTCGCCGAGGTGCAGCGCGCGCTGTCGGCACGCAACACCAACGCCGCCCGGCTGACCCCGATCGTCGCGGCCTACCCGAAGCTCGTGATCCCGATCGTCACCGTGATCCCCGGTCTCGTCGCGGTCGTGCTGTTCGGCAACCTCGGCAAGGACGGCGGGCCGACGTACAACGAGGCGATCCCGCTGCTCATGAACGAGTTCCTGCCCAACGGCGTGCTCGGCGTCGCGGTGACCGGCCTGCTCGCGTCGTTCATGGCCGGCATGGCCGCCAACATCAGCGGCTTCAACACGGTCTTCACGCAGGACATCTGGAAGGCGCACATCAACGGCGACCACCCCGACGAGTGGTACGTGCGGCTCGGCCGCATCGCCACCGTGGTCGGCGTCGTCGCCGGAATCGGCACGGCGTTCATCGCCGCCGGGTTCGGCAACATCATGAACTACCTGCAGTCGCTGTTCTCGTTCTTCAACGCCCCGCTGTTCGCGACGTTCATCATCGGCCTGTTCTGGCGCCGGATGACCGCCTGGGCGGGCTTCTGGGGCCTGCTGAGCGGCACCGTGTGCGCCTTCGCCTCGTACATCCTCTACAAGGCGGGCGTGTTCGATTTCGGCACCGAGCTGAACGCGAGCTTCTGGGGCGCCGGCATCGCCTTCGTGGTCGACGCGATCGTCTCCGTCGTGGTCACGCTCGCCACCACCCCCAAGCCGGAGAGCGAGCTGCGCGGGCTCGTCTACGGCCTGAGCGACGCGTCCGTCTCCGACGACGCGCTGGCGGGAGACGCCGCCTGGTATCGCTCCCCCGTGATCCTCGGCGCCGGGGCGGTGGTCCTCGCCGCGGCGTTCTACCTGCCCTTCCTGTAGGAGGTTCGCATGGCCGCCCCGCAACGACTCTTCGACATCCGCCGCGTGATCGGTGGTCTGTTCCTGGCGTACGGACTGATCCTCATGGTCACCGGGCTGTTCGACGGCACCCAGGAGATCCAGAAGGCGGAGGGCATCCGCATCAACCTGTGGACGGGCATCGCGATGCTCGTCGTCGGCGGCGCGTTCCTGCTCTGGGAGCGCCTGCGCCCGTCCGACGCCCCCTCCCCCTCCGACGAAGAGGAGTGAACCGGCTGTTCCCGGCCGCGGTCGCGCTCTCCGCGCTACCGCGGCCTTTTCATTCCGGCGATTCGGTGGAGGCCGCGCGGCGGCGCCGGGGCATCGGTCCTGCTGCCGCCCGACCGGCCCGCGTCGCGGTGGATGTGTCAGTGCGGTCGTGCGTTCTGTCCGCGGGCGGTCCCGGGGGCGGGGGCCTCGTGAGCCGTCGCCTTGGTGATCACGGCGGGCGGGAGCAGCACCGCCGGGATCGAAACCGTCGTCCCGTTGGACACGACGGCCGTGCCGTACACGGTCCTGCCGGCCGCGACCTCGACCGCCAGCCTGGCGGCGGCCGACGCCTCGGCCACGACGTCGGCGCGGACCGTGGCGGTCTGCGTACCGTCCCTGACGCGCCCCAGCGCCGCGGGCCGCCCGCCATGCCCGATCAGCGGCACCCCGGCCATCCCCGCCCGCGCCATCTCGGCCGCGACGGCCTCCGCCACCGCGTCGCTCGCGCAGCACACGCCCCCCACCTTCGTGGCCCCGCCGAGCGCGGCGACGGCCGCCGCCACCTCGCGCACGGCCTCGTCGGGCCGCGTGAGGTCCCGTTCCCAGCCGATCGTCACCCGGCCGTCGAGCACGGCGTGCAGGGCTCGCTTCACCGTCGCGGCATACGGATCCGTGGCGGGGCCGTTGAGGAGCAGCACCGGCCCCGCGACCTTCATGGCGCCGAGCAGGGCCAGCGCCTGCTCCCGCCCGACGCGCGCCGGGTCCGTCGCCACATAGGCGTCCACCGGCCCGTTCGCCAGCCGGTCGTACGCGACGACCTTCGCCCCGGACAGCTTGGCCCTGGCCACCCAGGGGGCGACGGTCCCGGGATCCACCGCGCCGAGGACGAGCACCCGCACGCCGTCGGCCAGCATCCGGCCGATCTGCCGCCCCTGCCTGGCCCGGTCGCCCGCGGCGTTCGCGTACTGGACATGACAGCGCGGGCAGAGGGACGCCAGGGCCCGCGTGAACAGAGGCCGGTCGGGTCCCTCGCCAGGGAGCAGCAGGCCGACGGTGAAGCCCTCCCGCACGTCGCCGACCGCTCCGAGTTCCGCTCCTGGCTGCCGCCCGCCCTGCCCGCAGGCGGGAAGGGACATCAGGAGAAGCACGCAGACGCCCGCCAGTCGTCTCCCCACGGGGCACCCCCGATTCGTTGCGGAGCCACGTTTCGCAGAGCCGTCTTCTGGAGCGATGTCGCCTCAACAGTCACATACCCGGACATATGCCCCACAACTCTCGCCACGGCAGCCGTACCCCAGCACGGACGATCACGGCGAGGTGATCGGGCGGGGGATTACGCCCACGGCCGAAGGCCACCGCTCACCTCCGCGCACAGATCCCCTCACCCGCTAAGTTGTGAGAGACTCCACCATTGCGGGGCGGTAGCTCAGCCGGTCAGAGCATCGGACTCATAATCCGTGGGTCGTGGGTTCAAGTCCCACCCGCCCTACCACGTTTGATCAGGGAAACCCTGCCTGAGCTGCGGATTCTCCATAGATCATGCCTGCCGTGCGTGCAGCCGTAGGCTACCGAGAGCCGCCGTCTGTCGCCAGTCACGGGATATACGCGGGATGACATTGGTGGCGTTTCCGCAGGTCGCGTCGCGGCCTCCGGCGCCTCTGCGGGATGAGAGCCACCCCTGAAAACGTCGAAGGGCCCCGGGTGACCCGAGACCCTGGGACGAGGCTGTAGGCGTTCACCCGACGAGGGCCGCCTGTATCCGTTGATTGGCGATCTCACGCTGTCCGTCAATGCACTTGGCGTAGACCCGAAGCATGACGTTAATGCCGTGACCGGCGCGCTCCGCCGCTTCCGGGGCGTGGACCCCGGCGTTGAGCCAGAGGGACACGGCCGCGTGGCGCAGGTCATATGGCCGGGCCGCGAGAGGCGAGGCGACCTGCTCGGGCGTCAGCGCGTACGTCCGTGCCTCCTTCCAGATCTTCGCGTAGGCCGAGGCCGAGATGACGCCGCCGGTCCGCGTGCGGAAGAGCCGACCGTCCTTGGCCGTCCCGTACGTCTCCAGGTGCGTGCGCAGGATCGCGACCAGTTCCGGCGGGATGGGGACGATGCGCGTAGTGCCCTCCGCACGGTGCTTGAGGCCTCGTTCGTCGAACCCCTCCCCCGAATCGGTGAACCGCTTGCCGCTCTGCGGCCGGGTCTTCTCCAGCGTCAGCAGCCCCAGCCGGACGAGGGCAGGTGACAGTCCTTCTCCCGTAGCCCGGCCGCCTCGGCTGGACGCAGGCCGCCGAAGTACATGCAGGAGAACATCGCGGCCAACATCGCCCGCGCGTCCGTCCGCAGTAGGTGAGCGCGACGATGAGCTCTCGCACCTGGGCCGGGCTGACCACGGACCGCCGATCCACCTCGCCGCTCATCTTGGGGCGGCGCAGCTTCACCCGGTCGAGCGGATTTGCCGAAAGCTCTTCCAGCTCCACCGCGTACTCCAGGGCGTGATGGAAGATGGCCCTCTTCCGCCGAAAGGTCCAGCATCCGTTGATCACAAGCACCCCGCCAGCAACCCCCTCCAAGCCGCCCCATAATGCGAGCGTGGAACTGCGAATCGATCCAGACAGGAATATCCGAACCGGCGTCTGCAACTGTTGCCAGACCCCCTTCGATCGCGTGACCGGGTTCATCAACAACGACGACGCCTATGCGATCTACTACGCATCCTGCTACCACCACAACGGAATCCACGAAGCCTGGATCGATGTCATCATCGACGACGCCTGGGCTCCGGACGAGCCTGTCAGCCGCCCTGGCCCCAACCGCGTCACCTTCGGATGTCGCGTCGGTCCCGTCGAAGGGCAGCCCACCCCCGCCTGCTCTCTGGTCAAAGGCGCCGCAGTCGCACCCGATGAACCGTTCTACGGTCGCAAGCTGACCCGCGAGGAAGCCCTCGCCCATCCCTGGCTGTCCGACTATTGGGAGACCATAGATCACATCCTGGAGAACGACGCCACAGTCCGTCAGCATCTCTACGGCATAGCTCTAGCCGAGGAGCCCTAGATAAAGCCTCCGGCGGGAGCTCTCCGGCTCCGGGGTGACCGTCCGTTTGTCACTATCGGCCCGAAAATGGCTGAGGTAGGGGCCTGATCACCCCGCCCGCCATCGACCCGGGACAAGCCGAGCGGACCAGGGCCAGGGGGTCAAGGTCGTTCGTCCGTGGGGCGCTCCACCTTGACCCCCTGGCCCTGCCCTGCTTCCCCTGCGGGCGGGTCGACGGCCGACAGGGTGATCAGTCAGACAGAGGCGTGCGCAGGGTGCGTCACTTTGTCTGGCACCGTGATGAGAGGCGACGCTCAGAACATGAGAAGGTCACGACGCAGTTCCTCGATCATGCCCGGTACGGCGATGAATGCGTGGGCCTCGTCATAACCGGGAAAGCCTCCCCAGGCCAGCGAAATCCGCAGGTACTCGATAAGCGTGACGCCCGTCCGATGACGGGCACCAATCAACTCAGGATCCGCTGCGTTGCTCGGAAGCAGGATGTTCTGCTCACCGCCGCTGACGTTCGCCTTATGGGCTTCATCTGGCGCGAAGGCGAAGAGGAAGCCTTCCAAGTGGAATCGACAGCGATCCTCTTCTTCGGGATCAGTACAGGCGCACCCCTGCTCGAAGCCGCCACCCCATGATTCCCAGTCCCGCCACAGGTGGGCCCCTGGGGGGAGCACCAGCGGGTCCGGATAGAGGACCCACTCTTCGTACGGATCAGCGTGGTAAGCGACATGCGGCAACACCGCGCCCCCGTCACCGCAGAGGTTAACGGCTCCCACGATCTCCAGGCAGGCGCGCAAAGCGAGCGGGGACGGGCCGATCACCTGCTCTGCCCTTCTCATCGCTACCAGATCATCCTCCGTGGGCACCTGCCGGACATATTCGGGGTAGGCGAAGGCGTAGCCCCCTGCGGTAAGCCGCTCCACGACGACGTCCACGTTGGCCGCGACACGTCTCATGGTCTCTCGCGCGACCTCTTCGGCGTCCTCGTGAAGCGCCTCGGGAACACCATTAGGGCCGTACGCCCGAAGCTCATCCCAGACGGCGAGGCACTCGCCCGCGCGGTATCTCGCACTCCATGACGGCATGACCGGCGATGATAGCGGGGCCATTAACCAGGGTGACGAAGGGTCAAGCATGGTCACTCACGACCGGTCCAACGCCCAGGTCAACGGCTCTACGGACGGTGATCCATGCATTTCCCAAGCTGACAGTACGGGTTCGATTCCCGTCACTCGCCCTACGTACAAAGGCCCCGGTGGGGTCGCGGCTCCCGGGGCGCAGGACCTCAAAATCACTTATGCGGGCTCAGCCGGCGACAGGAGTCGGGCGTTGACATCGCTGACCATTTCCCACAGCGGTCCTTCGGTCACGATGCCGGCACCTAGAGCACGCTTGTTCTCGGATGCTCGGTACAAGGTCCGCACGACGTCTCCGAACCCGATGACAACCCACCACTCCCCGTCCTGATAGCTCCGCCGCCAGGTCGTGGAAACGAACTTCCCCGTGTCCTTCCGGGCCTCGACGAGGACCAGCTCCCATTCGATCGGATTGAAGGGCTTTAAGTCCGCCATCGGTGCATTGGTGTCTGCAACCCGTTCCACTAGGTGTGATCCGTGAAGCCCGAGTTGACGAGCACCAGATAGCACTTGGCGTACCCGCGCGAACAGGGAATCTGGGCCCGTCTCGACGTGAAAACGTGCCACCGCCGGACTCATCGCGCCTACCTCCTTCTGCTTTCAACTTCCCATCGCTCACGAGAGGAAGCATGCTGCCGCCCCCGGTATGCCCGCTGCCAGCTACGGTAAGGGAGTGGACGAGGCCCAGGCGAGCGCGGAAAGTTGGCGTGAAGGCGTTCGGAGTCGTGGCTCTGTCGAACAGGACCGTGAGACGCTGGCCCGGCTCATCGACTACGACAGTGACGCGTTCGAGGTCGAGCTTTATGAGCACTCTTCGGATCCCTTGATTCGCGCTGTCGATAAGGCTCACAGGTCGTATGCGGGCCAGTACGAACGCCGGCTACGTCGACTACGAGAGCGGGCCAGGCATCAGACGGCTGATCAGTAGGCCCCGCCGGATGTACGCGGGATGGTCTTTGTCCTCAGCTCACTTCGGGCCCCTGGTTCAGCAGGTCAACGCCCTGGAAAGCCGGAGAAGTATCCTCCACTCATAATCCTTGGGTCGTGGGTTCAAGTCCCACCCGCCCTACCACGTTTGATCAGGAAAACCCTGCCTAAGCTGCGGCTTCTCGATGGAACACGACTGCCTGGGCATGCCGAGAGCGCAGCGAAGAGGTCCGCTGGACTGCTCAAGGCCACAGGCCCGCACCGCCGCAAGCACGTGATCGACGCGACGACCGCCGAGATGGCCTTGCGCCGGCCGGGCCCGGTGGCCATGCCGACCTCCGAGGTGGACGCCATGGTCCGGGGTCCACCTGACCGACCAGGCGCCAACCTCGGTGCGCCGGCGAGTCACCCGCGAGGAGCGCGGCAGGCGCGGACGCGCCGGCCGCGCTCAGGGATTTGTTCCAGCGGGTCAGTCGCCGTGCAGACCGTCCGGGTCGCAGTAGTCGATCTTGTCCGTCGGAGTGAAGGTGGAGACGATGATCTCGCGCTTGAACGGCCCGCCCTTCGGCACGTCCTCGGCCGACACCTCGAACGTGAACTGCTGCATCGCGCGCAGCCTCCGGCCCGCGATGACCACCGGCCGCCGGACAAGGTAGATCGCGGCGAACGGGCAGCAGTAGAAACTTCCGTACGGCTCACCGCTCGAATCGGTCGCGAAGGTGACCGCGCCCTGCTGGAGGGCGGCGTCGATCTCGGCCTGGATCCGCAAGGTCTCGGCCGGGGCCGGGTCGTAGTCCCACATCTCCTTGATGGCCTGGCGCGCTCGCGGGTCGGCCTGCCAGTTGCTGCGCCTCTGCGGGTCGGTCAAGCACCACGGGTCGAAGTTGCGCGCGTCGACCACGGCCAGGTTGGCGGGTGGTACGGCCTGCCGTGCGTCCGGGCCCCGGTAGCCGGCGATCAGCTGGGGCATCGCGATCAGCTGGCCCAGGTGGTAGTAGATGTCCAGCGCGCGCTGCAGACGCTGCTCGATCGCCTCGTGCATGCGCGGGGCCGGGTCGGTGTCCAGCAGGCCCTCCGCGTAGTCAGCGGCCGTGGCCGCCTCCGCGGCGAGCTGGCGCAGCCGCTCCAGGTCGGCTCTGTGCTGGTCGGCGTCGGCCACAGTCTGCTCGAACGCCCCCAGAGCGACTTCGGCGTGCTGGCGGATCGCGCGCGAGGCGGCGAGCATGCCGTGCAGGTGCGGCAGCGGGCAGGGGCTCGCCTCGGCCCACTCGGGCAGGTCGGCCGGGAGCAGTATCTCCTTCTCCACCAGGTAGCGGGAGTTGCCTGCGGCCTGGCGTGCCCGCGACACCCAACCCTCGACCTGTGCGAAGCAGGCGCCGACCTGAAGGCTCGTGACCTGCGGAACGTATCCGACGGTGCGCGGATCTGCCGCGTAGTCGGCGTCCAGCAGGTGCTCTCCGATCGCCTGCAGGACGAACGCGTTCCACGTGCACAGCAGCTGGCCGGCCGCCGCCTGCGGGCCGTGCCACAGGTTGACTCCCTCGGCGGCCAACTTGCTACGCAGGGCCTCCGTCTGCTGCAGTTCGGTGTAGACGAACCCGCCCGCGCGCCGGTAGGCCTCGAGCTCCTCGGCCGAGACCTCCCCCTTGAAGGCCGCGGCCATCCGCGTGATTAACGACATCTACGCCTCTCCCCGTCTGGTCAGCTGATCAAAAGCGTACGTTCTGGACACGCAACCTGTGAGCAAACAGCCGACTCCACCGGCGCGCCGCCTTCTGATGGCTCGGATGTACGTGACACGGAGTGAAATGAACCGCCACAGTTTGGCACGTCAGCGGGGACAAGGACAGACGGAATCATAGAAACCGGTACGACGAGACACAGGGCGGCATTCATCCAGGAAACTCATAATCCGTGGGCCGTGGGTTCAAGTCCCACCCGCCCTACCGTGTACGGCCAGCCATCCGGGATCTCACCCGCGGTTTCGTGCCGGTGAGTCCGAGCGCCTCGTACGGCGAGCGCTTCCAAGATCCTGCGGTTGGCCATCTCGCGTCGGCCCTCAATGCGCTTGGCATAGACCCTGAGCATCACGCCGCGCACGGACGGCCTGCGCGCCGGCACGAGACACTGTGGAACACCATTCCCTCACCCATCATGATTCAGATCATGACCCGTCCGGAAATCCGACTCCGACAGCTTCAACCCGCCGACATCGAGGCCGTTCACTCCTGGGCCGGCCTCCCCGAGGTCTGCCGGTATCAGGCATGGGGACCCAACTCCCTCCCGCAAACGCGCGCCTTCGTGGAAGAAGCCGCAGCCGCATGGCATGTAGAACCACAAACACGTTTCACCTACGCGGCCCTCCTGCACAACGAGGTCATAGGAATGGGCGAGTTCCACATCCGCAACGTCACGCACGC
Organism: Microbispora sp. NBRC 16548; assembly: GCF_030268985.1. Classification (NCBI taxonomy): domain Bacteria; kingdom Bacillati; phylum Actinomycetota; class Actinomycetes; order Streptosporangiales; family Streptosporangiaceae; genus Microbispora; species Microbispora sp. NBRC 16548. The sequence goes on from NZ_BSSF01000005.1 coordinate 224,953, forward strand.
CCAGGGCCCCCCGTCTCTGGGGCAATGGCCTGGGCACCGCCATCGGCCGGCAACTACTGCACATCGGTTTCCACCAACTCGGCATGCACCGCGTCTACGCCACCTGCGACCCCCGAAACACCGCCTCCGCGGCCGTCCTGAACAAACTCGGGATGACGTATGAAGGCCACCTCCGCCACACCATGAAGCTGCGCGACGGCTGGCGAGACTCCGCCATATTCAGCATCCTTGCCACCGAATGGAGGACCGACACAAGCAGCTGACACGCAACGCCAGAGCAGACCGAGATCGGAGCCGGTACTTCGACGGGGTCTACGGAGACTCGTCCTTTTTCCACGGGCTGACGCCGAGTTTCCCGGTGGTGCCGAGATCGAGCTCCGGCGTCACCATCACAGGTCGAGCACCGGCCTTGGCGTTCACCCTGACGTACGGCAGGTTCACGGGAGTGCCGACAGTGACGGTGTTGCGCCACATCAGGCCGGCGGACGCGCTCTGACCCGGCTTCAGGAGCACCGGCTGGGGCGGGTCGTCGAAGCCGGTCACGGTGGATATGCCGCCGTGCAGAACCTCGACACCGGTGACGGGCTTTCTGCCCTCGTCGAGGAGCTGGAGCTGCGGGTAGCCGTTGACGTGGTAGACGCGGCTTGAGCAGTTCTCCAGATGGAGTCCCACGACGCGGAGCCCCATGGCGGCGTCACCGTTGCCCAATGTGACGCGGATGCCGGAGGGCGGGCATGGACCTGCCGGGGCGGGTGCCTCGTCCGCCGGGACGCTTCTGACCTTGGCGATTCGCACACCCACCGGGGGGAACGTCTGCGGAGGAAGCTCGCCCAAGGCGACCGTGCGCTTCACCGTCTGACCGGGCTTGACCACTGGAACCGTCTGTTCCGCACCTGCCAGCACCTCTCCGGAATGGGACACGAACGCGAAGGTGACGGTGTACGTGAACGGTTCGGTTTCGTGGTTGGTGACCCGAAACTCGGCGGAGAACGGGGAGAGGTCGCAGTTGCGGGACCGTCCGCCCAGGCCGGTTATCTTGACGCCGTCCTTCTCCAGATCCTCGGGGCCGCCAGGAAGTACCGAAGTGCCGGACGTGGGCGGCGTACCGGTGGACGGGGCACCGCATGAGGGGTCACCGCGCCGGTATGCCGAGTCGGGTCCCCGGGTCTGCTGCGAGCCGTCGCTCCACGCGGCGACCCTCTCCGATCCGCAGGCCGAGAGGAGCAGGACGCCGGCGAGAACGGCGGGAAGGCTGAGGGAAGTGGTACGCATCCGAGCGTGACGCATGGCAAACCTTAATCCGCCGATCGGCCGTTTCGCGTTGCCCGGGCGGGCGACCGGACGCCCACGGTGGTGATGGCGTGGCTTCGGGCACCCGCGTGATCAATCACCAGGCGCGGCCGGGGCCGGATCACGCACCATGAACACGTCCACCTCGTCCTCGGTCTCGACCGTGAACCCGTGCCGCTCGTACAGCCGCCGGGCGGGACTGCCCTGCAGCACGTTCAGCCGGATCAGGGCGCCTTCTCGGTCACACCGTTCGAGCAGCCTGCTCAGCACGGCGGAGCCGATGCCGCCGCCCTGCAGGTCCGGGGCCAGGTAGAAGTGCTCCAACCAATAGGCGCCGTCGGCCGGCCGCAGCGCCACGCAGCCGGCCAGGACACCGCTCACCTCGATCGTCCAGGTGTGCGACGGTGTGAATCCGGCCCGGAGCCGCTGCCGAACGCGCTGCTCGTCGTACCGGCCGAGCCGCTCGAGATCCGCTTTGAGCACCACGGCCCGCAATTCGGCCACCGCCTCGACGTCCGCCATCGAGGCCGGCCGGAGACTCCAGTCCAGCATGATCCCGATGTTATCGAGCCGGGCTCCGCCGACCTGGGAAGTCTTCTCGCAGGCGCCAGCCCCGGGGCTTCGGGCGTCGGCCGTACGGGTGGCCGGCGGCCAGGCCGGCCAAGGCGCCTTGGGGCTGCCTGAGACCAGCGCACGGCGCCGACTTCGCCGAGCTATTCACCCCGCTCCGCGGACGCCACCTGGCGCGGCCTTCCCGACGTGGCCTGCGCGAGCAGCCCGTCGACGAGGGCCCGTAGTCCCTGGGGGTAGGTGTCCTGCGCCGACAGCGTTCGCCATCGATCGCCGAGGGCGACAAGGCGTGGCATCCGCGACTTGTCGAGGCCGCTGAAGAGAGGGTCGCGGTCGGTGGGTCCCCCGGCGTCCGCCGGTTGGTTAGCGGAGTGGGCGCGGACGAGGATCTCGCCGACCGTGTAGTACCAGATGTGGCGGAAGACGTGCACGGCCTGTTCGGGTGTGCACCCGTGGTCGATGGCTCCGGCCACGATGGTTTCGACCATCCACACTGATTCGCCGAGCTGGCCGATGAACCCGTCGGCCGTGAGGACCTCCGCGGCCCACGGCCAGGCCGCGAGGGCGTCGTGGATCAGAGTGGCGGTCGCGATGATGCGGTCCCGCGGTTCGCCGGGCAGGTCGGGCTGCGGGACCTGGTCCGCGTATTCGGTGATCAGCAGAAGCAGCAGGTCCTCTTTGTCCCGCACGTGGTGATACAGGGTCATCGTCCCGATACCGAGCTCCGCGGCCAGCCGACGAATGCTCAGCTTCTCCCAGCCGTCCCGGCCGATGAGCCGACGAGCCGCGTCCAGGATCTGCGCCCGGGAGGTCACCGGGGGGCGGCCGGTGCGGCCGTGCGGGGCATTGCGTCGGGGCACCGTCCCATCATTCCGTCCGGCCACTCCCTTCCGCCAACCGGGGCTTCGGCCGTCGACACCGAACCGGTTCCGATGTACTTTCAGTACGTGTACGAAAAGCATCCCACGAGAACCGGCCAGAGGGCGGAGGAACGGTGACAGACACGAGATCAGCAACCGGACAACCGGTCGTTCGTACGGCCGCCCGGCCAGGGCTCACCCTTGCCGCGGTGGCTGTGGTGCAGTTCATGGTGTCGGTGGACCTGTCGGTCGTGAACCTCGGACTGCCGCGGATCGCTGCCGGCCTCGGCTTCAGCTCAGTGGGCCTGACCTGGGTGATCCATGCCTACGCCCTCACCTTCGGCGGGCTGCTCCTGCTGGGCGGCAAGATCGCCGACCGCTACGGCCACAAGCGGGTCCTGCTGCTCGGGCTCGCCGTCTTCGGCCTCGCCTCCCTCGCCGGCGGCTTCGCGCAGGAGCCCGGCCATCTGGTAGCCGGCCGCGCCCTGCAGGGCATCGGGGCCGCCGCGCTGTCTCCGGCCGCGCTGGCGCTGCTGACCGTCACGTTCCCCTCCGGCAAGGCCCGTGTCCGGGCCTATGGCATATGGAGCGCGGTGAACGCCGCCGGCGGCGCCCTCGGCGTCCTGATCGGCGGTGTGCTCACCCAGTACGCGGGCTGGCGCTGGGTGATGTTCGTCAGCGTCCCGATGGCCGCCATCGCGCTGGCCCTGGCCTGGCGGGGCGTCACCGGCGCTCCGCCCAGGGCTCCCGGCGGCCGCCCGGACGTGCTGGGCGGCATCCTGGCCACGGCGGGGATGTCCCTGCTCGTGTTCGGCGTCGTCCGCACCGACCAGTACGCGTGGACCTCGCCGGTCACCCTGACGACCCTGGTGATCGCCGTCGCACTGCTGGCCGCGTTCGTCTACGTCGAGCGGACCACCACCCGCGATCCGCTGATCCGGCTCGGCCTGCTGACCAACCGCTCGGTCGCCGGCGCCAACTCCTACAACCTCCTCCTCGGCGCCGCCATGGCGTCATCCTTCTACTTCGCGTCCCTCTACCTCCAGCAAGTGCTCAAGGCCAGTCCGACCATGGCCGGGATCCAGTTGCTGCCCTTCGCGATCGGTGTGGTCGCCGGCGCCGCGGTCGCCATCAAGCTCGGCTACCGTCTCCCGCTCCGCACCCTGCTGATCATCGGCGGGCTGATGACCGCGACCGGGTTCGCCTGGTTCGGCCTGATCAGTGCCGACGGCTCTTTCCTCACCGACGTCCTGGGCCCGTCGCTCGTCACCAGCGTCGGTTTCGGGCTCTGCCTCGGACCGGTCGTCTCCGCCGCCACCGTGGGTGTCGCGCCGAGCGAGACGGGCACCGCCTCCGGTCTGCTCTCCAGTTCACGCCAGATCGGCGCATCACTCGGACTGGCCGCTCTCGGCACAGCCGCCCACGCGCGCACCGGCCAGAGCACCACGATCGAGGGCCTCACCGAGGGATACGCGCTCGGTATGACACTCGGCGCCGTACTCCTGGTCGGTGCAGCCCTCATCGCCTTCGCCGTTCTGCCGCGTACGAGCACAGCGACACCGGCGGAGCGCGGCAGCCACGACTTGGTCCCAGAACCGGAATAAGCGGCCAGGCCGCGCGATCTCGCGGTTGCCGCGCCGCGGTCCACGCGACCCCGTTCGACCACCGCAGGCGGCGGCGTCAGAATGGAGCGCGCGCCGGGCCCGCTTCCTCGACCGCGGTCACGACAACCTCGAGAACCCACGCGGTTTCGGTCAGCGACTCACCGTAACAACCCGGAAGGGGCCGGAGACGGGCCTCCGGCCGAGTATGTGCGATCACAACCAATGCGCCTCAATGATGTGGAAGGAATCCAGCCACCCGCGTAAAGGAATTGTCGGCACGGAGAAACGGACCGACAACACCTCCGATTACATTTGTTTTCTGTTGCGAAAAGCGGTTGTTTGCGCATTGCTGGGTGACGGGGCCTTTTGTTACCTCTAGCGTGAGAATCAGGGTCTGGATCCAAGGTTCGATGGATCGATTCGCGCTTCGTGCGTCCGGGTGTTCCCCGGCGACGGTCACGGAGTCGACGGAGTGATACTCATGCTCAAGGAAGCACTGGCTGCTGGCGCGATCACGGCGTCGGCCCTCATCGTCCCGGTGACGATGCAGACGCAACCGGTCAATGCGGCCGGCAGCACCGCGCAGGTCATGCAGAACCCGACACAGCCCTGCCCCGGAGGCAGGTGCCGTGGCCGTGAGCGCCAACGGACGTACGGTCACTACGGTCGCGAACGTGGCCGCGAACGGGGCCGATTCGAGGAACGTGGCCGTGAACGCGGACGCGAGCGCGGGCGCATGGAAGAACGCGGACGCGAGCGCGGACGGTTCGAGGAACGCGGCCGTGAACGCGGACGCGAGCGCGGGCGCATGGAAGAACGCGGTCGTGAACGCGGACGGTTCGAGGAACGCGGCCGTGAACGCGGACGCGAGCGCGGGCGCATGGAAGAACGTGGACGCGAGCGCGGGCGATTCGAGGAACGCGGACGCGAGCGCGGGCGCATGGAAGAACGCGGTCGCGAGCGCGGGCGATTCGAGGAACGCGCACCGCGGTAGCGGCATCAGCAGCAGGGAGAGCGAGGCAGCAGCAAGGACCGGATAACCGCACATCGAACCTGCTGGACCCTCCTGCCCCACGAGGCGATCGCCTCGCGGGGCTCTCCCTTTGCGGCCGATTGCGGCACGGCCCGCTCGCCCGCATTTCGGCCGTCGCCGCGAAAGCGAATTCTCCGGCCCCCGCGAATGCGCGATTCAGGCCGGCGACGGCGTCGCCTTATTGCGACGCGGTTCGACCGGGCGGGATTCGATAGACGGACACGTGTGAACGCGACTCGGCGGTGAACTCGGTACCGATCCAGTCGGCGTGCCTGGCTTCCAGCTCGAACCCGGCCAGCTGGGCCATGAGGTCGAGCTCGGCCGGCCAGATGTATCGATGAGGGCTGCGGAACAGCTGAGCCTGTCCGCTCTCGTCGAACCTGAAATGGTGCGACACGAGGTGTTGCCGCAGGAAATCGTAGGTGTCCAGGCCGATGTAGCCGGGCTCGCAATGCCACACCACGGCCTCCTGGCCCGGTGGGAGCTTGCGCAGCTCGGGCACCCAGAGCTCGATCACGAAGCGGCCGCCGGGCATCAGGTGGCGCGCCGCGTTGCGGAAGCACGCGACCTGCTCGGCCTGGGTGAGGAGATTGGAGATCGTGTTGTAGACGAGGTAGACGAGCGAGTACTCCCCCGGAGCCACGGCGGTCGCCATGTCGCCGACGACGACCGGGATCTTCGTTCCGTCCACCTTCGTACGTAGTTGGTCGATCATCGGACGGGACAGTTCGATGCCGCTGACGGGCACCCCGCGCTCAGCGAGCGGAACGGCCACACGGCCGGTTCCGATGGCGAACTCGAGCGCCCGCCCGTCCCCCGCGAGATCGGCGAGGCGATCGACGGCCGGCCCGAGGACCTCGGGCGCGAACATCCCGGTGCCCGGCGTGTCGTAGTGCCGGGCGGTGTCGGCGTTCCAGATCTCCTCCTGCCGCATGCTCCCCACGATCACCATCGACGTACGGCGTTGTCCAACGATTTTCCACCCAGAAAGCTCAACCATCTGGTTGTACATCTGCAGCGCCTTCCGCTATTGTCAACCATGTGGTTGAGGATCGATCGATGCTGGACGAGGTGTTCCACGCCCTGGCTCACGACGCGCGGCGCACCATGCTGCGCCGGCTCGCGGCGGGTGAACTGACCGTCGGGGAGCTCGCCGAGCCGCTGCGGATGTCGCTGGCGGCGGCGTCCAAGCACGTGAAGGTGCTCGAGAACGCCGGACTGGTGCAGCGCACGGTCGTGGGACGCCGGCACGTGTGCCGTCTGCGGTCCGGCCCTCTCGCGAGCGCCGTCGAATGGCTGCGCTTCTACGAGCGGTTCTGGGATGACCGCCTGGACGCGCTGCAGCAGGTCCTCGACCCCCCACCCGCGCACACATCCGAGGAGCCGTCATGATCGCTGATGCCGCGACCCACCCCGCCATACGGCGGGAGCGGACGCTGGCCGCACCCCCGCACACCGTCTACCGCGCCTGGCTCGATCCGGACGTCCTGCGGCTGTGGCTCGCGCCCGGCGACCTGGAGTGTGTGCGGGCCGAGGTGGACGAGCGGGTGGGCGGCCGCTACCGCATCTGGCAGGCATCCTCGGACCGCCCGATCGGCGGCTTCGACGCGCAGCTGCTGGAGCTCGTCCCGGACCGCCGTATCGTCTGGCGCTGGGGATTCGTCGGTCCCGACCGTGAGGCAGGACCGATGTTCGACTCCCTGCTCACGGTCGAGCTGAGCGAGACCGCGGGCGGCGGCACGCACATGACCCTCCTGCACGAGCGGCTCGACGCACTGGCCGCCGCGCTGCCGCACGTCGCCGAGCAGATCGGCGGCGGGTGGGACGGCGTGCTCGACCGGCTCACCGTGGCGGTGAAGCGGTGACTGCCGACCTGAAGCCCGCGGCGGACATGCTCGCCGCGATCATCCGGGACGTCCCCGACGACCGGCTCACCGGGCCGACGCCGTGCGAGGGCACCACGGTCGGCGAGCTGCTCGATCACATCGACAGCCTCTGCGTCGCGTTCGCCGCGGCGGCGCGCAAGATTCCGCTGGAGGGAGGTGGCAGGCCGCCGGTGCCGGACGCGTCCAGGCTGGGCGCGGACTGGCGCGAGCGCATACCTGCCCGCCTCGCGGAACTGGCCGAGGCATGGCGGGAGCCGTCTGCCTGGACCGGCACGGCCGAGATCGGCGGCGGTGTGCTGCCGGCCGAGGTCGCAGGGACGTCCGCGCTCGACGAGGTCGTCGTGCACGGCTGGGACCTCGCCGTCTCCACCGGCGCGGCCTACCCCGCCGACGATCCCGCTCTCGCCGAGGCCGTGCACCGGGCCTGCCGGTGGGTCGGCGCCGTCGTCGCCGAGCACCCCCAGGGCAGTCCCGGCCTGTTCGGACCGCCGGTGCCCGTGCCCGACGACGCCCCGCCGCTGGACCGGCTGCTGGGCCTCACCGGCCGCGACCCGGCGTGGCGGCCTCGATGAGGCGCGTACGCCGAAGCGCGACGGGAGCGCCTGGAGATCAGATCTGCCGGTCGCGGCCCGCGAGGTATCCGGCCGCGATCTGCGGCACCATGAGGCACACCACGAAGGCCAGCGGCCCCTGCCAGCCGCCGGTGTGCTGGTAGAGCGCTCCGACCAGGATGGGACCGGGGACCGACAGCAGGTAGCCGACGCTCTGCGCGAAGGCGGACAACCGGATCACCGTCGCGCCGTCCCGGCCACGCATGGCGATCATGGTGAGCGCCAGCGGGAAGGAGCAGTTGGCCACGCCGAGGAGCACCGCCCACAACCAGGGCGCGGCGGCGGGAGCCGCCCACAGCCCGGCGTACCCGGCGAGCCCGAACGCTCCGAGCAGTACGGCGATGCCGCTCTGGTTCCGCAGCCGCCCGGCGACGGCGGCCAGCACGAAGGACAGCGGCACTCCGAGCACGGAGGTGACGGCGAACAGCAGGCCGGCGGCCTCGGCGGACAGCCCGGCGTCCCGGAAGACCTGGGGCAGCCAGCCCATGATGACGTACGCGGAGGTGGCCTGCAGGCCGAAGAAGACCGCGAGCGCCCAGGCCGTGGGACTGCGGGCCACCCGTACGTGCGCCCCGGCCCCCGCGGCGGCGTCCCCACCCGCCGCCCGTCCGGCCTGCTGCTCGCTCTGCCGCCCGGTCTGCCGCCCGGTTGGCCGCCCGGTTGGCCGCCGACCGTCGCGGGCGAGGGCGACCCAGGGCGGCACGGCGACGGCGGCGAGGACGGCCCAGGCGCCGAGACCGGCACGCCAGTCACCGCCGAACACCCCGGCGAGCGGGACGGTGACGGCGGCGGCGGTCGAGGCGCCGAGGTTGAGGGCCATGGAGTACAGGCCGGTCATCATGCCGACCCTGTCCGGGAAGCGTTGCTTGACCACGACCGGCAACAGCACGTTGGCGACCGCGATCCCGGCCAGTGCGAGGCCGCTCAGCGTGAGGAAGGCCGGGGTGCTGCCGACGAACGGACGCAGGGCGAGCCCGAGCGCGACCGCCGCCAACCCCGCGAGGACGACGCCCTCCGGTCCGTGACGGCGGGCCAGGCGGGGTGCGGCCGAGCCGACCAGCGCGAAGCACACCGCCGGCACGGACGTGAGCAGCCCGGCGACGGTGGCGCTCATCCCGAGGGCGGCGCGGGCCTCTTCGAGAACGGGCCCGAGACTGGTGACGACGGGCCTGAGGTTGAGCGCGGCCAGCACCAGCGCGGCGACCGCCAGGCGGCGCGTCCAGGTGGCGGACCGGGCACGGCCCTGCCGCTGTTTCACAGGGCTCCGCCGCGCTACATCGCCCTTCGGCACCGTCCCACCCCGAACCACCGCCCTATCCCGAACCACCGCCCTATCCCGAACCACCGCCCTATCCCGAACCACCGGCTCATCCCGGATCACCCCGTCATGCGGGGTCAGCGGGTCCCCAACCGCCCTGTCATCCACGCGCTGTCATCCCGGAAACCACCTCGTCACCCTTAAACGACCAGGTCATCCTAAAATCAGCGACTTCTTCCGGAATTCACCGGGTCGTTCTGGAGCCGCGCTGACCCTGTCGGCTCGTGGTCCCGTCCGTCACATCGTTCCGGTTGGGGGCTTGACACCCCTTTTGTGGCGGAAAAAACTCGGAGCACTCCGCTCCACAGCACTCCCCCCGACGGCGGCACGGTGAGCGCTCGCTCACCGTGCCGCGAAGGAGACAGGCATGAGGCGATTGTTCGCCGTTCTCGCGCTGGTCGCAGGCTTTCTGCTGGCGCCCACGCGTGCCGACGCCGCCGTGGCGAACGTGGCCCCGTCGGCCACCGCCTCCGCCTCCTACACCTCTCCCTGGGAGAGCGTCGCCGCCGTCAACGACGGCATCGACCCGGCTCGCTCCGATGACAGGCGAAACCGCCGCTGGGGCACCTGGCCCGAGGCCGGCGAGCAGTGGGCCCAGCTGACCTGGCCGTCCGCCCAGACGATCTCCTCGGTGCAGGTCTACTTCTTCGACGACGGAGGCGGCGTACGACTGCCGGCCTCGTGGAAGCTCCAGAGCTGGGACGGCGGAGCGTACGTGGACGTCGCCGCCTCCTACCCCACCGCGGCCGACACCTACAACACCGTCACGTTCCCCGCCGTCACCACGACCCGGCTGCGCGTCGTCCTGCGCAGCGGCCAGGCGTCGGTCGGGCTGCTGGAGATCAGGGCGCTCGCCGACGCCGCCAAGCAGAGCGGCTGGAGCCCGCCCGCCGGCATGGTCGCGCCGCTCGACGAGGTCTGGCGGCACGTCGAGTCCACCAACACCGACCTGTACGCCTACCGCAACTACGCCTGGGACCAGATCATGGCCAACGGCGGAAGCGTCAACTACTGCGTCCGCTGGGACTCCAGCGCGCCGGTCTCGGCGGAGCTGCGCGACAAGATCCACGCCGCGCTGGCCAGGTCGTTCAAGAAGTGGATGGACGTGATGGCGGGCCACAACGGCTGGCCGTACGCGGACGTGCCGGTGAAGGTGGTCGGCTGGGCCGTACGCGACCGTGCCACGCTGCAGTGGAGCGACGACTCCGTGGACGTGTACGCCGGCGACATGCGCGAGAACGCGCCGCAGTGCGCCGAGCCGTGCGGACGCCTGTTCGACCAGTCGGGCGCCTACCCGGACTGCCCGGGCGGCGCCTCCCACCACTACGACATGTCGCTGTGGCTCACCGAGGGCATGAACGGCGGCATGGGAGGCGCCTGGGGACAGCGCGTCGGCAGCGAGTATCTGGTGGACAACCTCGGCACCGACGACATCCACATCCTCCTCCACGAGATCGGGCACAGCTTCGGCCTGGACGACTTCTACGACTGGACCCCGGCCGGGCAGTGCTGCTTCCTCATGAAGGCGGGCTCCGCCACGTCGATCACCGAGTTCGACGCGTGGATGCTGCGCGACGTATGGCGGCATCTGAAGAGCCGCTACGGCTACTGACGCCCTTCCGGCGTACGGACAACCGGCAGCAGGTAGCGGCGACGGCGGGCCGCGCGGGCCCGGCGGGCGGTCTCGTCGAGGGAGCCCGCGCCTGCCGGGGTCACCGTCACGGGTACGTCGTGTACGGCGATCATCATCCGGCCCTGCGGTGTCGCGTTGAGGCAGATTTCGACATCTGTCGAAAACAGTAGCGATCAAGACAGAACGGTCGTCCGAAGACATTCGGCACTTGCGTCCCTAGCATCGCCCTCTGCGGGCCGAATCCCCCGGCCCGAATCCCCCCGATGGTTCTTGGAAGGTTTGCCGATGTCCTCATCGCGCCGATTGACGCCTGGTCCCCTCCCGCCGGCCGCGTCACGCCGTACGGGAGCCGCACGCAGGGGCGCGGCGGCGCTGGGCCTCGCCGTCGCCACGACCGTCACGGGGCTCGCCGCGAACTCGGCCCCCGCGGGCGCGGCCGTCCCCGTCGGGCCGGTGTTCCAGGACGGCATGGCCCAGCCGGTGTTCTCGTCCAACAGGAACGACTGGATCCGCGAGGAGGTGTGGGTCGAGACCCCGGTCGACAGCGACGGCGACGGCCGGAGCGACCGGGTGCACGCCGAGGTCACCCGGCTCAAGGAGACCGAGACGGCCGGCCTGAAGTCGCCCGTCGTGTACGAGGTCAGCCCCTACTACGCCGGCGGCAACCCCATCACCAACCACGACGTCGACCACGAGCTCAACCAGGCGCTCCGCCCGGGCAAGGGCTGGCTGGACCGCGGCGGCAAGGTGCTCGACCCGGCGGCCGACGAGCGGCTGGCCGCGGCGACCGCGGACGATGCCGGGGCCGGCGGCGCGGACGCGTCCCTCGCGGCGAGCGGCCCGCAGCCGGCGATCAGCACCAGCCACGAGTCCAACTGGCTGCCCCGCGGCTTCGCGGTGGTCCACGCCGAGTCGCTGGGCAGCGGCAAGTCCGACGGCTGCCCGACCACCGGCGGGCGCAACGAGACCATCGGCGCCAGATCCGTCGTCGACTGGCTGAACGGCCGCGCGAAGGCGTACGACGCCTCCGGACGCGAGGTCACGGCGACGTGGACGACCGGCAAGGTCGGCATGATCGGCACCTCGTACAACGGCACCCTGCCCAACGCGGTCGCGAGCACCGGCGTCGAGGGGCTGGAGGCCATCGTGCCGATCTCGGCGATCTCCAGCTGGTACGACTACTACCGGGCGAACGGCGCCGTCGTGGCCCCCGGCGGCTACCAGGGCGAGGACACCGACGTGCTCGCGGAGTACGTCTACACGCGCGCGGACAAGCAGGTCTGCCGGAGCGTCATCGAGGAGCTCGCGAAGGCGCAGGACCGCGTCACCGGCGACTACAACGCCTTCTGGGACGAACGCAACTACATGAACGACGTGGACAAGGTCCACGCCGCGGTGCTGGTCGCGCACGGCCTCAACGACTGGAACGTCAAGACCAAGCACGCCGCGCAGTGGTACGAGGCGCTCAAGGCGCGCGGGGTGCCGCACAAGATCTACCTCCACCAGGGCGGGCATGGCGGCTCCCCCAGCGTCGACGTGCTCAACCGCTGGTTCACCCGCTACCTGTGGGATTACCAGAACGGCGTGGAGAACGACCCTCGGGCCCTGGTGCAGCGCGAGGACCGGACCCTGGTGCAGTACGCCGAGTGGCCCGACCCGGCCGCCGCGGACACCGAGCTCAACCTGGCTCCCGGCGCCGGCGGCGCGGCCGGCGTCCTCACGTCCGACAGGACCCGGGCGGGCGAGCCGGTGACCGAGACGATCGTCGACGACGCCACCAAGCGGGCGCAGACCCTCGCCGACGCCGCCACCTCGCCCAACCGCCTGGCGTACAAGTCGGAGGCGCTGACCGCGGCGGCCAGGCTCAGCGGCACCCCGCGGGTGTCGCTGCGGATGTCCTTCGACCAGCCCGCCGCGAACGTCACGGCGCTGCTCGTCGACTACGACCAGAACGGCAAGGCGAAGATCATCACCCGGGGCTGGATCGACCCGCAGAACCGTAAGTCGATCTCACGGACCGAGCCGGTCAAGCCGGGCACGCCCTACCGCCTCGACTTCGACCTTCAGCCGCACGACTACGTCTTCCCGGCGGGGCACCGGATCGGGGTCGTGCTGCTGTCGAGCGACTACGAGTACACCATCCGGCCCGCCCCCGGCGCGCGGCTGCACCTCGACACGACGAAGAGCACGGTGACGCTGCCGATCGTGGGCGGCGCCGGCGCGCTCACCCCCGAGAGCTGACCGTCCTCCTCGCGACACGCCGTCCCCCTCGGCCTGATCGGCCGGCGGGGACGGCGTGCGTGTGACTACAGCAGAGCCTCGCGGTGCCGCCAGGCGAGGTCCAGCACGGCCGCGCCCGCCGCCTGCATCGGCTCGTCGCGGACGTACCGCCGCACCGTCTCCGCGTCGAACGGGACGCGGCCGACGACCCGGCCCTCGCTGTTGGACGCGGCGACCTCGCCGAAGACGGCGTCGAACGTCTCCGCCTCCAGCACGGTCGCCGTGAGGAAGTCGGTCGCGAAGGTCAGCGGATCGACCCCCGCACCCAGCACGAGGGAGCGCGCCCGCCCGTCCTCGCGGGCGTCCGTCAGCAGCCGGTAGAGCGGCCAGCTCTCGTAGTCGAAGCCGTCGCCGTACTCCTCCCCCCGTCCGAGGAACTCCTCGGCGTACTCGCGGACCACGCACTTCCACAGGTCGAGGTCGGCCTGCTCCGCGCCCGCGGACTCGTGCGCGGGCTGGAACACCCCGACCGGCATGACCTGGAAGAGCCCGCCGGCGTGCGCCACCCGGGCCGGGTCGCGCCAGTGCAGGACGAACGACGTCTCCCCCGTACGGCGGTCGTGGCGCAGCGTGAGCATCGAGATCGCGCAGAGCGCGGGCCGCCGGCGCAGGTCGGTGGGGTCGCCCACGAGGGCGCGGAACGGCGGCGGCTGTCCGCCGCCATACCCCGCGGACTCGTGCGCGGCGAACTCGTGCGCGGCCGCCTCTCCCACGCTCACGCCGTCGAAGTAGCGCGCGCGGGTGAAGGCCAGTTCCGGCCAGGCGACCTCCAGCAGCCGGTAGCAGGTGCGGTCCTCGAAGAGCCGGGGGCGGGCGAGCGTCCCCAGCGCGTCCGGGTAGGCGCCTGCGCCCTCCGGGAGCAGGGCCGCCGCCTCCGGCTCGCGGCCCGTGACGGCGGGGGCGGGAGCGTCCTCCACCCATCGGAGCCGCACCTCGCGCAGGTCGAGCGGCGTGGCCGGAATCCAGCCGTCCCGGGTGAGCAGACGGGTCGATCCGGCCCTGGGCGGCCCGGGATAGAGCCGATCCGCCGCCACGGTCAGCTCGTGCCGATGCCCGTCCAGGCGTCGCCGCACCTCGGCCCACTCCGGTCCCGACGGTCGCATCCGCGCCTCCCCGCTCGATCTCACGAGTCCAGCACCCTAGCCGCTCACGCGAGGACCGTACGCAGCGCGCCTTCCAGGTCCGCGAGGCCGGCCTCGCCGGGCGACCGCCAGGCGATGATGCCGTCCGGCCGCACGAGGACGGCTCCGGTCGAGGTGATCCCGTACGCGGCGGGGAACCGGCCGTCAGGGTCGCCGAGCTCCGGCGCGCCGCCCACGACGTACGTCTCGATGGGAACGCGGAGACTCCGCGCGGCCTCGGCCGCCGCCTTCTCCCAGATCCCGCCCTCGGCGCCGGCGAGCACCGTGAACCCGGTGCCGAACAGGTCGCGGGCCGAGATCGGCACGCCCTCGCGGCTGAGCCGCACATGGGGCGCCCGGGTTCCCGGACGTCCCGAGGGCGAGGCCGGATCCTCGAAGAGCGGGCGCTCCTCGCCCGGTTCGCGGACGAACGCGCCGGACGGCGAGACGTAGCCGAACAACGCGACCGCGGGATCCATGATCTCCGCGACCGTGTCGTCGCGCAGGTGCGGCGCCCGGCGCTGGACCATGTTCGCGTACTGCTGCTCGGCGAGGGCGTCGGCGTACGGGCGGCGCTCGGCGTCGTAGGAGGCGACCAGGCCGGGACCCGCCACACCGGCCAGCGCGTACGCGAGCCTCCAGGCGAGGTGATACCCGTCCATGACGGCGGTGTTGCCACCCTGCCCGCCGGTCGGCGGCATGAGGTGGGCGGCGTCGCCGGCGAGGAGGACCCGCCCGGAGTGGAAGGTGTCGGCGACACGGGTGACGTGCTCACCGGAGGACGACCACGCCGCGTCCACGATCGTCACGTCCAGGTCCGGCACGCCGCAGGCGGTGCGGATGATCTGGGTGAGCGCGTCCCGATCGGGTTCCTCATCCGGGCCGAACACACAGCTCACGACGTACCGGCCCGGGTGGTCGGTGGTGACCACGGTGACCGATCCGCCGGGCAGGGCGGGGTTGCGGAGGTAGAACAGGCCGAAGGCGGCCCCCCGGAGCGTGACGTCGAGATCGGCCTCGAACTGCAGGAACATCGTCCGGGCGGGCCGGGCCGAGGTCCGTCCGTGCGCCGAGATGCCGGCGGCGTCCCTGATCGTGCCCTTGTGGCCGTCCGCGCCGACCAGGTAGCGGGAGGTCAGCGTCCGCCGACGCCCGGTGGCGGTGTCGAGGAGCGTGGCGACGACCCTGTCGTCCTCCTGCCTGAAGGACTCCAGGACGGTGGAGAACCTGATCTCGGCTCCCAGTTGGACGGCCCTGTCGGCGAGGATGCGCTCGGCGCGTTCCTGACTGGTCGCGGCCATCGGAGCAGCGGATAAGCCGGATAAGTCCGGCGCGGTCTGCACGAAGTCGTGCAGGACCCTGCCGGTGACGCTCTCCGCGATCACGATGATGCTCTCGGTCCCCCCGGGCGGCGCGGCCTCCAGGAACCGTCCGGCCACGCCGGCCGTGGCGAGCGCCTCCATCGTCGGAGGCATCTGCCCCCGTGCCTTGGGCTGGGTCGACAGGCCCGCGTGGCGTTCCACGACGAGCGCGGGCACCTCGTGCAGACCGAGGAACATCGCGGTGGACAGTCCGGCCAGACCGGCTCCGGCCACGAGGACGGGTGCGGACTCGGTGGTCATGATCAGCCTCCTGAAGGTAAAATTCGTCCGACGCTTGGGAAATCTCGATCGATCGAGATATCTACACTTATGAACGATGTGGAGTATTCGTGTCAACCCATCGATCCGAGGCACTGCGAGCTCTGATGGAGGCGATGCGCGAGAACGCCGGCCGCGGCGTCGTGCTGCACCAGGCGATCGCGGACCGATTCGGGCTCGGTCCGACCGATCTGAAGTGCCTCGATCTGGCCCGCCACGAGCCGGAGCTCACGGCGGGACGGCTGGCCGAGCTCACCGGCCTGAGCACGTCGGCCGTCACGTCGGTCGTCGACCGGCTCGAACGCGGCGGCTTCGTCGAGCGGCATCGGGACGACCTCGACCGCCGCAAGGTGCTGATCCGTTCGACCGGACGGCACGAGGCGGCGTTGGAGGAGGTCTTCGCCACGGTGGAGTCGGAGTTCCTGGCGGTCGTCTCCGACTACGACGACGACCAATTGGAGAAGTTCGTCGATTTTGTCCGCCGTCTCAACGCGCGGGCGCACCAGGTGACGGCGGCGCTCATCGCGCGCCCCCGCGCGTGACCGCGCCGCCGTACGACACGCAGGGCGTCGCACCCGAGCACGCGGGAGCGGACACCGGTGTGCCCCGGTCCGGTACGCCACCACGTCCCTGACGGACCCGAAGCCGCCCTGCCGGATGGCCCGGCACGAACCCGCCGGCCCCGCAGACACACCGCCGGGTGCCGTTTTGTTACGTCCACCGCCCTTGACCGTCCAACAGAGCCGGGTATAAACACATACGAAACAACATCGAAACGGCGGTGAACCAACACGATGTACGCCGAGGAGCGGCAGCAGGAGATCCTGCGGGCGGCCCGCGACGCCGGCCGGGTCGACGTGGTGACGCTGGCCGAGCGGTTCGGCGTCACGACGGAGACGATCCGCCGCGACCTGACCGCACTGGAGCGCGCGGGCGTCCTGCGGCGCGTGCACGGCGGCGCGATCCCGGTCGAGCGCCTGGGGTTCGAGCCCGCCCTGGCCGCCAGGGACGAGGTGATGACGGCCGAGAAGGAGCGCATCGCCAAGGCCGCCCTGGCCGAGCTCCCCGAGGACGGCTCCGTGGTCATCGACGCGGGCTCCACGACGAGCCGGCTCGTGCAGGCACTGCCTCCGGACCGCGAGCTCACCGTCGTCGTGAACTCGCCTCCGCTGGCCACGGTGCTGGCGGCCCGCCCCAACCTGACCGTGCTCATGCTGGGCGGCCGGGTGCGCGGCCGGACGCTGGCGACCGTGGAGGACTGGGCCATCCAGCAGTTGTCGCAGCTCAACGTCGACGTGGCCTTCATGGCCACCAACGGCTGCTCGCTGGCCAAGGGCCTGACCACCCCCGACCCGGCCGAGGCGGCGATCAAGCGGGCGATGATCGCCTGCGCCGATCGCGCCGTCCTGCTGGCCGACCACACGAAGTTCTCCGGCACCTACCTCTCGCGCTTCGCGACGCTCGGCGAGATCGACGTCGTCATCACCGACACCGGGCTCGACCCCGACCAGGCCGCCGCGCTCGCCGCCGCCGGACCCGAGGTGGTCCGCGCATGATCCTCACCCTGACCCTGAACCCCAGCCTCGACCGCACGATCGAGGTCGGCGCGCTCACCCGCGGGGCCGTCATCCGGGCGGCCGCCACCCACCTCGACCCCGGCGGCAAGGGCGTCAACGTGTCGCGGGCCCTGCTGGCCAACGATGTCCGGTCGTGCGCGGTCATCCCGTACGGCGGCAGCGAGGGGCGTCGGCTCCTCGACTTGCTGTCGGCGGAGGGCATCGACATGATCCCGGTGCCGGTGGAGGGCCCCACCAGGTCCAACGTCGCGATCGCCGAGCCGGACGGCACCGTCACCAAGGTGAACGAGCCGGGCACCGCACTGACCCCCGCCGAGCTGGACACGCTGGCGGGCGCCGTGCTCGACGCCGCACGGTCGGCCGACTGGGTGGTCGCCTCGGGCAGCCTCCCGCCCGGCGTGCCGGTGGACGTCTACGCCGGGCTGTGCCGCCGGTTCGCCGACGCCGGCATCAACCTGGCGGTCGACACGAGCGGCCCCGCCCTCGTGTCCGCCGTGAACGCCGGCCCCGCGCTGGTCAAGCCGAACCGCGACGAGCTCGCCGAGGCCACCGGCACATCGATCGCCCGTGTCGGCGACGTGCTCGACGCGGTCGGCAAGCTGCGCGCCATGGGCGCGCGGTCGGTCCTGACCAGCCTCGGGGCGGACGGCGCGCTGCTGGTCGAGCACGACGAACAGGTCTGGTACGGCGAATGCGCGGTCGAGGAGCCGCGCAGCAGCGTGGGCGCGGGCGACGCCCTGCTGGCGGGCTTCCTCGCCGCGGGGGCCCGCGGCGCGACGGCCCTCGCCGAGGGCCTCGCTTGGGCTAGCGCGGCCGTGGGACTGCCCGGCAGCCGGATGCCCCGCCCGGCCGACATCGATCGCACACACGTCCGGATCGGTCCCCCCGACCCGTCCCGGCCGCTCACGCCACCCCCTCGCTCGGCGCTCGAGGGCGCCTGAGCGCGACGCACCGTCCCTACCGATTCACTCGCTTCGCTCGCTCATACCCGGGGGATGAGCGCCACCCCCCACCAACCGGCCAGCCAGGCCGGTCGCCCCGGAAGGAGCACGTCAATGGCCACGCCCTATACCCCCACCGTCCACGGCACCGGTGTGCGGGCCACGATCCAGCGCTTCGGCGGCCATCTCGCCGGGATGATCATGCCCAACATCGGCGCCTTCATCGCCTGGGGCCTCATCACGGCCCTGTTCATCCCGACCGGGTGGCTGCCGAACAAGACACTCGCCGAGCTCGTCGGCCCGATAATCAGCACCCTCCTCCCGGTGCTCATCGGTTACACCGGCGGCCGGATGGTCCACGCCCAGCGCGGCGCGGTCGTCGGTGCCGTCGCCACGATGGGCGTCGTCGTCGGGGCGGACGTCCCGATGTTCCTCGGCGCGATGATCATCGGCCCGCTGGCCGCGCTGATCCTCAAGTACGTCGACAGGTTCACCGCCGAGCGGACCAAGGCCGGCTTCGAGATGCTGGTCGACAACTTCACCGCCGGCATCGTCGGCGCGGTCATGGCGATCGCCGGCGTCCTCGCCATCGGCCCGGTCGTGGAGAAGGTCACCGAGGTGGCGGGCAGCGGTGTCGAGTGGCTCATCACCCACTCTCTCCTGCCGATCGCCTCGGTCATCATCGAGCCGGCCAAGGTGCTGTTCCTCAACAACGCGATCAACCACGGAGTGCTCGGGCCGCTGGGCGTCGCCGAGTCGGTCAAGCATGGCAAGTCGATCCTGTTCATGCTGGAGTCCAACCCCGGCCCCGGCCTCGGCCTGCTGATCGCCTACCTGCTGTTCGGCCCGAGGTCACTGCGTCCCAGCACCCCCGCCGCCATGATCATTCACTTCTTCGGCGGTATTCACGAGATCTACTTCCCGTACGTGCTGATGAAGCCGCGCCTGATCCTCGCGGCGATCGCCGGCGGCGCCTCGGGCGTGCTCACCTTCCTGGTCACCGGGGCGGGCCTGGTCGCGACGCCGTCGCCGGGCAGCATCTTCGCCTACATGGCGGTGACCCCGAAGGGCGGCTGGTTCGGCGTGATCGCCGGGATCGTGGTCGCGACGGCCGTCTCCTTCGCCGTCGCCGCCGCGCTGCTGGGCTTCGGCCGCGCCAACGGCGACAAGGCGGACGACCCGGCGCAGGACGCCATCCCGGTCGACACCGGCGACACCACCCTCACGAGCGACGAGAACCGCGACACAACCGGCGAGACGGCGGCCGAGAGCGTGCCCGCCACCAAGGAGGCGTAGAACCGTGTCCAGCATCGAGGGCAAGGACGTCCGCAAGCTCATCGTGGCCTGCGACGCGGGCATGGGCAGCAGCGTCATGCTGGCGAGCACCCTGCGCAAGCAGCTCAAGGGCACCCCGGTCAGCGTGGAGCACACCCCGGTCAACTCGATCCCCGGGGACGCCGACGTGATCGTGTGCCACACCGGGCTGGCCGACCGGGCCAGGGCGAGCGCCCCCGGCGTCGTGCTCGTGCCGTTCCAGGTCTTCATCGGCGACCCGGCCGTGGCGCGGGTCGTCACCGCCATCAAGAACGGGGGCACGATCGATGGCTGACCGGGCCGGCACGGCCCCGCTCCCCCTCGATCCCCGCGCCGTACGGACGGCCGCGACCGCCGCGGACATCGAGGACGCCATCCGGCAGTGCGGAGCGGTCCTCCAGGAGGTCGGCGCGGTGGACGGGAGCTACACCGAGGCCATGCTCGAACGCGAGCGGTCGATCTCCACGTACGTCGGCGAGGGCGTCGCCATCCCCCACGGCACGCTGACCTCGAAGGAGGCGGTCCGCCACGACGCCATCTGCGTGCTGCGCTTCCCCGAGGGCGTCGACTGGCACGGCGAGCGGGTGACGGTGTGCGTCGGCATCGCGGCCCGCGGGGACGGCCACCTGCGGCTGCTGTCGCAGCTCGCCCAGATCCTGCTCGACCCGGACCGCGCCGCGTCGCTGCGCGCGGCCACCGAGGTCGACGAGGTCATCCACCTGCTGCAACCGGACGGAGAGGAAGACTCCGAGTGAAAGTCGCCCGTTTCCACGCTCCTGGGGACATCCGCCTGGAGGAGGTACCCGAGCCCGTCGCCCGCCCCGGCGAGGTCAAGATCCGCGTGCGCAACTGCTCGACGTGCGGCACGGACGTGAAGATCTACCGGTTCGGGCACCACCACATCAGGCCGCCCCGCGTGATGGGCCACGAGATCGCCGGGGAGATCGTGAAGCTCGGCGAGGGCGTCACCGGCTGGAGCCCCGGCGACCGGGTGCAGGTGATCGCCGCGATCCCGTGCGGCCAGTGCGAGGAGTGCCGCCGGGGCCACCTCACGGTCTGCCCCAACCAGGAGTCGATGGGCTACCACTACGACGGCGGCTTCGCGCAGTACATGGTCGTACCGGCCAAGGTGCTCGCCGTGGACGGGCTCAACCGCATCCCCGACGGGGTGGGGTTCGCCGAGGCGTCCCTCGCCGAGCCGCTCGCCTGCGTGCTCAACGGGCAGGAACTGGCCCGCGTCGGCGAGGGCGACGACGTCGTCGTGGTCGGCTCGGGCCCGATCGGCTGCCTGCACGTGCGGCTGGCCCGCTCGCGCGGCGCGGCCCGGGTGTTCCTCGCCGACCTGAACGCCGAACGCCTCACGATGGCAGCCGACCTCGTACGGCCGGACGCGGCGATCTGCTCGGGCGAGACCGACCTCGTGGACGAGGTGCTCAAGCTCACCGGAGGCCGGGGCGCCGACGTGGTGATCACGGCGGCGGCTTCCGGCGCGGCCCAGCAGCAGGCGTTGCAGATGGCCGCGCGGCAGGGCCGGATCAGCTTCTTCGGGGGGTTGCCGAAGGACGACCCGATCATCGCCTGTGACTCCAACCTGGTGCACTACCGGGAGCTGACCATCGTCGGCGCCAACGGGTCGAGCCCGGCGCACAACGCCCGCGCCCTGCGGCTCATCGCCGACGGAGCGGTGCCGGTCGCCGACCTGATCACTCATCGCCTCGGCCTGGACGAGGTCATGGACGCCATCGACGTCGTCGCCCGCGGCGCCGCCATCAAGGTCACCATCGAGCCCTGAAGCCAGCCCTGAAGCCGAGCCCTGAAGCCGAGCCCTGAAATCGAGCCCTGAAATCGAGCCCTGAAATCGAGCCCTGAAAGGTACGCGATGCCGGAAAGGACAGTGGCGGTCGTCTCGCGCTCCGGCCTGCACGCCCGCCCCGCCAAGATCTTCGTCGAGGCGGCGGCGCGGCAGGCGGTGCCCGTGCGCATCCGCGTGGGCGACGGGAAGGCCGTCCCCGCCAACAGCATGCTGGGCGTGCTCACCCTCGGGGCCGGGCACGGCACCGAGGTCACCCTGGAGGCCGACGGCCCGGGGGCGGAGGAGGCCCTCGCCTCCCTCGCGGACCTCCTGTCCCGCGACCTCGACGCAGAAGGGGCCGAAGGGGCCCCGGATGCCGGAGCCGGAGCCGCCGGAGCCGCCTGACCGGTCCCGATGGCCGCCGCGCTCCCCTTCGTGGAGACTGGGAGAGCGGGAAGGAGGACCAGCCGATGGCGGCGCGGACACGACGGACGACGGACGCGGACGAACGCGAGGAGCGCGACGAGGCACGCTTCCTGCACCGGCGGCCCGCTCCAGCGCTGCGTCCACTGGTCGCGTGGTACACCGGCTATCGCGAGGCCGGAGTCCCGCCCGCCACGCACCGCGGACTGCCGTCGCCCTACCTGACAGTGATCGTCACGCTCGACGACCCGCTCGTCGTCGCGGCGCACCCCGATCCGCGCACCCCGCCCGGGTCGTACGACACGCTGGTCGGCGGGCTGCACACCGGCCCCGCGCTGATCACGCACGACGGGCGGCAGTCGGGCGTGCAGCTCGCGCTGACGCCGCTCGGCGCGCGGGCCCTGCTCGGGTTGCCCGCCGGCGAGCTGTCGGGGCTCGACCTGGACGGCGCCGAGGTGCTCGGCCGACGGGCGGGCGAGCTGCGCGAGCGCCTGCTGGAGGCGCCCGGCTGGGACGAGCGCTTCGCGGTCCTCGACGCGATCCTGTCCCGGCACGCCCGCCCCACGCGGGCGCATCCGGCCGAGGTGGCGCGGGCGTGGCGGCGGATGCTGGCCGCCGGCGGGCAGGTCACCGTGTCCGGTCTCGCCCGCGAGGCGGGCTGGAGCACCAGGCACCTGAACGGCCGGTTCCGGGAGGAGATCGGCCTGTCCCCCAAGGAGGCGGCGCGGGTCGTGCGGTTCGACCGGGTCCGCCGCCTGCTCCAAGTCCACTACCAGCCCGGGGGCGCGGTGGCGTCCGGACGGCGGCTCACGCTGGCCGACGCGGCGGCCGAGTGCGGGTTCTACGACCAGGCGCACCTCGCCCGCGAGTTCGGCGCCCTCGCCGGGTGCTCCCCCAGCCGCTGGCTGGCCGAGGAGGGCGGCCATGGCAGCGAGCTGTTCCGAAACGTCCAAGCCGCGCCGGGGGACGGCTCGCCAGACTCGGTGGCATGAACGACACCACACCAGCACCTCAGGTATGGCCCACGCTTCGGGCCAGGAACGCACGCGCCCTGATCGCCTTCCTCGTCGAGGCGTTCGGCTTCGAGGAGACCGCCGTGTACGGCGAGGGCGACCGCGTCGACCACGCCCAGCTCTCCTGGCCGCACGGCGGCGGGATCATGCTGGGCAGCGTCCGGGACACGCCGGACGACAAGTGGAGCCTCACCCCCGGCTCGTTCGGCGCGTACGCCGTGACCGACGACCCGGACGCGTTGTTCGCGCGGGCGACCGCCGCGGGGGCGCGGGTCGTCCAGGAGCTACACGACACCGACTACGGCTCCCGCGAGTTCGTCGTCCGCGACCCGGAGGACAACCTCTGGTCGTTCGGCACCTACCGCGGCGAGCCGCGGAACGCGGCCCTTTAGACGCTCATTCGGTGAGCCGGCGGTAGCGAATAGGGGCGGCGGCGATGGCGCCGACGTTCGCAGCGGCGGTGGAGACGGCGGCAGCCCGGACGCTGCACCGCGTTCGCTGCGGGAGTTTCTCGGTTGGACGCGCGGAGCGGCGGCGGGGTCTCGCGTCTACGTCTCCGCGTCCGCGGCCGGCGCCGTCGTCCGCGTCGCGCGCACCGATCGCAGGACGAGGAACATACAGGCCGTCCCGACCGCACCGGCTCCGCAGATCACCGCGTACGGAGGAATGAACGCGGCGACGGCGCCGCCGGCGGTCACGCCGAGCCCCTGGAGGGTCATGAGCCCGGCGCCCAGCAGGGACATGGCGCTGCCCCGCACCGTCGCAGGCACCGCGTGTACGAACCACTGGTCCATGCCGAGCGTGTAGGCGGCGCACAGCCCTGTGAGCAACAGGAGCGCGACCGCGAGCGGCAACGGCGGATGGACGGCGAACGCGGCCATCGGCAGCATCGACCCTACTGCCAGCGGCAGTGCGATCCGCTCGCGGGCGGCCGCCCCGAGCAGGGTGCCGGCCAGCACCTCGCCAGCCACGGTCCCCGCGGGCATCGCGGCCATGATGAGCCCGAACCCCGCCGAGCCCGCACCCGCGGCGTCCGCGAAAGGCGCGGCGGTTCCTTCGGCGACGATGAAGAACATCGGCGGGATCCACCACATCAGCAGCAGCGCGCGGATTCGGGGGGCGCCGAGCAACGACCGGGTGGAGGCGAGCGAAGCGCGCATCATCGCCTCGCCCCCCGATGCCCGGGCCGGGCGGCCGCGGGTGCCGAGACGCAGGAGCAGCGCGGAACCGAGAAAGGTCGCGACGGTCACGAGAAGCGCGGTGCGGGGCGACAGCCATACCAGGGCCAATCCGCCGAGTCCGTAGCCGATGATCTGGGACCCCTGCGAGACCATCCGCACCAGCGAGCGACCCAGGACGTACAAGTCATCCGGCAGGATGTCGGCCAGGCTCGCCGCCCGGGTGCCGGTGAACAACGGCGACATCATCGAAACGGCGAAGCGGAGGACGAACAACACCGCGAGCGGAGTCACCGGAACGGCCATCAACGTCACGCAGCCGGCCGAGAGCAGGTCGCAGGCCACCAGCACCCGGCGGGCGGGGTATCGGTCGGCGACGCCGGAGAGCAGGATCCCGCTGAGAGCGTAGGGCAGGAAGCCGAGGGCGATGACGAGCGCCGTCAGCGGCGCCGAGCCGGTCTGCCGGAATACCAGCACGGCCAGCGAGGCGTCGGCGAAGACGCTTCCCAGCATGGAAAGGACATGGGCCGTGAAAATCGCCCGGAATTCTTTGACCACGAACACGGCGCCGTATCCGGCTTTGACGCGTGCTCGGCTTCGTGAGGCCGCTGACGCGTCCTGCGATTCGGCCGTGGAGGAGGGCTCTGCCATGCGGAGATTCGCTTTTCCCTGTCATGACGGTCACGGCAGGCACCCGCGGGCGCCGAAGCCGGATCCGAGGGCGGCACGACTGCCACGGCATTCCGCCCCTCGGACCCGGCACGACGATCTCGTGACCGAATCGGACTGAGATCAACTTCTTGGGTTATGCCTGCTGGGGAAACCAGCCCTTGGGGAACGACGTCATGGCAATTCACCTCCCTATAGGCAGGAAGTCTCATGTGGCGGGGATGGTCTCGGGGGAATGCGTCAACCGCGATCGCGGGCGTGACACGACCCCCGATTAACCTGAACAACTATGTTCGAGTTTCACTCTAGCACTTAAGTCGTACATCAGTGTTCGTGTTGATACGTGACGAGGGTCACAGCGCGCGGCCGGCCATGTGTCGTATCAAGGATCCGCTCTCTGCGGCAAGGTGCCGATGAGCCGGCGTCAGGTCGTCCGCGAACGGCTCGTCGCGGTGGTCGTCGGTCGGTCGAGTCGCGCTTCCGTCCAGGCGGGGAGACCGGCGCGACCAGGGCGTCAGGTGGAGAGTTGCCTGGCCCGCCCGAAGGTGCGGCCGAGCAGCACGTAGCCCAACGCGTACGGGGCGGCGCCGATGATCTCGATGACGGATGTGATCACCGAGTGCGGTCCGAAGCCGAACAGGGACGCGGTTCCGCCGATCGCGTAGACGACGCCGCCGAATCCCAGGAGCAGGCCGGTCCACCGTTGTCCGTACCGGTTGAGCAGCAGGGCGAGCAGCACGTATCCCAGAGGGAAGACGATGTTCGCGGCCAGCACGATGATGCCGCCCTCGATGTCGATGTCCTTGGAGGTGTGCACGAGGTCGGGCGCATACCTGGCCGTCACCGGGTTGTGGCCGCCGTCGAAGACGATCAGACCGAACCAGAGCATGGTCCCGGCCAGCGCGGTGTACAGCGTGGTGAGTCCGCGCGGACCGAACCTGTTCATGACCAGGGCCAGGACACCGGCCAGGCAGATCGCCTGGACCAGCAGGCTGATGGCCTCCATGGAATGAGTGAAGGCATACCACTGGGCGCCCGCCGCGATGTCGTGCCCGTCGCGGGCCGGGTGCAGGATGACGGTGAGCAGGAAGAACGGGCCCCCGATCATCGCGGTGAGCCTCACCATCACCCGTACATACCGGGTGTCGTCCTCGGCGCCGTGGTGGCGGAGAGGCCGGGGCGGTGTCGTCGTGCCGGCGTCATGGTGCGCCGAGCGGTGGCTACTCATCGTCGTTCTCCTGGATCTCGTTGCATTGTGGGTGCGCGTCTGGTGCGCGGCTCGGCGGGGCGTGTGGCGCCGCACCGGCGGGTGCGGCCCCCGCGGGCACGGCGAACGCGCTCAGCGCGGCGGCGGCCGGCGCGACGACGGCGCCGACCGCGAAGGCCGGGGTGACGCCGGTCGTGCCGTCGGCGGCGACGGTGGACAGGACGGCGACCCCGAGTGCGCCGCCGAGCCGGTGGAAGGTGTTCACGATTCGGGAGTTAACCTGAACAACCATGTTCGAGTTTCAGGCTAGCACCTAATTCGTACATAGATGTTCGGATTCGGATGGCGCAGTCTCCAGGTCGCCGTCACCGGGAAGAGGCGCGCGCGGTCGCGGCACGGTGGTGAGGAGGTCTGGCGCCGTGAGATGTCACCCGGCGGAGACCATGCCGAGCCGCGCGGCCGCGGTGTGGGCGTGCGCGGCCAGGGCGGACCGGTGGCGTCGGCGGTTACGGGGCGGGCGTGGGCACGGCCGTGCCGGGCGGGGTGAGGGCGGCGAGCAGCGTCGCCGAGATGACCCGCGCGGCATCGTCGGCGTCCAGCCTGCCGGCGGCGGTGTCCTCCGCCGCGGCGTGCATCAGGCTGAACACGGTCGTGACGAGCCACCTCGCGGGTAGGTCGTCGCGGAAGGCGCCGGCGCGTCGCCCGCGATCGATGATCGTCTGGACCCTTTGCAGGGTCCGGTCGTGGACGGCCACGATCCGCTCCGGGGGCAGTTCGCGCTGGGCGGCCTGAAGCACGGAGTGAAACTGGTGGACGATCTGCCATGAGGCGCCGACGAGCCGGGTCAGCGCCTGGCAGGGGTCACCGGTGGTGTCGGTCGCGTCGAGCGCGGCGTCGGACTGCTCCATCGTGCGCGTCAGGACGGCGTCGACGAGATCTGCCCGGGTTTTGAAGTGCCCGTAGAGCGTGACCCGGCCGACCCCCGCCGCCTTGGCGATGTCGGCGACGCTGGCGTCGGCGTCGCGGGCCAGGCAAAGCTGGGCCGCGTCCAGAATGGACCTGATGTTGCGCCGGGCGTCGGCTCGCCGCTCGGCCTGCGCCGCGGGGCGCTGCGCGGACCGCGACCTGTCACCGGCGCCGCGCGGTGTGGCTGCCATTTCCGCTCCTGTGCTCCCTGAGCCGACGTTCCCGAGCAACTCGAACAGCTTAGTTCACGTTGCCAGGACGCGAGCGAGCCGTCACAGGGTCAAGCGTGCCGAACACGCACTGAGGGGTGAGGTAGGGGATTCCCCACCATGGTTTCTGCGGTGCGCGGGATGGGCCGTGATCACCGCCGGAACCTAGCTTGACGGCCATGACGAATTCCCTCCCCAAGCGACTCCTCGCCGCCGCGGCCTGCGCCGCCCTGGTGGTCACCGTGCTCTCCGTTCCCGCCACCGCCTCCGCCGCGATCACCCGGCCCGCCGCCACCGCAGTCACCGCCGTCACCGCCGAGGCCCCGCGGGGCGCGATCGTGTCGGCGACCCGCCTCGACCGGCTGTCGCCCGCCCAGGTCGCCGCCACCCTGCGCACCGCCGGATTCCCCGCGCCGGAGCACCCGCTCGGCGTCGACGTCTACCGGGTCGTCTACCGGACCATCGGCGCCGACGGGAGGCCCACGACCGCCAGCGGCGTGGTGACCCTGCCCCGCTCACGGGACGGGCGCCTGCCGTTCGCGGTCTACGAGCACGGGACGCTCCCCACCAAGCGCTACGCGCCCTCCGTCTCGGCGGACGGCGACGGCCGGCTGGTGCCCGTCATGTTCGCCGCCGCCGGCTTCGCGGGGCTGGCGCCCGACTACCTCGGTCTCGGCCTCGGGCCGGGCCGGCACCCGTACATGGACACGGCGTCGGAGGTGACGGCCTCGGCCGACCTGCTGCGCGCCGCCCGCGATCTCGCCGCCCGGCACGGCCGGACCCTCGACGGCCGGGTGATGGTCACCGGCTTCTCCCAGGGCGGGCAGGCCGCGATGGCGCTGGGCCGCGCGCTCCAGCAGGGCGCCGTGCCCGGTCTCCGCCTCGCCGCGCTCGCCCCGATCAGCGGGCCGTACGCCGTGGAGCGGGCCGAGCTGCCCGCCGTCCTGTCCGGGGACATCGAGCCGCACACCGCGACGTTCTACCTCGCGTACTGGATCACCTCGATGAACCGCCTCCACCACCTGTACGACACACCCGGCCAGGCGTTCCGCGCGCCGTACGACACGACGGTGGGGGGCTCTTCGACGGGCTGCACACCGAGGAGCAGATCGCCGCCGCGCTCCCGGCGAGCCCGGCCGAGCTGCTGACCGACGCGTTCATGGACCTGGTCAGGCAGCCCACCGGCGCTTTCCTCGAAGCGCTGCGGGCCGGCGACACGACCTGCACCGGCTGGCGGCCCCGGGTCCCGGTCACGCTGTACGCCTCCCGGGGCGACCGCGACGTGGCGATCGCCAACTCCCGGCTGTGCCGCGACGACCTGGCGGCGGGCGGGGCCGAGGTGCGCCTGGTGGACGTCGGGGCCGTGGACCACGTGCACGGCGCCCTGCGGTCCCTCCCCCGCGTGCTCCGGACGTTCCAGGATCTCCTCTCCTGAGGGCGCCGGGACGAATACCCCGGCAAAAAGCGGAAAGGGGGGTCTTGAAGAGGACAAACAACTCAAATGAGATCAAATAGCGAGAGGAGCCGTCCCATGACGGACGTGTCGAGCAAGGGACCGGAGCCTGGGGACGAGCGTCCGGTGCTGACCAACCGTCAAGGGCACCCGGTCTACGACAACCAGAACCAGCGGACGGTCGGCGCGCGCGGCCCGGCCACTCTCGAGAACTACCAGTTCCTGGAGAAGATCAGTCACTTCGACCGGGAGCGCATCCCGGAACGGGTGGTGCACGCGCGCGGCACGACGTCGTACGGCTTCTTCGAGGCGTACGGCAGGTGGGGCGACGAGCCGATCGCCCGGTTCACGAGGGCGAAGCTGTTCCAGGAGACCGGGAAGCGCACCGACCTGGCGGTGCGGTTCTCGACCGTGATCGGCGGGCGGGACTCGTCCGAGTGCGCCCGCGACCCGCGCGGCTTCGCCGTGAAGTTCTACACGGAGGACGGCAACTGGGACCTCGTCGGGAACGACCTCGCGGTGTTCTTCATCCGCGACGCCATCAAGTTCCCCGACGTGATCCACGCGCTCAAGCCGGACCCGGTCACGTTCCGGCAGGAGCCGAACCGGATCTTCGACTTCATGTCGCAGAGCCCGGAGAGCATGCACATGCTGGTCAACCTGTTCAGCCCGCGCGGCATCCCGGCGGACTACCGGCACATGCAGGGCTTCGGGGTCAACACCTACAAGTGGGTGAACGACCGGGGCGAGACCGTGCTCGTGAAGTACCACTGGATGCCCAAGCAGGGGGTCAGGAGCATGACGGCCGAGGACGCCGCCCGCATCCAGGCCCACGAACTGGGCCACGCCACGAAGGACCTGCACGACGCCATCGAGCGCGGCGACTGTCCGGAGTGGGAGCTGCTCGTCCAGATGATGAGCGACGACGAGCACCCCGAGCTGGACTTCGACCCGCTCGACGACACCAAGGTCTGGCCGGAGGAGATCTTCCCGGCCAAGCCGGTCGGGCGGATGGTCCTGAACCGGACGTTGGACAACGTCTTCGCCGAGAACGAGCAGATCTCCTTCGGCACCGGCGTCCTCGTCGACGGGCTGGACTTCTCCGACGACAAGATGCTGGTGGGCCGCACGTTCTCCTACAGCGACACCCAGCGCTACCGCGTCGGGCCGAACTACCTGCAGCTGCCGGTCAACCAGGCCAAGAACGCCGACGTGCGGACCAACCAGCGCGACGGCTTCATGACCTACCACCAGGATCAGGGAGGCGAGAACCCGCACGTCAACTACGAGCCGTCCATCACCGGCGGGCCGCGCGAGGGACAGTTCCCGATGCACGACGAGCAGGGCCCGGAGATCGTCGGCAGGCTCACCCGCAAGCGCATCCCGCGGACCAACGACTACAAGCAGGCGGGCCAGCGCTACCTGCTCATGGAGCAGTGGGAGCGCGACGACCTGGTGGAGAACCTGACCACCATGCTGTCGCAGTGCGACCGGCCGATCCAGGAGCGCATGGTCTGGCACTTCCTGCTGGTCGAGGACGACCTCGGGCTGCGCGTCGGCGAGGGGCTCGGCATCACGCCGGACGACGTCATGCACCTCGAGCCGCTGGCGAGCCAGGACCTGACCGACGAGGACAGGGAGCGCCTGGCCAACCTCGGCAAGAACGGCCCGCGCGACGTCTCGGGGCTGAAGATGACGCACTGCGTCCCCGACGAGCGGGCGACCGTACCCGCGATGTGAGATCCGCGTTCCAGGCCCGGCCGGGACTCCCCGGCCGGGCTGCGGTTCCCACGCGGTCAGCGGGACCGTCCGCCCACCAGGGATACGGCGATCGCCAGGACGAACCAGCGGACGGGCAGCGGGCCGAGGCACAGGACCGCGCCGACGACCATGAGCCAGGCCGGCCGGACCCGCGCCCGGACGAACACGACCGCGACGGCGATCCAACCCAGCGCGAGCAGCGCGAACGACAGGAGATAGCCGGCCGTCGTGGTGTCGAGTCCCGTGTCGGCGATCTGCGGCGCCTTCGCGGCCAGGCCCGGCACGAGGAAGACCGCGTCCCACTGCCCGCCGGCCGTCATGATCGTCCCGATGAGGGCCAGGAGCCAGGCCGGTCTGCCGAGCCCGGTAGCGAACCGGTCGGTGCGGCCGAGAAAGTCGACGAGAGCGACCGCGAGCGCGATCAGGCTGAGCAGTCCCACGACCGCGGCCGCGATCCCCAGCGGGGACCGGGCGATCTCGGCGTTGTCCCCGCCCTGGGCGATCGCGGCGACGGTCAGGGCCAGGGAGATGACGGCGGACGGCCCGGCGGCGAGCGCGGCTCCGCGCGCCGCGCGGGTGGCGGGGACGGTGAGAGTGGTCATGGAAGGACCTTCCCGGGAGAAGCGGATCGTCGCCAGGACGCTAGGCGGCGCGAGATCCGCCGCTCTTCGGCCGTGTGAGCGATTCCGGGTGTCCGGAGGGAGTCTCCTCGGCGCCGCGTGGCCGAGTCGCCTCGTCCGTGAGGAGGAGAAGGTCGTCCGTGCGGTAGCTGTTCGGCGCCGGTCGCCCCGGCTATCGTCCTGCCATGTCCGGCTGGCGTGGCTCTGTCTACCCTCTGCTCGCGGCCGCCCTCGGGGTGGTCGGCCTGGCGCAACTGCTCGCCGAGCCGCCGGCGGGCCGGCTCGCCCCCGCCGTGCTGGCGTCGGCGCTCGCCATCGGGGCACTCGCACTGATTCCGGGGCGGCTCGTGCTCGCGGCGGCGGGGGTGATCGCCGGGGTCGGCGTGCTCGCCGCTCTCCTCACCACGCCTCCCTTCGCGACGTTCCTCGCCTGCATGGTGCTCTGCGCGGCCCTGGCAAGATACGGATCGGCACGAGAGGCTTTCGCATGCTACGGGGCGCTGGCCGTGACGATCGGCGCGATGGCGTTCCAGCAGATTCACAGCGGAGCGGACAGCGCGCTCGGGCTCGTCTATCCGGTCGTCTACTTCGGCGGGGCCGCACTCGTCGGATGGCTGGCCCGTCAGCGGGCGGCGAACCTGCGCCTGACCCGGGAACGCGCGGACGCCCTCGAACGCGAACAGGCCACGGCCAAGGCGCTCGCGGCCGCCGAGGAGCGGGCTCGCCTGGCTCGCGACCTGCACGACGTGATCTCCCACGGGATCAGTCTCATGGTCGTCCAGGCCGAGGCGGCGGCCGAGATCCTGCCGCGAGATCCGGAACGGGCCGCACAAGCCGTGGAGGCCGTCGCCGACACCGGCCGTGCCGCCACCGCCGACCTGCACACCATGCTGTCGATGCTCGGCCCTGGACCGGCGCGGCTGACGGTGTCCGATCTCGTCGACGGCGTCCGGCGGCTCGGCGTGGACGTCCGGGTCACGGAGACGGGCGAGGCGAGGCCCCTGCCGCCCGCCGTGGCGGACACGGCCAGGCGTATCATCCAGGAGGCGCTCACCAACGCCGTACGGCACGGTGCGCCCGGTGAGATCGCCCTGCGGACGGAGTACGCGGAGGACGAACTGGTCATCGAGGTGGTCGACGACGGCACCGCCCGGCTCCCCCCGGTCCCGGGGTCGGGCCGGGGGCTGCGCGGCATGGTCGAACGGGCGGATCTGGTCGGGGGCTCGGTGACCGCCGGGCCCGCCCCGGAGGGCGGCTTCCGGGTCCGGGCGAGGCTCCGCACATGATCCGCGTTCTGCTCGCCGACGACCAGGAACTGGTACGGCTCGGCCTTCGGATGATCCTGGAGGCTCAGGAGGACGTCGAGGTGGTCGCGGAGGCGGGCGACGGGGAGCAGGCGGTCCGCGAGGCCCTGCTGCACCGGCCCGACGTGGTCCTCCTCGATATCCGGATGCCGGGCATGGACGGCATCGCTGCCGCCCGGCGCATCCTGGCGGACTCCCGGCTCGCCATCCGCGTGATCATGTTGACCACGTTCGACCGGGACGAGTACCTCTACGCCGCGCTGAACGCCGGGGCCTGTGGGTTTCTGCTGAAGTCGACGCCGAGGGCGCATCTGCTGCACGCTGTGCGGACCGCCGTCCACGGCGAGGCGCTGCTCGACCCCGTCCTGACACGCAGGATCGTCGAGGAGCACGCGGCGCGCCGCCCGGCGGAGGTGTCCGATCGATTGGACGTCCTGACCGGGCGAGAGCTCGACGTGCTGCGGCAGCTCGCTTACGGTAGGTCGAACGCCGAGATAGCGGCGGCGCTCAACCTGGCCGAGACCACCGTGAAGACGCACGTCGCGGCGGTGCTGCGGAAACTGGACCTGCGCGGCAGGGTGCAGGCGGTGATCCTCGGCTACGAGACCGGCCTGGTGCGGCCGGGGGACAATCCGGCCCCCCGCTGACCGATCGGAGGCCGGCGGCCATCCGAGTTCTCCTCATTCCGTCGGAGACGAGACGGGTGCGGACCGGCGAGGCGCGGTTTCTCCCGCTTAACCGCGCGGGCACCTGAGTCGCTACCCTACGGGGAGGCTGCGATGTTGAGGAGTGTGCGACTATGCGCGTTATTGATGCTTTCCGTCAGGCGTACGGCGGCGAGCCCGCCGGAGTCTGGCACGCGCCCGGCAGGGTCAACCTGATCGGGGAGCACACCGACTACAACGACGGCTTCGTGCTGCCGTTCGCGGTGCCATGGGGCGTCACCGCGGCCGTCAGCCCCCGCGAGGACCGCACCGTCCGGATCTCCTCGCTGCAGGCCCCCGGCGAGGAGCAGGTGCTGGAGGACGTCGAGCGGGCCGAGGGCTGGGCCCGCTACCCCGCCGGAGTCGTCTCGATCCTGCGCGGCGCCGGGCTGCCGGTGCGCGGCGCCGACATCGTGATCGACGGCGACGTGCCCAAGGGCGCGGGGCTGTCCTCCAGCGCGGCGCTGGAGGTGTCCGTCGGACTCGCCCTGAGCGACCTGTACGGCCTCGGCCTGGAGCCGATGGAGCTGGCCAGGCTGTGCCAGAAGGCCGAGAACGAGTTCGTCGGCATGCCGTGCGGGATCATGGACCAGGCGGCCTCGGCGCTGAGCAAGGAGGGGCACGCGCTGTTCCTCGACTGCCGCTCGCTGGCCGGCCGCGCCGTTCCGTTCGACCTGTCGGCGTACGGCCTGCAGATCCTCATCATCAACACCGGCGTGCACCACGAACTGGCCGACGGGCAGTACGCCAAGCGGCGCCAGGACTGCGAGAACGCCGCCAAGCACCTCGGCGTCCCGTCGCTGCGGGACGTCACCGACCTCGCCGCTGCCCTGTCGAGGCTCAGCGGCGACGAGCGGGCCCGCACCCAGCACGTCGTCACCGAGAACCACCGGGTGGAGGCCGTCATCGGGCTGCTGCGGGCGGGAGCCGTACAGGAGATCGGCGCCCTGCTGAACGCCTCACACCTGTCTCTCCGCGACCAGTACCAGGTCTCCTGCCCGGAACTGGACGTGGCGGTCGAGGGCGCGGTGCGGGGCGGCGCGCGCGGGGCGCGGATGACCGGCGGCGGCTTCGGCGGCTCGGCCATCGCGCTCGTCGCCGACGACCGGGTGGACCGGGTCCGCGCCACCGTGGAGCAGGCCTA
Organism: Microbispora sp. NBRC 16548; assembly: GCF_030268985.1. Taxonomy (NCBI): domain Bacteria; kingdom Bacillati; phylum Actinomycetota; class Actinomycetes; order Streptosporangiales; family Streptosporangiaceae; genus Microbispora; species Microbispora sp. NBRC 16548. The sequence continues at coordinate 259,074 of NZ_BSSF01000005.1, forward strand.
CGCCGAGCGCGGCTGGGCCGCGCCGACGTTCCTGCCCGCCACCCCGGTGGCCGGCGCCCACCGCCTCCGCTGAGTCCTATCCCAGGGGCGGGAACTCCGGCGGCCGGCGTTCGAGGAAGCTCGCCACTCCCTCGGCGAAGTCCGGCCGCCGGAACGACTCCGTCATCAGCCGTACGGCCTCGTCCCTGGCCTCGTCGAGCCCCGCCTGCCAGCCGCCCCAGATCTGCCGCTTGATGATCGACATCGAGGCGGGCGAGCACTGGGTGGCCAGCTCCTTCGCGTACGCGACGGCCTCGCTGAGCAGCCGCTCCCCCGGCACGGCCCGTACGGCGAGGCCCATGGCGCATGCCTCGGCTCCGGTGAAGACGCGCCCGGACAGCAGCAGGTCCATGGCGCGGGCCTGCCCGGCGAGCCGGGGCAGGATCCAGCCGAGGCCGTACTCCGCGATGAGCCCGCGCCGGGAGAACGCGGTCGTCCACTTGGCGTCGTCGGCGGTGACGACCACGTCGCACACGAGCGCGTGGACCATCCCCAGACCGGCGCAGGCGCCGTTGACCGCGGCGACGACCGGCGTCCGCAGGGTGGTGGGGAAGGTGGTCGGCCTTTTGTCCTGCTCATCGGCGTACGTGCCCGCCTGCAGGGCCGTCAGGTCCGCGAAGTCGGCCCCGGCGCAGAAGCCCTTTCCCGCGCCGGTCACCACGATCGCCCGTACGGACGGGTCGCGGTCGGCCTCCTCCAGCAGGTCGAAGTAGCGCCGTCCCATCTCGGCGGTCCAGGCGTTCAGCCGTTCCGGCCGGTTCAACGTCAGGATCCGCACACCGCCGTCGTCCTCGGACAGCACCACCATGTTCACCCTCCCTAACCCGAACTATGTTCTACACCACGGGAGGGCGGTGGACGTAGGCCGGCGTGAGCCGTACGTCGTCGTAGTAGCGGTGGAAGACCGGCGTCGCGGCGCCGGACAGGGGAGGCACGATCCAGGACCAGTCCGCGGGGCAGACGCGTCCGCTGCGCTCCTCCCGCTCCAGATGGGTCAGGAACCGCCGCGCCTCGGTGTGGTGGTCGGTGATCGTGACGCCGTCCTCCGCGAAGGAGTGCAGCACGGCGACGTTGAGCTCCACCAGCGCCTGGTCACGCCAGAGCGTCCGCTCGTGGGAGGTGTCGAGGCCGAGCCGCTCGGCGACCACGGGAAGCTGGTCGTAGCGGTCCCGGTCGGCGAGGTTGCGCGCGCCGATCTCGGTTCCCATGTACCAGCCGTTGAACGGCGCGCACGGATAGGCGATCCCGCCGATCTCCAGTGACATGTTCGAGATCGCCGGCACGGCGTGCCACTTGAGCCCCAGGTCGGCGAACCACGGGAAGGCCGGGTGCCGCAGGGGCACCTCCAGGACCACCTCGTGCGGCACCTCCCGCAGGACCAGGGCGCCCTTGGCCTCCACGACCAGCGGCAGGACGTCGAACCTCGTGCCCTCCCCCCGCCAGCCCATCCGCAGGGCCCGCTTGGTGATCTCCGCGTTCGCCGGGTCCCCGAGGACGGAGCCGTCCTCGCGGGTGTACCCGGCGTACCGGATGAGCTGGTCGTTGAGGATTCGCGGCGCCCGCTCCCCCGGCCGGTCGGGGGCGAGCACCGTGATGGTGGGGCGGATCCTGCCCCTCCCTGTGGCCGCCCTGAGGTGCTCGACGCACTCCTCGGCCACGCCGTCGGCGGTGTCCACGTGCCGCCGGTCACGGACCTGCAGCGACCGCCAGTAGAGGCGCCCGATGCACCGGTTGCTGTTGCGCCACGCCACCCGCGCGCCGAAGGTCAGCTCGCCCGTGGTGTGCGTGTACGTCCCTGTCTGGTCGATCTCCGCGAGGACCTCCCGGAGCCGGGGCTCCACCGGGCCCGCCATCGGGTTCTCCGCGTGGTGGAGCCGGATGAAGTTCTCCGCCTCCCGCCAGTCGATCTCCTCCCCGCGCTCCCGTACGGGCGCGGGGGTCTTTTTCGATTTCCGCCAACTCAGCACGACCGCCACACACTTCGCGCTCACGGGCGCCCCGCACCGGTTCCGGGCCGGCGGCGACACCCTTCCCGCAGTGGCCCTCACCCCACTGCGCCGTCCGTGGTCCGCGGCAGCCGCGACCGGTACGGCCACGGCGATCACATTTTCCGCGATGTCCCCGGATTTGTCCGCCAAATCCCCACACCGGCGCGGTCAGTCTCCGGTGGCGATGACGCCTGCCTTCTCGATCATCAGTACGGCGCTGCGGACGGGGACGACGGGCCGGTGCGACATCCCGGCCGGGACGGTGAACGCCTGCCGGTCGATCAGCCGATACCGCGCCCCGGCGGCATCCAGGTCCCCGATGAGACTCTCATAGAGCCCCAGGCCGCCGGGCACCGCGACGGCGCCGTCCAGCTCACCACTCACCGCTCAGCAACTCCTTCGCCTGCGCGATGCGGTCCTCGCCGCGCTGGTAGAACACCCACTGCTTGATCTTCTTGCCGCGCACCAGCCCCGCCTGGGAGAGCACTCGCAGATGATCGCCGCAAGTCGGTTGGCTCACCCCCAATTTCTGGGCGATGAAGAAGGAACAGACCCCGTCTCGGACCAGATCACCGTCGCGCTGCGGTGGGAGGTGCCGCTCGGGATCACGCAACCACTCCAGAATCACGTCGGGGTGGGACACGGTTCAGTCATCCCCGGCGAACAGCTGCAACCCTTGCCTTCCGTCCTCGTCTCCAGACACTCGCCCCGACGGCAATCCGCGTAAGCCTGAGCGACGACGCCCCGTACATCGAGTACGACTGGACCGCAGCGGGCTTGGTCCTCCAAGTCGCTCCACGTTCTCACTGCCGTCGTGAGTAGGCGCAACATACGATGGAAGGCATGAGCGAGGCGGCACGCGAGATTCCCTTGGAGGAATTGCACGCTCACCCCGAGCGGTGGGACGAGGCTGTGGTTTCAGCTTCGAACGGTCAGGTGGTCACCGTGACGGGAAACGGGAAGCGCCTGGCCGCAGTCGTTCCAGCGGATCAGCCTGACCTGATCGCCCGCCTGCGCGAGACCATCGAAGTGTTGTCCGACAACGACGCCCTTCAAGCCGTTATCGAGTCCCGTGCCTCCATCGCCCGCGGAGAAGGTCTCCGTGGCAGGGAAGCCATCCGGGGGCTACTTGACGGTCGGCAGTGATGTCATTCCCCCGCGAGCCGTTCGAGCCTGTTCTCGGCGCGGCCGCCAGACGTGCGATCTCCGACAAGTTACCTCCAGACGTCGCTGTCGGTGCGGTCGAACTCATCACGGGTCCGCTGCTCGAGAACCCATACCGGGTCGGCAAAGAGCTTCAGGCGCCTCTCGACGGGATCTTCAGCGCTCGCCTGATGCGCGAGTGGCGCATCCTCTACGAGATTCATGATCAGCAGGGGCCTCGTGAGGTGCACATCCTCGACATCAGGCACCGCTCAGATGCGTACCATCGCCGCTGACCGCTGTACGACGCCCATGCGGCACTTCGCGGCGAGCACGATGTTGACCGCGCCCGGGCGAGAGCGACGAGACATGCCTCTCCCGGGTGGTCTCGGCTTCAGACGCCCCTCGCGTCGGGCCGCTTCCTCACTGAGGGCCAGATCGTCGGGTGTCCGTCCTCTCCATTGGCATGTGCCGACACATGCAAAAGCCCCGGGGCGGTGGTCTGTGACCACCGCCCCGGGGTGAAATGCTCCCGCGATAGGACTCGAACCTATAACCTGCCGGTTAACAGCCGGCTGCTCTGCCGATTGAGCTACACGGGATCGTGCTCTTACTGCTGTTACTGCTGTTACTGCCTGCTCCGCTCGTTCCGGCCTTTCGGCTTTCCTTGCGGCGCGGAACTAGATTAGCGCACTCCGGGGGGTGTCTGTCACATCGATTCCGTCCGCGAGTCGTCGGGTCTTGATCGGCGTACGGCAAAGAGCGCCCGGACGGCCCGGGAGCCCGCCCGGGCGGGGCCGGAACGGCTGCTGTTGGATAGAGACAGGCCCTCGGGGTAGGGGGGCGGGGAACACGAGCGCGGAGGTGGAAGATGCGATACAAGGCGATGTTCGCCACCGGGCTGGCCGTCGGCTACGTCCTCGGCACGCGGGCCGGGCGTGAGCGCTACGAGCAGATCAAGCGTTTCGCGCAGCGGTTCGCGGACAGCCCCACGGTGCAGGAGGCGGCGGGGCTGGTCGGCGCCCAGGCCTCGAAGGTGGCGGGCAAGGCCAAGGACTTCGCGGGCGACAAGGTGCCGTTCCTGAAGAAGACGGAGACCTGGGAGCAGGCCGACAGAACCGACCGGGTCGGCACGGCCACCGGCTGGCCGGCCGGCGCCGACCAGATCCCCTGAACCGCCCCCGAGACCGGACGGGTGCCGGTCCGGCTCCGTCTCCCCATGGAGGACCGGCCCGGACGGCGTGCCGCGCCATCGGCGGGCCCCCGGCATCACGCCGGGGGCCCGCCGCGTCAGACGCCGAGGCTGCGGCGTACCTCTTCGAGGGCCTGCTCGGCGTGGGCGCGCAGGCCCGGGTCGTCGGCGTCGAGCCCGGGGTCGAAGATGAACTCCCAGCGCGGGGTGTCGTAGCCGGGGATCCGGCGGGCGACAAGGCGCACTCCCCCACGGCCGTTGATGGTCACATGGCGACTCGCGACGATCGTCGAGGTCACCCGCTCGCGGATCGTCTCCGGCAGTCTGCCCGGCTCGGGCAGGAGGGCCCGGTGGACGGCCCCGTCCGTCATCGTGACCGTCACGCCCTCCTCGTCCCACACGGCCTTGTCCATCAGGTGCCACGCCAGGCGCGGCCCGTCCGGCAGGTGCAGCGCCCGGGTGGTGGCGACGATGTGGCCGCCCTCCGGCGTCAGCGCGTGGCTGATCGGACGCTCGCCGCTCTCCAGGGCGAGAGCCGTACGGACCTCACGGGGCAGCCGGGAGCCGAACAGACGGGACAGCGAGGGCTTCTGAGAGGTCAAGGGAGCAGCACCGCCAGCGTACGTCGACCGTTAACACCCCCGAGGCTATCCGGCGCCCCGGTGTCGACTTCGCTCCCCCCGGAAGGAGCCGCTTCACATCTCAGGGAAGCCGCTCCCGAAGTCCGGCGAGATACCCGAGTTCCGAGCGGGTGATCCGCGAGCGGGGCCGCCGGCCGCCCCGAAACGCGACGAGCGCCTCCCAGCGGCGGGAGGCGCTCGTCGCGGTCGAGGCGTCAGTCCAGGTAGTCCCGGAGCATCTGGGCCCGGGTGGGGTGGCGCAGCTTGGCCAGCGTCTTGGACTCGATCTGGCGGATGCGCTCACGCGTCACGCCGAACTCCCGGCCGACCTCCTCCAGCGTGCGGGGGTGGCCGTCGGAGAGGCCGAACCGCAGCTGGATGATCCGCTGCTCGCGCTCCGACAGCGTGGCCAGGATGTCGTCGAGCTGGTCCTGCAGCATGATGAAGGCCGCGGCCTCCATCGGCACCACGGCGTCGGCGTCCTCGATGAAGTCGCCGAGGTCGGAGTCCTCCTCGCCGATGGGCGCCTGGAGCGAGACCGGCTCCTGCGCGATGCGCTGGATCTCCACCACGCGGTCGATCGGCAGGTCCATCTCGGCGGCGATCTCCTCGGGGGCGGGCTCCCGGCCGAGATCCTGGTGAAGCTGCCGCTGCACGCGGACCAATTTGTTGATCGTTTCGACCATGTGCACGGGAATCCGGATCGTTCTCGCCTGGTCGGCGATCGCCCGGGTGATCGCCTGGCGAATCCACCAGGTCGCATAGGTCGAGAACTTGTATCCCTTGGTGTAGTCGAATTTCTCGACCGCACGGATGAGACCGAGATTGCCTTCCTGAATGAGATCCAGGAACAGCATTCCGCGCCCCACATAGCGCTTGGCGATGGAGACCACGAGCCTGAGGTTGGCCTCGATGAGCCGCTGCTTGGCGCGGACGCCCTCCCAGACCAGGTCTTCCAGCTCCGGCCGGGCGAACCTGGCGGCGGGGCTCTCGCAGAGCTTGTCCTCCGCGAACAGACCGGCCTCGATGGCCTTGGCCAGTTCCACCTCCTCCTCGGCGGTGAGCAGCGGAACCCTGCCGATCTCCCTGAGGTAGATCCTGACCAGGTCGCTGGTCGGAGCGCGTTTGCCGATATCCTCCTCGTCCGGCTTGCTGGGCTCCTCGTCGCCTTGCGGCTCGAGGACCTCAACCCCGTTCTCGGCGAGCATCCGCACGACGCGCTCCAGCGCGTCGGCGGGCAACTCGGATCGGTCGAGCGCGGCGGCCACGTCGTCAACCGTGACGCTCCCGCGTTCCCTTCCCTTAGCGACGAGGTCCGCCACCTGGTCTACCGATGGCGGCCTGCTTGGCAGCACCGATGCACCCACGCAACACAGTGTGCAGGAAAGGCACCACTAAATGGCAGGCCTATTTTTGTCACCCAAGGTAAGGCGGAAGTCAATACCGAATCGAGATCAAAACATATGTTTGGCGGCTGTGAGATCTGGAAAGGGACGTTTATTCAGGCCCCGCTGGCGCGTTCTCGCAACACGCGTCGCTGCTGTTCCAGCGCCACGAGTTCGCCGAACAGCCGGTTGTACTCCTGCTGCTCCTCGACCGGGTTGAGCCGCTGCAGGCGCGACTTCACCTGGGCGACGGCCCGGCCGACCGCGACCTCCTGGATCTTGGCCAGGACGGCCGCGCCGTACCGCTCCTCGACGTTGACGTCGGCGCGCACGGCCTCGACCGCGAACCGGGTGACGAGCGAACTCAGGTCGACGCCGGTCCCGCCGGGCGTCCCGGCGTCGGCCTGCTCCAGCAGCCGGTCGACCCACTCGCGCCCGCCGGGTCCTCCGGCGGCGGTCCCTCCCGCCGCCAGGATGACCTCGTAGAGCGCGACGTGCTCGGGCAGGGTGAACGTCGCCGCGCCGAGCGCGTCGAACTCCGGCCCGAGCAGCGCGGGCCGCTGGACGGCGAGCTTGAGCGCCTCCGCCTCCAGGCGGACGGCGGGGTCCAGGGGCTCCTGACGCACCGGGGCGGACCGCGCGGGCGCGGCCCCGCGCGCCGGCTGCCGTCGCCCGGGAGCGTGGACGCCCTCCTGCGCCCGCCCCACGACCTGCTGTACGCGCTGGATGACGAAGCCCTCGTCCATGAAGCCGATCCAGCGGTCGAGGTCCACCACGTAGGTCTTGCGCAGCCCCGGGTCCTTGATCGAGGCCACGACGGGCGCGGCGGCGTCGAGCGCGGCCAGGCGTCCCTCGTTGGTGTTGAGGTCGTAGCGCGACAGGATGCTGCGGATCGCGAAGGCGAACAGCGGCTCGCGGCTGGCGACCAGGTCGCGCACGGCGGCGTCGCCCTGCTTGACCCGCAGGTCGCAGGGGTCGAGGCCGTCGGGCTGGACGGCGACGAAGGTCTGCGTGACGAACTTCTGCTCGTCCTGGAACGCGCGCAGGGCGGCCTTCTGCCCCGCCGAGTCGCCGTCGAAGGTGAAGATCACCTCACCCCGGAACTCGGCCTGGTCGAGCAGCAGCCGGCGCAGGACCTTGATGTGGTCCTCCCCGAAGGAGGTGCCGCAGGTGGCCACCGCGGTCGGCACGCCGGCCAGATGGCAGGCCATGACGTCGGTGTAGCCCTCCACGATGACGGCCTGTGACCGCTTGGCGATCTCCCGCTTGGCGAGGTCCACGCCGTACAGCACCGAGCTCTTGTGGTAGATCGGGCTCTCGGGGGTGTTCAGGTATTTGGGGCCGTCGTCGGAGTCGAGCAGCTTGCGCGCGCCGAAGCCGATGACGTCGCCGGTGATGTCGCGGATCGGCCAGACCAGCCGGCCGCGGAACCGGTCGACGGGCCCGCGCCTGCCCTCGCGGGCCAGGCCTCCCTTGATCAGCTCCTGGGAGGTGAACCCGCGGGCCATCAGGTGCCGCGACAGCGCCTCCCACTCGTTGGGGGCGTAGCCGACGCCGAAATGCTCGGCGTCGGCCCGCTCGAAGCCGCGCTCGGACAGGAAGCGCCGCCCCGGGGCCGCCTCCGGGCCGGACAGCCGCTCGGCGTAGAACTCGGCGGCGGCGCGGTGCGCCTCGATCAGCCGCAGCCGCTCGCCCTGCTCACGACCGGGCACATAGCCGCCCTGCTCGTAGCGGAGCTGGATACCGGCGCGCTGGGCGAGCCGCTCGACGGCCTCGGTGAACGTCAGGTTCTCGATCTTGCGAACGAACGTGATGACGTCGCCGCCCTCGGCGCAGCCGAAGCAGTAGTAGTAGCCACGGGCCGGGGTGACGTTGAACGAGGGCGACTTCTCGTCGTGGAACGGGCACAGCCCCTTCAGGTTGCCCCCGCCCGCGTTGCGGAGCTGGATGTGCTCGCCGACGACGTCGGCGATCGGCGAGCGCTCCCGCACGAGCGCGATGTCCTCGTCACTGATCCGACCGCTTCGCCCTGCCACGCTGGCGAGTCTAGAGCCTGCCCCCGACAGCCCGGACGCCCCACCGCGGATGGTCGAGGACATGTCACGACTTTCCCGAACCGGTCGTGATGTGCGGCTTGGTCCGTTACAAAGGAAAGGTTCGGTAACGTCGACCAGGTGGAGATCATGCGATCGGGGAGACTGGCCGCCCTCGCCGGCGCCGCGTTCGTCGCGGCGTCCTGCGGCGCGCCCGCCGGGGTCGCGGGAGTGAGCACGCTGCCGCCCACGCCGCCGCCGGGAGGCGGCGTCACGGCCGCCATGGACGACTCCCAGCCCGGCCACGTCGTGCCTCCGCCCGGGGACGAGCCGGTGCGGGTCCCCCCGCCGAAGGTGTCCTCCTACACGTACGCCTTCCCCATCAAGGGCTGCAAGGTGTCGTACTCCCGCAAGCTGCTCGTGCTTCCCAAGACCATCGTCTGGGCGGCCAAGGGATGCGCGTTCGTGTCGCCGGTCGACGGAGTGGTCCAGGAGGTCAACGTCAAGAACCTCTGGACGCCCTCGACCGACCGCGGCGCCGACCGGGAGGGCCGGTTCGTCACGGTCAAGGGCGAGGACGGCGTGCTGTACCTCGGCGGGCACCTCGACTCCGTGGAGCAGGACATCACGCCGGGCACCAAGGTCAAGGCCGGGCAGCTGCTCGGCCGGGTGGGCAACACGGGCAACGCGCGCGACACCGCGAGCAACCTCTACTTCGCCATCTCGTGGCCGGCCGCGCCCCAGTACTGGTGGGTGCGGCGGGGCGTGGTGCCGGCGTGGCCCTACCTGGACGCCTGGGACGACGGCAACCGCACCGTCTCCCCACGCAAGGCCATGCTCACGCTGCGCAAGAAGATGGGCGCGACCCCGGCCTGCACGCAACTGTGCGCGTCCAACTCGTCCAAGCAGCCCACGCCCACCCCGGACGAGACCAAGCCGCCCACGAAGAAAAAGAAGAACGGGGGCGGCAGCGACGACGACGTGGTGGTCATCCCGCTGTGAACGGGACGGTCACCACGGCACCGGTCCTGCGGAGAAGCACGGTCACCAGGGCACCGGTCCGTCCTCGTCGAAGAATCCGCCCGACGGGCCGTCCGCACCGAGCGTCGCGAGCGTGACCGCGACCGCCGCGCCCTGCGCCGCCGTACGCCGCAGGGACCTGCCGAGATCCCTGGCGAAGTCGGTGTCGCACGGCCCGGGGGCGATGGCGTTGACCAGGATGCCGAGCGGGCGCAACTGCTTGGCGTACTGCACGGTGAGCATGTTGAGCGCGGCCTTCGACGACGGATAGGCCGCGAAGCCCGGGCTCCCGGTGAAGTAGTGACCGGGGTCGGTCATGTGCGTCATCGACCCCGTGCCGCTCGACACGTTGACGATCCGGCCGGCCGCCGACCGCTGCAGCAGCGGCAACATCGCGTCGGTCACCCGGATGACGCCGAAGAGGTTGGTCTCGAACACCTCGCGCACGACGCCGAGGTCGACCGAGCCGGGCGTCTGCCGCGTCCCGCCCGAGATGCCGGCGTTGTTGACGAGCACGTCGAGGCGGCCGAACCGCTCCCCCACCCGCGCCGCCGCCGCCCGCACGCTCTCCCCTCCGGTGACGTCGATCGTCAGCGGGTGGACCTCCAGGCCCTCCGCCCGCAGCTTCGCGGTCGCCTCGTCCCGGCGTCCCGGGTCGCGCGCCCCGAGCAGCACGGTCATGCCGAGCTCGCCGAGCTGCCTGGCGACCTCATAGCCGATGCCCTTGTTCGCGCCCGTGACGAGGGCGACGGTGTCAGTGCTGTCAGTGCTGTTCATGGAGCAAGCCCATCACCGCGTCCCCCGCGGAGCCCAACACCGTCTCGGTCACGGGCGATACCCTCGCGGTATGACCGCCGGTGACGACACCGTGGAGACACGGGAGCTGGCCTATTTCGTGGCGGTGGCCGAGGAGCTGCACTTCGGGCGGGCGGCCCGGCGGCTCGGTATCGCGCAGCCGCCGCTGTCACGGGCGATCCAGCAGCTCGAACGCCGCCTCGGGGTGCGGCTGCTGGAGCGCGACCACCGCACGGTGGCGCTGACGGAAGCGGGTGAGACGCTGCTGCGGGAGGGCAACGCCGCGCTCGCCGCGGTGTCGGCGGCCGTGCGCAGGACCCGGCGGGCCGGGCGGAGCGAGCCCTCGCTCGTGCTCGCCGCCAAACCGGGCGGGGACGCGGACCTGCTGCCCGAGATCCTCGCGGCGTACGCGGCCACGCCGGGCGCGCTGCCCGTCGACATCGTCTTCAGCGCACGGGAGCGGGGCGCGATGGTGCGGGACGGCCGGGCCGACGCCGCCCTGCTGCACGCCCCGCGTGAGGACCTGACCGGCCTGGCGGTCGAGGAGCTCCTGGTCGAGAGCCAGGTGGCGGTGCTGCCCCGGGGGCACCGGCTCGCCGGGCGCGCGGAGCTGTCGATGGCGGACCTCGACGGCGAGCCGCTGCCGCGGTGGCCCGGTGCCGTCCCCGAGGGCTTCTCCCGGATCGCCGAGAGCGGCCAGCTCATGCATCTCGTCGCGCTCGGCCGGGCCGTGGCGGTCGTCCCCGAGTCGATCCGGGCGAACCTGCGTCACGACCTCGTCGGCGTGCCCGTGGCCGACGCGCCGCCGACGACGCTGGTCCTGGCCTGGCCGCGGGACGCGCGGTCGCGGGCGCTGGCCGCCTTCGTGCGCGCGGCGGCGGAGGTGGCGCGGCGGGTCTCAGCCGGTCCTGAGGCGGCCCGGCGGGTCAGCCGGCCTTGAGGCGGTGCGTGGCCGCCGACAGGCGGCGGTGCCAGCCCATGGCGGAGGCGTCGGTCAGTGAGGCGATCTGGTCGACCACCGCGCGCAGCCGCCCCGCGTCGTCGGCGGCCTGCTCGAACTGCGGCCGCAGGGCGGGCTCCAGCGTCGCCGGGGCGCCGCGCAGGATGAGGTCGCCCAGCTCGGCGATGATCTCGCGCTGCCGGGCCTGGACGGCGTGGTGGGCCTCCCTGGACATCACGTAGCGGGCCGTCACCCCCTTGAGCAGCGCGCACTCCAGGCGGGTCGTCCTCGGCACCACCAGGTCCGCGTCGTACCGGTTGTGGCCGCCCCTGTCTCCCGGCGTGGGGCGGCAGCCGTACGTTTCGCGCGTGGCGTCCTGGGCGGCGCGGCACAGCCGGCCGATGAGCGCGCTGGTGAGCCGCTTGAGCGCGGCGAGGTCGGCGAGCCCGGCATCGAAGGCGGCCGGCCACAGCGGCTCGGCGAGCAGCCGGGCGAAGGTCTCCGACAGTTCCTCCAAGCCCGCGTCGGGCGCGTACCACTCCCTCGTCAGACGGCACACCTCGAGCCGCTCCTCCGGGTCGCGCAGGGCCGCCATCGTGACGTGGCCGCACGTCAGCGCGTCCTCCAGGTCGTGCACCGAGTAGGCCACGTCGTCCGCCCAGTCCATGACCTGCGCCTCGAAGCCGACCGCGTAGTCGGGCGCCCCCTCCCGCACCCAGCGGAAGACCGCCAGGTCGTCGGGGTAGACGCAGTAGGGCCGGCCCTCTGCGGCGAGCGGAACGCCCGGGACCCGGCAGGAGGACCCGGCCCAGGGATACTTGCAGACCGAGTCGAGCGCGGCCCGGGTGAGGTTGAGCCCGGCGCTGCGGCCGTCCTCGGTGATGACCTTGGCCTCCAGCCGGGTCAGCAGGCGCAGGTTCTGCGCGTTGCCCTGGAACCCGCCGCACGGCGCGGCCAGTTCGTCGAGGGCGGCCTCCCCGTTGTGGCCGAACGGGGGATGGCCGAGGTCGTGGGCGAGACAGGCGGTCTCCACCAGGTCGGGGTCGCAGCCGAGGACCTTGCCCATCTCCCGGCCGATCTGCGCGCACTCCAGGGAGTGGGTCAACCGTGTGCGGGGGCTGTGCAGGCCGGTGCAGTCGGCGGGGGCGACCACCTGCGTCTTGGCGGCGAGCCTGCGCAGCGAGGCGCTGTGGAGCACGCGTGCCCGGTCCCGCTCGAACGCGCTCCGCTCGGGGTTACCCGGCGGCTCCGGCACCCACCGTGCCTGGTCGTGCTCGTCGTAGCGGGCCATCCATCCTCCTTCCCTGTGGCAAGCCCCGTGGCGGCGGGGAATGGAGCGTACCCGCGAAGGTCCGGTTTCACGACAGATCCGGTAGTCCGATGGGAGATTGCCCCCTTGCCCGGTAAGCGACCGCGAGTGATACTCGGTGGCCGCCCACCTGGTGGACACCGGCGCCCGGCCCGGCGTGCGCGGCATCCGCTGGGAGTGGGACTAGCCGTGAGCGGCGGTCCGGGCGAGGCGGACGAGCTCGGCGGCCGGACCGGTCAGCCGGGTCCTGGCCCGCCACACCGCGAGCAGCGGCCGGCGCAGGTCGAGATCGGCGACGGGCACCTCGATCAGGCGTCCGTCGCGTAGTTCGGCGGCCACGGCGAGACGGCTGAGGACCGCCGGGGCGACCCCGGTCTCCACCGCCACCTTCACCGCGGCGTTGGAGGACAGCTCCAGGATCGGCGGGGCGACGTCCGGCCCGGTCAGGAGACGGTCGAGGGCATGGCGGGTGCCCGAGCCGGGCTCGCGCACCACCAGCGGCGTCGCGGCCAGGTCGGCGCGGCTCAGTGGTTCCCCGCGCGAAGGCTCCCCGCGCAGAGGCTCCCCGCGCAGAGGTTCCCCGCGCCGGGCCCACGCGTGGCCCGGGGCCACCACGACGACGAGCCGGTCTTCTGCGACCGGCCAGGAGGTCAGCTCCCGCGGCACGGCGGGCGACTCGATGAAGCCCGCGTCGATCTCGCCGTCCATCGCCATCCGGCAGACCTCGCCGGAGTTGACCACGCGCAGCCCCACTTCGACGTCGGGCAGCACGCGGCGCAGCGCCACCAGCCAGCCGGGCATCAGATATTCGGCGACGGTCATGCTCGCGGCCACCCGTACGCGGGCGTCGCGCCGGCCGCGAAGGGCCTGCACCCCTGTGAGCAGGTCGTTCGCCGCCGTCAAAGTGGCGCGGGCCCAGTCGACGACGACCTGGCCCTGCGGGGTGAGGCGCGAGCCCGTGGTCGAGCGGTGCAGCAGCGGCACCCCCAGCTCCCGCTCCAGCGTGTCGAGCCTGCGGCTGGCGGACGCCTGCGTGATGCCGTGCAGCTTCGCCGCCTTACCGAGGCTGCCCTGCTCCGCCACCAGGAGCAGCAGTTCGAGGCTGGCCAGATCCGGCCACCGTGGGGTCATACGGCAACCGTATGAGGTCCTGCGAAATCGGTGGCTACCGGGGCATATGGGACTTCGCGACGATCTCCGCATGCCTCCGTCTCTCACGCGGGCCACCGCTGCCCGTTCCACGCTTGATTCCAGGCTGCTTCCGGGACTGCTGGTGACGACCGCCGGGGTCGCCCTGGCCATCGCCGTCAACGCGCTCGTCCCCGCCGTCAGCCCGCTGATGGCGGCGCTCGTCCTCGGCGCCGTCACGACCAACCTGGGCCCGTCCTCACCCGCCCTGCGTCCCGGGCTCGAGTTCGCCGCGAGAGGGCCGCTGCGGCTCGGGATCGTCCTCCTCGGCGCGCAGCTCGCCCTTCCCGACGTCCTCGCCCTGGGACTTCCGGTGCTGCTGCCGGTCGTGGTGACGGTCACCGCGACCTTCTTCGGCACACAGTGGCTCGGCCGCAGACTCGGACTGGGGCGCGAGCTGTCCCTGCTCGTCGCGACCGGTTTCTCCATCTGCGGGGCGGCGGCCGTCGCGGCCATGGACGGGGTGACGGACAGCGACGAGGAGGACGTCATGACCGCCGTCGCCCTGGTGACCCTGTACGGCTCGCTCGCGATCGCCGTCCTGCCGCAGGCCGAGGGCCTCCTGCACCTGTCTCCGGAGGCGTTCGGCGTCTGGGCCGGCGCGAGCGTGCACGAGGTGGCCCAGGTCGTGGCCACCGCGCAGGCTGTAGGCGGGGCGGCGCTCACCACCGCGGTGGTCGTCAAGCTGACCCGGGTGGTCCTGCTCGCCCCTCTCATCGCCGGGGTCACGCTCTGGCGCCGCCGTACGGCCGCTCCCACCGAGGGCAGGAGGCCGCCCGTCGTGCCCCTCTTCGTGGCCGGCTTCCTCGCCATGGCGGCCCTGCGCAGCCTCGGCGTCCTGCCGCCCGCGTCGCTGTCGGCGCTGAAGACCGCGGAGACCCTGCTGTTCACCGCCGCGCTGTTCGGCATGGGAGCGGCGGTCCGCCTGCGCGCGCTCCTGCGTACCGGCCGCCGCGCCGTCGCGCTGGGCGCCCTCTCCACGATCCTTGTCACGCTGGTCGCCCTTGCCGGCGTCACGGCGCTGGCGTGATCCCCGGTGGATCAGGTCTTCGTGATCGTCACGTCGTCGACCCCGGCCTCCAGAAGGCCGGCGGAGGCCAGGCCGGGCGCCTCGAACTGGATACGCACGGTCTGGCCGGCCAGCCCGGTCAGCGACGCGGTGGCGACGCGTGCGGCTTCAACGGTCACCGGGCCGTGTCGCGCGGCCCGGTGAACCGCCGTGAACCGCCCCCACTCCGGCCTGGCCATTCCACAACCAGTCCGCATGTTTTGTGGGAATTTCAACTCATCGCGTGTCGGACTGCGCGCAGGTCAGGGCGGCACGGCCCGCCTCCAGCCGGGCCACCGGAATGCGGAACGGCGAGCATGAGACGTAGTCGAGGCCGATCTCGTGGCAGAAGTGCACCGAGTCGGGGTCCCCGCCATGCTCGCCGCAGATGCCGAGCTTGAGGTCCGGCCGGGTCCGCCTGCCCTCCTCGACCGCGATCCGCATCAGCCGGCCGACGCCCTCGCGGTCGATGGACTCGAACGGCGAGACCCCGAAGACGCCCAGGTCGAGGTACGTGCCGAAGAAGGCGCTCTCCACGTCGTCGCGGGAGAAGCCCCAGGCCATCTGGGTGAGGTCGTTGGTGCCGAACGAGAAGAACTCGGCGGCCTCGGCGATCTGCCCGGCCGTCAGCGCCGCCCTCGGCACCTCGATCATCGTGCCGATCGCCGCCTCCACGCCCGCCTCGGCGAGGATACGCTCCGCCTCCTCCCTGACGATCTCCAGCTCCTGCACCGCGCCGACCAGCGGAATCATGATCTCCGCCCGCGCGCCCCCGACCCGCCGGGCCGCCGTGGCGATGGCACGCACCTGCATGGCGAACAGCCCGGGGATCGTCAGGCCGAGCCGTACGCCGCGCAGGCCGAGCATCGGGTTCTGCTCGTGCAGCCGCTTGACCGCATCGAGGAGCCGGCGGTCCCGGTCGTCCGCCCTGTCCCCCGCCAGGGCCACCTTCACGGCCAGGTCGACGAGGTCGGGCAGGAACTCGTGCAGCGGCGGGTCGATCAGCCGGATCGTCACCGGCAGCCCGTGCATGGCCGTGAAGATGCCGGTGAAGTCGCCGGTCTGCAGCGGTTCGAGCGCGTCGAGCGCGGCCTGCCGCGCCTCGGGCGTCGTGGCCAGGATCAGGTCCTCGACGAGCCGCCGCCGCTCCCCCAGGAACATGTGCTCAGTACGGCACAGCCCGATGCCCTGGGCGCCGTAGCGGCGGGCGCGGGCGGCGTCCTCGGGGGTGTCGGCGTTGGCCCGTACGGCGAGGCGGCGTACTGAGTCGGCGTGGGTCATGATCCGGTCGACGGCCCGCACCAGCTCGTCCTCGGCCGGCTCGCCCTCGAAATACTTCGCGACCGGCGAGGCGGTGACGGGGACCTCACCGAGGTACACGGCTCCGCTGCCGCCGTCGATCGAGATCACGTCGCCCTCGTCGACGACGACCCCTCCGGGTGCGGTGAACCGGCGGGCGTGCGGGTCGACCTCCAGCTCCTCGGCCCCGCACACGCAGGTCTTGCCCATGCCGCGCGCCACCACGGCGGCGTGGGAGGTCTTGCCGCCCCTGGAGGTGAGCACGCCGTGAGCCGCGATCATCCCAGCGAGGTCGTCGGGGTTGGTCTCCCGCCGCACGAGGATGACCGCCTCGCCCCGTCCGGCCAGCTCGACGGCCCGCTCGGAGCTGAAGACGGCCCTGCCCGCGGCGGCGCCGGGCGAGGCGTTCATGCCGGTGGTCAGCCTGCGGTCGCCGGCCGTCGCGGCGAAGCGGGGGAACATGAGCTGGGCGAGCTGCTCACCGGTGACCCGGGTGACCGCCTCGTCCATGTCGATCAGGCCCTCGTCCACGAGCTGGGTGGCGATGCAGAAGGCGGCGGCGGCCGTGCGCTTGCCGACCCGGGTCTGCAGCATCCACAGCTTGCCGCGCTCGATCGTGAACTCGATGTCGCACAGGTCGCGGTAGTGCCGCTCCAGCGTCGCCATGATGTCGAGGAGCTCGCGGTAGGCCCCCGGATTGATGGTCTCCAGCTCCTGCAGGGGGACGGTGTTGCGGATGCCGGCGACGACGTCCTCGCCCTGGGCGTTACGCAGGTAGTCGCCGTAGACGCCCTGGCGTCCCGAGCCGGGGTCACGGGTGAAGGCGACCCCGGTGCCGGAGTCCGGGCCCATGTTGCCGAACACCATGGCGACGACGTTGACGGCGGTGCCGAGGTCGGCGGGGATGCGCTCCTGGCGGCGGTAGAGGATCGCGCGCGGGGCGTTCCAGGAGTCGAAGACCGCCCTGACGGCGAGGTCCATCTGCTCCCGGGGGTCGGCGGGGAAGTCGCGGCCCGTCCGCTCCCTGACGATGCCCTTGAAGGTCTCGACCAGCCGCTGGAGGTCGGCGGCGTCGAGGTCGGTGTCGTCCCGCTCGCCCTTGAGCTCGTCCATCGCGTCCTCGAACAGCTCGCCGTCGATGCCCAGGACGGTCTTGCCGAACATCTGGATGAGCCGGCGGTAGGAGTCCCACGCGAAACGGTCGTTGCCCGACTGCTTGGCCAGCCCGAGGACGGAGTCGTCGTTGAGGCCGATGTTGAGGACCGTCTCCATCATGCCGGGCATCGAGAACTTGGCCCCCGACCTCACGCTGACCAGCAGCGGGTCGTCCGCCTGACCGAGACGCTTGCCCATCCGGGCCTCGAGGGCGGCGAGGTGCTCGGCGATCTCCCCCTCCAGCCCGTCGGGCATGCCGCCGTGCCCCAGGTAGTGGCGGCACGCCTCGGCAGTGATCGTGAAGCCGGGAGGCACGGGGAGGCCGATGTTCGTCATTTCCGCCAGATTGGCACCCTTGCCACCGAGTAGGTCTTTGAGGTCCTTGTTGCCCTCGGTGAAGTCGTAAACATACTTGGGCATGCGACGCTCCTTCGCCGACTTCGATAAAACCGCGGACGCGGCCCGCAACCGGACTGTACCTAGGAAAAGCAGCACCAAACCTCACCCTGCACCACATACGACGTCTAAGCAGGTAGATGGCATCAGAGAGGTCTAATCCAATCCAAGAACCGCCATTTTTTCGACGATGGTGAACTAGTATAAACCAATTTGCCACCAAGGACGACATGAAGGCTCCACATCACGAGAGGGGAAATGGTTTAGACCATTGTCCGGTAAGGCGGAGTTCCGGTGAGTCGGCGGTGCGGTCGCGACGGCATGCGATATAAACGAGACACCCTCCGAATACAGTCGAACACGGAGGGTTGTCAGTGTCGCGAGCGTTGTCGCGAGGGGTTCCGGAGCGAGGGATATCGGCGCGAGTGGCGGCGCGGGGAATGGCGGCGCGGATGCGGGCGGCGCGGGGAATGGCGGCGCGCAGGGTCTGGCCGGTGATGGCGGCGGCGGTCGCCGGGCTCGGCGCGATGACGGCGACCGCCGGCTGCGGGGGCGCACGGGTCACCCAGGACGGCTACGCGTCGGGCACGCCCTCCCTGTCCTGGAAGCCGTGCGAGGAGACGGCCTCCTCCTCCGGCTTCGAGTGCGCCACGCTCCAGGTGCCCCTCGACTACGCCAAGCCGGAGGGCAAGAAGATCGGCATCGCCCTGGTCCGGCTGCGGGCCACCGACCAGGGCCGGCGGATCGGCTCCCTGGTCTTCAACTTCGGCGGTCCCGGCGGCTCCGGCGTCACGACGCTCATCAACGCGGCCCACGCGTTCTCCACCCTGAACAGCCGCTACGACCTCGTCGGCTTCGACCCGCGCGGTGTGGAGCGCAGCAGCGGCATCCGCTGTCTCAGCGCTCCCCAGATGGACCAGTACATGAGCAGGGAGCCCAGCGAGAACGCCGCGACCGAGACCACGCTCGTCAAGGGATTCGCCCAGGCGTGCGAGCGCAACGCGGGCTGGATCCTGCCCTACGTCGGCACCGTCAACGCGTCACGCGACATGGAGTCGCTGCGCGCGGCCCTCGGCGACCCGCACCTCAACTATTTGGGCTTCTCCTACGGCACCCACCTCGGGGCGGTGTACGCCACGCAGTACCCGAAGAAGGTGGGGCGGATGGTGCTCGACTCGGCCGTCGACCCCTCGGTCACCATGCTCGACATGGCCAAGACGCAGGCCCTCGGCTTCCAGAAGGCGTACGAGGACTACCTGGCCGACTGCACCAAGACGCGGACGAGTTGCCCGCTCGGCGCCGACGCCGCCGCCGCGAACGCCACCGTGCTGAAGCTCCTCGACACCGTGGCCCGCACGCCGGGGAAGGTCGGCTCGCGCACGGTCACCGAGGACATCGCCAGGGCGGGCATCACCCAGGCCCTCTACAGCAAGTACACCTGGCCGCTGCTCACCGAGGCGCTGGACGAAGGCAGGAAGGGCAAGCTCGACGGCCTGCTCGCGCTGGCCGACCAGTACGCCGGGCGGCAGCCGAACGGCACCTACTCGACCCTGCAGTTCTCGCTGCCGGCGGTGCTGTGCGTCGACAGCACCGACCGCCCCTCGGTCGCCCAGGCCGAGGAGCTGGCCCGGCGGCTGGAGAAGAAGAGCCCGATCTTCGCCTCGACCGCGATCAGCGCGGGATCGTGCAGCGTCTGGCCGGTGCGCGGGGACGACGCCGCCAGGCACGTCGACGCCACCGGGTCCAATCCCATCCTGGTGGTCGGCGTCACGAACGACCCGGCCACGCCATACCAGTGGGCGCCGCGGCTGGCCGACCAGCTGCGCACCGCCGTGCTGCTGACGCTGAACGGCGAGGGCCACGGCGCGTACGGCCAGAACCAGTGCATCGACGACAAGGTCAACGCGTACCTGCTGGAGGGGACGGTGCCGGCCAAGGGGACGCGCTGCGGCTGAGCGCGCTCCCCTGCTCGTTCACAACGCCATCCACCTCGTCGCCGCCGTGCCGCTCACCCTGGCGCTCACTCTGGCGCTCACTGTGCCGTCCGCAGGGCGCCGAGCCCGGCCACCACGTGGTCGACGATGCCGTACTCCCTGGCCTCCTCGGCGGTGAACCACCGGTCCCGGTCGGAGTCCGCCTCGATGCGTTCGAGCGGCTGACCGGTGTGGAAGGCGATGCGCTCGGCCAGGGTCTTCTTCGTGTGCCGCATCTGCTCGGCCTGGATCGCGATGTCGGCCGCCGTGCCGCCGATGCCGCCGAGCGGCTGGTGCATCATGATGCGCGCGTGCGGCAGGGCGTACCGCTTGCCCGGCGCGCCGGCGCACAGCAGGAACTGTCCCATCGAGGCGGCCAGGCCCATGCCCACGGTGACGACGTCGTTCGGCACGTATTGCATGACGTCGTAAATCGCCAGGCCGGCCGACACGGAACCACCGGGGGAATTGATGTAAAGGCTGATGTCCCGCGTGGAGTCCTCCGCGGTCAGCAGCAGCAGTTGCGAGCAGATCCGGTTGGCGATGTCGTCGTCCACCTCCTGGCCGAGCACGACGATGCGCCGTTCCAGCAGCTTACGGCCAAGATCGCCAAAGGCGAACCGGTCTGCGGCGGGGTCTCCGGAGCGCGCGTGGTGGTCCATCTGGTCTCCCTGTTCCGGTAATCGGGTTGTGCGGCGACATTAGTCCCGGAACCGGGAAAAGGGCCTGCCTATTTCACCCTGAGCACATTTCGCCGTCAGCAAATTACGCTACGAGCATATTCCGCCGTCAGCGCGGTTCCGGATGCTACGGCTACCCCGCACAGGCCCGGCAGAGCCGGGGCCGCCGCCTGGCTCGCCGAACTCGTCGACATGGCGTCAGGCGGGGCCATCCGACCGCCCCAGTCTCGACCGGAGGTCATCGGCGCCGGGGTGGCCCAGATCGGTCAGGATGTTCAGCGCCAGACGCCATGTGCCGCGGGCGTCCGCTTCCCGGCCCGCCGCCTCGTGGTTGTCGCCCATATGGGTGAGGACCAGAGACTCGTTGTAGCGGTCGCCGTCCTGCCGGTGCATCGCGAGCGCGCGCCGGTAGCAGGTCTCGGCTTGGTCGTAGTCCCCGAGCTGATGGTGGACGTGGCCCAGGCTGTCCCAGGTGGCTGATTCCCCGTCGCGATCCCCGGCCTCCCGAAGCCAGGTCAGAGCCTGCCGGCAGTGCTCGAGCGCTTCCCGATGGTTTCCGACGGCGATGTGGTACCAGCCGACCGCGCTGATCGCCCTGGCCTCCCAGTGCCGCTGGCCGGCGGCCCGGTAGAGCCGGAGTGCGTGTTCGGCGCTGTCCAGCGCCTCCACATGGTGGCCCTGCTGCTCGAAGACCCGCGCGAGGTTGCTGTGAATGTGCGCCTGGCCGGTCAGGTCTTCCAGCCGCGCGAAGTGCTCGAGCGCGTGCCCGTACTCCCGGACGGCCGCGTCGGCGTCACCCAGCCGGGTGTGGGCCAGGGCGATCCCAAGCCGGCTGAGGGCGAGCACCCGGTCGTCCCCTCGGGCCGCCGCGAGAGCGTGACCGTGTACCGCGATCATGTCCCGCCAGGCCCCTGTACGGTCCAGGAAACTGCTCATGGACCACGCCAGCTGCCAGGTGTGCGTGTCGAACCCGTACGCGGCGGCGAGCTCGGCGCACGCGAGCAGGACGGACCGCTCCGATGTGAACCAGGCGAGGGCTTCGCCGTGGTCGGCGGGGGCGGCCACCGTCACGCCGGGACGCGGATCGGCGATCGCGATGGGGTCGCGCGCCGGATGGAGGAGAAGCGCCGACCGGTAGGCGGTCTGCAGGTAGTGGTCGATGACGCGGCCTGCGACCTCGCGGCGTTCCGCTTCGTTCTCGGCCTCCCGGTGCAGCTCGACGGCGTAGGTGTGCAGCAGATCGTGGAACGCCCACCTGCCCGGCGCGTGCTCGTCCAGCAGGTGGACCGCGGTGAGCTCCGCCAGCAGGCGGCGCGCCTGCTCCGGGGGGAGTGCGGCGGCGCTCGCCGCCACGGCCAAGCCGAAGTCCGGCCGGGGGTGGGCGCTCATCCGCCGGAAGATTTCCGCCGCTCCAACGCTGAGTGCCCGGTAGGAGCAGGCGAAGACCGACCGCACATCGGTCGCCGGGTCGTCGTCGTGGAACGCGTCCAGGCTCGCCCCGGCCTGCCGGAGCTCGTCCGCGAGCGCGCGCAACGGGAACGCGGGACGGGTCACGGCCCGGGCCGCGGTGATCACCAGCGCCAGCGGGAGGCGGGCGCAGGAGGCGATGAGGTGGTCCACCGCGCCGGCGTCCGCCGAAACCCGGTCGCGTCCGATCCTGCGGGTCAGCAGCTCCTGCGCCTCTTCAGGGGTGAGCACGTCGACCGCGAGCGGATGGGCACCATGACCGGCGACGAGACCGGAGAGCCGGTTGCGGCTGGTCACCAGGACGAAGGACCCAGGCGATCCAGGCAGCAGTGGACGCACCTGTTCGGCGCTGTGGGCGTTGTCGAGGATCACCAGCATCCGCTTGTCTGCCAAGAGATCGCGATACAGGCCGATCTGGGCGTCCGGGGACACCGGCACCCGATGCACGGGAACCCCGAGGGCGGCGAGGAAGCCGCGCACGACCTGCTCGCTGGTGACGGCCGACCGGCTGGCATCGAAACCGCGCAGGTCGGCGAACAGCTGCCCGTCCGGGAAACGATGACGCGCGCGGTGGGCCCAGTGCACTGCGAGGGCGGTCTTGCCGACCCCGGGCACTCCGGAGAGCACAGCCACGACCACAGCCGTCGCTTCCCGTTCGGACATCACCGCCAGCTCGTCGAGCGTGCTCACGGCCTCTGCCCGCCCGGTGAAGCCCATCACGTCCGCGGGCAGCAGGACCGGTCCGCGCCGTGGCGCCGCCGTGCTCGTGGCCCCGGCCGTGTGGGCCTGCGGAGAGAGGGCGTCCCGGTACGCCTGCCGGAGATCGGGGGACGGATCCGCGCCCAGCTCCTCCGCCAGGCGCCGCCGCGTCTCCGCGTAGACCTGCAGGGCCTCCGCGTTGCGCCCCACCGCGGCCAGGGCCCGGATCAGTGCGGCGCTCAACGGCTCGACCAGGGGATGCTCGTCGAGTATCTCCCGCAGGCGCTCGATCATGAGCCCGCCTCGGCCCGCTGCCGTCTCCAGGCGCGCCAGGTCGAGCATCGCGCCGAGGCGCCGCTGGGCCGCCTCCCTGCGCACGGACTCCGCCCACTCCCCGGTCAGGCCGGTGAGCGGAACCCCCCGCCAGAGGCCGAGCGCCTCCCGCAGCAGCTCGGCCCTGCGCGGATCGTCCCCTCGTGTCGCCCGTGCACAGTCGAGCAGCAGCCGGAAACGGTGCAGATCCACCTGCTCCGGCCGGGCGCCGAGAACGTAACCGGCATGGCGATGCTCCAGCCTCGGCGCGTCGCCGCCGGCGGCGGCCTCACTCAGCGCCCGGCGCAGCCGGGTGACGTAGCTGTGCACGGCCCCGCGAGCGGTCGTGGGCGGCGCCTCGTCCCAAACCCGGTCGATGATCTTCTCGATGGGGACGAGTACGCCCACGTCGACCAGTAACGCGGCGAGAACCGCCTGTTGTTTGCGCGGGCCCGCATCCACCAGATGCGTGTCCGTTGTGATTTCGACCGGTCCCAGCAGCCGGAACTGCACCATGGCCTGTCTGTTCCCCTTTGGTAGCGCGGGCCGGTCCGTGCGAATGCGCGACCACAGCTAATCAGGACAGATCGGCTCCGCTCAAGGATTCGTTAAGCGCGAATGGAGCGGGCGGCGAAACCTTGGTGGCACCGCCGGTTCCGCCCTTCCCGCGGGGGCGGGCGGAGACCGCGGGCGGCGCGCCGTTTCCGGAACCTTATGTGCGGTGAACCAGGAGGTCATATAGGCGAAAGCAGGCGTGGATCGACTCGCCGCCGCGTCGTGGGTGGTCGGAGCCTGGCACCCGCCGCCGGTCGGCGAGCGTCTGCTCGTTCAGGGGGTGGCGGGGGTCGGCTCCCCATCGCCTGCTAGGCGTCGTAGTGGCTCTACCAGTGCGTATACCCGGCCTATACCGACGTCTCAGATGTTTTGTCGCCTGCCCTTGTTCCCGGACCGGATTCACCTCCTCGCAGAACCCTCGCTTCCCCCCACCCCCCTCCTGCCTTACGGGACGCCATGAGCACTCTTCCCATGCGAAAAATCACGCTTCTGACAGTGCCGCTTCTATTGGTTTGTGCGCTGATGACGGCCTCCGCACGGGACGCTGTCGCGCACGCCGCCACCAAGGCGATCACTGAGAACGGCTGCGATCACATCCGTGATCGCTTCCCTTCACTCGCCCGTCAAGGCAAGAGGAAGGTGCTGTGCGTCGCGCCGGTGACACAACCGCCGGGCAGATCGGTCCTGAGTTCGACGAGCGCCGCCGACGACCCGCCACCCCTGCCCGCCTGGTGCATCGATCCCCCTGACGATCAGTCGAAGAGCGCGTGGAAGACCAGGCGATTCGCCGCCTGCCTGATCAACTATGCGTCCGTCAGCGTCTACGACACCACCACGAGGGCTCTGCTCGGCCGCACCATGATCAACTACATGCATTTCATCGGCATGTTCAACGACAGCCTGGAACTCACCGATGTCTTCGCGATCGTCCGCTTCTACTCCGAGGGAGAACTGGTCCCGGACGACGCGCTCAGCTTCCGCCTCGCGGTCAGTTGTTCCTACGGCTGTACGGCCGGCGACTTCGGCCCTCCGATCACACTGCCCGAGAACTCCACCCGCTACCTGACCCCGTCCGTCCCCCATCTCGTGAACGTGCCCATCGACGGGATACGCACCGTCAACACCACGTACGAGCTGCAGCTGACGCATCCGGGCGGGGACACGGAGATCATCAATGTCTTCCCGCCGGAAAAGGGCCCGTACCCTTCGCCGGACATCCGCTGCGACAGGATTCTCAGCGGCGCCGGCTGCGTCATCCCGAGTTTCGTCCCCACGCTCGACGGGCTGTCCGCCTATCCGACGGTCAGGGAGCACATCAAGCGTGCGCAGGCCCGTGGGCTTCCGGGAGCCCCCGGCACCACCCCCCTTCACCGGCTTGCCGACCCGGCGAAGGCCAAGAAGAACCGGGATCTGGCCTGCCCCGAGTCGACGCCCCGTCCACCTGGACTGACATGCGACGAATACCCCATGGCGCGCACCTGGGAGGGCGCCTGGACGAGCGGCGGCGCCTACAGCACGGACATGGTCCTCGACACGGACAACTCGGGCGCGGGAGGGAAGTTCGGAGCACTCGTCACCCGCGATCGGCTGCTGGACCGCGACGCCTTCTGGGTCGATCCCAGCTGATTCCCCGATGGCCACTTCATTCTCATCGCGCCGGGCCCGGTATCGGACCGGTGACCACGTAGATCCGTCAATGGAAAGGACAGCCGTGACTTACAGGAACACGACCTCGAAGCGCTTCATGAAGGTTCTCTTCGCCGTGGCCATCGGAGCGGCGGCCACGACGGCCGGCCCGATCTCCGCCGCGCACGCCACCACAGGCGAGTGCGACAAGACCTGGGTTCCCGACTACTACAAGGAGGTCGGCGGCGCCGACATTTACCTGGGAAACGCACGCTTCGTCAAGCTGATGAACGGCGGCGCCTTCAACTACAGCTACGCCCAGATCTCGCCGAGCGATTCGGGGTACACCGTCTGGGTCGACCGTAGCCTGCAGGGGATGCCCAGCAGCCTGCCCATGTTCCCCACCACGGAGCAGGTGCAGGCGAACGGCGGCTGGAAGCAGTGCGGTCCGTTCTACAGCTCCAGCAGCAGCAACCTCGTCATGAACTGGAACACCGATCAGCAGCGGCACTACGCGGTCCGCGCGTGCGCGCGCAACGCGCTCGGCAGCTACTGCGGTAACTGGTACATCGACCGGAGCTGACCGGCCGCCCTGCACCGGGCCGGCGGCACCCGCGTCACCGCTGATCGGCCACGCCTGCCCACAGCACGATCCTGCCGAGGACCGCGCCGCGGGCAGGCGTTCGGCTTCTTCTGGGTCGTGAGTGACAAGCGAGCGCCTTCCTCGACAGGGAAGGCGCTCGCCCGGCTCACGGCGCCAGGGCCTGGACCTCCAGCAGCCCCGTCGAGTAGCCGCTGCGCGAGGTGAAGTTCAGCCGGATCCGCGTGGTCGTGACCTGAGAGAACGTCACGGTGTTGAAGGTGTTCGCGGCCACGCCGCAGGCGCTCGCCCCGGGCACGTTCTGCCAGGCCGACCCGGTCCAGTACTGCACCGAGCAGGACGCCGGCAGGTCGATGCCCTGGTTGTCGTCGAACCAGTAGGCCCGCACCCGGTTGAGGGTGACCGCGGCCGGCCAGTCGTACTGCACCCACTGGGCGCCCTGCTGCGGCCAGTTGCCGTACACCGCGTGGGCCCGGTCGGCCGAACTGGCAGGGGTGTAGCCGTCGTTGATCGCCGCGAGGCTCTCCCAGGAGGACACGTACGACGTCGAGGCGGTCGCGGTCAGCGCCTTGTTGTCACCGCCAGTGCCGCCGCCCCTGGTCTGGATCACCTTCTGGATCGTGCCGTCGGCGTTGAAGTAGAGCTTGTCCACCGCGACGGACCTGCGGAAGTTGCCGCCGCCCGGGGCGTCGGCCGTGTGGTAGACCATGTACCACTGCCCGTTGAACTCCACCACCGCCGCGTGGCTCGTGGTGGAGCTGACCTGATCGAGGATCACGCCCCGCTGCGTCCAGGGCCCGAGCGGGTTGCTCGCGGTCGCGTAGCGCTGGCAGGCGTAGCTGGACGAGGTGACGCAGCCGTTGGTGTCGTTGGCCGCGTAGACCATGTAGTAGACGCCGTTCCGCTTGAACATCCACGGCGCCTCCCAGTAGTTCGTGAGGCCCTGCGGCGTGACGACCGAGCCGTCCAGCTCGATCATGTTGGACTTGAGCTTCGCCGCCCGCACCCCCCAGTAGCCGCCCCAGTAGATGTACGCCTGCCCGTCGTCGTCGGTGAACACGGTGGGGTCGATGTTCAGCGGCGACGAGTTCGGGGTGCTGTCGCTGATCAGCGGGCCGCCCTTGGCGTCGTGGAACGGGCCGAGCGGGCCGTCGCCGACCGCCACGCCGATGTCCATCCACCCCGGCCCGTTGCCGTTGACCGGGACGTACCAGTAGTACTTGCCGCCCCGCGGCTCCACCTCCCCCGCCCAGGCGTCCGCGCCCGCCCAGGAGAAGTCGGCGATCGACAACTTCGCCCCGTTGTCGGTCCAGGTGTTGGCGTCCGTCGACGAGAGCACGTGCCAGTCGCGCATGGAGAAGTTGCTCGCGCCGGGGGCCGCCTCGTCGTGCCCGGAGTAGATGTACATCGTGTCGCCCACCACGAGGGCGGCGGGGTCGGCCGTGTAGATGGAGGTGATGACCGGGTTGGCGGCCAGCGCGTTGCCGGTCAGGACCAGCACCAGCGCGGCCGTGATCGCGGCCACCGAGGACAGGCGCCGGCGCCATGAGCGTCGTGACATGGATGAAGTGCCTTTCCGCGAGGGGTTACAAGCCTGTCGAGTGGAGATCGGCGATCTCGGCGGCGCTCAGCGCGCGACTGTAGATCCGCAGCGAGTCGACCGCGCCCCGCAGGTAGGGGTCGCCGGCGTACTGCGAGCGGCCGATCCAGTTCCGCGTGGTGGAGCCGAGGTCGGCGGGGCGCAGC
The DNA here is from genome assembly GCF_030268985.1 of Microbispora sp. NBRC 16548. Classification (NCBI taxonomy): domain Bacteria; kingdom Bacillati; phylum Actinomycetota; class Actinomycetes; order Streptosporangiales; family Streptosporangiaceae; genus Microbispora; species Microbispora sp. NBRC 16548. The sequence goes on from NZ_BSSF01000005.1 coordinate 286,283, forward strand.
GTCATCCCGGTGGCGCGGGCCGCCTGGGCCCCGTCGACGTACAGCGTCGCGGCGCCGCCGGCGGCGGTCACGGCGACGTGGGTCCACGTCCCGACCGGCAGGGCGGCGGGGGTGTCAAGGCGCTGCTCCCCGCCCGACCCGGTGGTGGTGACGGCGAAGCGGGCCGTCCCCGCCGAGCTGCGCGGGGTCAGGAACATGTAGGCCGTGGTGCCGGTGCCGAAGTCGAAGACCCGCGACCAGGTGTCGGCCGCGTCCAGCCGCACCCAGAGCGCGACGGAGAAGGCCGCCGCACCCGCGAGGATGCCGGAGGGCAGCGCCACGTGCTGCCCGCTCCCGCCGAGCCCGGCGGCGTTGCCCGTGCGCCCCGCCGTCCAGGTCGCGCCGCCCGCCAGCGTCGCCGTACGGCCGTTGCCGGTGGCGTCGGCGGCGGTCGTCCCGGAGGTCTCGTCGAAGCGGTAGTGGGCCACGAACGGCGGCGGCGCGGCGGCGACCCTCCAATAGACGGTGTAGCGCTCCCCGTGCGTCTGGTGGAAGGGCCGCAGGGTCACCTGCCCGGTGCTCGCCGTCGCCGTGTAGCGCAGCGGCGTCGAGGTCGCCGTGATCGTGGCGGGGTCGAGCGTGGGCAGGGCGCCGAGGTTCGCGGTGCCGTACCCACCGGCGAGCACGATCGGCCCGACCCTGACCGCCTGCACGGTCGCGTCGTCCGGCGCGGATTCCCGCGTCAGCGGGGTGGGCAGGCTGACGTCGACCACGTCCCCGCTGCTCCAGGTGCGGGTGAGCGCGGCGTACGTGCCGGGGGTGAGGGTCAGCGCCTGCACCGCGCCGTTGACCCGGATCTGGGCCCCGGAGGTCCAGGACGGGATGCGGATCCGGAAGGTGGCGGCCCCGGAGCCGGTGACCGTGAGCCGGGTCGAGGGGGCCTCCGGGAACGTCGTCTCCTGCCTGATCGTCAGCCCGCGCTCGGCCCAGGTCAGCTCCGAGGGGATGAAGAGGTTGACGTACAGGGTGTCGCCGGAGTGGAAGTAGACGCTGTCGCCATACTTGGTGTTGCTCTCCATCCCGGTGCCGTGACAGCAGACGAAACTGTCGTAGTCGTTGCTGTAGGTCTTGAGGCCGCCCGGCCACAGCGGCACGTAGTAGCACTGGAACCCGTGCGCCGAGTTCGGGTCCTGCGAGGCCAGGACGTGGTTGTAGAGCGCCCTTTCGTAGAAGTCCATCAGATCGGCCCGCGACGGGTCGGTGAGGAACAACTGCCGGGTGAGCTTGAGCATGTTGTAGGAGTTGCAGCACTCGCAGGTGGTGTCGGACAGCTCGCTCGCGATCCGGTCGGGCGCCTTGAAGTACTCGCCGTTGGAGTTGCCGCCGATGGCGTACGTGTGGTGGCGGGTGACGATGTCCCAGAACGCGACGGCGATGTCGCGGTAGCGGGTGGTGCCGGTCGCGTGGTACTCCCGGATCGCCCCGATCACCTTGGGGATCTGGGTGTTGGCGTGGTAGCCGTTCAGCGCGTCGGTCCCGGCGGCGAGCGGGTCGAAGACCTCGGCGTGGTCGAAGTACTGCGCGGTGGTGAGGTGGACGGGGTCGCCGGTGAGCTGGTAGAGGTTGACCAGCACCTCGTTCATGCCGCCGAACTCGGTGTCGAGCATGTTCTGCCGCTGGCTGTAGCTGAGCCGGTCGCAGCGCAGCTTCACCCAGGCGGCCATGCCGAGCAGGACGGTCAGCGCCTGGGCGTTGCCGGTGAGCAGGTGCGCGTCGAGCAGCCCCGCCATGATCTTGTGGAGCGTGTAGTAGGGGGCCCAGACCTGCTGGCGCGCCTCGACGCGGTCGATGAAGCTCTCGGGGAAGGCCGACAGGTAACCGGCGGTGAACCCGGCGGCGGTCGCGCGGGCCTGGCATTTGGCCAGCTCGGCCACCAGGTAGTCGCTCTTGGTCGTGAACGCCGCCGTGCCGGTCGAGGCGTACGCCTGGGACAGCGCGGACAGCAGGTGCCCGGTGGAGTGGCCGCGTAGCTCGGTGGTCGGCGACTCCCAGCCGCCGCAGGGCGTGGCGGCCGACGCGAGTCCGACGTTGCGCCGGAAGGTGTGCAGCATGCGGTCGGGGTCGAGGAACGACAGATAGCTGTGCGTGCGCCCGGCGTTGGCCGCGAACGGCCCGCCCAGCAGGCGCACGGCCGTGAGCGGGAACGCGTGGGCGGCGACGCCGATGTCGGGACGGGGCACCATGAACGAGGGGGCCGCCGCGGCGGGGCGGGCGGTCCCGGGGGCGCCGAGCGCGCCGGCGGCGAGCCCGGCCGCGCCGGCCACGAGCAGGGTTCTGCGGGACACGCTTCTGGGGGGTTCTGGCATGGCTGTCTCGTCTTCCGTCGGAGTGGGGGGTGCGGGGGAGGCCGCTCGCCTCCCCCGCCTGACGCGTTACGAGCCGTACGCCTTGACTTCGAGCAGCCCGACGGAGTAGCCGGAGGCGCTCTGCAGCAGCACCCGCAGGCGGGTGGTGCTCACGGGGGTGAAGGTCACGGTGTTGTACTGGTTGGCCGCGACGGGGTAGCCGCTCGCCCCGGCGACGTCCACGTAGGCGCTGCCGTTCCAGTACTGGAGCTTCCACGACGCCGGCAGGTCGATGCCCTGGTCGTCGTCGAAGAAGTAGACCTGCGCCCGGCCGGCCGTCACCGCCGACGGCCAGGTGAGGGCCGCCCACTGCTCACCCTGGTTGGGCCAGGTGCCCCAGCGCGGGTTGACGGTGTCGTTGGACGACGGCGGGTCGATCCCGTCGTTGATCGCGGCGACCGACTCCCACGACGAGGTGTACGACGCCGAGGGCGTCGCCGACTGCGCCAGGTTGGTGACCGGCGGCGGGTTGGTGCCGCCGCGGTTGTAGATCTTGATCTCGGTGAGCCCGCTCTTGGCCCCGGACGGGTTGGTCATCAGCACGCGGACTCGCTGCGCCGTCACCGGGCTGAATCTGACCAGGTTGTAGTTGCCCTGCGGGGTGGCGGGCGTCTTCGCCTGGCCGCTCACGGTGGTCCAGGTGCTCCCGTCGAGATACTGGATCTGGTAGGCCGACGGCGGCCGGTAGGCCGTGCTCGCCGGGCGGCTGTCCTTGAAGTAGAGCCTGACCTCGTCGAACGTCTTGGCGCTGCCGAAGTTCACCTCGTACCAGTCCTGGGCGTTGGGCGAGCCGCCCGCGCCCCAGAACGGCTCGTTGATCGGGAACCCGTCCACCGCGGAGGCCGTGGTGGTGCCCGAGCCGGTGTAGGACGCCGACACGGTGGCGCCCTGGGCCAGGTCGGTGAGGTTCGCGGTGATGTCGGCTCCGGCCTTGGCCAGCTCGTCGACCACCCGCGCGTCGGTGTGGACGACCTGCTGCGGCGCCTTCATCCCGGCGACCGCCTGGTTGTAGGAGACGGTCCCGCCGGCGCCCCCGGTGAAGGTGACCGACCCGGTCGCGGGGTCCCACACGAACGGCGCGAGCCGGTCCACGGTGACGGCCCGGGCGCCGTTGACGTAGATCGAGTATCCCTGCGGCACCCCGGCGTAGCGGGTGACGCCGTCGGACGGGTCGTCCCAGACGATCGACAGGTCGGCGTCGCGGTAGCGGATGTCGTTGACGGCGAAGTGGTCCCAGCCGATGTCGATGGGCGACAGCTCCACCTTGGCGTCGTCGCGCGGGCGCAGTCCGGCCACGTCCTCGATCAGCGTCCAGTTGGAGCTGCCGAGGATGTTGTGGTGGATCCACGACCGGTAGGTGATCGACGAGCCGTTCCAGTTCGCCCAGAACTCGTTGGCGTCGGGCCAGCGGGTGTCGCCGCCGACGTACTGCGCCCAGGCGTTCCAGTAGAGCAGCTTCTTGTAGTCGTCCTTCGTGATGTAGGAGGTCGGGTAGTTGCGGATGGCCGAGGAGAACAGCCGGAACTGCACGGTCGAGTTGATCGTGGAGAAGTTGTTGCTGCCGGGGTTGCCGGCCGCCGCCGCGGCCGCCTTGTCCTTCTGGTTGGCCGTGTAGAAGGGGAAGACCGGATACTCGGCCGGGTCGGCGAACAGCCGCAGCGCCTCCCGGTAAGTCGCCGTGTTCGGCATCAGGCCCACGGCGTACGGGTAGAAGTTGTTGATTTCCTTCCACGGGTCGAGCGTGTTGGTCGCCACGTGGCGGTGCTCCAGCACCCGGTTGGCCGGGTCCCACAGCACGTTGACCACGGCGTTCTGCACGCGGGTGGCGAGCGCGCGCATCTCGGCCGCCTTCGTCGCGTTGCCGATCACGTCGTACGCCTTGGCGGCGGCGAGGGCCCCGCTGTAGACGTACGCCGACTCGGTGCGGTCGAGGTTGCCGCTGCGCCAGTGGAACGACACGGCGTCGGCGTCGTTGCCGGTGAGGGCGCCCCAGTCGTACTCGATCAGCCCGTTGCCGTCGTGGTCGTAGTAGGAGAGCTGGCCCTTGGCGTCGCCCTCGGCGTACTTCGCGAGGTTGGCCGCGACGGCGGGCGGCCCGCCGTGGATCTGGTAGCTGCGCCAGGCCGCCTCACCGATGTACTGGGTGTAGCTGTTGGACCAGTTGGCCGGGTCGCCCGGGTTGTCGAGGAACCGGCCGCCCTTGGACACCTGGCCCGCCGACAGCCAGTCGCCGTACGCGTAGAGCGGGGTGCGCAGATACTTCAGGTCGTCGATGTGCATCGGCTGGGTGAGCACGATGGCGTTGTTGTAGCCGAGCGCGCCCTCGACGGAGGTCGGGAACTGGTAGGTCTGGCCGGGCAGGTTCGCGTCGAGGTTGTTGAACCGCATCAGCCACCAGCGGTAGTAGTAGTTCTTCGTGATCGCCGGCTCGGGCGAGTCGAAGTAGGGGATGTTGTCCGCCCACCACCGGTTGTAGGCCCGCACGTGCGTGGCGAACGCGGTGGCGGCGTCGTAGCCCTTGTAGGCGTTGTATTCGCTCAGCGACTCGGGGATCTCGTCGGTGACGAAGCCCATGACGAGCTTGACGGTGACCGTGGCGCCGGCCGCGACCGTCACCGAGCGGTTCAGCCCCCCGCTGGAGACGGCGAACCCGTCGCCCGACAGCCGCGGGCGGATCGTCGTGAGGTTGTTGAAGGCGTTCACAGTGCCGGTCAGCTCGTTCCCGCTGCCCGAGGTGGCGTACGGCGAGGTGGCGCGCACCTGCAGGGTGGTGGAGGCGCTCCCGCCGTTGGTGATCGCCAGGTCGGCCACGGCGACGTTGTTCTGGGTGATGAACTTCGTCTGCTCGATCCGGACGTCGCCGCTGGTGTGGACGCTCTTCCAGTAGCTGGGGGCCTGCTTGCGCTGGGCGGTCTGCTCGGTGAACGTGCCCGGCGTGACGGCGACGGTGAAGGCGCTCTGGTCGTTGATGCTCTCGATGTAGGCGACCTTGCCGGCGAAGCCGAGCGTGCCGGGGGTGTGGGTCTTCATGAACAGGGCCCGGCCGCGCGTCATGAGGATGCCGCCGTCGGCGTCGGAGGGGTCGCTTCCGCCGGTGCGGCTGAGCAGCCGGTCGATCCAGAAGTCGGTGCCGGAGCTCTCGGAGTCGTAGACGGCCCGCAGCATGTTCCCCGTGCTGTAGCCGACGGGCGGCGTGGGGATGGCGGGACCGGTGAACGTGGGATAGCCGATGGTCTGGGCGGCGGAGGCGTCCTGCCTCGGGACCATGAGGGCGCCGATGACGAGGCAGAGCACCACCGCCGCGGTCAGGGATCTGAACCGGGAGCGGGTGAACGCCGGCATCACGTCACCTCCTTCGGGGGTGGTGGGGGGACGGTCATCCGCGGGGGCGGATGCCGCGCTTGAGCCCACGATCGACCCCGAAAAGGTTTTCGGCAACGTTAACTTTCGGTAACGAGCTCAGTGCGGATGCGGCATTGATGGCGACACGCTCGCCCGCATATGGTCGGGGCGTACCGGCGCCTTCTCGCGGCGCCTTTCTTGAAATGTCTTTCGAAAGGATTTCGGTGGGCCGACGTCGTTCCGGAATGGTGACGCTCACCGACGTCGCCGCCCGGGCCGGGGTCTCGGTGGCGACGGCTTCCAAGGCCCTGAACAACCGGGCCGAGGTCGCAGAGGAGACCCGGGCCCGGGTGCGGCGGGCCGCGGCCGAGCTGTCCTTCCGCCCCAACGCGCTCGCCCAGGGGCTGATCTCCGGCCGCACCCGCACCATCGGGCTGCTCACCGACGAGCTCGGCGGGCGCTTCTCCATGCCCGTGCTGCTCGGGGTGGAGAACGCGCTGGGCAACGAGGAGATGTCCGTCGTGCTCTGCGACGCGCGCGGCGACGTCATCCGGCGCCAGCACTACATCCGCACGCTGCTGGCCCGGCAGGTCGACGGGTTCGTCATCCTGGGCGAGAGCAACGACGTGCGGCCGTCCCTCACCCGGGACATCCCCGTGCCGGTGGTCTACGTGTACGGCGAGTCCAGCGACTCCGCCGACCTGTCCATCCTCGCCGACGACCGGGGCGGGGCCCGGCTGGCCGCCGCCCACCTGATCGCGCTGCGCCGCCGCCGCATCGCCCACATCACCGGCCCCGAGTCCTACCGGGCCGCCCGCGACCGGGCCGGGGCCCTGCAGACGGTGCTGGACGAGGCGGGCCTCGGCCTGGCCGGCGGCGAGCCGTTCTTCGGCGAGTGGTCGCGCCGGTGGGGCCGTCACGCCACCCGGATGCTGATCACCGCGGCCCCCGAGGTGGATGCGATCTTCTGCGGCAACGACCAGATCGCCGACGGCGCCTGCGAGGCCCTGGCCGCCCTGGGACGGCGCATCCCCGACGACGTCGCGGTGGTGGGCTACGACAACTGGGAGGCGCTGGCGGCCGACTGCCGCCCGCCGCTGACGACCATCGACCTCAACCTGGAGCAGCTCGGCGCGGCGGCGGTCGAGCACCTGTCGGCCGCGCTCGACGGGCACCGCACAGCCGGCGTCGTCCGGCAGCCGGGGCGGCTGGTGGTGCGGGAGTCGACCGGCCCGCTCCCCCGCCACCCCGGCGACTGAATTCCACGAAGAATTACCGCACCGGCTTATTCGAATTAGTTAAGAAAAGGTTTTCGGATAAACCTTTCAGCGGGCCTCCGGCAGCCAGACCCGCATCGTCGCCGGCCCACGGTTGCCCCAGCGGTGGTAGGGCACGAGCCACAGCACCATCGGCTCTCCCCGCTCCGTGCGGGCCTCCCCGTACGGCCAGCCGTCGTCCTCGGCGACGACGTGGCGGGCGGCGACCTCCAGGGACGGCCCGCGCTCCACCGGCGGCGTGGCGGTGCTGACCTCGACCTGCGACAGCAGCGGCGCGTCCCCGGGCGACTCCGCGCAGTAGACCAGCGGGCCGCGCTCGACCGCCACGCACCCGCGCACGGCGTCAACGCGGGGATCGGCGCGGACCCAGTGCGGGCCCATCGGGATGTCGAGACGGACCTCCTCCCCCTGCCGCCAGGAACGTTCCCACTCGTGCACCCCGCCGCCCGCCCAGCCCGGGACGCGCACCGTGATCCGGCGCGGGTCCGCCGGAGCCTCCTCGACGATCAGCGTCACCGCTCCCGACCAGGGATAACCGGTGGAGACCCGGACGCGCAGGCCGTCGTGGCCGATGACCGACGGCGTGATGTGCTGGATCTGGATTCCCCGCTCGTCGGCGGTCGCGAGGTAGGCGGGCAGGGAGGCGAAGGTGCGGGCGATGTTGTTGGGGCAGCATGACACCTCGCGCCAGGGGGCGCGCAGCCCGCCCTCCGCACGCGGGCTGACCCCCTCGATCTTCTCCCCCGGCACCCGCACCTGGAGGGGGTTGGCGTAGAAGAACGACTTCCCGTCGAGCGCGGGCCCGGCGGCCACGACGTTGTAGAGCGTGCGCTCGGCCAGGTCGGCGTAGCGGGGGTCGCCGGTCGCCAGCAGCAGGCGGTGGGCCAGCATGACCGACGCCACCCCGGCGCAGGTCTCGTTGTAGGCGCGGTCGGGCGGCAGCTCGTAGTCGTCGCCGAACGCCTCCCCCGCGTGCCGCGAGCCCATGCCGCCGGTCAGGTAGGTGCGCCTGGCGACCGTACGCTCCCACTGCCGTTCGACAATCTCCAGCAGTTCCTTGTCGCCCGTCTCCACGGCCAGGTCCACGACCCCGCAGGCCAGGTAGAGCGCGCGTACGGCATGCCCGCGGAACACCTCGGCCTGCCGTACGGGCAGGTCGTCCTGGTAGTAGGCGCGGCCGAACTCGATGTCGGCGAGCGCCGGCAGCCCGCGCCGTTCGACGAACCGGCGGGCCATCTCCAGGTAGCGCTCCGCGCCGGTCTCGCGGTAGAGCTCGACCAGCGCCATCTCGATCTCCGGGTGCCCGCAGACGCCCGTGCCCTCCATGAACGTCGCGCAGACGTGGTCGGCGGCGCGGCGGACCACGTCCCACAGCTCGTCCGCGCCGTACGTGCGCTTACGGGCGATCCCGGCCTGGAACAGGTGGCCGTAGCAGTACAGCTCGTGGCCCCACTCCAGGTCGCTGTACCGCGCGCCGGGCCACTTGGTGTTGAGATAGCCGTCGGGCTCCTGCGCGGCGGCGACGACGCGGGTCAGCTCCTCGATGCGGGGATCGCCCGCCCAGGCCATCGCCTCCATCAGCTTGTAGACCTCGGAGTCGCTGAACTCGCGTCCGCGCCGCGGCCCGCCCGCGAAGTTGCCGATCCACCCCACCCGCTCCATCCACGTGTAGCAGTGGTCGATGATCGTCTGGGTCCGCTGCGATCCCCAGAACCCGGGGAGCAGGCGGACGTCCGGCAGGCCGAGGGGGCTGAGGGCGCCGGAGGAGGGGACGACGGGACTAACCACGCAAGGCTCCTGACATGAATCCGCGGACGTAGTAGCGCTGCAGGACGAGGAAGAGCAGCAGGCAGGGCACCGCCATGACCATGACGCCGGCCTGCAACATGCCGTAGTCGATCGCGCCGAAGGTCTTCTGCGTCATGCTGACGACCGCGACCGGCAGCGGGAAGCTCGATCCGTCGTTGAGCAGGATCAACGGCGCGAAGAAGTCGTTCCACGAGGCGAGGAACGCGAACAGGCCGACGGTGATCAGGCCGGGCCGCACGGCGGGCAGCAGGATGCCGATCAGCGCGCGCAGCGAGCCGCAGCCGTCGACCATCGCCGCCTCCTCCAGCTCCTTCGGGACGGCCTCGAAGGAGTTGCGCATCATGTAGGTGGCGAAAGGAAGCTGGAACATCACGAAGACCAGGGCCAGCCCGACCAGGGAGTTCTGCAGCCCGACGTACCCGAGCAGGACGTACAGCGGGATGAGGATGGTGGCGTACGGCACCATGAGGATCGCGAGCGTGGCCAGGAAGAGCAGGTTCTTGCCCGGGAAGCGGAACCGGGCGAACGCGTAGCCGCCGAGCGCCGAGACGACGACGGTGCCGGCGACCGTGAGCACGGACACCAGCAGGCTGTTGCCGAAGTAGCGCGGCAGGCCCTCGCCGAACCGCGCCATCTGCGCGTAGTTGCCGAGCGTGTAGCCGCCGTCCTGTCCCCGCAGCGAGGACCAGCCGCTCCACAGCAGCGGGAACAGGAACAGCACGGCCAGCGCCGACCGGGACGAGTAGTACCTCATCTCAGGACCTTCAGCTGGAGGGTGTTGAGCGCGACCAGGACGGCCAGCACCACGACGGAGATCGCGGCGGCGCCGCCCAGGTCGAACTTGAAGAACGCGTTGCGGTAGATCACCATCACCATCGAGACCGTGCTGTTGTCGGGCCCGCCGTTGGTGAAGATGAAGAACTGGTCGAAGGCGAGCAGCGACCCGGTGATGCTGAGGATCAGCATCAGCGCGAGGGTGGGGCGCAGCAGCGGCAGCGTGATCCTGGTGAACACCTGCAACCGGGACGCGCCGTCGGACCTGGCCGCCTCGTAGACCTCGACCGGGATGGACTGCAGGCCGGTCAGCAGGATCAGCATGTTGAATCCGGCGAAGCGCCACAGCACCAGCATGATCGTGGAGGTCAGGGCCATGTTCGGCGTGCCGGTCCACTTCACGCCGAGGAACCCGAACGGGCCGACGTCGTTGTTGAGCATGCCGTAGAACAGCAGCGCCGCCGCGGCGAACCCGACCGCGCCGGGCAGGAAGAACGCGGTGCGGAAGAAGCCGACGCCGGGCCGGCGCTCCTGCACGAGCAGCGCGAGGCCGAGGGCCAGCGCCGACAGCAGCACCGTGGTGATCGCGGTGTACTTCAGCGTGAAGACCACGGCGCCGGGGAACAGCGGGTCGTCGGCGATCTTCGTGTAGTTCGCCGGAGCGTTGATCGTGGGTGCCCCGAGCAGCGGCCACTTGTGCAGCGACATCACGACGACCAGCACGAGCGGGGCGAGGAACAGGGTGAGGACGATCACGGCGGTGGGCGCCGCGTAGCCCATCCCGGCCAGCGCGCGCAGGGTGCCCGGACGGGCCGGGGCGCGTCGGCCCCGGCCCGCACGGGCCGCCGTCACCTGGGTCATGCCCGTCATCACTGCTGGAGGGACTGGTTGACGGGCTCGTTGAGCGAGGTGACCTTCGAGGCGTCCCCGAAGACGGCCTCACGCGCCAGCCTGAGCCACGGCCCCTGCGGGTCGTTGAACGTCTGGCCGAACTTCAGCGCGTACGGCGTCCTGCCCTTGGCGACGAGCGAGTTGATCAGCACCACCCGCGGGTCGGCGGAGGAGTACGTGTTGTCGGCCAGGTCGGTGCGGGCCACGACGTCCTTGTTCTTCGCCATGACCTCGACCTGGGCCTCGTCGGAGACCGACCAGGACAGGAAGTCCCACGCCTCGTCCGGGTGCTGGGACGTGGCCGAGATGCCGACCGAGTCGCCGCCGACGAAGGTGGACTGCCCGCCGTCGGGACCCGCGATGGGGGCGACGCCGATCTTCATGTCCGCCGGCATCGACCCGAGCGTGGTGGACGGCATCGGCATCACGCCGATCTCACCCTTCGGGAAGAAGCCGGTCCAGGTCGGCCCCTGCTCCTCCTTGGTGGTCGGGCCGGTGACGCCCTTCTCGTACAGGCTGCGGTAGATGCCGAAGACGTCGGTCATCGGCGACTTGTCCACCAGCGACTGGGTGCCGTCCTCGTTCATCACGTCGCCGCCGGCGGCCCAGACGGACGGCCAGAACGTGAAGACGTAGCAGCCGCCGCAGTTGCCGCCGAAGAAGGTGCCGTGGACCTTGCCGTCCTTGCCCAGCTTCTCCTGCACGGTGGTGGCCTGCTCGGCGAACTCCTTGAGCGTGGCCGGGCCCTTCTCCGGGTCGAGCCCCGCCTTCTTGTAGAGGTCCTTGTTCCAGAACCAGACCGACAGGTCGAGGGTGTGCGGCAGCGTGTACTGCCGGTTCTCGTACGTGCCGAGCCGCATGTGCGAGGGGGCCAGCGCGTCCTTGAACGGGAGCTTGGTGATCCGGTCGGTGATGTCCAGGAACAGGCCCTGGGAGGTGTAGTTGGGCACGAAGATCACGTCGGCGGCGAAGATGTCGGGGAGCTGCTTGGCCCCCGCCGCCGCGGCGATCCTCGGCTGGTAGTTGTCGGTGGGGATGACGGTCAGCTTGACCTGGTTCTTGTGCGTGGCGTTGTAGGCGTCGACCAGACGCTGGCTCTGCGCCTGGGTGGCGGCGCGGGTCCACATCGTGACGGTGACCGGGCCGCTCGACCCGGCCGATGCCGATCCCGCGGGCTCGCCGCCGCCGCAGGCCGCGAGTGCCGCGGCCAGGAGCGCTGCGGCCGTGATCGCCGGCAGTCGTCTGAACATCGGTGCTCCTTATGGGGGGTGTGCCGTGCTGGCAGGTGCTCGTCGCGTGAAGATCACGGAAAACGACCTAAAAGGTTTTCGGAAACGTAGCCGCAACATACGTCGCCGTCAACAGCATGCCTAGTCCTTGCGTCATCACGGAACGACGACTATCTTCGGCAACGCCGTAGTCGCCCATATCTGAAAAGGTTTTACGTATCGATGGCTCCTCCGCAACGACCCGCCACGATCACCGACGTGGCCGCCCTCGCGGGGGTCTCGATCGCGACCGCGTCCAAGGCGCTCAACGGCCGGGCACAGGTCCGCGCGGAGACCCGCAGGCGCGTCTTCCAGGCAGCGGAAGAGCTGTCGTTCCAGCCGAACGCGCTGGCCCGCAGCCTGCTGACCGGACAGACCCGCACCATGGGCCTGCTCACCAGCGACAGCGTCGGCCGTTTCGGCATCCCCGTGCTGCTCGGCGCCGAGGACGCGTTCGGCGCGGGCGAGATGGCGGTGCTGCTGTGCGACGCGCGCGGCGACGCCATCCGCGAGCAGCACCACATCCGCGCGCTGCTGGCCCGCCGGGTGGACGGCCTCATCGTCGTGGGCGAGAGCACCGACCCCCGGCCGTCGATAAGCCGTGACCTGCCCGTGCCCGTCGTGTACGCCTACGCGCCGTCCGACGACCCGGACGACGTGTCGTTCGTGCCCGACGACGTGGACGGCGCGGCGCAGGCCGTACGGCACCTGGTGACCCTCGGCCGGCGCAGGATCGCGCACGTGACCGGCCCGCAGCACTACCAGGCCGCCCAGGACCGGGCGGCCGGGGTGACGCTCGCGCTGGAGGAGGCGGGCCTGCCGATGTCCGGCGGCCAGGTCCTGTACGGCGTGTGGTCGCAGCGCTGGGGACGGCAGGCCGCCGAGGTGGTCCTGCGTGCCGACCCCGAGGTGGACGCCGTCGTCTGCGGCAGCGACCAGATAGCGGCCGGCCTGGTGGAGGCCGCGCGGGAGCGCGGGCGCCGGGTGCCGGAAGACCTCGCGGTGGTCGGCTACGACAACTGGGAGGTCCTGTCCACGGAGACCAGGCCCCCGCTGACCACGATCGACATGAACCTGGAGGTGCTCGGCCGCACGGCGGCCCAGCACCTGTTCGCGGCCATGGACGGGCGGGCGACGCCGGGCGTGCACCGGATGCCGTGCCGTCTGATCATCCGCGAGTCGACCGTCTGAAGCTGGAGAGCCTCTACTCGTTCCACGTCGGCTTCTCGGCCCTGAAGGGCTGAGTTCGCAGCTCCTCACATGCACGGGGTAGCAGCACGGGGTAGCAGCACACGATAGCAAAAGGCGCCTGTCCGGAAATTTCCGGACAGGCGCCTTGTCGCGGTGATCAGTCGTTGAGGTGCTGGCGCAGGTACGACTCGACCTGGTCGAGCGCGACCCGCTGCTGGGCCATGGTGTCCCGCTCGCGGATCGTCACGGCCTGGTCCTCCAGGGTGTCGAAGTCGACCGTGATCGCGAACGGCGTGCCGATCTCGTCCTGGCGGCGGTAGCGGCGGCCGATGGCCCCCGCGTCGTCGAAGTCCACGTTCCACCGGCGGCGCAGCCGGGCCGCGAGGTCCCGGGCCTTCGGCGACAGGTCGGCGTTGCGCGACAGCGGCAGCACCGCGACCTTGACCGGGGCAAGGCGGTGGTCGAGGCGCATCACGGTCCGCTCCTCCATCACGCCCTTGGCGTTGGGCGCCTCGTCGACCGTGTAGGCGTCGAGGAGGAAGGTCAGCGTCGCGCGGTCCACACCGGCCGCCGGCTCGATGACGTACGGCACGTAGCGCTCGCCCGACTCCTGCTCGAAGAACGACAGGTCGGTGCCGGACGCCTTGCCGTGCGCGGTGAGGTCGAAGTCGGTGCGGTTGGCGATGCCCTCAAGCTCGCCCCACTCGCCACCGGCGAAGTTGAAGCGGTACTCGATGTCCACGGTCCGCTTCGAGTAGTGGGACAGCTTCTCCTTCGGGTGCTCGTAGAGCCGGAGGTTGTCCTTGTTGATGCCGAGGTCGACGTACCAGCGCAGGCGCTCGTCGATCCAGTACTGGTGCCACTCCTCGTCCGTGCCGGGCTTGACGAAGAACTCCATCTCCATCTGCTCGAACTCGCGGGTGCGGAAGATGAAGTTGCCCGGGGTGATCTCGTTGCGGAACGACTTTCCGACCTGGCCGATGCCGAACGGGATCTTCTTGCGGGCCGACTGCTGGACGTTGAGGTAGTTGATGAAGATGCCCTGGGCGGTCTCCGGCCGCAGGTACGCCAGGCCCGACTCGTCCTCGACCGGGCCGAGGAACGTCTTCAGCAGGCCGCTGAACTGCTTGGGCTGGGTGAAGGCGCCCTTGTTGCCGCAGTTCGGGCAGGTGATGTCGGCCAGGCCGCCCGCCGGCTCACTGCCGTGCTTGGCCTCGTACGCCTCGACGAGATGGTCGGCGCGGTAGCGCTTGTGGCACGACTGGCACTCGGTGAGCGGGTCGGTGAAGGTCTCGACGTGGCCGCTGGCCTGCCAGACCTCGCGGGCGAGGATGACGCAGGAGTCGAGGCCGACGACGTCGTCGCGGCCCTGCACCATGGCCTTCCACCACTCGCGCTTCACGTTGTTCTTGAGCTCGACACCGAGAGGGCCGTAGTCCCAGGACGCCCGCAGGCCTCCGTAGATCTCGCTCGACGGGAAGACGAGCCCGCGGCGTTTGGCGAGGCTGACGATCGTTTCCAAGACGTCGGTGCGACGTGCCATCAGTGGAACTCCATCCGGCTGGGTGTCGGCGTTGAGATCGGGGTCAGCGGTGCGATGCTCGCTGAAGCGGGCGGGCCGGCCCGGCCGTGTCGCGGCTGCGGGACGTCCGGCCACCTGCCCGGATCCGTGCTCAAGCTTAGGGGAATCCGGCGCCCCCGCGCTCAAGCCTTGCCCACGGTCCCCGCGCTCGCCCCCTCGCCCGGCAGCGCGTAGACGCCTTCGAAGGCGCTGGGCTCGTTGATCATAAGGGTCATCAGGGGATACATCACCATCCGGGCCGCCGACAGGGCGCGCCGGTAGTAGCCCGCGCCCTCCCACTCGCTGACCACCGCCCACAGGACCGGCTCGTCCACCGACCTGCCGATCTGCCCGCGCAGGTATCCCGGCTGCGCGGACAGCAGATCGAGGATGGCGCGCGCCTGGGCGGCGAACTCGTCGGCGCGGGCGCCCGGCACCGAGTAACGGATCACGGCGAGCATGCCGCCCAGCATGCCACCCCGCGCGTACGCCCCGCCGGGGAGGGGGCGACCCGGACGGAAGGAGCACCGTGGGCGGCGCGACAGGGCGAAGATTGAGCAGATGCGCACTAGGCTCGAACACGTGGGAAGCGAAACCGAACCGCCGCGCCGTCAGGTGCCGTCCCATCCTCTGGCGAGGAAGCCTCCCGCCCAGGGGAACGCGGCGTCCCCGCGGGTGCGGCGGCCGCTGCCGCCGGGCGAGCAGTTCTTCACGCCCGGCGCCACCGGGCTGCGCGCTGCGGTCGAGCGCAGGAGCGCCGCGCCGCTGGTCTTCCTGTTCCAGCTGCCCCGCTGGCTGGTCCCTCTGGTCCTGGTGGCCCTGCTGATCGCCGGGCTGGTGGTGCCCGACTGGCGTGGCGGGGTGGCCGTGCTTCCGGTGCTCGCGTTCATCGTCTGCCTGGCCTACCTGTCGTGGCCCTCGTTGCGTCCGGTGGGCCGGTTGCTGCGCGTGGCGGTCGCGACGTTCCTGGTCCTCCTCGCCGCCACCCGTTTCGGCCTGATCTGATGAAAACCGGCCTAACCTGGTAGGTCGTAGGGCGAAGCCGTACACAGGAGTCCTGATGACGAAGAGCCGCGACGCCGTTCACGAGATCCTCCGCCAGAGCCGGGGGTTCCGCAGCGCGCAGGACGTGTTCGCCGAGATGCGCGCGGTCGGCTCGAAGATCGGCCTGACGACCGTGTACCGGGCGCTCCAGTCGCTCTCCGACGCCGGCCGGGTCGACGTGCTGCGCACCGACGAGGGCGAGTCGGTCTACCGGGCATGTCAGACCGACACACATCACCACCACCTCGTGTGCCGGGAGTGCGGGCGCACAATCGAGGTGGCCGGGCCGGACGTGGAGCGCTGGGCCGAGGTCGTCGGGGCCGAGCACGGCTTCATCGACGTCACTCACACCGTGGAGGTCTTCGGCACCTGTTCATCGTGCGCGGAGGCGGCCGGGTCGCGCGCGGAGGCGGCGGGAAAGAGCTGACCCCGCCCCGCGCGGGCTCCTCGAGAGATACGCTGCCTGCGCCGCGACAGGGACCGCCGCGACAAAAGGGAGATGGCGTGCCGTTCAGCCATGACATGGTGTACTCGCTGGCGACGGTGGTGGACCTCATCAACACCGGCGCCGGCGAGCGCGACGGGCTGGCCGAGGTCGGCGACCTGGAGGAGTTCGTCCGCAGGCGGGAGGTCAGCGGAGTCGGGGCGGTGACCCGGCGCGACCTCGGCGAGGTCCGGGCCCTGCGCGAGGAGTTCCACGCCGTGTTCACCGCGCCGGACCAGCCGACGGCGGTCGGCCTGCTCAACACGCTGCTGCAGCGCACCCGCATCACGCCGCACCTCGCCGAGCACGACGGCCACCCCCTCCACGTCCACTACTTCGCGCCGGGCTCGTCGGTCGCCGAGCATCTGGCCGCCGACTGCGGCGTCGCCCTCGCCCACGTGCTCGTGGAGAACGAGCGGGATCGCCTGCGGACGTGCGCGGCGCCCGACTGCTCCCACGTCTTCGTGGACGAGTCGAGGAACCGCTCCCGCGTCTACTGCGACAGCCGCACCTGCGGGAACCGCATGCACGTCGCCGCGTACCGGGCCCGCCGCCGCGACGCCTCCTGACGCCGGGCCCGCCCGCCGGCGCCGTGACTCAGTGCCGCGCTGTGTCTCAGTGCCGCGCTGTGTCTCAGTGCCGCGCCGTGACTCAGTGCCGCGCCGTGCCGGAGTTCTGGGCCGCCTCGTTCGGAATGGCCCCGCCATACCTGCGGTCGCGCTTGGCGTAGATCTCGCACGCCTGCCACAGGTCGCGCCGGTCGAAGTCGGGCCACAGCTGGTTCAGGAAGACCATCTCGGCGTACGCGGACTGCCACAGCAGGAAGTTGGAGGTGCGCTGCTCGCCGGACGAACGCAGGAACAAATCCACGTCCGGGATCTCCGGCTCGTCCAGATAGCGGGCGAAGGTCTTCTCCGAGACCTTGTCGGCCTTGACCCGGCCCGCGGCGATGTCGCGGGCGAGCCGCACGGCCGCGTCCACGATCTCCGCGCGGCCGCCGTAGTTCACGCAGAACTGGAGGGTCAGCGTGCTGTTGCCGACCGTCATCCGCTCGGCGTCCTCAAGCTCCTTGATCACGCTCTTCCAGAGCCGCCCGGGACGTCCGGCCCAGCGGACCCGCACGCCCATCGCGTTGAGCTGGTCGCGCCGCCGGCGGATGACGTCGCGGTTGAACCCCATGAGGAAGCGCACCTCGTCAGGCGAGCGCCTCCAGTTCTCCGTGGAGAAGGCGTACGCCGACAGGTAGGGGATGCCGATCTCGACGGCGCCCTCGATGACGTCGAACAGCGACGCCTCGCCCATCTTGTGCCCCTCGGTCCTGGGCAACCCGCGCGCCTTGGCCCAGCGGCCGTTGCCGTCCATGACGATCGCCACGTGTCGCGGCAGCAGGTCGCGCGGGATGGCGGGCGGGGTGGCACCGGACGGGTGCGGAGTGGGAGGACGGACCATGTACCGAGGGTATTGCGTCCAGACCGGTCCTCAGGCGCGGTAGACGTGCAGATCCGGTGCGGATACCGTGCGCGTTCCATGCGCGTTTCGTGCGTCCCCCCGCGTTACGCCGACGCCACCGGAAAACGCCTCCGGACCTGTTGACCCGGGGGGCGACCCCCGGACCCCCGCAGGGCCGGTCAGATGATCCTCGCTTCGCTTGCGGTCACCTGACCCGCCGACACCGGGGGACGACCCCCGGACCCCCGCAGGGCCGGTCAGATGATCCTCGCTTCGCTTGCGGTCATCTGACCCGGCCACTCCCGTTCCACGTGACGCAGCGAGCGGATGCCGTGCTCCAGGTGCCACTGCAGGTAGGCGGCGACCAGGCCGCTGCACTCGGCGCGGTGCCGGGGCTCGGAGGCGTCGGCGGCCGCCCAGTCGCCGCGCAACAGGGCGATCATCAGCGCGATCGTCTCCGCGGCGGGCACCGCGGCGCCGGCCGGGCGGCACGCCCCGCACACCACGCCGCCGGCGACGATGGAGAAGGCGCGCACGGCCTCCGCGCCGCACCGCGCGCACTCCGACAGCGCGGGGGCGTAGCCCGCGACGGCCAGCGAGCGCAGGAAGAACGCGTCGAGCACCAGCCGGGCCTCGTGACCGCCCTCGGCGAGCGTGCGCAGTCCGCCGACCAGCAGCAGGAACTGCCGCAGCGCCGGCTCCTTCTCCCCCACCGTCAGCCGGTCGGCCGTCTCCAGCATCGCGGTCCCGGCGGTGTACCTGGCGTAGTCGGCCACGATCGCCTCGCCGTACGGATGCAGGGTCTCGACCTGGGTGATCACGTCGAGCGACCTGCCGCCGTGGAGTTGCAGGTCGACGTGGGAGAACGGCTCCAGCCGCGCGCCGAAGCGCGACATGGTCCTGCGCACGCCCTTGGCCACGCCGCGGACCTTGCCGGTGCGCCGGGTGAGGAGCGTGATGATGCGGTCGGCCTCACCCAGCTTCTGGGTGCGCAGCACGACGCCCTCGTCCCGGTAGAGGCTCACCCCGCCATCGTATGGGTGCGCGCGGGCGGCCGCCCCGGCAGACGGTCATTCGCCCCGTTGAGGGGCATGAATGGTGAAAATTCGGTAATGATCCGGCGACGAAGCCGGGCGACGAAGCCTCCTCAAGCTGTACATACAGGGGCCGTACGGTAAACCTGGGGTGCATCGGCTCAACCGAAAGGTCACTAAGCTTTGGCTTCCGGCGGACTTCCCCGCGCCGGTCAAGCCTGAGGGCCTGATCTCCCCCCGTTGCGTGAAAGGTTGCCATGACCCGCGTGGTCCTGCTGGGCGCCCCGCCCGGCCCGATCAGTCCCCCGCCGCACGGCGGTCAGCCCGCCCTGCCCGCGGCCATCACGCTGAAATCGCTGCCCGGGGCCCCCTCCGCGTACGACAGGCTGCTCGCGCAGGCCGTCGCTCTGGACCCCGAGCCGACGACGATCGCCCGGCCGGGGGACGCCGCCGCCTACCACAGGCCGTACGGCCGGGTGGTGGAGAGCCGTGACGTCGCCGGCGACCTGCGCGCGCTGGCCGACGCGGTCGAGGGCGCCGAGGAGAACCTGCTGATCCTGCCGGCCGACTCGCTGGTGCACGACGAGCTGATCTACCAGATCACCAAGGCCAAGCGGGGGGCCATCGCACTGGTCGTCCGGCAGGAGCGGCAGGAGCAGGACGAGAACGGGCCTCCGGAGGAGGAGGTGCCGATCGAGGAGGCGGAGCCCGAGATCGGCGACAAGGTCATCGAGGGGCTCCCCCAGCGCACCCGCATCGGCCGGAGCCGGATCACCTCGGTCGGCACCGCCTACCACGCGGTGACCCGGCCGAACGCGGCGCTGCTCGGACCGCTCCACCTCCATCAGCGGCACCTGCAGACCCTCGCCGAGGTCGCCCGCGAGCTGGCGGACATGGCCCACCTGTTCGGCCCCGAGGACGACGTGACCGAGCTTCTCGTGCTCGGCCTGGTCCGGCGCGGCGTGTCGGTGGGCCGGCGGGGCCGCCGCGACCTGTTCTTCCGCCGCGTCCGCAGCCAGGCCGAGGCCGACGAGGCGCTGGCGGAGATGGCGGGGTACGACGAGGACCGGGCCCGGCTGAACAACGCCGTGAAGGGCGCCGACGGCTTCTTCACCACGTTCTTCGTCAGCACCTACTCGCGCTTCATCGCCCGCTGGGCGGCCCGCCGCGGGCTCACGCCCAACCAGGTGACGCTGATTTCCATCGCCCTCGGCCTGCTGTCGGCCGGCGCGTTCGCCACCGGCACCCGCTGGGGGGCGGTGGCCGGCGGGGTGCTCATCTACTTCGCGTTCGTCTTCGACTGCGTGGACGGTCAGGTCGCCCGCTACGCGCGCAAGTTCGGCGTGCTCGGCGCCTGGCTGGACGCCACGTTCGACCGGTTCAAGGAGTACGCCGTCTTCGTCGGCCTGGCGGTCGGCGCGACGGTGTCCGGGCAGTTCGGCGACGGCGAGGGCGTGTGGACGCTGGCGCTCGTCGCGCTGGCCCTCCAGTCGGTCAAGCATCTGGTGGACTTCTCGTTCGGTGCGGCCAACCGGCGCAAGGCGCCCGTGCCGCTGCCCACGCTGGACCTGACGGTCGCCGACGACCGTCCGCTGCGGGAGGCGCTGGAGCAGCGCAGGGCGAGCCGGAGCACCGGCGTGCGCGGGCTGCTGAAGCTGTGGACCAAGGCCGGCAAGTTCCGCCCGGTCCACTGGGCCCGCAAGATGATCGTGTTCCCCATCGGCGAGCGTTTCGCCGCGATCGCGATCACCGCCGCGTTCTTCAACCCCCGGGTGACGTTCCTCACGCTGATCGTCTGGGGCGGCATCGCGGCCACCTACACCCTCACCGGACGTCTCCTGAGGTCGCTCGCATGATCACCCAGCCGCAGACCACCACGCTTCCGGACCCGGACGAGGAGCGCCGCCGGGTCCAGACCGCGCGCCTGCTCGCCTACCGCGACGACGGCCCGCTCGCCAACGCGCTGAAGGGCTCCCTGGGCCGGCTGCTGCCGCCCGTGCCCGCGACCGCGGTGGCGCTGATCGCGATCGTGGCACTGGCCGTCGCCGGCGCCCTCACCGACGGCCCGATCCTGCTCGTGCCCGTCGCCGTGCTGCTCGTGCTGGTCCTGCCCACCGCCGGCCGCGACCACCTGGGCCGCTTCGACTGGCTCACTCCCCCGCTGCTGCGTGCGGCCGAGTTCCTGACGATCATCCTGCTCGGGCTGGCCGAGGACACGCCCAAGTGGCTGCTGTTCGTGCTGATCTACGTGATCGGCTACCACACGTACGACACCGTCTACCGCACCCGGCAGGGCATCTGGCCGCCCGCCTGGCTGTATCAGGCGGGGCTGGGCTGGGAGGTCCGCCTGCTGGTCCTGGGCGTGGCCGCCGCCGCCGGATGGCTGACCCCCGTGGCGGCCGTCCTCACGGCGTACCTGCTCGTGCTGTTCGCGGTCGAGAGCATCACGAGCTGGGTCCGGCTGGACAAGGCCTCCGCGCAGGCCCAGGCCGACCAGGATCTGGAGCAGTCGCCCGAGGAGGCCGCCGAGCAGGTCACCGGCGAGGCCGAGCAGGGCTGACCGGGCCGGCCCGAGCGTCACGGCCCGAGCGTCACGGCCCGAGCGTCACGGCTCGGGCCGGTCCCGGCAGGCGGGCTGATCAGGAGGCGGGCGAGGCGTCGAACAGCGCCCAGACCACCTTGCCTCCGCCGCGGGTGAGGATCCATCCCCACGCCGCGGTCAGCGCCTCGACCAGATGCAGCCCCCGGCCCGACTCCGACAGGTCGTTCCCGGGCGAGACCGCGGGCACCCGCTCGCTGGCGTCGCTCACGCCGCAGCCGATATGAAACCGGTGCCTCACCAGCCTCAGGCGGATCGGCGGGGCGTCCGCGGGGTCGCCGGGAACGTGCCGCAGCGCGTTGGTCACCAACTCGGACACCACGATCTGCGCGTCCGGCACGAGGCCGGGTACGCCCCAGCCGCACAACGTCCTGGCGGTGAAATCACGTGCCGCGGCGGCGGACGTGGTGCGCCCATGAAAGGTACACGTGGCCGACGGAGGCAGGGACAAGCCGGCGACGTCGTCGCGCTCGAACATCGAGGTCAACCACGGAGGCGCTGTCGCGGCTCCCGGGCCCGCCAGGTCTGCTGTCATCGCCGATCCCTCAGGTCTCACTCATTACATGATGTGAATTTCCCTGCCGTCGTGTATCTTGCCCTGTGCCTTGCGGATGCAAGCACGCGTGCACGTGCAAATGTCGCGCGTCCCCCGACTTTCCGTGGAAGTTCCCAGAAAAGACGGCCTCACCACGGTCCGGTAGGATGATCAATCCGATTGGTTCACCAGGAATTCTTCCGGGAGCGCCGCCGATGGAGCGATCGTGAACGCACAGGCGGGCCACACCGCCCCCGTACCGGTCGGGACCGCCCGCGGCGGCCCGACGGCCCTGCGACTTCTGCTCGGGGCCCAGCTCAGGCGGCTGCGCCGGGAGAGCGGCATCACCCCAGAGAAGGCGGCCCGTGCCATACGCGGGTCGCACGCCAAGATCAGCAGGCTCGAGCTCGGCCGGGTCGGCTTCAAGGAGCGGGACGTCGCCGACCTGCTCACCCTCTACGGCATCACCGACGCCGACGACCGGGCCGTGCTGCTCGACCTGGCGCGGCAGGCGAACATCCCCGGCTGGTGGCACAAGTACAGCGACGTGCTGCCGGGCTGGTTCGAGTTCTACGTCGGGCTGGAGGAGGCGGCGTCCGTCATCCGCTGCTACGAGCTGCAGTTCGTGCCCACGCTGCTGCAGACGCCCGAGTACGCGCGGGCCCTCGTCCTGCGGAGCAACGCGGGGCGGGCCGCCGACGACGTCGACCGGCGTGTGGACCTGCGGATGCGCCGGCAGGAGCGGCTGACCGGGCCCGAGGCGGCGACCCTGTGGGCCGTGATGGACGAGGGGGCGCTGCGCCGCCCGATCGGCGGCCGGAAGGTGATGCGGGCCCAGCTGGAACACCTCATCGAGGTGACGAAGCAGCCGAACATCACGCTGCAGATCGTGCCGTTCGACCACGGCGGGCACGCCGCGTGCGGGGGGCCTTTCACGATCCTGCGCTTCGAAGCGCCCGAGCTGCCCGACGTCGTCTACCTGGAGCAGCTCACCAGCGCGCTCTATCTGGACAAGTCCGAGGACACCGAGGCGTACACGCAGGTGATGAACGCGGTGTGCGTGGACGCCCGGCCGGCCACGCAGACCGGCGCGTTCCTGGAGGAGTTGCTCGCCGACCTCGGGTGAACTACCTCCTGGAGAAGAACGCCTGGCAGGTCTCGGCGAAGGCGACCGCCCGGGCGGTGGGCCGCACACCGCGCACCGAGGCGAGCACGACGTCGAGCGCGGGCACGTCGTCGCTGATCGGGACGCACGCGACCCGGCCGCCGTCGTAGGTCTGGTCGTTGTCGGCCCGCTGGTTGAGTATCGAGTAGCCGTGCCCGCCCGCCACCAGCGAGCGCGCCGTCTCGTAGCTCGACGTGCGGAACCGCACGCGCGGCTCGGTGGGGTAGATGGCCCGGAAGTAGTCGCGGCTGCGCGGCAGGTCCAGCAGGATCATCGGCTCGGCCGCCAGGTCCGTCAGCGACACCGTCTCCGCCCGGGCCAGGGGATGCTCCGGCGGCAGCAACGCGTACGGCCTGGCCCGGGTGAGCGTCCGGATGTCGAGGTCGAGGGCGAGGTCGATGGCGTAGACGAGGGCGACCTCGCATCGCCCGTCGAGCAGGGCCGACTCCATGGCGGAGATCTCGCCCTCCGCGACGCTGACCCGCACCCCGGGGTACTTCTCGGCGAACTCGCGCAGCAGCCGGGACAGGTAGAACGGCGCGAGCGTGGTCAGGCAGCCGACGGCGAGCTCACCGGTCAGCGATCCCGCGAGGCCGCGCGCCGACTGGGCGAGCGCCGCGGCGTGGGACAGGAACTCCCTGGCCTCGACGAGGAAGCGCTCGCCCGCGCGGGTCAGCGACAGGCCGCGGGCGTGGTGGCGGATCAGGAGCTGGACGCCCAGCTCCCGCTCCACTTGGGCGATGGCGGCCGAGATCGCCGACTGCGCCACCATGAGTTCTCTGCTGGCCGCGGTCATGCTGCCGAGCTCGGCCGCGGTTACGAAGTAACGCAGCTGGACGAGGGTGAAGTTGACGTCCGCCACGCCACCCATTGTGACCGTCTCCGTGCCCGGCGGCGCCCGCAAACCGGTATCAACTTCGAATGCCTTTTCCTAGCCCTGATCAGGCGTTTTCCCGCTGAAAACGGTTGGTGCCCGCGGCGACCCCCACGATGACGAAGACCAGGGACACGAGCACTCCCCAGAACACGGCCGACGATCCGTAGGATCCGGCGAACAGCGCGCGCAGCGCCTCGACCGCGTAGCGGAAGGGCGTGAGCCGCGACACCACGTCGAGCCAGGCGGGGGCGAGCGACATCGGCAGCAGCGCGCCCGACAGCAGCATGAGCGGGATCACGATGGTGGACATCACTGGCGCGAACAGCTCCTGCCGTATCGTCAGCGCCGCCGTGTACGACAGCGACGCCATGCCGACCGACAGCACGGTGACCAGCAACAGCGCCGCCAGCACCCCCGCGATCGGCGCCCGCAGCCCCAGCGCGTAGCCCGTGACGATGATCGCCGCCGCCTGGAACAGCAGCACGACGCTGTCCTTGAGCACCCGGCCGAGCAGCAGCGTCACCCGGCTCACCGGCGTGACCCGCAGCCGTTCCAGCACGCCGAACCGCTGGTCGATGACGATGGAGAAGCCGGCCATCCCGGCGCTCATCAGCCCGAGCTGCATCAGCAGGCCGGGCACGAGGACGGCCCACGAGCCCACGCCGCTGCGGTTGAACAGCGGGCCGAACAGCACGAGGTAGAGGAACGGCTGGACGGCCCCGAAGACGATGGCGAATCTGCTGCCGAACGTGGCACGCAGGTAGTAACGCGTCAGGACGGCGAGCGCGTTCACGCGGCGGCTCCCTCGCGCAGCTCGCGGCCGGTCACCGCGAGGAAGACCTCGTCGAGCGAGCCCGCCCCGTGCGCCGTCTTGAGCTCGCCGGGTGCGCCCTCCGCCACGATGCGGCCGTGGTCGATGATGAGGACCCGGTCGCAGAGGGCGTCGGCCTCCTCCAGGTAGTGGGTCGTCAGGAAGACCGTCATCCCCTCCTCCTCACGCAGCCGCCGCACGTGGTCCCACAGGTTGGCACGGCTCTGCGGGTCGAGCCCGGTCGTCGGCTCGTCGAGGAACAGCAGGACGGGCCGGTGGAGCAGGCCCATCGCGATGTCCACCCGCCTCTTCTGGCCGCCCGACAGCGTGATCGCGGTGCGGTTTTCGGCCCCGTCGAGCTCCAGCCGGCGCAGCAGCGCGGTCACGCGCTCGCGGGCCTCGGCCTTGCCGAGGCCGTACAGGCGGGCCTGGAGCAGCAGTTCCTCCCCGATCGGAGATATCGGGCCGACCGTGCCGCCCTGGGGCACGTACCCGATGCGCCGGCGTACGCCCACCGGGTCGGCGAACAGATCGCTGCCCGCGACCGTGGCGGTGCCCGCGGTCGGCGTCAGCAGGGTGGTCAGCATCCTGAGCGTCGTGGTCTTGCCCGCGCCGTTCGGTCCGAGGAAGCCGACGATCTCCCCCGCGGAGACGTCGAGGTCGACTCCACGGACGGCCTCGACCGGGCCGTAGGTCTTGGTGAGCCCTCTAGCATGAATCATGCCGGGTAGAGTAACACCAAATTTAGAGTCACTTAAAGTTTGTGCCCGCCCTTAGAATCGGAGCGTGGAAGAGGGACTGCGGGAGCGGAAGAAGCGGGAGACCCGCCAGCGGATCGCCGACATCGCGATGGGGCTGTTCCTGCAGCGGGGTTTCGACAACGTCACGGTGGCCGAGGTGGCCCGTACGGCCGACGTGTCGGTCAACACCGTGTTCAACTACTTCCGGACGAAGGAGGACCTGTTCCTCGACCGCAGCGAGGAGACCGAGGACATGCTGGCCCGGGCCGTGCGCGAGCGCCGCGCGGGCGAGACGGCGGTCGAGGCCGTGCGGCGGGACTTCTTCGAGGCGCTCGCCGAGGGCGACTGGCGCTACGGAATGGTCGAGGGAATGAGCCTGTTCGCGCAGCGGGTCGGAGAGAGCCCGGCGCTGCAGTCACGGGTGCGCATGCTGGAGGTCCACCGGGAGGAGCGACTGGCCCGCACGCTCGCCGACGAGACCGAGGCCGACCCCGACGACCTGACCCCGTGGCTGGTGTCCGCGCAGATCTGCGCGGTCGTTCGCACGCTGACCCGGCACGCCACGGCCCGGCAGATGGCCGGCGAGGACCTGTCCAGGATCAGGGCGGACGTCAGGGAGCACGCCGAGCACGCCTTCGACCTGCTGGAGCACGGGGTCGGCGGCTACTGCCCGCGCCCCGAGCCCGGATCGCTCAGCCTCCCGCAAGCCGGCGAGCGCTCCACACCAGCGCCTCGGTGACCCGGGCCTGCGACAGGCCCAGGGTGTGCCGCTGGAACTGGTAGACCTCGGGCGCGAGGGGCGCCAGCACGGCGTCCGCCATTCCCTCCGGGTCCGGCACTCGCGCCTCGGTCAGCAGCATCCGCACGTGCGCGCGCCAGAAGCGGTAGGCGCCGGTGCCGAAACGCGCGCTCCCGGTCTCGGCTCCCAGCACGAGGTGCAGGTGACGCTCCAGCAGGTCGATCATGGCGACGTAGAACGCGGCCAGCCGGTCGGCCGGTGAGGCCCCCGGGCCGAGCGGCGGCGGGCCGTTCAGGATGTGTCCCTGCACCTGCCGCTCGTGCTCGTCCAGGAGGGCCGTCGCGATCGAGGCGGGGTCCGGATAGCGCCGGTAGAGCGTGGCCCGCCCCACCCCCGCCGCCTTCGCGATCTCGTCCATGGTGACATGCCGCGCGTCCCTCGTCGCGAAAAGCTGTTCGGCCGCCTTCAGCACGCGCATGCGGTTGCGCGCGGCGTCCGCCCGTTCCCGCACCGGCGCCGGGGGGCCCGGTTCGAGGTCGAGCACGGGCAGTTCCCGGCCGATGCCGGCCGGCATGGTCCCCTCCGACGGAACGCGGCCGTTCCTCCGGTTCCCGCCAGGATCCATAAACCCGTTGTTCATGAGGACATGGTAGCCCCCCGACGGAACGATGTGGACAGAGCGTCCACTTTTGCCTTACGCTCATCCGGACACCATGTCCGGTTCTGGCCCGGCTTCTCGGAAACCCGGTTCTCTAGAAGAGGGATCGCGATGCATGCCCTGTTCCTCGCCTCGGCACTGCTGGTCGGCTGCTTACTGGCAGTGCAAGCCTCGGTGAATCTCCAGCTCAACAAGGCCGTGGGGACGCCGTACGGCGCCTCGACCCTGCAACTGGGCGTGGCGACGGCCCTGCTGGCGCTCCTCGCGGTCGCGGTCGGAGCGATCGGCGCCGTCCGCCTCGTGCCCGGCGTGCCCTTCTGGCACCTGCTCGGGGGTCTGGCCAGCCCGCTCTACATCACCAGCGGGATCCTGCTCTTCCCCCGCCTCGGCGCGCTGGCCGCGGCGGGTCTGTTCGTGACCGGCCAGATGTTCGCGTCGCTGGGGCTGGACCTGTTCGGCCTGTTCGGCATCGCGCGCAAGCCGCTCAGCGTCGGCATCGCGCTCGGCGCGCTCGCGGTCCTCGCCGGCATCACGGTCATCATCCGCGGACAGCGCCCGGCGCAGTCGCCGCCCGCGGCGGGACCGGCGTCCGGCGGCGCTCCCGGCACTCCCGCCCGTGGCGGGACGGCCACCGTCACCGCCCCGGCCGCGACGGCGGCGGCCGTACGCCGGAGCGGCGGCCTCGGCCAGGGCGGCTGGATCCTGCTGGGCATCGTGGCCGGCGCTGTCCTGCCGGTGCAGGGAGCGGTCAACGCCGCGCTGCGCAAGGACATCCACGAGCCGGTGACCACCGCGATGATCAGCTTCATCGTGGCCACGATCACCATCGCCGTGGTTCTGCTCGTCCTGCTGGCGACGCGCCGCACCCCCCGGCCGCAGCTCGGCGGGCTGCGCACGATGCCCTGGTGGGGCTGGCTCGGCGGCGCCTGCGCCGCGGCGTACGTCACCGCGACCTTCACGCTCATCCCCACGATCGGCGCCGCCACCACCGTGGCGCTGACCGTGACCGGCCAGCAGGTCGCCTCGGCCGTGATCGACAACTACGGCTTCCTGCGGCTGCCCCGCCGCCCGCTCACCGCGCCGCGCCTGTCCGGTCTCGCCCTGCTCATCGTCGGCTCGGTGCTCGTCCAGCTCACCTGAGTCAACCCACCGCGGAAAGGACCCCCTCCATGACCTCCTATCTGCGCAGCCCCTACGAGGCGACACCCGGCGTCACCACGCTGCCGTCGTCTCTCCCCATCACCGGCGCCGGTCTGCTGCCGGTGAACGCCTACCTGATCCGCGGCCCGCAGCCGATCCTCGTCGACACCGGCATGGCGATCGACCGCGGCTACTTCGAACAGGCCCTGTGGTCCCTGGTCGACCCGGCCGACCTGCGCTGGATCGTGCTCACGCACGACGACAGGGACCACGCGGGCAACCTCAAGGAAGTCCTCATGGCGGCGCCGCAGGCCAAGGTCATCACGAACGGCCTGGCCGTCGCGCGGCTCGGCGAGGAGTGGGACGTGCCCCCGAACCGCGTTCTGCAGGTCAACCCCGGACGCACGCTCGACCTCGGGGGCAGGATCGTCTCCCTGCTGCGCCCGCCCGCCTACGACTCCCCTTCGACGCTGGCCCTCTATGATCACGCCACCCGTTCGCTGTTCAGCGCGGACAGCTTCGGCGCGATCCTGCCGACACTGGCGGAGGACGCCCAGGACATCCCGGAGAGCGACTACCTCGCCGGGATGGCCCTGTTCACCAGGGCCAACGCCCCCTGGACCGCACTGGCCGACCCGGCCAAGTTCGACACCGTGCTGGACGACCTGCTCCGGCTCGCCCCCCGGCACATCCTCAGCTCGCACGGCGCCACCGTCGTGGAGGGCACCGAGACGCTCGTGAAGACGCTGCGCGAGGTGCCCTCCATGACGCCGTGGCTGCCGGACGAGGACGTGCTGGTGGAGGCCGTGCTCGCCAAGCACGAGGGGGCCACGCTCAGCGCCGGCGCGGCCTGAGCGATACGAGGCACGACACAAGGAGAACGTCGATGACGACGACACTGACCCCGGAGCCCGGCACCATCATCATCTTCTCGGATATCTGGTGCTCCTTCGCGCACATAGCCGTGCACCGGCTCCACAGGACCCGGGAACGGCTGGGCCTGACCGACCGGGTCCGGTTCGACCACCGCGCCTTCCCCCTGGAACTGCTCAACGACGCGCCCAGTCCCCGGCCGGGGACCGACAGCGAGGTGGGCCGGATGGCCGCGCTGGAGCCCGACGCGGGGTGGCAGCTGTGGCAGGCGAAGGACTGGCTGTACCCGTCCACCACGCTGCCCGCGCTGGAGGCCGTCCAGGCGGCCAAGGAGCAGGGGTTCGCGGCGTCGGAACAGCTCGACCTGGCGCTGCGGAAGGCTTTCTGGGCCGAGTCGCGGTGCATCAGCCATCGCAAGGTCATCCTGGACGCCGCCGCGTCCACCGGCGTGGTGGACGTGGACGCCCTGGCGGCCGCACTCGACGACGGCCGGGCACGCAGGGCACTGTCCGAACAGGCCGCCATCGCGGCGACCGACCGGGTGAACTGCAGCCCGCACCTGTTCCTGCCGGACGGCACCGACCACGCCAACCCCGGAATCGAGGTCGGCTGGGTGGGTTCGTACGGCATCGGCTGGCCCGTCGTCTCCTCCGACGATCCGAGCGTGTTCGAGGACATCCTCAAGCGCGCCGCCGCCTGACCGAAGCCCTCCCCCCGGTAACACAAGCCCTCTCCCGGTAACACAGAACCCCTCTCCCGGGCAGACAGAACCCCTCTCCCCGGGGGCACAGAACGCCGGCGGACCCGCGTGGCCCGCCGGCGCAGCACGCGACCGGCTCTTTCATCGGCGCGCGCCGGGACGTCGACGCGCGCCGATTCTTTATGGACGACCCCCATTCCTGGGATAATCGATGCGAATTTTGATTACCCAGGGTCAGCGTCCGGTGACGCGAAAGCCGGACCATTCCGGAAATCCGGAAAGAAGCATTTCCCGTCTCACCCGTTGACTCCGCCGTAAGTGAGACGTACCTTTTATTGCATCGCCCATCGCGGGCAAAACGGGAGTGACGTTCCTCCCTGCTTCTCCGTAAGAAGGAGCTCGCGGCGAAACCGCCGCCTCCGACGCATGTCTTCCCGCACCACTCTTGCGCTACTCCATGTTCCGCACCAGTGAAGGGATCTGTCATGAACAATGTCGGTTCGGAAATCGAAGAGACGCCGCTCAGCGCGTCCGGCACGCCGGACGTGACCGGGTTCGTCGACCTCACCCAGCACGAGATCCAGGCCCTGAAGACCCGGTGGAACCTCGCCGACGCACACACCCACCAGCGTCAGTCCGCCGGCCAGGACAAGATCGTCTCCCGTCTCCCCGACCTGTGGTACGAGGCCGAGGAAAACCAGCAGGCGTATTTCGAGCGCCGATTCATCGACGCCTTCTTCCGGCTGCACAAGCAGCCCACCGCAGCGGCCGCCGGCAAAACCTGGCTGTCGTATTCGGCCAGCGTCTCCACAATGGTCGCCGCCATGTACCTGATGCAGCGGAACATGTCGGTCGGCCTCATCGAGCCGTGCTTCGACAATCTCGTCGACCTGCTCAAGCACATGCAGGTCGAACTCACCGCGCTGCCGGAGGAGTCGCTCGCCGATCCGGCCCGCATTTACGCGAACCTGAGCACGCTGGAAACAGACGCCCTCTATCTGGTCGACCCAAACAATCCGACCGGATTCAGCCTCCTGCAGTACGGGATGGACGGATTCCGCGAGGTCATCCGCTACTGCAAGGACCACGGCAAGCTGCTGATGCTCGACCTGTGCTTCGCGTCGTTCGCGCTGTGCGACGAGAAGATCGGGCGCATCGACATCTACAAGCTGCTGGAGGAGTCGGGCGTCTCGTACATGGCGCTGGAGGACACCGGCAAGACCTGGCCGGTGCAGGACGCCAAGTGCGCGATGCTGACGGTCAGCGACGACATCAAGGAGGAGGTCTACAACATCCAGACGGCCGTCCTGCTGAACGTCTCGCCGTTCGTCCTCAACTTCCTCACCCAGTACGTCGAGGACTCCATCGAGGACAACTTCGCCTCGGTGCGCGACGTCATCACCGACAACCGGGCGATGGCCGTCAAGGCCGTCGAGGGCACGATCCTCGAGTACGTCGAGCCCGTGGTGAACACGAGCGTCGCGTGGTTCCGCATCAAGCCGGAGGACCTCACCGCGAGCGAGCTGCAGCAGCGGCTGCTGGAGGACGAGATCTACGTGCTGCCCGGCACGTACTTCTACTGGAACGACCCGGCGAAGGGCGAGCGCTACATCCGCGTCGCCCTCGCCCGCCGACCCGGTACCTTCGCCTGCGCCATGCACCGGATGCGTGAGGTGCTGCTCGGCTATGAGCGATAAGCCCTTCCTCGACGCCGCCCTGTTCATGGGCATGCACAGCCGCGACGACGACGTCCGGCGGGGGTGCAAGCGCTTCTTCACCGAGCGCCTGTCCGGCGGCCACGTCCTGATGAGCCTGGAGCACGTCGGGCGCTGCGACGACCTGGTCTGGCGGTACCCCCGCGAGGCGCAGGACGAGTACTACCCGTTCATGGACAACCTGCACTCCGACATGGCCATCGACCGCATCGGCTACGACGAGCAGGACCTGCGCCTCGCCCTCGAGGCCGGGGTGCTGTCGGACCTTCCGCTGCACGAGCGGCTGCTCGTGGCGATGGCGATGCGCCGCGACACGGTCGTGGTCACGGCCAGCCCCCGGCTGAGCCTGCGCCCCGACCTCCCGGTCCGGCCGGTGGAGCCGGCGAAGCCGGCCGACGACGAACCGGTGTTCCCGGCGCCGCTGGAGCGGCTCTACGAGCGGTCCTTGGCCCTGCGAGTCGACGTCGACGACCTGTGAGGTGACCTGTGTATCCAGCAAAGCACTCGGGGACGATCGTCCCCATGGTCACGCCCCTGACCGAGGCGGGCGAGGTGTCCGAGCCGAGCGTACGGCGGCTCGTCGAGTCCCTCAGGAGCGAGGTCACCGGGCTGATGCCCGCCCTGTCCACCGGCGAGGGGTGGAAGCTGTCGGATCGGCAGTGGCACGACGTGGTCGCGTACACCGTCCGCCACGCGGACGGGCTGCCCGTCCTGGCCGGCGTGCAGTCGCCGACCACCGAGGAGGTGATCGCCAGAGCGAAGGAGGCCCAGGCCCTCGGCGTGGCGGCGATCGCCGTCACCACCCCCTTCTCGCCGGACCTTACGCAGGAGGAGATCTACGAGCACTACCGGGCGATCCGGGAGGCCGTGCCGGTCCCGCTGTTCGTCTACAACGAGAAGGCCCTGTCGGGCAACCAGATCGAACTGGACACCCTGGTGCGCGTCTGCGCCCTGCCCGGCGTCGTCGGCATCAAGGAGTCCAGCGGGTCGGCCGAGTTCACCAGGAAGCTCGTCGCCGCGGTCCCCGAGATCCCGGTGTTCGAGGGCTGGGAGAACCTCCTGCACGAGGTGACGGGGCCCGGCGGGGTCGCCGGGTTCATCGGCCCCCTGGCCAACCTGGAGCCCGGCCTCGCCAACGCCATGCTCGCCCAGCCGTCCGAGCGACGGCAGCGCGAGATCGACGCGACCTGTGAGCGGTACGGCCTGTTCAACGACGACTGGTACCGGCACCTGAAGAAGGAACTGCACCGCCGCGGGGTCATCGACACCGAAGCGGTCGTCGAGGAAGCGGGGTGAGCGGGATGTTGGAGGTCCGGCCCGGAGACTCCGCCCAGAAGCGGCTCTACGTCTACAACCGCTCGGTCCTCACACCCGAGAGGTACGCCGAGCTGTGCGAGATCGAGCGCGACTGGGTGGTGCGTCTCGCCGCCGAGCACGAGGAGCGCGCTCCCCGCTTCGGGTTCCGCATCGAGCTGATCGACGCGCTCCACGACCTGCTGGCCAAGGAGCAGGCCAACCCCTCCGGCGACGAGCGGTTCCTCGCGGAGGAGGCCACCCTCGACCAGTTCAAGACGGTGGTCGCGGAGTTCGCCGTCGACGGTCTGGTGGAGTCGCAGTCCCACCTCGGGATCCTGCGGCGCCTGCCGTCGAAGGCGCGCATGGCCGTGCTGCGCGTGCTCATCGACGAGTTCGGCTGCGGCAACGACGACATGGAGCACTCGCGGCTCTACCGCGACCTGGTGACCGAGCTGGGCATGCCCGCCGACCTGGAGCACTACGTGGACCTGGCCGGGGACGCCAGCTTCGCGTACGTCAACCTGTTCCACTGGCTGGCCGACCGGGCGCCGGCGCCGGAGTACTTCCTCGGCGCGTACGCCTACTTCGAGGCGAGCGTGCTGTACGCCTTCAAGCCTTTCGCGGCCGCGGCGAAACGGCTCGGCATCGGCAACGACCGGTACTACACAGAACATTTGTACATCGACAGCTTCCACTCCAAGCAGATGCAGACCGCGATACGGGCGCTGGGCGAGCACCGCCAGGTCGACCTGGCGAAGGTGTGGGCCGGCGTCACGCTGACCAGCGCCGTCATCGCGGAGGCCACGGAGGCGGCGGTGGACAGGGCGAGGAAGGTGCCCGCATGACCGACGACACGGGTGGGCCTGTCTCGCTGCGCCAGATCGCGCCCGACCTCCTGCTCATCGAGGTGGCGGGCAGGCGGGTGCTGACCCAGGCGGAGTGCCCCCACCGCAGGGGGCGGCTGCGCTACGGCTATCTCAACGGCCGGACGCTGCGGATCACCTGCCCGCTGCACCACTCCACGTTCGACCTGCTCACCGGCCGGCAGGTGGCCGGCCCGCCGTGCGGTTCGCTGCGCGTCACGCTGCTGCCCGAGGACGCCGCGTCTCCTCGGTCGGCGGCGGAGGCGGCGGCGTACGCCGAGGCGGTCCGGCCCGAGGCGGGTGCTCCGTGACCACCCGCGAGCTGCCCGCCCAGGTCACCGGGCAGGTCACCGGGCAGAGCACGCGGGTGGAGGCGCACGGCGTCGACCGGATCCCGGACGGCGAGCGCACCGCCTCGCCCCGCGAGTTCCTGTGGATCTGGCACTCGGCCCAGTTCTCGTTCGGCACGGTGGTGCTCGGCTCGGTGCCGGTGAGCTTCGGCTTGAGCTGGACCGCCTCCGTCAGCGCGATCCTGGTGGGGCTGCTGATCGGCACGGCGGTGTTCGCACCGCTCGTGCTGTTCGGCAAGCGCACCGGCGCGAACGACGCGGTGTCCAGCGGCGCCCACTTCGGCGTGCGCGGCCGGGTCGTCGCCAACGTCATCACGATCGTGGTCGCGATCGGGTTCTTCTCGATCGCGGTGTGGACGGGCGCGACGGCCATCCTCGCGGCCGGCCAGCGGGTGCTCGGCACCCCTGCCGGCCCGGCCGGCCTCGCCGTCACGATGCCGGTGATGGCACTGGCCGTCGTGGTGGTCGCGGTGTACGGATACGGCGCGCTGCTGGCGACGTACAAGGTCATGACGGTGATCGGCGGGCTGGTGCTGCTGGCGCTGGTCGTGGTGCTGCTGCCCGGTTTCGACCCGGCGTACGCGGGCGGGCCGTACGCGCTGGGCGACTTCTGGCGGACCTGGCTGCTGGCCGTGTCCTTCAGCGCCACGCTGCCGGTGTCGTACTCGACGTTCCAGGGCGACTACAGCCGCTACCTGTCGCCAGGGGTCCGCGACCGGGCGGCGGTGGCGTACAACGGCGCGGCGATGTACGTGAGCAACGCGCTCGCGCTCGTCGGCGGCGCCTATGTCACCACGATGCTGAAGAACGGCTCGGCGCCCTGGATCCTCGGGGTGGCCGACGCCGTGCCCCGTTGGTTCACGGTCGTGGTGATCGCCTTCGGGTTCGCCGGCACGCTGCCGCAGGCGGCACTGTGCCTGTACGCGGCGGGGCTGTCGGCCAACTCCATCCTGTGGCGGTTCCCCCGCGCCGCCGCGACGTGGCTGATGTGGGCACTCGGCGTCGCCACCCTCTACGTCGGCGCGATCGTCTTCGACGCCATCGAGTCGATCTCGACGTTCGTGCTGATCCTGCTCGTCCTCGTCTCGCCGTGGACCGCGATCATGCTGGTCGGGTTCGCCCTGCGGCGGGGCCGCTACCACCCCGAGGACCTGTACGGCTTCGCCCGGCCCGGCCACCGGGGCGGCTACTGGTTCACCGGCGGGTTCAACCTCCGGGCCCTGGGGGCGTTCGTCCCCGCGGTGGTCCTGGGGCTGCTGTTCGTGGACAACACGATCTACACCGGCCCGTTCGCCCGCCTGGCGGGCGGGGTGGACCTGAGCTGCCTGGTGCCGTTCTGCACGGCGGCGCTGCTCTACGCCGCGCTGTGCCGGCTGTTCCCCGAGCGGACGGCCGTACCGACCGGAGGTGATTCGAGATGAACAGAGATCCGCGGCTGCCCGACTCGCCCGACACGATCGTGGTCTTCTCCGACCTCAACTGCTCCTTCGCCCACCTGGCCGTCTACCGCCTGCACGAGGCGCGCCGGCGGCTCGGCCTGGAGGGACGGCTGTGGTTCGACCACCGCTGCTTCCCGCTGGAGCTGTTCAACCGGACGGTGAACGAGCGCCCCGGGGTGGACTCGGAGGTGTCGGTGGTCGGCGCGCTCGACCCCGGCGCCGGCTGGCGGCTGTGGCAGGGGCCCGACTGGACCTACCCGGTCACGATGCTGCCGCCCCTGGAGGCCGTGCAGGCGGCCAAGGCGCAGAGCCTGCACGCCTCGGAACAGCTCGATCTGGCGCTGCGCCGGGCCTTCTGGGCCGAGGGCCGGTGCATCTCGCTGCGGCACGAGATCCTCGACGTCGCGGCCTCCACCGGGGCGGTCGACGTCGGGGCGCTGGCCGAGGCGCTCGACGACGGCCGCGCCCGGCGGGCGGTGATGGATCAGTTCGAGACGGCCCGGCACGGCCGGGTCGACTGCAGCCCCCACGTGTTCCTGTACGACGGGACCGACGTCGCCAATCCCGGCGTGCGGGCACGGTGGGTCAACGGCGACTTCGGCGTGGGCTTCCCGGTCATCGAGGCCGACGACCCGACCGTCTACACGGATCTGCTGGCCAGGGCGGCCGAGCTGATCTGCGAGACGGCGGCCTGACGACCCGCCGTCGAAGAGAGGGCGCGGGCCCGGCGAGGGGGCCCGCGCCCTCGTTTCCGCTCACCCCCACGCTCTGATCAGCCGGCTAGATATGCGCGATGAGCGCATAACGTTCATCGCTCACCGGGCGCCCCCACAGGTCGGGATCGTCGCTGAGCGGTTCGATGCGTACGTCGGCGACGAGCGGCCGCACCGCAGCGGCCAGGTCGGCGGCGCTGACGCCGAAGCCCCAGGGCAGCGTTTCGGCTCCCGCCACGTAGGGCAGCCCGGCCTGCCCGGGCTCACCCCAGCGTCCCTCGACCAGCACCAGCCGGCCGTTCGGGCGAAGCCGGGCGACCCACTCGCGCAGCGCCGCGTGGGGATCGGGCAAGGTCCATATCAGGTGCCGGCAGAGCAGCATGTCGAACCGATCGTCGCCGACGGGCGGGGCGTCGGCGTCGCCGACCAGGAACCGTCCGGCGAGCCCGGCGTCCGCGAATTTGGCCCGGGCCTGCCCGATCATCCGCGGTGCCAGGTCGACACCGGTCACGCGATGCCCGGCCGCGGCCAGCAACACCGACAGAGAGCCGGTGCCGCAGCCGATGTCCAGGATGTCGGCCGGATCGGAAGGCGCCCACGCACGCAGCAGGCGGTCCCAGGCGGCACGTGTTCGATCAGCTCGCAGGCCGTGGTCGGGCTCGTCGTCGAACGCGTCGGCGGCGGCATCCCAGTAGTCGGTGATCGCGGACGTGAGTTCGGTCATGGCGGCCATCCTTTCAACCGCCACCGACAATCCGTGCCTGTGATCATTACCTCGCTCATGTCATCGCAGTCACGCCGTCCATCTCCGCCTCGCGCCACACAGCCCTGCGGACTCGGTGGCCTACCTGGCCGGGGTGGCATGCCGGGCGG
The DNA here is from genome assembly GCF_030268985.1 of Microbispora sp. NBRC 16548. Classification (NCBI taxonomy): domain Bacteria; kingdom Bacillati; phylum Actinomycetota; class Actinomycetes; order Streptosporangiales; family Streptosporangiaceae; genus Microbispora; species Microbispora sp. NBRC 16548. The sequence goes on from NZ_BSSF01000005.1 coordinate 322,877, forward strand.
CGCATCCGCGGCGGCGGCTGTATACAGGTCCACGTGAGGTTGGACGAGCTTGATCGCGCCATAATCCGGGCCCTTGTCGAGGACGCCCGGGCGACGTACGCCGAGATAGGCGCTCAAGTGGGGCTGTCGGCTCCGGCCGTGAAGAGGCGGGTCGACCGGCTCATCGCCAGCGGCGCGATCACCGGCTTCAGCGCCCGGGTGGAGCCGTCGGCCCTCGGCTGGACCACCGAGGCGTACGTCGAGCTGTACTGCCGGGGCAAGACCTCACCGGCGGAGATCGGCATGGCCGTGTCCCGGCACCCGGAGGTCGTCTCCGCCTGCACGGTCACCGGCGAGGCCGACGCGCTGCTGCACATCCGCGCGACCGACGTGCGGCACGTCGAGCGGGTCATCGAACGCCTTGCGGCCGAGCCGTTCGTGGTGCGCACCAAGAGTTCGATCGTGCTGTCGCGGCTGATTAACGGATCGCCGCAAAACGGGTGAAGGACGCAACCGATCCACAGGTGATCGCAACGCGGGCGCATTGGATTGTCGCCTTCCGATTCCTACGCTGAAGTCCCGTTCACCCGGTTTCCCGCTTGGAGTCGACGATGACACTCGCGCCCGCCACCGAGACCACGGACAGTGGTCGTACGGGTACGGCCCGGCATTTCCTGATGTGCCGGCCCGAGTTCTTCACGGTCTCGTATTCCATCAACCCGTGGATGCATCCCGAGAAGGGCGCCGACACGGCCAGGGCGTTGCGGCAGTGGGACAGCCTCCGGCAGGCGTACGAGGCGCTCGGCCACCGCGTCAGCCTGATCGACCCGATCGATGGCCTGCCGGACATGGTGTTCGCCGCGAACGGCGCGCTCGTCGTGGACGGACGGGTCTACGGAGCGAGGTTCGCCCACCCGGAACGCGCCGCCGAGGGCCCCGCCTACCTGCGGTGGTTCGTCGAACGGGGATACGAGACACTGGAGGCGTCCTTCACCAACGAGGGCGAGGGCGACTACCTGACGCTCGACGAGATGATCCTGGCCGGGACGGGCTTCCGCACCGACGTGGCGGCGCACATGGAGGCCCAGGAGTTCCTCGGCCGGCCGGTCGTCACGCTGCGCCTGGTCGACCCGAGGTACTACCACCTCGACACCGCCCTGTTTCCGCTGGACGGCCACAACGTGGCGTACTATCCGGAGGCGTTCAGCGAGGGCAGCAGGAAGGTGCTGCGGCGGCTGTTCCCCGACGCCGTGATCGCCACGTCCGCGGACGCGGAGGTGCTGGGCCTCAACGCGGTGAGCGACGGCCGCAACGTCGTCGTCAACGCCGAGGCGACCGGGCTGATCCTGGAACTCAAGCGTCGTGGCTTCGAGGTCGTCCCGGTGGACCTCGGCGAGCTGCGCAAGGCCGGCGGCGGGCCCAAGTGCTGCACCCTCGAGATCCGGCCGAACAGGGAGATTCGATGAACAGCGAGGAACTGATCCGGCTCAGCGAGAGCCACAGCGCGCACAACTACCACCCGCTGCCCGTCGTGATCAGCTCGGCCGAGGGCGCCTGGGTCACCGATGTGGAGGGCAAGCGGTATCTCGACTGCCTGGCCGGCTACTCCTCGCTGAACTTCGGCCACGGCAACCCCGCGATCCTCGCGGCGGCCCGCGAGCAGCTCGACCGGCTGACGCTGACCAGCCGCGCGTTCTACCACGACCGGTTCGCCGCGTTCGTGACCGGCCTTTCCGAGCTGTGCGGCAAGGACATGGTCCTGCCGATGAACACCGGCGCGGAGGCCGTCGAGACCGCCGTCAAGGTCGCCCGCAAGTGGGGTTACGAGGTCAAGGGCGTCGCCCCCGACCAGGCCAACATCGTCGTGATGGAGGACAACTTCCACGGCCGCACCACGACCATCGTGGGCTTCTCCACCGACCCCGAGTCGCGGGAGGGCTTCGGCCCCTTCTCCCCCGGCTTCCGGATCGTCAAGTACGGCTCCGCCGAGGCGGTCAGGGAGGCGATCGACGAGAACACGGTGGCCGTGCTGCTGGAGCCCATCCAGGGCGAGGCCGGCGTGCTGGTCCCGCCGGACGGCTACCTGGCCGCGGTCCGGGAGATCTGCACCGACAACAACGTGCTGTTCGTGGCCGACGAGATCCAGTCGGGCCTCGGCCGCACCGGGGACACGTTCGCCTGCGACCACGAGCGCGTCGTCCCCGACCTGTACGTCCTGGGCAAGGCCCTCGGCGGCGGCGTGGTCCCGGTCTCCGCGGTCGTCGCGAACAGCGACGTCATGGGCGTGATCGGGCCCGGCCAGCACGGCTCCACCTTCGGCGGCAACCCGCTGGCGTGCGCCGTCGGCGACGCGGTGATCGGGCTGCTGCGGACCGGCGAGTACCAGGCCAGGGCCCGCGAGCTCGGCGCGTTCCTGCACGCGCGCCTGGCGGACCTCGGCCCCGGCGTGGTGGCGGTGCGCGGGCGCGGGCTGTGGGCGGGCATCGACATCGACCCCTCGCTCGGCACCGGACGGCAGATCAGCGAGGCGCTGATGCGCCGCGGCGTGCTCGTGAAGGACACGCACGGCTCGACGATCCGCCTCGCGCCGCCCCTCGTCGTCTCCCGGGACGACCTGGCCTGGGCGGCGGACCAGCTCAGCGCGGTGCTGCGGGAGGCTCGGGCCTGATCCGCACCGCGTCCTGATCGCCGGTGTCGGTGAACCACGTCACCGTGGCCTCCCCGGGCGCCAGGTCGATGGCGGTCATCATGTTGGGGAACCAGGGTCCCTTGCTGATGCGCCACCGCAACGGCGGCCGGGGAAGGCCCCCGGCCCTGGCCAGCACCCCGCCGAGCACGCCCGCGAGCCCGAACGACGCCACGATGTTGGCGAAGCGCAGCGTGCGGCTCAGCGGGTTGCGGATCGGCGAGCAGACGACCTGGTGGACGCGCCCGCCGCCCCGGCGCCGCACGGACGCCATGTAGGAGTAGTGGACGTCGCCCGACAGCAGCAGGACGGTCGCGGGCGGCCTCCCCCGGCCGCCCGAGGCGACCTCCAGCACCACCTGCGCGAGTTCCTCGAACGACCGGCGGAAGGCCCCCCAGTGCTCCAGGTCGAGAAACTGCCGCACCCGCTCGCCCCACCGCGCCGCCCTGCGGCCCCAGATGCCGTCGCAGACCGCCTCGTTCCAGCTCTCCACATGGTGGATCCCCGCGGGCAGCAGGATCGGCAGCGAGGACCCGACGAGCAGGTGGTCGAAGTCGCCGGTGGCGTGCTTGTCGAACCAGTCCCACTCCCCGGGGTCGAGCATCCGCCGGCGTCCCGGCTCCAGCACCCGGGCGCTGCGGCTGTCCAGCACGATCAGCCGGGTGCCGCCCAGGTCCCTGTGGTAGCTCCAGCGCACCGAGTCGGGCTCCTTGTCGGCCCGCCGGGCGAAGGTGTCCAGCGCCTCGTCGCCGCCGCCCGCCCGCAGCGCGGCGAGCACGGGATCGGCCGCCCGCTCGGCCGGGGGCAGGTTGCCCAGGTGCTGGTAGACGTAGTACGAGCCGAGCGCGGAGACGATGCGCCGCTCCCACCAGGGCACCTCGGCCATCTGCTCGCGCCAGACGTTCGAGGTGTTCCAGTCGTCCCTGACGTCGTGGTCATCGAAGATCATCAGGGTGGGGACCGTGGCCATCAGCCAGCGGACCGGAGGGTCGGACCACGCCTGCCGGTACAGCTCGGCGTACTCCTCGAAGTCGACGACCTCCTCGGGTCCTTCGTCCCTGCGCCCGGCGATGAACTCCTTCATGTCCGGCGTGAGCTCGTCGGCGTACACCTGGTCGCCCAGCAGCAGGATCAGGTCGGGCCGCTCGTCCGGCGACTCCATCAGGCGCAGGCCGTAAGCCCGCAGGACGTCCGGGCCGTGCGTGCGCACGTACGGCTCCTCGTGCGGGACGCTGGTGCGGCAGGAGCCGAAGATCAGCCGGTCGAGGCGGGTCAGCGGGTGGATCACGCTGGGCGGCAGGCCCTCTTCCGGCCACACCCGCCGGTCGTCGAGCTCCACCTCGTAGGCCACCGGGCCCTCGATGCCGACGTCGAGCAGGGCGTAGTGGTGGCCGTGCACGGTGAAGGTGCGCTCCTCCGAGCAGGCGTCGCCGGCCCGCACGCGGACCGTACAGGGCTCGGAGGTCTCCACCCAGACGGTCGCGGCGGCGGCGTCCACGTGGCGCAGCAGCGGGCCCAGCACAAGTTCCGGCACAAACCCTGTCTACTGCAAAAGGGCGGCAAAGCGCGACTTGCGCCCATCCGTCCACCGCCGTTCACGTGGTGCGCCACCTATGCGCCGGAACGGCGAAATTCCGCGCGCCGATCTCCGTATTGGCCTATATCGCGATCACCCGGTCCACGGTTTGATCCAGATGTCGCTCCTCCCGGTCCGCCTTTCGCGGCCGTCAACGACGACGGTACGCGGGGTCCGGGGGACGGCCACCCTTCCGACAGGAGAACAACAGAATGACCATCACGGACTTCCCGACAACGGCGTCGGGGGTTCGGTCCCCGATCCCCGACCTCCACGCCCCCTCACTGGGTGAGCGCGCCCTCGCCGCCGCCCGCTTCCAGCTCGCCGAGGCCTCCCGCTTCCTCGGTCTCGACGACGGCATGCACCACATGCTCGCCACGCCCCGCCGCTCGCTGACGGTCTCCGTGCCCGTACGGCGCGAGGACGGCCGCCTGGAGGTGGTGCAGGGCCACCGCGTGCAGCACAACCTGTCGCGCGGACCGGCCAAGGGCGGCATCCGTTTCCACCCCGCCACCGATCTCGCCGAGGTCACCGCCCTCGCCATGTGGATGACGTGGAAGTGCGCCCTCGTCGGCATCCCGTACGGCGGGGCCAAGGGCGGCGTCGCGGTGGACCCGGCCGCGCTGACCACCCGCGAGCTCGAACGCGTCACCCGGCGCTACGTCAACGAGATCCTGCCGCTCATCGGCCCGGAGAAGGACATCCCCGCGCCCGACGTGGGCACCGACGAGCAGACCATGGCCTGGATCATGGACACCTACAGCGCCAACGCGGGCTACTCGGTCCCGGGCGTGGTGACCGGCAAGCCCACGGCGCTCGGCGGCTCGCTCGGTCGCGCGGGCGCGACCTCGCGCGGGGTGCAGATCGCCGCGCTGCAGGCGCTGGCCCAGATGAGCAGGGCGCGATCCCCCGAGGGCGCGACCGTGGCGGTGCAGGGCTTCGGCAAGGTGGGCGCGCTCGCCGCGCAGTACCTCGCCGACGCCGGCTGCCGTGTCGTGGCCGTCTCCGACGCGGGCGGCGCGGTCGTCCGCCCCTCCGGCCTCGACGTCGCCGCGCTGCGCGCCCACGCCGCCGAGACCGGGTCGGTCCACGGCTACCGCGAGGCCGACCCGCTCTCCCACGACGAGCTGCTCGAACTCGACGTGGACGTGCTGGTGCCGGCCGCGCTCGAAGGCGTGATCACGGCGGACAACGCGCCGCGCGTACGGGCCCGCCTGGTCGTGGAGGGCGCCAACGGGCCCACCACGCCCGAGGCCGACCTGATCCTGGCCGGCAACGGGGTCACGGTGGTCCCCGACATCCTGGCCAACGCCGGCGGGGTGATCGTGTCCTACCTGGAGTGGGTGCAGAACACCCAGGCGTACTCCTGGAGCGCCGGAGAGGTCGAGGTGAAGCTCCGCGACCTGATGGAGAACGCCTACCGGGCGGTCGCGGACCTGGCCGCGGAGCGTGACCTCACGCTCCGCCAGGCCGCCCACGCGATCGGTGTGGGGCGGGTGGCCGAGGCCCACCGGATGCGGGGCCTCTACCCCTGACGCCCCTGACGCCCTTCTGAAGACGGCGACGACGACCGCCTCCCGGGAATATGCGGCTTCCGGGAGGCGGTCAGGCCGTCGCCGCCGTGTCCGTGGCGGCCAGCACGATCTGCTCGCACAGCTCGTGGGTCTCCAGGGCGTCGTCGGCCGCGAGGATCCGGCCCTCCCTGACCGCGGCGAGGAACTCCCTGCAGATCTGCTCGATGCCGCGCTGCCGGGTCGCCGGGACCCAGTCGCCACGCCTCGTGAGGATCTCGTCCCCTCCGAGGTCCACCACGTCGCCGAGGTTGACGACCCGCCGCTTGCCGCCGCCGCCCATGACCTCGCAGGTCTCCTCGGCCGCTCCGCTGGTGCGGCTCATCACTCCGACGGCGGTGAACCCGTCGCCGCCGAGCGTCAGCACCACGTGTTCGAGCAGGCCGTCCCGCGTCCTGGTCCTGATCGCGGTGTCGGTGACCGGCCCGGGGGCGAGGAAGCGCAGCGTGTCGGCCACGTGGATGAAGTCGTCGAAGACCACGGTCCGCGGGTCGCCGGGCAGGTCACGCCGGTTCTTCTGCATCACGACCACGTCGCGCGGCAGGCCGCGCAGGGCCGCGTACGCGGGGGCGTGCCTGCGGTTGAACCCGACCATCAGCGACCTGTTCCGCTCGCGTGCCAGCCGTACGAGCCCGGCGGAGGCGGCGGCGGCGTAGGCGAGCGGCTTGTCCACGTAGACGTGCACGCCCGCCTCCAGCAGCGTGGTCACGATCGGGACGTGCGCGCTGGTGGCCGCGTGCACGAACGCCGCGTCGATCCCGGCCTCGGCGAGGCCGTCCACGGAGGTGAAACGCGCGCCGATCCGGTACGCGTCGCCGAGCCGGTCGAGAGCCGCTCGGTCGCGGGTGCACAGCAGCGGCTCGATGCCCGGCGTCGCCGCCAGCACGGGCAGGTATGCCTTCTCCGCGATGTCTCCCAGGCCGATGATCCCAACTCTCATGCCGGGGAGACTATCGCCGTCCTTCCGGCGCTTTTCAGCGCCCCCGCCACCACGCCACCGTCTCCTTCACCCCGTCCTCGACCGGCGTCGGCCCGAATCCGAGGACCGCCTGGGAGGCGGAGGAGTCGAGCACGTACGGCCGGTCGAACTGATAACGGGTCTCCCCCAGCTCGCGCAGGAACGGCGATACGAGGCCCCCCGCCTTCAGCGTCCACGACGGCAGCCGCCGCAGGCGCGGCGCCGGGGCGCCCGCGGCCTCGCACACCATCTCGGCGTACTGCCGCATGGTGAAGGGCGGCGCGGTCGGGACGTGCCAGGGCCGGCCCCACGCGCGCTCCTCCCCCGCGGCCGCCGCCAGCGCCCGCACGACGTCGGGCAGGTACGTCCAGCTGTGCGGGATGTCGGGGTCGCTCACGACGGTGGCGGGCTTGCCCGCGAGCAGGGGCTCCAGGAGCCGCGGCCCCACGTACGACTGGTCGGACGACCGGGGCCCGTAGTAGTCCGAGCCGCGCACCTCGGTGACCCGCACCCGGCCGGCCTCGTGGGCGGCCCGCATCTCCTCCCACATCCGCGCCCGGACCATGCCCTTGGTGCCGGTCGCGGCGAGCGGCAGATCCTCGGTCATCGGTCCGTCCACCGGCCCGTATCCGTACAGGTTGCCCAGGGTGACCAGGACGGCCCCGGACGACTCGGCGGCGGCCAGCAGCGAGGCCGCGATCGGCGGCCAGTCCAGGGGCCACCGGTGATAGCGCGGGTTGGCGCAGTTGTAGAGCGCGTCGGCCCCCTCGGTGAGCCGCCGCATCACGGCGGCGTCGGCCGCGTCCGCGGCGACCCGCGAGATCCCCGGACGCTCCGGGCCGGAGCCCGAGCGGGTGACGAGGGTCACCTCGTGCCCGCGCTCCGCCAGCGTCTCGGCGAGCCCGCCGCCGACCTGTCCCGAACCGACGATCACATGCCTGCCCATCACTTCTCCTTCAGACCTGATCCGTCAGCAGCCGCAGCACGCCGTCCACGACGTACACGACCGCGAACACCACACCCGCGGTGACGAGCCCGGAGGCCGCCAGTGCGGCCGCCCCCGCGCCGAACCACACGACCTCGAAGGCGGCCCGGGCGATCCCGTGCAGCTGGTGCGGCGCCTTGCCGCCCGCCATGAACAACCCCCAGAGCGTGGCGAACACGGCCGGCCCACCGAGTCCCAGAAGGATCTTCACCAGGATGTTGGCCTCCCGGGTGAACCCCCAGTAGGCCAGCGAGATCAGCACGCCCAGCTCCAGGAAGAACATCAGTGCGGAGATCGTTCCCTTGGCCACGGTAAGCATCGGCACTCCTTGACTTCATTGCTCCGTTTCGAGAGCAATGCTCTCCTATTGGGGCGGATTTCGTCAAGAGCACCGCTCTCTAATCGCTCAGGTGCTCTGTTAACCTTGCCACATGAATGCGAGCAGGACCGCGCGCGAGCGGGTGAGAGCGGAGCTGATCAGGGAAATCACGGACATCGCCCGGCGACATCTGGCGACGGAGGGAGCCACGGGCCTGTCCCTGCGGGCGGTGGCCCGCGAGATGGGGATGGTCTCCTCGGCGATCTACCGCTACTTCCCCAGCCGCGACGACCTGCTGACCGCGCTGATCATAGACGGATACAACGCCCTCGGAGAGGCCGTGGAACGCGCCGACGCCGCCTGCGCGCGCGACGACTTCACCGGACGATGGCTCGCCGCCTGCCGGGCCGTCCGCGAGTGGGCCCTGGCCCATCCGCACGAGTACGCCCTGCTGTACGGCTCACCCGTGCCGGGCTACGCCGCTCCGCAGGACACCGTCGCGCCGGCGGTGCGGGACACGGCCGTGTACGGGCGGATCGTCGCCGAGGCCCACCGCGCGGGCAGGCTCGCCCCTCCCCCGATCTGCCCGCCGCCACCCGCGATCCTGGCGGAGGACGCGGAGATCGTACGGTCGCTGATGCCGGACGTGCCGGACGACGTGGTCACACGGGCGATCGTCGTCTGGACGGGCCTGTTCGGGATGGTCAGCTTCGAGCTCTTCGGCCAGTTCAACAACACGATCGCCCACCGAACCGAGCTGTTCGAGCACAACATGACCTGCCTGGGCCGGTTTCTCGGCTTGTCCGAGTAGGCGACACGACTCGGCTTGTCCGAGTAGGCGACACGACTCGGCTTGCCCGAGTAGGCGACACGACTCGGCGGGCCGGATCGCGGTCAGAGCCGGCGGGCGCCGAGGCGTCCTTCCAGCAGGAGGAGCAGCTCGCCGAGCAGGTCTCCCAGCTCCCGCCGCCGGTCGGCGCCCATCGCCGCCAGAAGATCGCTCTCGTAACGCAGCTGCCGCGGCAGGAGCCGGTCGGTGAGCGCGCGCCCCTCCTCGGTGAGCGCGAGGTGGGAGACCCGCCGGTCGCGGTCGTCGGGGCGGCGGCTCACCAGCCCGCGCTCCTCCAGGGCCCGCAGCCGCTTGGTGACGGCCGCCCCCGAGGCGAAGGTCTCCTTGGCGATCCGGCCCGGCGTGAGCTCCCGGTCGAGCCGCCGCAGGGCGGCGAGGACGTCGAACTCCGGCCGGGTGAGCCCGTACTCCCGGAGGGGCGCGTCACCGGCCTGCTGGAGCAGCAACACGCACCGGGTGAGGCGGCCGATCACGGCGATCGGCGCGGTGTCCAGCTCGGGGTGGACACGCCGCCACTGGTGCATCACCTGCTCGACGACGTCCTCTGCGACGCTCTCGGGCGCCTCCTCGGCGATGTCCTCCACGCCCCGATTCCTCAGCCCTGGGTCCGTTCGCAGCCGACTCTATCCCGAGCCGGTGCGGCCAGCCTCGCCAGCAGGCGGTGCCCCTCGTGCTCGGCCCGGGCGACCTGCTCCTCCGGCAGCGCGCGCTGCCACCACTCGCCGGCCGCCACGTCGGCGGCCCGGCGCAGCTCCACCAGGTCGTCGACGAGCGTGCCGCGGACCCGCACGGTCTCCGCCGGCTCATCGGCGCCGACCGCCAGCAGACGCCGGGCAGCCGCCTGGGCGTCGGCCACGCGCCGCAGCGCCGCGTCGATCCGTCCGGCGCTGCGGCGGTTGGTCACCAGCAGGCAGCCGAGCAGGCCCGCCGCGACGCCCACGGCCGTGTCCAGCCAGCGGTCGCTGATCAGCCGCCACGCGGGCTGATAACCGGGCAGCTCGGTGAGCAGGAGAGCCATCGGCGTCACGCACACCGTGCCCAGCCAGTAGTTGCGAGTCATCAGCGCCTCGGTGCAGAACTGCAGGGCCAGCGTGAGCAGGACGAGGGCGAGCGCGCCCGTACGGCCGACCGGCAGCAGCGCCGTGAAGACGAGCAGGCCGACCACGCTGCCGAGGGCGCGCTGCAGGGCCCGTTGCCACGACAGCGTGGCGTTGGCCTGGAAGACGGACGCGGCCGTGACCACCGCCCAGTATGGGTGGCCGACTCCCACCGCCAGCGAGACCAGCCCGGCGAGGGCGGACCCGACGGCGACGCGTACGCCGATCGGGAACAGCGGCGAGGCGGGGTGGAACATGCGCAGCGGGCCGGGCCCGCCCGGCGCCGCCCGTTCCAGCGCGATGCCCGCGAGCCCGGCGGCCCCCGTCTCACCGAGACTCACCTCGGGCACCGGGCGGTTGCGTCGCACCTCGGCCGCCCAGCTCGCGAAGCGGGCCGCCTCGTCCCGGGACACGGCGGGGAGGGACGCCTCCACCCGGGCCAGGAGGCGTTCGAGCGCGCGCCTGCCCGCTCCCTCGGGTGATGGGAGCAGCGTGTGCCAGGCCGCGTTCACCGCCGCCGCCGCGTCGTGCCGGGCGCGGGCGGCCGCCGGACCCTCCGCATGGGCGAGCCGTACGGCCGCCTCCAGGGCGCGGGCCACCGCCGCGCGCTGGGGCCCTTCGGGCCGTACGAGCGCGGGCGCCATGCAGACCAGCCAGGCGAGCGCCGCGGCGGCCGCGACGAGAGCGAGGTGGAGGGGGATCTCTTCGAGCCGCTGCGGCAGGAACGCGCAGGTCGCGCTCATGAAGGTGAAGATCAGGCTCCCCGGCGGCCCGATCCGGGCGGCGTCGCACGCCACCTTGTGCGCGGCGGCCGGCAGCGCCGCCACCAGGACCAGGACGGGGGCCGACCGAGTGAGCCCGGCCGCGGTGAGCGCGACACCCACGCTGGCGACCATGCCCGTCGCGACGCCGAGGAGGGTCCGCGCCCGGACCCGGTACGGCAGGCCGTGCGCGTAGAGGGCGCACATGGCTCCGGCGGAGGTGTAGACGGCCAGGTCCAGGCGGTCCAGCAGGAGCAGGACCGTGTCCGGCACGGCGAGGGCGACGACCGCGCTGAGCGCGTGCTTGTGCCAGACGTCCCCCAGCCCGCCGATCCGGAACACTCCCCGCAACGGCAGCCGCCCTCGCATCGCCGGCCTCATGATCCCCAATTCTTTCTCAAGTGTTTTACTCGTGAAAGATATCAGGCCGCCAAGCGCCCCCACCCCGCCGCCTCGGGCGAGGGCAGCGCTGCTCCCGCGCACGCTCACGCCATGGGAATCCCGCTCTACCCGGGCCCGGCCCCGTTTAAGCCGGGTGCGGCGATGGGGAGGCCCGCCTCTTCGGCCGCCGCGAGCAGCCGCTTGTCGTAGGCCACAAACCAGTCGAGAGCCCGCTCCAGCAGCTGCGCGGCGGACAGGTGAAGGGCGTCGAGGGTCCGCAGCCGGGACGGCCCGATCTCCGCGGCCGCGTCGAGGAGCGGTGTGTCCACGGGCAACGTCCTCAGCCGGGCCATCAACGCCTTCGCCATGGAGACCGCCTGAGGTCCGGAGGCCCGCACCGCCCGGACCACCTCGGTCCGGGCGAGTTCGCAGGCGACCACCGCCCCGGCCTGTGCCGCCAGCCACTTTTCGAGCGCCGCCGTCTCCTCCTCCCGGACGACCAGCTTGACCAGCGCCGAAGAGTCCAGGTAGATCACCCTTCCTCCACCCTGAGCTCCGCCAGCACTTCGCTGGGCAGAGGCGTTCCGGATTCCGAGGGCAGGGCATGCCAGGCCGCCCAGTCGATCTCCACCTCGGGCAGCTTCATGCGGCCCTCCGCGACGAGCCGGTCCGTGACGACACGTTCGTGCGGCAATGCGGTGAGCTGTGCCACCGGCCGCCCCCTCTCCGTGATCTCAACCGTGTTTCCCGCCTGGACCAGCTCCAGATAGTGCGCAAGCCGGTCGCGCAGTTCCCGTACTCCCACGCTGACGACCTCGTCCGCCATGCCCTCAGGCTAACCGAAGCGGTCCCACCAATCCGTCACCGGTACGCTACTTTGCGTATGCGTACCCATCGTTCTGACCGGAGTACCTGAGAAGAACGAGACATGCGAAAGGCGGCAGTCGGGGATCTCCCGGTTGCCGCCTTTCGCGTGTTTCCGACAGCCTTTTGGGCCGGTCAGGTCATACGCTTGCGCTTTTGTGCAAGGTCACGGGCAGTGAGACCGCAGGTCCTGCCGCATCACTGCGAGATTCAGGGGGCTGTCAGGCGCGGGTGGCGCGGTTGACGGCGGAGATGATGGCCTTGAGCGAGGCGCTCGTCGTGTTCGCGTCGATGCCGACGCCCCACAGGACCTGCGTGCCGTTCGGCCCGCCGACCTCGCACTCCACGTACGACGCGGCCTTGGCGTCGGCGCCCGCGCTCATCGCGTGCTCGGTGTAGTCGAGGACCCGCACCGGCACCCCGATGTTCTCCAGCGCGTCGCAGAAGGCCGAGATGGGGCCGTTGCCGACGCCCTCGATCTCCCTGATCTGGCCGTCGACCCGCACGTCGGCGTTGATCGCGTCCTTGTCGTCCACGGTGGAGGTGTGCCGGTGGGCCAGCAGGCCCAGGCGGCCCCAGGGGCTCGCCGGGTTCGGCAGGTACTCGTCGGCGAACCGCTCCCACATCTCGGCGGCCGTGACCTCGCCGCCCTCGGCGTCCGTACGGGCCTGGATGACGCGGGAGAACTCGATCTGCAGGCGGCGCGGCAGGTCGAGCTGGTGGTCCGCCTTCATGATGTAGGCGACGCCGCCCTTGCCCGACTGGCTGTTGACGCGGATCACGGCCTCGTACGTGCGGCCGATGTCCTTGGGGTCGATCGGCAGGTACGGCACGGCCCAGGTGAACTGGTCGACCGGCACGCCGGCGGCGACCGCGTCGCGCTCCAGGTGCTCGAGGCCCTTCTTGATGGCGTCCTGGTGGGAGCCGGAGAAGGCCGTGTAGACCAGCTCGCCGCCCCACGGGTGGCGGGGGTGCACGGGCAGCTGGTTGCAGTGCTCGACCACGCGCCGGATCTCGTCCATGTCCGAGAAGTCGATCTCCGGGTCGACGCCCTGCGAGAACAGGTTCATCCCCAGCGTGACCAGGCAGACGTTGCCGGTCCGCTCGCCGTTGCCGAACAGGCAGCCCTCGATGCGGTCGGCGCCGGCCATGTAGCCCAGCTCGGCGGCGGCGACGGCGGTGCCGCGGTCGTTGTGCGGGTGCAGCGACAGCACGACCGAGTCCCGGTACGCCAGGTTGCGGTGCATCCACTCGATCTGGTCGGCGTACACGTTGGGGGTGGCCATCTCGACCGTCGCCGGCAGGTTGACGATCACCTTGCGGTCGGGGGTGGGCTGCCACACGTCGTTGACGGCGTTGCAGACCTCGACGGCGTACTCCAGCTCGGTGCCGGTGAAGGACTCGGGCGAGTACTGGAAGTAGATCTCCGTGCCCTCCATCTCGGCCGCCAGCTTCTTGCACAGCTTGGCGCCCTCGACGGCGATCGCGGTGATGCCGTCCCTGTCCTGGCCGAAGACGACCCGGCGCTGGAGGGTGGAGGTGGAGTTGTACAGGTGGACGATCGCCTGGCGGGCGCCGCGCAGCGCCTCGAAGGTCCGCTCGATCAGCTCGGGCCGGGCCTGCGTCAGCACCTGGATGACCACGTCGGAGGGGATGCGCCCCTCTTCGATGATCTGGCGGACGAAGTCGTAGTCGGTCTGCGACGCGGCGGGGAAGCCGACCTCGATCTCCTTGTAGCCCATCCTGACCAGCAGGTCGAACATCTTCAGCTTGCGGTCGGAGTCCATCGGGTCGATCAGCGCCTGGTTGCCGTCGCGCAGGTCCACCGCGCACCAGCGCGGCGCCTCCGTGATGACCTTGTCGGGCCAGGTGCGGTCGGCCAGCCGTACCGGCTCGAACGGCGTGTAGCGGTGGAACGGCATGGGGCTGGGCTGCTGCTCATTCATGGTTGCTCCTCGTCGGGCGCACGGCGAGCCCCGGGCACGACGTTGCCGTCGATTCGTTAGGAAGGGGGCGCCGTTGGATGAAACCAGGGCGGCCGACGCGCATGCCTCTCGCACCGCGGCGAGGGAGCCGGCCTCTTACAGGCCCTCGCCGCGGCGGATAAGAAGGAGTCCGCGCAGCATGCCAAGCAGACTAGCAGACGCCCTCAGCCGGACGAGACACCCGATCACATTCCGAGACGGAGCACCAGGTTAGGGTGACTCGTGACGAAGGAGGCCACATGAAGGACGACGAGATCCTGAAGCGGATCAGCGACCTGGTCGACGAGGAGCACTCCCTGCGCGAACGACTGGTCGCGGGTGAGCTGACCTCGGACGAGGAGCACAACAGGATCGCCTCGCTGGAGGAGCAGCTCGACCGCTGCTGGGACCTGCTGCGCCAGCGCCGCGCCCGGCGCGATGTGGGCGAGGACCCCGACTTCGCCTCCCCCCGCCCGGTCGACGAGGTCGAGAACTACATGCAATAGAGCCCTCACCCACCGCCGTTCCACGATGTGAAAATCAGTCGCGCTCCTGACAAGGGGTGCGAAATTCTTGTCGGCATGCACATGAAGCGCGTCGCCCCCATCGAGAACGACGCCGATCAGGGGGAAGACGCCCCGGACGGCCCGGCGGGGCACTCCCCTCTGGCCGGTCTGTACGGCATCGCGCGCGCATGCGACCATCCGGGTCCGGCGATGTCGTGGCGGCACTTCACGGCGAGCGTCCGGAGCGGGTCCGGCGGCGAGCGGGCCGAGGCGTGGGTGGCGTGCGACGGCAGCCAGATCACCGGCCGCCAGGTCGGCGGTGACCAGGTCGTCGGCGGCCACATCCTCCATTTCCCTCAGGACGACAACACCCATCTCGCCCTGCTCCGGCTGATGACGCATCCGGGCCGCAGGCGCGAGGGAATCGGCGTCGCGCTGCTCGACCACGCGATCGCCCGGGCGCGCGACGAGGGCAGGCGGGTCCTGATCGCCGAGGCCGTGGCGGACGGTCCTGGCGCGGCGTTCGCCAAGGCCCGCGGATTCTCCCCCGCCTCCACCGAGACCCGGCTTGTGCTCGACCTGCGTACGGCCGACTGGTCCGGCCTCGAACTCCTCCGCGCCCGCGCCGTACGGCACGCCACGGGCTACTCGCTCGAACGGTGGGCCGGGCCGACTCCCGACGACCTGCTCGGCGACATGGCCTGCCTGGCGGAGGGCATGAACGACGAGCCACTGGGCGACCTCGCGATGGAGGACCAGCGGTGGACCGCCGACCGCGTGCGCGCCCGCGAGGAGATGCTCGCCCGGGCGGGCCAGCGGACGTACACGATGATCGCCCGGCACACGGCCAGCGGCGAGCCGGCGGGGTTCACCCAGCTCGTGGTGGACGCCGAGCGGCCGGAGGGATGGGCCCGTCAGAGCTCGACCACCGTCCTCGCGCCGCACCGCGGCCGGCGGCTCGGCCTGGTGCTCAAGCTCGCCAACATCACCTGGTTCCGTGCGTGCGAGCCGTCCGCCGAGCGTGTGATCACGTGGAACTCCGTCGCGAACCCGCACATGCTGGCGATCAACGAGGCGATGGGCTTCGAGGTCTTCGACACCTGGCACCAGTGGCAGCTCGACATCTGACTGCTCTTTTCGCTCGTCATTGATCTGGTGACCGGATTCACGTACGAATAGCGTGATGAAGCGCTCGATCCGCAGCAAGAGGATCATCGTCAAGGCGCTGGCCGGGCTCGTTTCGGGAGCGATCGCCGGGGCCGCCATGAGCGCCGTCTACCAGACCTACGGAGCCTGGCATGATCGCCGCCGGTTTCCTCCCCCCGGACGTATGGCCGACGTCGGCGGCCGCAGGATCCATCTGTGGACCGCGGGCACAGGCTCGCCGACCGTCGTGATCGTGCCCGGGCTGGGTGAGCCGGGTTTGAACTGGGCAGCGCTGTTACCCGAACTGGCGGTGGAGTCGTCGGTTGTCCTGTACGACCGCGCCGGACTCGGGTGGAGCGACCCGTCTCCGTGGGCGGCAACGGCGTTGGGAGCCGCCCGTGACCTGCGGCGCGCGCTGGACCAGGCGGGGATCGCTCCCCCGTACGTTCTGGTGGGGCATTCAGCCGGAGGGAACATCGTCCGGCTGTTCGCAGCCGAAAGACCCGACGCCGTGGCAGCGGTCGTCCTCGTCGACTCCAGCCATCCCGAGCAGATCCGCCTGCTGCACCGGACGAGAACAATGATCGCCCTGGAAATGCTGCGCTCGCGCCTGACGCCGCTGGGACTTCGGCGCCTGGCTTTCGAGGCCGGATGGAGCGACCGCGCCCGCCGCGCAGCCGAGGCCCGGCGCCTGCCGTCGAAGCTCCTCTCCACCACGATCGCCTTCGACCTCAGCGATCGGCAACGCCGCACGGAGTTGTGTGAGGCGGCGGCCGCGATCACCGTCAACCCCGGGCAGGTCCGCCGCCGGGCGCCAAGCCTGGGGGCGATTCCGCTCACCGTGGTCTCTTCCAGCCCGGACGAACCGCCGGGCACCGACATGAAGGCGGTCGAGGAACAGCGCCGCTTCTTCTCCGTCTGGTCTCCGCTTCAGGCCGACCTGGTGCGGCTGTCCTCGAACGCCGTACACGTCGTCGCGGAGCATGCGGGGCACCACATCCACCGGGACCGCCCGGAGCTCATCGTCACGGTGATACTCGGCCACGTCCGGCGAGTCCGGATCGAGGCCGGGCGCGCTGGTTGACCCCTGCTTGAGGCCGTTGATTCCACGGTTGATCTGCCGTGGCGGCTCGACAGGTTCGCCCATCCTGCCCCGCCTCGCGGCGGCGTCGCCGGAGACGACGGAGGAAGCGGTCGGGCCGTGCGCAGTGCCGGGTCCGGACGGCCCCAGCCGCTCCTGCGGCGCGGAGCCTCCGGCGCGGCCAAAGGCGTTCACACGTGCGATCGCTTCCTCCCTTCCAGGGTAGGCGCCGAGGTCAGACGGACAAAAGCCGGTGGACCTCCTCGTCCTGGAGCTCCCGTGCGGGGCCGGACCTGACGACCCGCCCGGCGTCGAGGATCACGAACCCGTCGGCCAGTCGCAGCGCGAGGTCCAGGTACTGCTCCACCAGCAGGATCGCGAGACCGGTCGCGTGCAGGCGTTCGACGGCCTCCTCGATCTCCAGGATGATCGACGGCTGGATGCCCTCGGTCGGCTCGTCCAGGATCAGCAGCTTCGGCCGGGTGACCAGGGCCCGGGCCATCGCGAGCTGCTGCTGCTGGCCGCCGGACAGGAAGCCCGCCGGCCGTTTGAGCAGCGGCTTGAGCCGGGGGAAGACCTCCAGGGCCTCCTCCAGCGCCGCCCGGTCCCGGTGCGCGGACGCCTCCAGCGTGACCAGGAGGTTGTCCATCACGCTGAGCTGGGGGAACGTGTCGTGACCCTGCGGCACGTAGCCCATGCCGAGCCGTACGCGCTGGTCCGGGCGCAGCCGGGTGACGTCCCTGCCCTCGAACGTCACCCTCCCGCCGGTCGCCGGGAGCACGCCCATGACGGTGTCGAGCAGGGTCGTCTTGCCGACCCCGTTGCGGCCCATCACGCAGACGAGGCGGCCGGCCGGCACCTCCAGCGAGACGCCGAAGAGCACCCGGGCCCGGCCGTACCCCGACTCCAGTCCCTCAACGGACAGCATCCTCGGCACCCTCCCGCGCCCGTCCCAAGTAGATCTCCTGTACGCGCGGGTCGGCCCGCACCTGCTCGACCGAGCCCTCCGTCAGCACCCTGCCCTCGTGCAGCACGGTGACCTGGGAGGCGTAGCGGCGCAGGAAGTCCATGTCGTGCTCGACCACGACCACGGTGTGGTCGCGGGCGACCTCGGTGAGCAGTTCGCCGGTGCGCTCGCGCTCGCCGGACGACATGCCGGCGACCGGCTCGTCGAGCAGCAGCAGCCGGGGCCGCTGGACGATCAGCATGCCGATCTCCAGCCACTGCCGCTGCCCGTGGGACAGCACCCCGGCTCTGCTGCCCGCCAGCCCGGCCAGGCCGGTCGTCTCCAGCGCCGCCGTGACTTCCTCCGACACCCCGCGCCTGCGCCGCAGCAGCGACCACAGCGGGCGGCGGAACGACGCGGCCAGGTCGAGGTTCTCCAGCACGGTGAGCTCCTCGAAGACCACCGAGGTCTGGAAGGTGCGGCCCACGCCGAGCCGGACGATCTCGTGCTCCCTGCGGCCCACGAGGTCGTGCCCCTCGAACCGCACCGAGCCCCCGGTGGGCCTGGTCAGGCCCGTGATCACGTCGATGAGGGTGGTCTTCCCCGCGCCGTTCGGCCCGATGAGGAAGCGCAGCTCACCCCGGCCGACGGTCAGGTCCACGCCGTCGAGCGCGCGGAAGCCGCCGAAGGCGACCTCCAGACCCCTGATTTCCAGTAACGCGGTCTCCGGTAACGCGGTCTCCGGTAGCGCCTCGGTCACGCCCGCACCTCCCTTCTCCGTACGAGATTGGCGGCCAGGCCCGCGATGCCCTTGGGCGCCAGCGTCATGACGAGCACGAACAGGGCGCCCTGCAGGTAGAGCCAGGCGTCCGGAAGCTCCTCGCTGAAGTACGTCCGCGCGTATCCCATGACGACCGCGCCGAGCACCGCGCCGGCCAGCGCGAACCGGCCGCCGACCGCCACCGCGACGACGAGTTCGAGCGAGGGGACGACACCGAGCAGGGCCGGCGAGATGATGCCGACCACGGGCACGAACAGCGCCCCCGCGATGCCGGCCATGCCCGCCGAGACGGCGAAGGTCAGCGTCTTCACGGTGGCCGGGTAGTAGCCGAGGAAGCGCACGCGGTCCTCGCCGTCCCTGACCGCCAGCAGCAGCCGTCCGAACCGGCTGCGGACGAGTTGCCTGGCGCCCAGGTAGAGCGCCCCGAGCACGACCGCGACGAGCAGGTAGAGGCCGCGCTGGGTCTCGTCGGCCGCCACGTCGTGGCCGAAGAAGTCGAAGAAGTTGGTCAGGCCGTTCGTGCCGCCCGTCAGCCCCTGCTGCCCGACCAGCAGGATCACCAGCGCCGCCGCCAGCGCCTGGGTGAGGATCGCGAAGTACGCCCCGCGTACGCGCTGGCGGAACACCAGCGCGCCGAGCAGCAGCGCGACCGCGGCAGGCAGCACGACGACCATGGCCAGTGCGAAGACCGGGTTGCCGAACGGCTTCCACAGCGCCGGCAGCTTCTCCACCCCGCTCCAGACCATGAAGTCGGGCAGGTCCCCGGCGGCGTCGTTGAGCTTGAGATACATGCCCATCGCGTAGCCGCCGAGGCCGAAGAACACCCCCTGCCCGAGCGTGAGCATGCCGCCCTGTCCCCAGGCGAGGCCGATGCCCAGCGCCACGATCGCGTAGCAGAGATACTTGGCCAGCAGGCCCAGGCGGAACGGCTCCAGCAGCAGCGGCGCCGCCACCAGGGCGAGCACCGCCACGGCCGAGAACACCGCCGGGCCCTGCCATCGGCGTACGGACTGCTCCGGCGCCGTCATGTCAGCGCCCGCGACCGGACGAAGAACAGCCCCTGCGGCCGGACCTGCAGGAAGCCGACGATCGCCACGAAGACCACCACCTTGGCGAGGCTGGCGTCGCTCCAGAACTCGGCGTAGGAGTTCAGCAGGCCGAGGCCGGCCGCGGCCAGCACCGCGCCCCGAAGCTGGCCCAGGCCGCCCGCGACGACCACGAGGAACGCGTCCACGATGTAGTACGTCCCGAGCGTCGGGCCGACCGGTCCGATCAGCGTGAGGGCGACCCCCGCGACCCCGGCGAGCCCCGAGCCGATGAAGAACGTCCGCTGGTCGACCCGCCCGGTGTCGATGCCGCTCGTCGCCGCGAGTCTCCTGTTCTGCATCACCGCCCGCATGCGCCGCCCCTGCCCGGTCCTGTTCATGTACGCCCAGATCGCGAGCACGGACGCCGCGGCGAGCGCCATGATGAACAGCCGGTTGTACGGCAGGATCCCGATGCCGCCGCGCAGCCAGGCGGGCGAGGCGACCTGCACATTCGGCGCCCCGAACAGGTCCCGGGCCAGTTGCTGGAGCATCAGGCTGACGCCCCAGGTGAGCAGCAGCGTGTCGAGCGGGCGGCCGTAGAAACGCCGGATCAGCGTGCGCTCCAGGACCAGGCCCATGAGCCCGGCGACCACGAACGCGGCCGGCAGGGCGATCAGGAAGCCCACGCCCTGGAGCAGGTAGGCCGTGTAGGCCCCCGCCATGATGAACTCGCCGTGGGCCATGTTGACCACGCCCATCTGCCCGAACGTGAACGTCAGGCCCAGCGCGATCAGCAGCAGGACCGCTCCGATCGACAGCCCGATCGGCAGTTGGTTGAGCACTCCCTCCATGTCGGCCGTCAGACCAGGCCGCCGGCCCAGGAGTACGTCTTGAGGTAGGGATCCGGCTTGATCGGTTCGCCGGAGTTCCAGACCTCCTTGATCTGGCCGTCCGGCTGGACGACCCCGATGCGCGCGGTCTTGTAGACGTGCTGGTTGTCGCCGTCGATGGTGACCTTGCCCTCGGGGCGGTCCAGGGACACGCCGCCGGCGGCCTTCTTGACGGCCTCCACGTCGGTGGTCCCGGCCTTCTTGACGGCCTCGGCCCACAGGTAGACGGCGTTGTATCCGGCCTCCATCGGGTCGGAGGTCACCTTGTCCGCGCCGTACTTCGCCTTGAACGCGGCGACGAACTTCTCGTTGGCCGGGGTGTCGGTCGTCTGGTAGTAGTTCCAGGCCACCAGGTGCCCGGCGACGTTGTCGACCCCGATGCCCCTGACCTCCTCCTCGGCCACGGACACCGACATGACCGGCATCTGGTCGGCGCTGATCCCGGTGCTCTTGAGCTGCTTGAAGAACGCGACGTTGCTGTCGCCGTTCAAGGTGTTGAAGACCGCGTCCGGCTTCGCCTCGACGATCTTGTTGACGAGCGTGCTGTACTCGGTGTGCCCGAGCGGGGTGTACTCCTCGCCGAGGACCTCCATCCCGTTCGCCGCGGCGTACGCCTTGATGATTTTGTTCGCGGTTCTCGGGAAGACGTAGTCGCTGCCCACGAGGAAGAGCTTCTTCTTGCCCTTCTCCTTCAGATAGTCGAGCCCCGGGACGATCTGCTGGTTGGTCGTCGCGCCCGTGTAGAAGATGTACGGCGAGCTTTCCAGTCCCTCGTACTGGACCGGATACCACAGCAGCGCCTTGCGCTTTTCGAAGACGGGGAGCATCGCCTTGCGGCTCGCCGACGTCCAGCCGCCGAAGACGGTGGCGACCTTGTCCTGCGCGATGAGCTTGGTGGCCTTCTCCGCGAAGGTCGGCCAGTCGGACGCGCCGTCCTCCACGACGGGCTCCAGCTTCTTGCCCAGCACGCCGCCCGCCGCGTTGATCTCCTCGATCGCGAGCAGTTCCGCGTCCCTGACCGTGACCTCGCTGATGGCCATCGTGCCGCTGAGCGAGTGAAGAATGCCCACCTTGATGGTGTCGGAGCCGCCAGACGAGGCCGATGTGTCATTCGTGGGCGATTGCCCGGCACAGGCCGCGAGCGTCACGGCCGCGAGCGTGAACGCCGCTCCAGTGCGCCATAATGAGTTACGCAAATGCCTCTCCCTTGCCGCTACGGTCCCCGCGCCGATCCGTCTGCCGTCAAGGTGAGCGCGCGGTATTTCCCGCCGAAATCCCGGCGGTTAACAACTCATTAGCGAAGGCTCACCGCCGTCCGGATACGCAGACGAAATCAGCGGGTAACGCGGGGGAAACGCCGGGTACTTATCGTCCCGCCATGCGGCTCACTCCACACGAACAGGAACGGCTCCTCATCCACGTCGCCGCGGGCGTGGCCCGCGAGCGCAAGGAGCGCGGCCTTCGCCTCAACCATCCGGAGGCGACGGCCCTCATCGCGTCCTTCCTCCTGGAAGGCGCCCGCGACGGCCGCAGCGTCGCCGACCTGATGGACGCCGGCCGCAAGGTCCTGCGGCGCGAGGACGTCATGGAGGGCGTGCCCGAGATGCTGGAGTCCGTCCAGATCGAGGCCACCTTCCCCGACGGCACCAAGCTCGTCACCGTCCACAACCCCATCACATGAGCACGCCCGGCGAGATCGTGTGCGGCGACGGCGACGTGCCGCTGAACCCCGGCAGGGAGCGGATCACCCTGAGAGTCGTCAACACGGCCGACCGGCCGGTGCAGGTCGGGTCGCACTACCACTTCGCCGCGGCCAACCCCGGCCTGAAGTTCGACCGCGAGGCGGCCTGGGGCACCCGCCTCGACATCCCGGCGGGCACCGCGGTCAGGTTCGAGCCCGGAGTGGAGCGCGACGTCACGCTGGTCCCGATCGCCGGCCACCGGGTCGTACCGGGCCTTCGTCCCGAGTGGGCCGGGCCCCTCGACGGGAGGACCGATGTCTAGCGTCGAACGCTCCCGCTACGCCGCGCTGTACGGCCCGACCACCGGTGACCGGGTGCGCCTGGCCGACACCGACCTGTACGTCGAGGTGACCGAGGACCTGTCGATGGGGCCCGCCGGGGCGGGCGACGAGGCCGTGTTCGGCGGCGGCAAGGTCATCCGCGAGTCGATGGGGCAGGCGCGCACCACGAGGGCCGAGGGCGCGGCCGACCTCGTCATCACCGGCGCGGTGATCCTCGACCACTGGGGCGTGGTCAAGGCCGACATCGGCGTGCGCGACGGCCGGATCGCCGCCATCGGCAAGGCCGGCAATCCCGACACCATGGACGGCGTCCACCCGGACCTCGTCATCGGCCCGTCCACCGAGATCCTCGCGGCCAACGGAAAGATCGTCACGGCGGGCGCCGTCGACTCCCACGTCCACCTGATCTGCCCGCAGATCCTCGACGAGGCGCTCGCCTCGGGCGTCACCACGGTCGTCGGCGGCGGCACAGGGCCCGCCGAGGGCACGAAGGCCACCACCGTGACCGGGACCTGGTATCTCGGCCGGATGCTGGAGTCACTGGACGCCTACCCGGTCAACGTGGCCCTGCTCGGCAAGGGCAACACGGTCAGCGAGGAGGGGCTGCTCGAACAGCTCAGGGCCGGGGCGTCGGGCTTCAAGCTGCACGAGGACTGGGGCACCACCCCGGCCGCCATCGACGCGTGCCTGCGGGTGTGCGACGCCACCGGCGTGCAGGTCGCCATCCACACCGACACGCTGAACGAGGCGGGGTTCGTGGAGTCGACCCTGCGGGCGATCGGCGGCCGGGCGATCCACGCCTACCACACCGAGGGCGCGGGAGGCGGCCACGCTCCGGACATCATCACGGTGGCCTCCCACGCCAACGTGCTGCCGTCCTCCACCAACCCGACCCGGCCGCACACCGTCAACACCCACCACGAGCATCTGGACATGCTCATGGTGTGCCACCACCTCAACCCCGCCATCCCGGAGGACCTGGCGTTCGCCGAGTCGCGGATCAGGCCGACGACGATGGCGGCCGAGGACGTCCTGCACGACATGGGCGCGATCTCGATGATCGGCTCGGACTCCCAGGCCATGGGCCGGGTCGGCGAGACGATCATCCGTACCTGGCAGACGGCCCACGTGATGAAGCGGCGTCGCGGCGCGCTGCCGGGCGACGGCCCGGCCGACAACCTCCGCGCCCGCCGCTACGTCGCCAAGTACACGATCAACCCGGCGATCGCCCACGGCCTGGATGCGGAGATCGGCTCGGTGGAGCCCGGCAAGCTCGCCGACCTCGTCCTGTGGAGCCCGGCCTTCTTCGGGGTCAAGCCGGACCTCGTCGTCAAGGGCGGCGTCATCGCGTACGCGCAGATGGGCGACGCGAACGCGTCGATCCCGACGCCGCAGCCCGTGCTCCCCCGGCCGATGTTCGGCGCGGCCCCGGCCACCGCCGCGGCGACCTCGCTGCACTTCGTCGCGCCGCTCGCGGTGGAGGACGGCCTGGCCGACCGCCTGGCCGTGGGCAGGCGGCTGGTCCCCGTGGCCGACGTACGCGCCCGGCGCAAGGACGCCATGCCCCTCAACGACGCCCTGCCGGACATCCGGGTGGACCCCGACACCTTCGCCGTACACGTGGACGGCGAGCTGATCGAGCCCGCCCCGGCCGAGTCGCTGCCGATGGCGCAGCGCTACTTCCTCTTCTGAGATGAACGGCGACGCGGCGCTGCTGCTGCTGGCCGACTCGCGGCTGCCTGCGGGCGGGCACGCCCACTCGGGCGGCGTGGAGGAGGCCGTACGGCGGGGCGCGGTCACCGGCGCCGGCGACCTGGCGCGGTTCCTGCGCGGCAGGCTCGCCACCGCCGGACTCGTCACCGCCGCCCTCGCCGCCGCCGCGTGCGAGCTGGCCGCCGTCGACGGCGGCGGCAGCGCCGACCGAGAATTTCGCGGCGCCGGTGACCCGGGGGCGCCGCCCGCGGATGACGCCGCGGACGGCGTTCCGCTGTGGCGGCGGCTGGACGCCGAGGCCGACGCCAGGACCGCCTCGCCCGCCCAGCGGGAGGCCGCCCGCACCCAGGGGCGGCTCCTGCTGCGCACGGCCCGGCGGATGTGGCCATCGGCCGCCCTGGACGCGCTCGCGCGGGCCGTGCCGGAGGGCCCGCATCACCCCGTCGCGCTCGGCGCGGCGGCGGCCTCGGCGGGCTGCACACCCCGCCAGGCCGCGCTGGCCGCCGCCTACACCTCGGTCACCGGCCCGGCCACGGCGGCCGTGCGGCTCCTCGGCCTCGACCCGGTCACCGTGCACCGCCTGCTCGCCGATCTCGCCCCCGCACTCGAGGACGCGGCCCACGTCGCCTGCGCGTCGCTCGACGACGCGGTCCCGGCGGACGACGAGCCGGACGGGTGCGAGGCGGGGCACCACCAGGGACACCACCAGGGACGGCATCCGGGACAGCAGCCTGGACAGCCCCCTGGGCGGCACCCTGGGCGGCATTTGGCCTGGCAGGCGCGATGGCACGCGCTGCCGGGGCACAGCGCGCCCGCGCTCGACCTCCTGGCGGAGGGACACCTGACCAACCCGATGAAGCTTTTCGTCTCCTGACGTCTCCGCACCGGCCACCGCACGAGAAAGAGCAGGTACCCGCATGGGCGCTCACCACGACGACCTCCACGACGCGGCCGAACCACACGGGCGGGCGCTCCGCCTCGGCATCGGCGGGCCGGTCGGCAGCGGCAAGACCGCCCTGGTGGCGGCGCTGTGCCGCAGTCTCGGGCCGTCGCTGCGGCTCGGGGTCGTGACGAACGACATCTACACCACCGAGGACGCCGACTTCCTGCGCCGTGCGGGGGTCGTCGACCCCGAGCGGATCCTCGCCGTGCAGACCGGCTGCTGCCCGCACACCGCCATTCGCGACGACATCGCGGCCAACCTGGACGCCGTCGAGACGCTGGAGGAGCGGTTCGGGCCGCTCGACCTCGTGATCGTCGAGAGCGGCGGCGACAATCTCACCGCCACGTTCAGCCGGGGCCTGGCCGACCGGCAGATCTTCGTGCTCGACGTGTCGGGCGGCGACAAGGTGCCGCGCAAGGGCGGACCGGGGGTGACCTCGGCCGACCTGCTCGTCGTCAACAAGACCGACCTCGCGCCGATGGTCGGCGCCGACCTGACCGTGATGTCCCGCGACGCCGCGGCCGTGCGGGACGGCAAGCCCGTGCTGTTCACGTCGATCAGAGAGGACAGAGGCGCGCACAGCGTGGCGGAGTGGGTGACGCACATGGTCGACGCCTGGCGGCGCGAGCACGGCGAGCCGCACCACCACGCCGTCCAAAGCGCCGTCCAGAGCGCCGCCCAGAGCGCCGCCCGGCAGGCTCCGGCGTCCTGACCGGCATGACGGCCGTCACCGCGCATGCGCTGATCAGGACGGAGGCCGCGGGCGGAGGCCGGACCCGGCTGGAGACGCTGCGGTCCGACCCACCGCTGACGCTGCGGCAGACCGGTCCGCGGCGGGTCCACCTCGTCTCGACGGGCGCCGGCCCGCTGCGCGGGGACCACCTCGAACTCGGCGTGGACGTCGCCCCCGGCACTTCGCTGGAGGTCCGCTCGGTGGGCGCCACGCTGGTGCTGCCGGGTCTCGCGGACACCCCTTCGGTCATGGTCGTCCGGGCGCGGGTCGGCGCGGGCGCCACCCTGCACTTCTCCCCCGAGCCGACCGTCCTCGCCGCCGGATGCGTCCACCGCCTCGTCGTACGGCTCTCGCTCGCCGAGGACGCCACGGTCTTCTGGCGGGAGGAGATCGTCTTCGGGCGGCACGGCGAACGGCCGGGACGCGGCCGCGCGCGGTTCGACGCGACGGTGGCCGGACGGCCCCTGCTCCGCCAGGACCTCCTGGTGGGCGAGGAGGCGGTGGACGGCAGCCCGGCCGTCTACGGAGAGGCCCGGTGCGTGGGCTCGACCCTGATCGCGGGACCCGCCTGGGCCCCGCCCGCCGTGCCGGACGTCAAACGCGAGCGGCGGGCCGCCCTGGGGGACGGCTGGGCGGCGCTGCCGCTGGCCGGTCCGGGCGTGCAGGTCTGCGCGCTCGGCGCGGACGCGGTCCAGCTCAGGGAGCGGCTGCGGCGCGGCGAGGAGGCCGCGGCCGCCTCCCCACCGACCACCCCACCTGCCACCTCGGCTCCCGATGGCTGAACCCCGCCACCCCCGGTGCCACCCCTGGTGCCGCCCCGGCGCCCGACGCCTCGCCGACCGGCCCGGACCGGCTCCGAGGCACGCAAGGGCTGAAACCGGCCGCCTCGGGCCGTAGCCTGGTGATCGTGTCGGAACCCACGCAGCATCCCGGCAGGCCGCGGCGAGGCACCAGCGTGGCCGGCGTCCTGCGGGCCGCCGGCGTGTTCGTCGCGGGGTTCGCGCTGGCCGTGACCGCGCTGCTCCCGTGGGCGGGCCTCACCGCCGAGTTCGGCATCCTCGACGCGTCGCTCACGCACGCCGTGCGCGGCGTGGACGCGGGCCCCGGCTGGTTCGTGCTGGGCGCCGGGATCACGGCGATGCTGCTCGGCGTGCTCGGCGCGACGCGAAACTGGCTGTTCACCGGGCTGGCGATCCTGCCCGGTGCGGTGGCCGCCTTCGCGCTGGCCATGTTCCTCGCCGACCCGCGCGACCTCGTGGGCCGGCTCGACTTCCAGATCTCCGGGCTGCTGCGGGTGCACCCGACGATCCAGTACGGCTGGTTCGCCGGCCTGCTGGCCTCGGTCGCGCTGGCCGTCCTGGCCGCCGCCGCGCTGCTGCGCCGCCGGTGACGGCCGTCAGTCGTAGAAGCCGAGACGCCGCAGTTGCTTGGGATCGCGCTGCCACTCCTTGGCGACCTTGACCCGCAGGTCGAGGTAGACGCGGGTGCCGAGCAGCCCCTCGATCTGCTGCCGGGCGCGGGTGCCCACGTCCTTGAGCCTCGTGCCGCCCGGGCCGATCACGATCGCCTTCTGCGAGGGGCGCTCGACGAACATGTGGGCGTACACGTCGAGGAGGTCGTCGCGGCCCTCCCGGGGGTGCATCTCCTCCACGACCACCGCGATCGAGTGGGGCAGCTCGTCGCGCACGCCCTCCAGCGCCGCCTCCCGGATCAGCTCGGCGACCAG
Source organism: Microbispora sp. NBRC 16548 (assembly GCF_030268985.1). NCBI lineage: Bacteria > Bacillati > Actinomycetota > Actinomycetes > Streptosporangiales > Streptosporangiaceae > Microbispora > Microbispora sp. NBRC 16548. The sequence goes on from NZ_BSSF01000005.1 coordinate 350,384, forward strand.
CACCTGCTCGGGCTCGTCGGTCAGCTCCCCGCCGGCGTACAGCGGGGGCGACTCCGGCAGCCGCTTGACGAGCACGTCGGCGAGGACGTCGAGCTGCTCGCCGCCCTGCGCGGACACCGGGACGATCTCTGCGAACTCGGCCAGCGCGGACACCGCGAGAAGCTGGTGTGCGACCTGCTCGCGGGTGGCCAGGTCGCACTTGGTGACGACCGCCACCACCGGGGTCTTCTTGACGGCGGCGAGCTTGTCGACGATGAACCGGTCGCCCTTGCCGATCGGCTCGTTCGCCGGGACGCAGAACCCGATCACGTCGACCTCGGTGAGCGTGGACAGCACCAGGCTGTCCAGCCGCTCCCCCAGGAGCGTGCGGGGACGGTGGAACCCGGGGGTGTCCACGATCACCAGCTGGGCGTCCGGCCGGTGGACGATGCCGCGGATGGCCCGCCGCGTGGTCTGCGGCTTGGACGAGGTGATCGCCACCTTGGTGCCGACCAGGGCGTTCATCAGCGTGGACTTGCCGACGTTGGGCCTGCCGACGAAGCAGGCGAAGCCCGCACGGAAACCGCTCGATTCGGCGTCCACGTCAGATGTACCGGCCCTTCAGCGAACCGTCCGGGCCGGCCAGGAACAGCGTGCCGTTGCCCATGTCCTCGATGACGGCCAGGTCCTGCTCGGCCGGGTCGTCGGCCTCGGTGACGATCGCCGCCGCCTCGAGGGCCTTCGCCCCGCTGGACACGGCCATGGCCACGGCCGCCTGGAGGGCCGAGAGCCGGAGCGAGGGCAGCGCCACCGTGGTCGCGGCGTACGTCCGGCCGGTCTCGTCGCGCACCGCGGCGCCCTCGGGGGTGCCGCCGCGCGCCCGCGCCGACCTGGCCAGCGTGATGATCTTGTTGTCCTCGGGGTCCAGCGTCTGTGTCACGCGTCAAGCGTACCGACCTCGCGGACGAGCAGCCGTGTCAGTTCGGCCGTGCGGGCCGGGTCGGGCGGGGTCAGGCCCGCGTGCACGAGCGCGATCAACGTGTGGCCGGAGCGGGCGACGACCACGTGCATGCGGTAGGGGTAGCCGCCGACCCTCCCGGACAGGGCCCGGCCCGCCGCGTCCGGGCCGCCGACGCCGGGCAGCGACGTCCGCGCGGCCGCCAAGCGGTCGTACGGCGTGCCGCCGTCGGCCGTCGCGCAGTGGGAGAGGGCGTCGCGGAGCGCGGCGAGGTGCCCGGCCGCCTCGCCGCCGTCGTAGACGGCGACGCCGACCCCGGCGAGCTCGCCCGCGTGCGCGCCCTGGTAGGTGGCGGCGGTCGTGCCGCTGAGCCCCTCACGCGGGGGCCTGCCCGCGGCCGCGTCGAACAGCAGGCGGCACGCGCGGGCGCGGGGACGGAACGGCGGACGCCAGGGCGCCCGCGCGTGGCTGAAGAACCCCTCGGGAAGGCCGTCCATCCTGCCGAGCACCGTCCGCGGACGGTTCGCGTCCGCCGCCTTGCCGGAGACCCGGACGGCGGCGTACGTGACCCGGCCCGTGCCGCAGGCACCGGTCGCCAGGACCAGGCAGCCCGCGACGGCCGCGTGGACGATGCGCATACCCGCCTCCCCGCTTTGCCGGAGGTTTCCTTCCCCGGACCGCGAGCGGGTAATCACATTGCGTAATCGATACGGAGTCCTCATCGATACGGGGCTCCCACCCGAGCCGGGTGAGAGCCCCGCACCGATTACGGATCCCCCATGGGAGGCTCCGGTGCGCCGCGAACCCCCTCCCGGCGCGCCGGACTCCCCAACGAGGCGCCCCGAACCCCTTCTGAGCGCCTGGGACAACAGTGGCCGGGCGCGCTTGCAGCTCGGTTGAAAGACGCTTGCAGTCCCGGACGGCGACGGGTCACTCGTGGTCGGCGCCGGCGGCCACGACCTCGTCGCCCGTCGCGGGCTCCTCGCGGCGCACGACGACCGTGCTGATGCGGTTGCGGCGCCCCGCCAGGTTCTCGGCCGTCAGGCGCAGGCCGCCGACCACCGCCTCCGAGCCCGCGATCGGCACCCGGCCCAGGGCGTGCGCCAGCAGGCCGCCGACCGTGTCGACGTCCTCGACCTCGATCTCGGCGTCGAACAGCTCGCCGAGCTCGTCGACCGGGAGCCGCGCGGTCACCCGCACCGCCCCGTCGTCCAGCCATTCGACCCGGGGGGCCTCCTGGTCGTACTCGTCGGCGATCTCGCCGACGATCTCCTCGATGACGTCCTCGATGGTGACGAGGCCGGCGGTGCCGCCGTACTCGTCGATGACGATGGCGAGGTGGATCTGCCGCGCCTGCATCTCGCGCAGCAGTTCGTCGATCGGCTTGCTCTCCGGCACGTACGTCGCGGGGCGCATGAGCTCGTCCACCCGCACGCCGTCGTCGCCGGTGTCCTGGATGCGGCGGACGATGTCCTTGAGGTAGGCGATGCCCACCACGTCGTCCTCGTTCTCCCCCACCACGGGGATGCGGGAGAACCCGCTGCGCAGGGCCAGCGAGAGCGCCTGGCTCAGCGTCTTGCCGCGCTCGATGAAGACCATGTCGGTGCGCGGCACCATGACCTCGCGCACCAGCGTGTCGCCGAGCTCGAAGACAGAGTGGATCATCTCCCGCTCGTCGGGCTCGATGACCCGGCGCTGCTCGGCCAGGTCGACGAGATCGCGCAGCTCGGCCTCGGAGGTGAACGGGCCCTCGCGGAAGCCCTTGCCCGGGGTGAGCGCGTTGCCGAGCAGGATCAGCAGTTCGGGCAGCGGGCCGAAGATCCGGGTCAGGCCGTACACGATGGGCGCGCTCGCCAGCGCCACCGGCTCGGCGTGCTGGCGGCCGAGCGTACGCGGCATGACCCCGACGATGACGTAGCTCACCAGGATCATCACCACGGCCGCCAGGGCGTACGCCTGCCCGCGGTCGCCGAGCCAGTCGATGAACAGCAGCGTCGTGATCACCGTCGCGACGAGTTCACAGCTCAGACGCAGCAGGAGCACCAGGTTGAGATAGCGCGGCGGGTCGGCGACGATCGCCTGCAGCCGGACCGCGCCGCGCCGGCCCTCCTTGACGAACTCCTCCGCACGCACCCTGGAGATGCGGGTCAGCGCCGTCTCCGCGCTCGCCAGCAGGCCGCCGGCCACGATCAGGAAGACGGCGGAGAGCAGCCAGCCGTTGCTCACGGCTTACGCCGCACCTCCCGCCAGGCGCCGAGCAGTTCGTCCTGCAGCCCGAACATCTCGGCGTGCTCCTCGGGCTCGGCGTGGTCGTAGCCGAGCAGGTGCAGGATGCCGTGCGTGCACAGCAGCTCCAGCTCGTCCTGCGCGCTGTGCCCGGCCTCGGCGGCCTGCTTGGCCGCCACCTGGGGGCACAGCACCACGTCGCCGAGCAGCGCCGGGTCGGGGGACGCGTCCTCGTCCCGGCCGCCGACGTTGGGCCGCAGCTCGTCCATGGGGAAGGCCAGCACGTCGGTCGGGCCCGGCTCCCCCATCCACTGCTCGTGCAGCTCGGCCATCGCCGCCTCGTCGATCACCAGGATCGACAGCTCGGCCAGCGGGTTGATCCCCATCCGGCCGAGGACGTGCCCGGCCAGCTCGACCAGCGCCGACTCGTCGACCTCGACGCCGGACTCGTTGGCCACCTCGATGCTCACGGGGTCTCCTCACCCGTCATGGTCGCGCTCACCGCCGGTTGTTCCGCGGCCGCTTGTTGATCGCGCGCGGCTCCGACGCCATCGCGGCGTCGTAACGGCCGTAGGCGTCGACGATGTCGCTCACCAGCTTGTGCCGTACGACGTCGGCGCTGGTCAGCCTGCTGAAATGGATGTCCTCGATGCCTTCGAGGATGTGCTGCACGACCTTCAGGCCGCTGTCCTGGCCGCCGGGCAGGTCGATCTGGGTCACGTCGCCGGTGACCACGATCTTCGAGTTGAACCCGAGCCTGGTCAGGAACATCTTCATCTGCTCGGGCGAGGTGTTCTGCGCCTCGTCCAGGATGATGAAGGCGTCGTTGAGCGTCCGGCCGCGCATGTAGGCGAGCGGCGCGACCTCGATCGTCCCGGCCGACATCAGGCGGGGGATCGAATCGGGGTCGAGCATGTCGTGCAGCGCGTCGTACAGCGGCCGCAGGTACGGATCGATCTTCTCGTAGAGCGTGCCGGGCAGGAAGCCGAGCCGCTCCCCCGCCTCGACGGCGGGGCGGGTGAGGATGATCCGGTTGACCCGCTTGTTCTGCAGGGCCTTCACGGCCTTCGCCATCGCCAGGTACGTCTTGCCGGTGCCGGCGGGGCCGATACCGAAGACGATGGTGTGCCTGTCGATCGCGTCGACGTACCGCTTCTGGTTGACCGTCTTCGGGCGGATGGTGCGGCCCCGCGAGGACAGGATGTCCAGGGACAGGACCTCGGCCGGACGGTCGGTGGCCTGCCGCAGCATGTGAATGCTGCGCTCGACCGCGTCGGGGGACAGCTCGGCACCCGAGCCGACCAACTCCACCAGCTCCTCGAAGAGGCGGACGACGACGCCGCTCTCCTCGGGACTGCCGGTGATCGTGATCTCGTTGCCCCGCACGTGAATGTCGGCGCTGAAGGCGCCCTCGATGACCCGCAGCAGCTCGTCACCCGACCCGAGGAGGCTGACCATCGGCTGCCCCTCGGGGATGACTACCTTGGCCTGGGTCTTGTGGATGTGCTGTGACTCGGACATGGGCGGCCCTTGCGGCCCTGATCGCCTCCCTAGTTCCTTCTTATGCTAGCCGCTCAGCCGGGGGGCCAGGTGAGGCCTCGGCCGCCGAGGACGTGCGCGTGGACGTGGAAGACCGTCTGCCCGGCCCCCGGCCCGGTGTTGAACACGATCCGGTAACCGGTCTCGGCCACGCCCTCCTGCACGGCCACCGCGTGGCAGGCCTTGAGCAGGTCGTCGGCCAGGCCGTCGTCGACCGCCGCCAGCACGGCGGCGTTCTCGTGGTGGGCCTTGGGCACGACGAGAACGTGGGTGGGGGCCTGCGGGTTGATGTCGCGGAAGGCCAGCGCCCGCCCGGCCTCCAGGACGATGTCCGCCGGGACCTCCTTGGCCACGATCTTGCAGAAGAGGCAGTCGCTCACGCGCGAAAGCCTAGCCGTTGGCTGTAGTTGATGACTGCAATGATCCCCCCGGCTAGTGTGAGTGTGCGAGACTGCACCAGAAAACCCCCCTAGTGTCGGGCGAGGACACCGCTGGGCCATGCCCCCTCATGATTCGGAAGAACGTAAACCCCCCGGGGATGACGAGCGTCCTATTGATGTGACCACCGAGACCCTCGTGGCCGACAGGTCGTTGGGGACGGTGCCCGTCGGGTGGGATGCCGACATGGCCGTTACGGCGCTCTACAGCGCTCACTATCGGTCACTGGTGCGTCTCGCCGTGCTGCTGGTGCGTGACGTGGCCAGCGCGGAAGAGGTCGTTCAGGACGCGTTCGTCGCCCTTCATGGCGCCTGGCGCAGGCTGAGAGACACCGACAAGGCACTGGCCTACCTTCGTCAATCGGTCGTGAACCGATCACGTTCCGTGCTGCGGCACCGCGCGGTCGTCGAGAAGTACGCGCCCAAGGGGCTGCCGGACGCGCCGAGCGCGGAGAACGGCGCGATCGGTGAACTGGAGCGTTCGGCCGTCATCGAAGCGCTCCGCGGCTTACCGACCCGCCAGCGCGAGGCGCTGGTGCTGCGCTACTACGGCGACCTGTCGGAGGCCGAGATCGCACACGCGATGGGCATCAGCAAGGGCGCCGTGAAGAGTCACACGGCCCGCGGCATGGCCGCACTACGGATGGCACTGGAGCAGTTCTCATGACCTTCCCTCCCGACGACGAGTACGGCGAGTTGCTCCGCCGTGCCCTGCGCGCGGAGGCGGACTCGGTCGTGCCGTCTCCCGAAGGACTCGAAATCATCCGCGGGCGGATCGACCAGCGCGGTCTGCGCGGCCTGCGGAACATGCTGTGGTGGCGCGTCGGAGCGGCCGCCGCAGGGGCCGTGCTCGTGGCGGGCACGGTCGTGATGGTCGTCCCCGGCCTGCGCGACCAGGTGGCGCAGTCCACGGGCATCGCCCCCGCCGGCGACGAGCAAGTGGATAAGACGGACACCTCGTCGGTGAACCGGCCGCCCAACCCGGCGCCCTCGCATCCGGTCGTGATCGTGCCCGTCACCCCGAGCCCGTCCCGCGGACGGCCCGCCCCGTCCCCGACCCACAAGGTGGGCGTGACCACCCGGCCGTCGCCCTCGCCGTCTGACCCCTGCGTCACACCCACCCCCCAGCCCGGGGTGATCGAGCCCGACGGAACCCTCTCCCCGACGTGCTCGCCGACGTCGGTGACGCAGCCGCCCACGGTGAAGCCCTCGGCCTCGCGCCGTCCCTCGACGGCTCCGCCCACGACGTCCGCGCCCACGGTCACCCCGAGCGCGACGCCCACGGAGACGGCCACGCTCGACTCGGCGACCGAGACGCCCTCGCCCTGACCCGGCCCGCCGGTCATCCTGAGGTATGACCGGTGCTCGCCCGATCACCGGGGGTCGCACCGGGAGATCGTCACACGGCCGGAGGGCGTCGCGCCTCCTCGTTGGAATCCTGATCACACAACCGACAGCGATCAGGATCGAAAGAGGCGAGACAGTCGCCGCCGACCTCGACGCCACGTCGGCGTCCGCCCTCCTCGGCGTACGGCCGGGCCAGGTGGACTGGGCGGCGACCCGCACGCACGCCCGCCTGGACGCGCCCGTACGGCCGAGGGCCGGGGGCTACCCGGTGGTGCTCTACTCCCCCGGCTACATGGTGCCGCGCTCGCTGGGCACGCTCGCGGCGGAGGACCTGGCCTCGCGCGGCTACGTGGTCGTCACGGTCGATCACACCTACGAGGCGTCCGCCGTCGAGTTCCCCGGCGGGCGGCTGGAGCACGCCAGGGTGCGGGCGGACAGCATGGACGACGCGATGAAGGCCCTCGACGTCAGGGTGGCGGACCTGCGGTTCGTCCTCGACGTGATCACCGCGCGGCACACCGGGCTGCCCTCCCGGCTGTACAGGGCCCTGGACACCGCCCGGATGGCGGCCATGGGCTTCTCGATGGGCGGCGCGGCGACGGCGCGGCTGATGTACGCCGACCACCGGGTCAAGGCGGGCGTGAACCTCGACGGCTCGCTCCTGGGCGAGGTGGCCGAGCGCGGCCTCGACGGCCCGTTCCTCCAACTGGCCGCCGACGAGCAGGACGACCCTTCCTGGGAGACGTTCAGGAAGCAGCGCCGGGGCTGGAAGCGCGACCTGCGGCTCTCCGGAGCGAAGCACTACTCCTTCTCCGACCTGCAGGCGCTGGTCCCGCGGATCTCGGACCGCCCGGGCACGCCGTCCGAGATCGTCGGCACCATCGGACCGGCCCGCTCGATCGCGGCCCAGCGTGCCTACGTGGCCGCGTTCCTCGCCCTGCGGCTGAAGGGCCGCAAGACCCGCCTGTTCGACGGGCCGAGTCGCGCGTTCCCCGAGGTGAGCTTCCTCGGCTAGCTCTCACCAACGGCCGCAGCGGGACAGCAGGACGGCCGCCGCGGCCACGCCCGCCGTCGAAGTCCGCAGCACCGTCGGCCCCAGCAGGGCCGGCGTGGCTCCCGCGGCCCGCAACGCGGCGATCTCCTCGTCGGTGACGCCGCCCTCCGGGCCGACGATCATCACGATGTCGCCCGGCTCCTCCGGCAGGGGCAGGCGGCTCAGCGGCTCAGCGGCCTCCTCGTGCAGGACGACCGCGAGCGCCGCCGCCGAGACGAGCGAGCCGACCGCCGCGGTCGTGGCCTGCTCGGTCACCTCGGGCAGGTGGAAGCGCCGGGCCTGCTTGGCCGCCTCGCGTGCCGTGCCGCGCCAGCGGGCGAGGCCCTTGGCGGCCCGGTCGCCCTTCCACTGGGTCACGCATCGGGAGGCGGCCCAGGGGACGATCACGTCGACCCCCGCCTCGGTCATCATCTCGACCGCGAGCTCGCCCCGGTCGCCCTTGGGCAGGCCCTGGACGACCACCAGCCTCGGGCGGGGCGGCGGGACCTCGAACCGGCGCAGCACCTCGGCGGTCAGCGAGTCCTTGCCTGCCGCCGTGACCGTGCACTCGGCCACCCGCCCCGCGCCGTCGGTCAGGTCGATCCGCTCCCCCGGCCGCAGGCGGCGTACGGCGGCGGCGTGCCGCCCCTCCGGCCCGTCGAGGACGATCGTGTCCGCCGCCTGGCCGGCCGCGTCCGACAGGAACACGGGAACACTCATGCGATCAGCTCAGCGGCCGTTGAAGGCGTCCCGCAGGCGGGAGAAGAAGCCCTGCTGGCCCGGCGAGAACTTGCCTGGCGGCCGCTCCTCTCCGCGCAGTTTCGACAGCTCGCGCAGCAGTTCCTCCTGCTGCGGGTCGAGCTTGGTCGGCGTCTCGACGTTCACGTGGATCAGCAGGTCGCCCCTGCCGGTCTCGTTGAGCCGCTGGACGCCCTTGCCGTACAGGGGGATGACCTGGCCGGCCTGGGTGCCGGGCCGCACGTCGATGTCCTCGGCTCCGTCGAGGGTCTCGATCGCGATCGAGGTGCCGAGCGCGGCGGCGGTCATCGGGATGTGGACCGTGCAGTGCAGATCGTCGCCGCGTCGCTCGAAGATCTGGTGCGGCCGCTCGACGATCTCCAGGAACAGGTCGCCGGGAGGCCCGCCGCCGGGGCCGACCTCGCCCTCGCCCGCGAGCTGGATGTGCGTGCCGTCCTCGACGCCGGCCGGGATCCTGACCTTGATCGTGCGCCGGGTCCTGACCCGTCCCTCGCCCGAGCACTCCATGCAGGGGTGCCGGATGACGCTGCCGTACCCGCCGCACTGGGGGCAGGGACGGGAGGTCATGACCTGGCCGAGGAACGAACGGGTCACCTGCGAGACCTCGCCGCGCCCGTGGCACATGTCGCAGGTGTCGGGGTGGGTGCCGGACGCCGCCCCGGAGCCCTGGCAGACCTCGCAGACCACGGCCGTGTCGACCACGATCTCGCGGGTCGTGCCGAAGGCCGTCTCCGACAGGTCGAGCTCGACCCTGATGGTGGCGTTGCGGCCACGGCGGGCGCGGGAGCGGGGCCCCCGCGCGGCGCCCGCCGAGCCGAAGAAGGCGTCCATGATGTCGCTGAACGGGAAGCCCGCGCCGAAACCACCGGCCCCCGGCCCCGCGCCGCCGCCGCCGAACGGGTCGGCGCCCATGTCGTACATGCGGCGCTTGCCCGCGTCGGACAGCACCTCGTACGCCTGGTTGATCTCCTTGAACCGCTCCTGGGTCTCCGGATCGGGGTTGACGTCCGGGTGCAGCTCACGGGCGAGACGGCGGTATGCCTTCTTGATCTCTTCCTGGCTGGCGTCGCGCCGTACGCCAAGGGTCGCGTAGTAGTCGTTGGACACTTATGACCCCGCCAGGATCTGGCCGACGTAACGCGCCACCGCGCGCACCGCACCCATCGTCACCGGATAGTCCATTCGTGTCGGGCCCAGCACTCCGAGCCGGGCCAGTTCTCTGTCGCCCGAACCGTATCCCGCGGCCACGATAGATGTGCCGCGCAGCCCGCTGTAGGGGTTCTCGGATCCGATGCGGACGGTCAGTTCGGACAGCCCGCCGGTTTCCCCCAGCAGGCGAATGAGGACGACCTGCTCCTCCAGCGCCTCCAGCACGTCCCGCAGGCCGATGCTGAGGTCGGCGGCGGCGAGGTTGGCCGTCCCACCAAAAACGATCTTCTCCTCGTGCCGCTCGACGAGCGTCTCGAGCAGCACGGACAGGATCGTGGCCGCCACCGGCCTGTCCTCGGGAGGCAGGCGTTCGGGAATGTCGGCCACGGTCTCCGGCACCTGGGACAGGCCGCAGCCGTCCAGGCACGCGTTGAGCACGGCGCGCAGGTTCGCGATCCGGTCGTCGGCGATGGCCTCCGGCAGGTCGACCACACGCTGCTCGACCCGCCCGGTGTTCGTGATCAGCACCAGCATGACCCGGCGCTCCGCGAGCGGGACGATCTCCACGTGACGGACCGACGACCTGGTGAGCGAGGGGTACTGCACCACCGCGACCTGCCGGGTGAGCTGCGCGAGCAGCCGCACCGTGCGCATGACGATCTCGTCGAGGTCCACAGCCCCGGCGAGAAAGGTCTCGATGGCCCTGCGCTCCGCGCCGGACAGCGGCTTGATCTGCGACAGCCGATCGACGAACAGGCGATATCCCTTGTCGGTCGGCACCCTGCCGGCACTGGTGTGCGGCTGGGTGATGTATCCCTGCTCCTCCAGCGCCGCCATGTCGTTGCGGATCGTCGCCGGGGAGACGCCGAGGTTGTGCCTGTCCACCAGGGCCTTGGATCCCACCGGCTCGTTGGTGGACACGTAGTCCTCGACGATGGCGCGCAGGACGGCGAGCTTGCGGTCGTCGAGCAATCGTCACCTCCCTGTGCGTGGAAACACCGACTCTGGCACTCTGTGTTCCCGAGTGCCAAGTGTACGGCTACCACCCCACGTGGTGCGATAACGCAGGGGGCACCAAGACGACGCAGGGCACCAGGACAAGCGAGCTGCAAATCGACCACAAGCCGCATGGTCGACTCTTCACCCATGCACGAGAATCAGACCTCCACGCCGGCCGACGTGACCATGCGGGTGCCCCGCCCCATGCCCCCGGCACCGGCCGACGTGACCTTGCGGATGCCGCACCCCTTTCCCCCGGCGTACGCCGGCCCCCGGCCGATCCGGCCCCGGCTGGTGTGGATCTTCCTCTCCTGGGCGCTCTTCGTCGTCCTGGTGGTGGCGGGCGTCGGCGGGTTCGCCGGCGGCCTGTTCTCCACGCTCGGCGACGCCGCGCCCGCCACGATCTTCTCCGGCGGGCAGTCGGTGAACGTCGCGCTCGACCCCGCGGACAAGCCGGCGATCTACGCGGCCGTCGACCAGCCCACCGACGTCCGCTGTCAGCTCGGCGACGGCGCCGACCCGCGGGTGCGGCTGACCCGGCCGGCCGTCTCGCAGACCGTCACGCTGAACGGCACGACCTGGGAGCTGCTATTCGAGGCCGGAGTCCCCGAGGCGGGCACCTACCAGCTCGCCTGCGAGGGCGACGGGGTGCGGTTCGGCGTCGGCAAGCAGCTCACCGGGGCGGTCGGCATGCTGGTGGGCGGCGCCGTCGCGCTGCTGGCGCTGCCCACCGTCGGCTTCCTGGCCGCGCTGATCGTGACGATCGTCGTGCTCGCGCGCCGCTCCGCTGCCCGCCGTCGCCTGGCGTGATTTGCTAGCGTTCCCCGCATGTACGGGCGGGACGTGCTTTCCGGAGACTGGCGGCGGCCACGGCGGGGGCAGATCCCCGAGATCCCGGCCGAGCCCGACCTCGTGGTCGAGGACGCCGAAGGCCGCTTCTGCGGCGCCGTGGTGGCCTGCGACAAGGAGGCCGTGACGCTGGAGGACCGGTTCGGCCGGCGGCGGGTGTTCCCGCTGACGCCCGCCGGATTCCTCCTCGACGGCGAACCGGTGACGCTGGTGCGCCCCCAGGCCGGTCCGAAGGGGCCGCTGCGGAGCGCCTCGGGGTCGATCGCGGTCGGGGGCCTGCGCGCGCAGGTCGCCAGGGAGAGCCGCATCTACGTCGAGGGCGTCCACGACGCCTCGCTGGTGGAGCGGATCTGGGGACACGACCTGCGGGTGGAGGGGGTCGTCGTCGAATACCTGGAGGGCGTGGACGACCTCCCGGCCATCGTCGAGGAGTTCGGCCCCGAGCCGGGCAGGCGGCTCGGGGTGCTCGTGGACCACCTGGTGCCCGGCTCGAAGGAGAGCCGCATCGCCGCCCGGGTGTCCGGCGACGACGTGCTCGTCGTGGGGCATCCGTTCGTGGACATCTGGCAGGCGGTCAAGCCCCGGGTGCTCGGCATCCCCGCCTGGCCGGACGTGCCACGCGGCGTGCCCTGGAAGGAGGGCGTGATCGCGGCCCTCGGCTGGCGGATGGACCCCCAGGAGGCGTGGCGGCACATCCTGGGCCGGGTCACGACCTACGCCGACCTGGAGCCCGAACTGCTCGGCCGCGTGGAAGAACTGATCGACTTCGTCACGGCTCCGGCTTAGAGAGTCAGGTCCCGCACCACGGCGTCGGCGAGCAGCCTGCCGCGCAGCGTGAGCACGGCGAGGCCCGCCTTGAACGCCTCCACCTCCAGCAGCCCGTCCGCCAGCGCCCGCGCGCACGCCGTACGCGCCTGGGGGGCGAGGTCGGCGAGCGGGAAGCCCGAGGCGAGGCGCAGCTCCAGCATGACCCGCTCGACGGCCCTGTCCTCCGCCGGCAGCACCTCACGGGCGTGCGCGGGCGAGGTCCCGGCCGCCAGGCGGGCGGCGTACGCCGCGGGGTGCTTGACGTTCCACCAGCGGGTGCCGCCGACGTGACTGTGCGCCCCCGGTCCGGCCCCCCACCAGTCGCCGCCGGTCCAGTACAGCAGGTTGTGGCGGCAGCGGGCCTCGTCTCCCGCCGCCCAGTTGGAGATCTCATACCAGCTCAGGCCCGCGGCCGTCAGCAGCTCCTCGGCGATCAGGTAGCGGTCGGCCGCCACGTCGTCGTCCGGCATCGGCAGCTCGCCGCGACGGATCCGGGCGGCGAGCCGGGTGCCGTCCTCGACGATCAGGGAGTACGCCGAGACGTGGTCGGGCCCGGCGGCCAGCGCGGCCTCCAGCGAGGCCCGCCAGTCGTCGTCGCTCTCCCCCGGCGTGCCGTAGATCAGGTCGAGGTTGACGTGCTCGAACCCGGCCGCTCGGGCCTCCCGTACGGCCTCGGCGGGCCGGCCGGGGGTGTGGCGCCGGTCGAGTACGGCGAGGACGTGCTCGCCCGCGCTCTGCATGCCGAAACTCACGCGGGTGAACCCGCCCGCCCGCAGCTCCTTCAGGTAGGTCGGGTCCACCGACTCGGGGTTGGCCTCGGTCGTCACCTCGGCGTCCGGCCGCAGGCCGAACTCCTCGCCGATCGCGTCGAGGATCCGTACGAGGTCGGCGGCGGGCAGCAGGGTCGGCGTTCCTCCGCCGAAGAAGACGGTCTCCACAGGCGGCGCGGCGTCTCCCAGCACGCGCCGGGCGAGCCGTATCTCCTCGACCGCGGTGGCGGCGTAGTCGCGCTGCGCGGCGCCGGGGCCCAGCTCGGCCGCCGTGTAGGTGTTGAAGTCGCAGTAGCCGCAGCGCGTCGCGCAGAACGGCACGTGGACGTAGAAGCCGAACGGACGGGAGCCGAGCCCGTCGAGAGCCTCGGACGGCAGCTCGCCGCTCGCGGGGACGGGGTCGCCGTCGGGAAGCACTGAAGGCACGCTCTCCAGTCTGCCGCCACTCGCGCCCTGCCACTGACGCCCTGATCACCGGGATCCGTTTCCGGCTCGGGCGAGGCGCCCACGGGATGCGGATGCCGGCTGATCCACGCCTTCCGGAGACGCTGCGCCTCCTCCGGGACCGACTTTGTCGCACTCACCCCATATCGCACAATATGTCGTGCCGGTTATTCTAATGGCGCGCCCACTCGGCCGCCGCGCAACGCCATGACAAATCATCGCCTTCTTGAGACCAGTCGCCGTGCACGCTCGAGAGTGGAACACCCGGTGATTTTCGCAGCGCCCGAGGGAAGGGTTTCGATCTATCCTGCTGAAACTCAAGGCTGCGCCAGGGGCTTTTATCGGCCGATCGGGAGGGGATCAACCTGGCCGAGTGCGTCGATCTTCGAGTGATGGGCAGAGGCGTCGCGAACACGCTGCTCGGACTCTCGGCCCGCGGAGTGTTCCGGTCTCATACATGGCCGAGGGCGCAGCGCGTGCATAGATCGCGACAAGCGGCTTCAGGTGCAGTTTATCGGGGGTAATCATGCGTGACGGCGACCGGCCGAACGACGAGGCGAGCGAGCTGACGCGACGCCGGTTCATCCAGTTCTCCAGCCTGGCGGGCACCAGCGTGCTCGCGGGTGTAGGCATTTTTTCCGGTGCCGAGCACGCGCTGGCCGCGCCTTCGTTGGAACTCGCCAAAGGGCCCGATCCCAAGGAGTGCGGCAAGATCGGTGACTCGGACTCTCTCTGGCGGCTCAGCCAGAAGTGTCACAGCAACAACACCTGCCGGCAGAACCATGCCGACTACGTGGTGATGGGCGGCACCAAGAGCAAGAAGAAGTACGCCAACTATATTCTCGTCCCCACTCAGCGGATCAGTGGCATCGAGTGTTCCTGGATCTGCGGCAGCAGTGCACCGAATTATTGGAGCGCCGCAAACTACTATGCCACCAAGCCTCCCACCGTAGTTCCCGCCCCCGTGGGATTGGGAATCAATTCAAAGCAGGCCAGAGGTTTCAACCAGCTGCACATTCATATGGCACGGGCGCGATGGGAGTCGTGGCACGACCTCGCCGCCCAGGACAACTTGGCCGCCAGAACCGTGGCAAATTGGGCGAACTCGCGCGTGTCGATCCGCGGCCTCAGCCAGAATCTCGGGATCATCCCGCACACCTACCGAGTGCTCATCTGGCCGGGATTCCACCACGACAATCTCTTCGCCATGCTCAGGACCATGCTGAGGCATTCTCTCGGACATGGAGGGACCACCGCCAAGGCTCAGGCGAGGATGCAGTATCAAACGCTGATCGTGATACCTCGGCCCGCCGGAGGCTATTACATCGTCAACAGCGAGAAGGGTGTGAAAGACCCGAACAACCCCAAGCTGCTCGGAACCGACACCTGCGACCCGTTGCTCCTCATGCATCCTTGAGCCCTTCTCATCGTGAGTAGCGGCCGTCTTCGACGGCTTGCAGGACGAGGCCGGCCCACAGGATCGCGGTGGCGCGTTCTCCGGGGGCGCGGATGCGGGCGCGGGCACGTTGACGTCCTTCTGCCCGCGTGACAGCCGGGCCGGTGCCGTGGCGCTCGCGCTGCACCCGGCCTGGGCGGGCTTGCGTGAGCTCGATCGGCTCCTCTCGGCGGGTGCAGGGGACGCCGTCCTCCGCACGCGCCGGGCCAACCGCACCTCCTCGGCGATGGCGGCGTAGTCGCGCGGAACGGCGCCGTGTTCGGCCTGCCGCCCCTCACGCGCGCCATTGACGCCCTGATCACCGGGGTCTACGATCGCGACAATTTACAGGAAACTTTCCTATAAATAGCGTTCGGGAGGTCGGCGTGCTCATGAGAAGGACCCTCGCCGTGGCGGTCGCCGCCACCCTGGCGGCCGGGCTGGCGCCGGCGGCGGCCCAGGCCACCACCGGCGGGGACCGCTACAAACGGGTCGCCTACTTCATCCAGTGGGGAATCTACGGACGGAACTTCCACGTGAAGGACGTGGACGCCAGCGGCGCCGCCGGAAAGCTGACCCACCTCAACTACGCCTTCGGATTCGTCGGCCCCGAGGGCACCTGCTACTCCGCCGACCCCTGGGCCGACTGGCAGCGCCCCGTCCCCGCCGAGCAGAGCGTCGACGGCATCGCCGACAGCGACGACCAGCCACTCAAGGGCAACCTCGGCCAACTCAAGAAGCTCAAGGCCCGTCACCCCGGCCTCAAGGTCCTGATCTCCCTCGGCGGCTGGACCGGCTCCAAATACTTCTCCGACGCCGTCCTCACCCCCGAGTCCCGGGCCAAGCTCGCCGCCTCCTGCGTCGGCCTGTGGCTCAAGGGCGACCTGCCCGGCCTGCCCCCCGGCGCCGCCGCCGGCGTGTTCGACGGCATCGACCTCGACTGGGAATGGCCCGGATCCGCAGGGAACGACGGCAACGTCATCCGCCCCGAGGACAAGCAGAACTTCACCCTGTTCCTGGCCGAACTACGCCGCCAGATGAAGGCCCACGACCGGCGCGACGAACTGACCGCCTTCCTCCCCGCCGCAGCCGCCAAGATCGACGTCGGCTTCGAGGTGCGGAAGGTCTTCGACAAGCTCGACTTCGCCACCGTCCAGGGCTACGACCTGCACGGGCCATGGGAGAACCGCACCGGCCACCAGGCCAACCTGCTCACCGACCGGCGCGACCCCAGCGACGTGAAGTTCAGCGTCGACCAGACCGTACGCGACTACATCGCACGCGGCGCACCCAAGCAGAAGATCGTCATCGGCGTCCCCGCCTACGGCCAGGGCTGGACCGGCGTGACCGCCGACGGCGACGGCCGGTACGCCCCGGCCACCGGCCCCGCCCCCGGCACCTGGGCCGCCGGCAGCGACGACTACAAGAACCTCGTCAACAAGCCCGGCAAGCGCTACCGCGACCTGCTCACCGGCACCCTGTGGCTCTACGACGGCAACGAGTTCTGGTCCTACGACGACCCCGCCGTCATGCTGCAGAAGGCCGCCTACATCCGCCTCAACGGCCTCGGCGGCTCCATGCTGTGGTCCATCGACCAGGACGACGCCAAAGCCTCCCTCACCACCGCCCTCTACTCCGTCCTGCGCTGACCCCGCTCGGGGGAGGGAAGGCCACCCCCTCCCCCGTGCCTGCGGCTTCTGAAATCCCTTGATGACGAACGCGAAGGGCTCGCGCCCTCGCTCAAGCAACAGATCAACGAGTTGCGGCAGGAGCATCAGTCGTACACGGCGGGCCAAGGACCGCAAGCGGGTTCGGCGCATCGTTGACGGGGCCGACATACGGCGGCGCTGGTACCTCCCCGAGGACCAGGGCGGCCTCTCCATGGGCACCAAGCGCGCGATGGTCATGGAGGCGTTCCACGCGGTGATCGTCCATCCCGTGGGCAAGGGCATGGGCTCGTGGGGCAACTTCGACCCGAACGCGCTCGAACCCGTCTGGCGAGAGGACTGACGCCCTTACCTCGGCGTGACATCTGCCTTCCCCCGCTCCCTACGCAGACATACGCCAGCGAACGCCAATGGACGCCAGTGAACGCCAGCGAACAACGGTGGACAGTCCCGAGAAGGGCCATGCGCGGAACGCTGACCTGGCTAAATACGTTCTCCGGGTGGTACATCTGAAAGGGCAAGAGCTCCGTCCGCGACAGGGCGGAAAGACATTCACAACAGCGAGCTACCGGCCGCGACAGATTCGAGCACAGGGGAACCACCGGGCAAACAACACAACAGATAAGCCGTTCCGCTGGAGGGACCCGGCCCAGCGGTAGGCCCCCTGGACGTGCTCACCGGTTCACCGTCGCATAAAACACTCCACAAATCGCCTCGCTGCAAGCATCACCGCACTACAGACCTGCCTTCGGTCTGCTCTGCGCTGGTGCTTTGTCTTTCCCGGGTTCGCGCGAGGGGGCTTCCTACGAGGAAAGGAGGTCTCCGCTGGTACCCGAGGAACTGGGTCCAATGGCTGCGCTGGCTGAGGAGTGGTGCAAGCGGCAGCTCGAACGCTCGCCCCGGTGGGGCGTCAACAAGTGGCGGCGGCTCGCCGCCATCCACGGTGCCGAGTACGTCGGCGACGCGCACGACACCGCCTCCGACAGCGGGAGGGACGCCGCGTGAGCGAACTGCCTCCCCTCTCCCCCGATGTGCTGGCCGCCGCCCAACGCGCCGCCATGCCGGACTTCGCCCGGTGGCAGGAGATGGTGCGCGCGACGGGCGGCTGCGCCCAGCCGATCCGGCTCCAGGGACGCCGGATCACCTTCGATGCCGGGTTGGAAGTGCTGGACGTCTACCGGACGGCCGACGAGCCGACCGGGTACCTGCTGACCGCGTGCGGCAACCGGCGCGCGTCAAGGTGCCCGGCCTGCTCGGAGGTCTATCGGGACGACACCTATCACCTGATCCTGTCCGGCCTGCGCGGCGGCAAGGGTGTCCCCGAAGACGTCAGCGCCCATCCCCGCGTGTTCGCCACCTTCACCGCCCCCTCGTTCGGCGCGGTCCACGCGCGCCGGGTGAAGGGTGACAGGGTGCTGCCGTGCCGTCCTCGGCGGGATAGCCCGGTGTGCGAGCACGGCAGGCCGGAAGGCTGCGGCGTCCAGCACGGTGACGACGATTCCCAGGTCGGGCAGCCGATCTGTGTGGACTGCTACGACTACGCCGGGGCCGTGCTGTGGAACGCGCACGCGGGTGAGTTGTGGCGGCGCTTCACGCAGGCGCTACCGGCGACCTTCGCCCGGCACCTGGGCATCTCGCGGGCCGAACTGCGGCGGCGGCTTCGGCTGTCGTACGCCAAGGTGGCCGAGTACCAGGCGCGGGGCCTGGTCCACTTCCACACCGTGATCCGCCTCGACGGCCCGGATGGTCCGTCCGATCGTCCGCCGGGCTGGGCGACGGTGCCCGTGCTCCAGGCGGCGATTCGGGAAACCGCGGCTGCGGTCTCGGTTCCGGTGCCGGACGATGCCCCCGTCGTTCGTCGGCGGTGGGGGACGCAACTCGACGTGGACCCCATCTACGTCGCGACGGGATTGGAAGGCATCGCCGATCAGCGGGTGGCGGCGTACATCGCGAAGTACGCGACCAAGGCGGCCGAGTCAGCCGGGACCGGGGACCGGCCGATCCGGGAGGTCGCCGAAGTCGCACGGCTCGACGTCGCCGTACACGCCCAGCGCATGATCTACACCTGCTTCGCCCTGGCGAACGATCCGGACTACCGGCTGATCCCGTTGCGGCAGTGGGCGCACATGCTCGGCTACCGGGGCCATTTCTCAACCAAGAGCCGCTTACGCTGGGCGCGCTGCGGCAGGTACGCGCCGATCACCAGGCCGATCGGGCTCGGGAACGGCGCGGTCTTCTCGAGATGAGCGGCAGACGGTGACGGTCGGCCAGTGGCGGCTCCGCCGGGAGCGCCTACCGGCACGGCGAACACCTGTGGGCCGAGCTGATCCGGCAACGCATCGCCACCGCCCGCCGGATGGCTCGTGAGCGGGAGCGGGAGGAGTTCACCCCGTCATGACCTATAGCGGACCGGCAGGTTCTGCCCGACGGTGCAGATGGTTGGTTGCCTCCAGCAGACGCCGTTCTGCACGTCGAACGAACCCTCGTTGGTGAATGCCTGCTGGGACGCTCCCTGGACGAAGGTGGGAGCGACAGTGCCGGTGACGCTCTGGTTGAACCTACCCATGCCGGATCGGCCCTGGCCGCCGCCCGCTCGTCCCCCTCTGATCACCTGACCTCCGCCTCCGCCGGGGCCAGGGCGGTGATGTACTTCGAGCACCGCGTGGTGGGCAGTGACGCGGGCGTTCGACGGCTGCGCGGCGGAAATCCCTGCCGCCGTGATCACAAGCGTGGTCAGGGCCAGCCGCCGGGTCGTCAGGAGCACGGCGTGGCGCGAATTCCGTGCAGCGTAGCGGTACAACTTGGTAGCACCTTCTTCTTCAGTGACGGGCGTTCGCCGTCGCTTGTCCGGTTCTGCCGGGATGTGCGCCTCATACCCCCGGGGAAAGGCCCACGGCCGGAGCTAAGCAAGATCGGTGCACGTCATTACTGGTCCTTTGGCGGCAGGCCGCACTGACGGGCGGGCGTGCAGCCGAGAGTGGCGCGGCCGGCGCGATGCCGTAGGCACCCAGAAGGGCCGCGAAGCGGTTGGGCCGGCGGCGCCACGGCGGAAAGCTACTGCCCTCGGCTCGCCGGCGTCCACGCTTGGTGCGCCTTCCATCGTCTCGCTGACAACCGATAGAAGGCTGAAGGCCCCCAATTCCTTAGGTTCTAAGGATCGTTGCAACACCTGATCTGTTCAGGGGTTGCAGTGTTCGAAATCCGCAAGGATCGGTCTCCGCAGGGCTGGACCGGCGTGACCGCCGACGGCAACCCACCACCGCCCTCCATCCCGCGCTGGCCGGCCGTGTCGTGGGGGCCGGGTGGGCCCCCACGGCACCACCTGGCACTCGCATCGGACTCAAGGGGTCGGGAATGCCTTAGCGGACATACGGGGGTAGGCCCTACTGCGGCAGCCCCTTTCGGGACGGCATGATCCTCTTCGTGAGGATGATGGTGATGGCGGGCGGCCTGCTGGCGACTGCGGCGTTGTTGACCGGATGCGGTTTGCGGGACATCACGCAGGCAGCCAACCAGGCGACCCTCGATTACGAGGTGAAAGAGAAGGTGGCCAGGCTGGTCGTGGTGGGCGGTGCGGGTGACATCGTGATCAGTGAAGCGGCCGGCAACGTCGTCACAGTGAGCGAGACCCTCCACTGGTCCTCGAGTAAGCCCACCACCGAGCACCACGTGGATGGCGATGCTCTCGTGATGACGTACGACTGCCCGCACGCCATGGACAACTGCTCGGTGGACTACAAGGTCCACGTACCCAAGGGCATGCGGACAGAGCTGGAGACCGGATCCGGCGACATCCACCTCAGAGCCCTGAGCAATCCGATCAAGGTCAAGGTGGGCTCCGGGAACCTGGAGGGAGCCGGGCTGACGGGCACGGATCTCACGGTCGAGGCGGGCTCGGGCGACACCACGCTGAAGTACGCCACCGCTCCCGACAGCATCGACCTGTTAACCGGCTCGGGAACCGCGAAGATCACGCTTCCCGGCGGGCCGTACGACGTGGACGCCGAGGCGAAGTCGGGAGACGTGACAGTCTCGGTGACGACCGATCAGAACTCACCGCACAAGGTCGTGGCCCGCGCGGGTTCCGGCGACGTCAGCCTCCTGCCCGCGTAGCTTCCTTGCCTGGGCACGCGTTCCGCGGGACCTTCGGGTTGTCCGGCCCGAACGGAGACCCGTCGAGTCCGAGGCCCGTCCAGTAGGCGCCGAAGGCCGCCTGGGGCGGCTCGCTTCCGGTGCGGACCGCGAAGAACTCCGACACGAGTTCGTGCCTGTCCGTGGTGGTGCAGGCGTTCGGCCGGCTCGTCGCCGCCGTCGCCGGCAGCGGCGACTCCCCTGAACTCGACGCCACCGCGATGTGGGTGGGCCTGCACGGCTACGCCGTGCTCAACGCGCGCGTCCCGGCCTTCCCCTGGCCGGGCGGGAAACGGATGCTGACCGGCTCCTCACGCGGTTCGCCTAGTCCTCGCAGTACTTCGTCCGTCCTTGCCGGTCGAACTCGGCCCGCGGGATCAGCACGTCGACGACCTTGTCCGTCCTGTCGTCGTAATCGTTGACGAGCACCGTGCCCGGTTTGCGCCTGAGCTTGTCCGCGTCGCCGAGCTGGAACTCGATGTGCGCGGTCGAATAGCTGTTGTCCTGCGTCCAGCCGTACGCCGTGTAGGTGATGGCCGGGTCGAACGACGGGATCTCCTGCTCGGCCCGCCAGCCGTCGCCGGGTGCGTCGAGCCGGAAGGACGCCGTCTCACCCGTCACCTGGGGAGCCAGATAGGAGGCGTCGTCGATGGTGGGATTGGGCGGCCCGCTCGCGTCGGGGTCGTACGTCGCGGGAGTGGGGTCCTCCGGGTATCGGTCGTGGTAGACGGTCACGCCGTCCGGCTGCCGCCCGCACCAGGCCAGGACGATGACGAGGTTACCGTCCTGGTCGACGCCGACGCCCGTGATCCCGTTGATGGGGACGGTGCAGCCGGTCGCCCCGAAGGCGATCAACCCGGCCGCGAGCAGACCCGTGAGCCGTCTCATACGGCCACGGTAGATCGCTCCACGGGCGGAACCGAGGGCCGCGGGCAGTTCGTGATCAGGATGCGACAACGCCGCTGCGGTCTGCGAGCACGCGCTCGGCGACCTGGTCCCACTTGTCGCTGTGGCCGGGGACGCTGAGGATCCGCAGCAACAGGTCCCGGTCGCCGTGGTAGGCCCGGAACGACTCGGCGATCGTCACGCTGTCCGAGGGCCGGTCGAGCACCTCGATCTCGTCGCCGGCGCCGAGCTCGCCCTGCTCGAGCACCCGGAAGTACGCCCCGGTGCGGCCCGCCTCGGTGAAGCGCTTCACCCAGCCGCGCTCGTCCAGCCAGTTGCGGAACACCACGCAGGGGATGCGGGGTGCGGTCACCTCCAGGACGGCCGTGCCGACCCGCCACCGCTCCCCGAGGACCGCGCCGGTCACGTCGGCCCCGGACGTCGTGAGGTTCTCCCCGAACTGGCCGTCGCGCAGGTCGCGGCCCATGCGGGGCTCCCACCAGTCGTAGTCCTCCCGCGCGTAGGCGTAGACCGCCTGGTCCGGGTGGCCGTGGTTGGCGACGTCGGCGCGCTCGTCGCCCGCCAGACCGTTCTCGCGCACGGCGACCCGGCCCTCGATCTTCCGCTTGTCGATGGCGGTGCGCCGGAGGTTGCCCGCCCACTCGGCGTCCACGGCCCGGCCCACGTTCACAGAGAGGATGCGCATGACCAAACGTTAACCGAGGGTCATGTTTCTCCGCGATTGCAATTAAGTTCTGGTCAAACCAGGGACGCCTACTTCTTGTTCTTGTCCGGGGCCTCGGACGAGAGGGCGGCGACGAAGGCCTCCTGGGGGACCTCCACCCGGCCGACCATCTTCATCCGCTTCTTGCCTTCCTTCTGCTTCTCCAGCAGCTTGCGCTTACGGCTGATGTCACCGCCGTAGCACTTGGCGAGGACGTCCTTGCGGATGGCGCGGATGTTCTCCCGGGCGATGACGCGCGCGCCGATCGCGGCCTGGATGGGCACCTCGAACTGCTGCCGCGGGATGAGCTCCTTGAGCTTCTTGGCCATCTCCACGCCGTAGGCGTACGCCTTCTCGCGGTGGACGATCGCGCTGAACGCGTCCACGGTCTCGCCCTGCAGCAGGATGTCCACCTTGACCAGGTCGGCCTCCTGCTCGCCGGACGGCTCGTAGTCGAGCGAGGCGTACCCGCGGGTCTTCGACTTCAGCTGGTCGAAGAAGTCGAAGATGATCTCGCCGAGCGGGAGCGTGTAGCGGATCTCGACCCGGTCCTCCGACAGGTAGTCCATGCCCTGGAGCTGCCCGCGGCGGCCCTGGCACAGCTCCATGATCGCGCCGATGAACTCGGCCGGCGCGAGCACCGTGGCCTTCACCACCGGCTCGAAGATCTGGTCGATCTTCCCGGCCGGGAACTCCGACGGGTTGGTGACGACGTGCTCCTTGCCGTCCTCCATGATCACCCGGTAGATGACGTTGGGCGAGGTCGAGATCAGCGACAGGTTGAACTCGCGCTCCAGCCGCTCCCGGACGATCTCCATGTGCAGCAGGCCGAGGAAGCCGCAGCGGAAGCCGAAGCCGAGCGCCGCCGACGTCTCCGGCTCGTACACGAGCGCGGCGTCGTTCAGCCGCAGCTTGTCGAGGGCCTCGCGCAGCTCGGGGTAGTCGTCGCCGTCGATCGGATAGAGCCCGGAGTAGACCATCGGCTTGGGGTGCTCGTAGCCGCCCAGGGCCTCCGCGGCGGGCTTGGCCGCGCTGGTGACCGTGTCACCGACGCGGGACTGGCGCACGTCCTTCACACCGGTGATCAGGTAGCCCACCTCGCCGACGCCGAGCCCCCGGTCGGACGGCATGGGCTCGGGCGAGATGACGCCGATCTCCAGCAGCTCGTGCTGTGCGCCGGTGGACATCATCAGCACGCGCTCGCGCTTGGACAGATGCCCGTCGACCACCCTGACGTACGTCACGACGCCCCGATAGGTGTCGTACACCGAGTCGAAGATCAGCGCCCGGGCGGGGACGTCGGTGTTCCCGACGGGCGCCGGGATGTGCTCCACGACGTGGTCGAGCAGCTCCTTGACCCCCTCGCCGGTCTTGCCGGACACGCGCATCACGTCGCCGGGGTCGCAGCCGATGAGGCCCGCGATCTCCTCGGCGTACTTGTCCGGCTGCGCGGCGGGCAGGTCGATCTTGTTGAGCACGGGGATGATGTGGAGGTCGGCGTTCATGGCCAGGTAGAGGTTGGCCAGCGTCTGGGCCTCGATGCCCTGCGCCGCGTCGACCAGCAGGATCGCGCCCTCGCACGCTTCCAGCGACCGGGACACCTCGTAGGTGAAGTCCACGTGGCCGGGCGTGTCGATCATGTTGAGGACGTGGCCGTTCCACGGGAGCCGCACGGCCTGCGACTTGATGGTGATTCCCCGCTCCCGCTCGATGTCCATGCGGTCGAGGTACTGTGCGCGCATCGACCTGTCGTCCACCACACCGGTGAGCTGCAGCATCCGGTCGGCGAGTGTCGACTTGCCATGGTCGATATGCGCGATGATGCAGAAGTTGCGGATCAACGCGGGGTCGGTCTGGCCAGGCTGAGTGCGCACCGAGGTCCGTTTCGACAAGATGATTGACTGCTGATCGGGCGGGCCGTCCGCCTCGCCTCGCGCTCGGCGGGCCCTCCCGAGGCTGGCGGACCAGCCACCCTCCATGGTGGCATGTCCGGATGCTTGCCTTGACCACCAGACGTGTTCTGCGAATAGCCGCCGTCGTAGTGGCCGTGCCGCTCGTGCTCGCCCTGGCCGGCGCCGCCGCGCTGCGCCTGCAGTTCGCCGGCACGCCCGCCGGATGGGCCAGGACCACGGGCCACGACGCCCTGTGGATGGGCCACGCGTGGGTGGACGGCCGCCGCACCGAGGCCGACGTACGGGCCCTCGCCGTACGGCTGCGCGCGAGCGGGATCAAGGACGTGTACGTCCACAGCGGGCCGTTCAAGTACGACGGGACCCTGCCCCCCGACCGCTACGCCAATGCCAGAAATTTCCTGAAATGGTGGCGGAAGAACCTGCCCGGCGTCCGAGTGTCGGCCTGGCTCGGTCAGACGGTCAACGACAACGGCAAGCAGCACCTGAGCCTGGCCGACACGGCGACGCGGGCCCGCGTCGTGGCGGGCGCCGGTGACCTGGTCGCCCTCGGCTTCGACGGGATCCACTACGACTTCGAACCGGTCTCCGACGGGGACGAGCCGTTCCTCAGCGTCCTGCGCGAGACGCGGCAGGCCATCGGCGCCCGGCCGTTGTCGGTCGCCACCCAGCAGATCGAGCCGCTGACCGGCCTGCGCGCCCCCACCGCCCTGGCGATCGGCCATGACAAGTACTGGACGCCGGACTACTTCCGCCGGGTCGTCGGCCTGACCGACCAGGTCGCGATCATGACGTACGACTCGGGGACGCCCCTGCCGTCCCTGTACGGCGGCTACGTCGCGCGGCAGACCTCGCTCGCCCTGGACCTCGTGCCCGAGGACAAGACCCTCCTCATCGGGGCTCCGGCCTACCACGACCACGGCGTGGCGTACCTCGACTACGCGGAGAGCGTCGAGGCCGCGGCCGAGGGCGCGCGGCTCGCGCTCAGTGAGCACGGCCCGCGCACCGAGTTCGGCCTGGCCCTGTACGTCGACTTCGCGGCCACGGAGGAGGACTGGAGGGAGTACGAGCGGGCCTGGGTGCGCGGCGGCGCCGGAGGGAGCGTGGAGTCGTCGGGCGGGCGGGCCGATGTGCGGACCGCGGCGGCCGCGCCGCGATAGCATGAGCGGGGGCGGCCCTGTCGTCGTGAATTTGAGCGGCGGCCCGGGCTGTTGGTATCCTGTCCAACTGCGTGTGGCGCGCCCTCTCACGAGCCCGCGCGCCCCATCCGACCGAGACTTAACACTGAGGCTTTCTTCGTGGCGAACATCAAGTCCCAGATCAAGCGTAACCGGCAGAACGAGAAGCGTCGGCTGCGCAACAAGGCCGTCAAGTCGTCCCTGAAGACCGCGGTCCGCAAGTTCCGCGAGGCCGCCGACCAGGGCAACGTGGACGACGCCCTCGTCGCGCTCAAGGCCGCGTCCCGGCAGCTCGACAAGGCCGTCAGCAAGGGCGTCATTCACAAGAACCAGGCCGCCAACCGGAAGTCGGCGATCGCCCAGCGCGCCGCCGCCCTGCAGGCCGCCAAGTAGTTCACACACAGCGCACGCCGCATCTCCCCTCGCGGGGGATGCGGCGTTTTCGCGTGCCCGCTGAAGGACGTCAGGCGGGCACGGGCGACTGCGCCGCCTCCTCCGTCCAACGCCGCCGGACTTCGGGCAGGGCGAGCACGGCCAGGTTGACCGCGGCCACCAGCGCCGCGGCCGTGAGCAGCGGAAGCGCGGTGCCCGCCCAAGCGGCGATCGGCGCCGCCGCGGCGAGCCCGAGCGGCCGGGCCGCGTAGGAGATGAGCGCGTCGAACGAGTCCACCCGGCCGAGGGCCTGAGGCTCCACACGCTGTTGCACGACCGTCTCCCACAGCGGCGTCAGCATCCCCACGCCCAGCATGGCGACGACGTACGCGGCGGTGACGACCACGGCCGGCGCGGGAAACGCCGTGGGGAACGCGAAGGCGACGAGCGGGCACGCGTAGACCGCCGCCCCGACCGCCGCCACGGCGAGGGGCCGCCGGATCGGCAGCCTGGGGGAGACGAAGACGCCGAGCACCGCCGCCGCCGTTCCCGCCTGCGCGACGACCACCCAGACGGCCTCCCCTCCCAGCTCGCGTACGGCGATGACCGGGCCGAGGGTCAGCAGGACGCCCGCCCCGAGATGCCAGACGCCGTGCCCGGCCACGCTGACGAGGAACCAGCGGTGCCGACGTGCCTCGCGCCACCCTTCCCGCAGGTCACCGAGGAAGTGATCGCGTTCGGTCGCCGGCCGGGGAGCCGTGACCAGGCCGCCCAGCGTGACCGCGGACCCCGCGAACAGGACCCCGGTCAGCAGGAAGGACCAGCCCGGGCCGAGCCACAGCGTCATGCCTCCGGCGAGCGCGGGGCTGGCGATCTGAGCGAGGCCGCCGGCCACTCCGATGTGGGCGTTCACCCGCAGCCGGCGCTCCGCCGGCACCACTCCGACGACCAGCGGTGACACCGCCGGGACGCCGAAGGCCACCGCGGCTCCGGTGAGCGCCGCGAGTCCCGCCATCACGGCGATACCGGGGTGCCCGAGGAGGAGCAGCGACCCCAGCGCCACCTGGGCGGCGCAGCGGACCAGGTCGGCCACGAGGATCACCCGCCTCGGCGGGAAGCGGTCGGCGAACACTCCGCCGACCGGGAGCAGCAGGAGCATGGGCAGCATCTCGGCGGCGAGGACGACGCCGAGATCGAGGGCGGAGCCGGTCACTCTGATGACGGCGAGAGTGAGCCCGGTGGGGATGAGGGCGGTGGCGAGCGCCGCGACCGTCCGCCCGGCGACCAGACGTGCAATCATGCGAGGAAAGGTATTTCGTCAGCGAATCTTTCGTCAACGTATTTTAATGTGGCGTAGGATTGCCCCGTGGACGACTCGGTGGACCGGCACATCGCGCGGTGGCGCGGGAAGGCGCCCTTCGACGAACGCGTGGAGGCGATCGTCACGCGCATGCAGTTCCTGGTGAAGCACCTGGCCCAAGCGAAGGACGGCGCGCTGGCCGCGGTGGGCCTGCAGGACTTCGAGTACGAGACCCTTCACTGGCTCGGCGCCCGGGGAGAAGGCGGCCGCGCCACCCCGTCGGAGCTCGCCGCCGAGTTGAAGGTCTCTCCCGCCGGCATGACGGGCCGCCTGGACACCCTGGAGAAGGCGGGGCTCGTCCGGCGCATCCGCAGTGTGGAGGACCGCCGCCGGGTGGACGTGGAGCTGACGAGCGAGGGCCGCGCGATCTGGCTCAAGGCGATGGACCTGCGCGGCGAGGTCGAGGACGCGATGGTGGGCGTCCTGGGACCTGACGACCAGGACGTCCTCGCGGCGCTGCTCAAGCGGATGCTGCTCCGCATGGAGAACCCCGGCCACCCTGACCGATAGACGGGGCGGCGAGCCCCGGGACCAGGCCTGGCGACCGGCTCCGGTCGGGCGCCTCGGCACCCTCGGGCCACACCCCGAGCCGATGGCGGAAGTCAGCGTTTGTTTCGACTGGCCACGATCGTGTGGACGGCCTTCTCCAGCGCGTACGCAGGGTCGGTGCCGCCGCCCTTGACCTGCTCGTCGGCGGTTGCCACGGCCTGCAGGGCGGCGGAGATCCCCTCAGGCCCCCAGCCAGCCAGCTGGCGCTTCACCCGGTCGATCTTCCAGGGCGGCATGCCCACATGGCTCGCGAGCTGGCCGCCGCGCAGGTTGCGGGGCGCCCCGCCCACCTTGGCGAGCGAGCGCAGGCCTCCCGCCAGCGCGCTGACGATCAGCACCGGAGCCACACCCGTGGCGATGGCCCACCGGACCTGTTCCAGCGCCTCACCCAAGCGGCCCTCGATCGCCAGGTCGGCGATGGTGAAGCCGCTGACCTCGGCGCGTCCCCGGTAGTACTTCGCGACCGCCGCCTCGTCGATGTTCTTGCCCTCGGTGTCGAAGGCGAGCTGATCGCAGGCGGCCGCCAGCTCGCGCAGGTCGCTGCCCACGGCGTCGAGCAGCGCCTGGGCGGCGGCGGCGGAGATCGAGCGGCCCTCCCTGCGTACCTCGGCCTTGATGAAGTCGAGCCGCTCTCCCACCTTGGTCACCTTGGCCACGGTCACGACGTCGGCGCCCGCCTTCTTCACGCCGTCCACCAGCGCCTTTCCCTTGACCCCGCCGGGGTGGGCCAGCACCAGCACCGTGTCGTCGGCCGGACGGGCGGTGTATTTCAGGATCTCGGCGATGACGTCCTTCGAGAGGTCCTGTGCCCCGCGGATCACGATGATCGACCGGTCGCCGAACAACGAGGGGGAAGCGAGCCCGGTCAGCTCCCCCGGCTCCACCTTGCTCCCCTGAAGGTCGCGCAGCTCCGCCCCCGGATCCTCGGCGCGTACCGCCGCCACGATGGAGCCGACGGCGCGATCGGCCAGGAACTCCTCGTCGCCGACGACCAGGGTCACAGGTGCTGGGTTCGCCATGTCAGGCAGCATGCCACGCCCAGGCGGCCGGGGCACATCCGCCGCCGCCCCCACGCCTCCCTCACCTGGCTCGCGCTCCTTTGCCCCGTACGACCACGGCGAGGCCGTTGTGGGTGGCGACGACGGCGATGTCACCCGACAGGTCGGTGCGGTAGGGGCGCATGCCGAGCCAGCTCAGGCGCCGCAGCGTCAACGGGGCGGGATGCCCGTAGTCGTTGACCGCGCCGACGCTGATGAGGGCGGCCCGCGCGCCCGTGGCGGCGAGGAAGGCCGGTGCCTGCCGGGACGACCCGTGATGGGGCACTTTCAGCACGTCGACCCGTGGCAGGCCGCGCCGCACCAGGGCTTCCTGCGCCTCCGTCTCCAGGTCACCGGCGAGCAGGGCCGCCCCCAGAATCGACCCGGATGCTGGTCGTGCTCCGGGCCCTGCCGGCGTCCCCGACACTCCAGGCACTCCCGGCGCTGCGGGCGCTGCGGGCGCTGCGGGCGCTGCGGCTGCGTCCTGTGCCCCGGGTGGGTCGCCTGGTGTCGCCGACGGGTCGCGTGGTGCGGTGCGCGGTCCGAACCAGCGGACCAGCAGGACGACGCTGGCGTTGTTGGCCGTCGCCCCCTCGCCGGGGCCCTGCGGCGCCGCACCGGGCTCGGGGGCGAGCACCGTGATCTCGCTCGGCCCGAATCGCCACCGCATCCCGGGGACCGCCTGCCATTCCGGGATCCGGGCCGTCCTGAGCTGCGTGGAGACGCGACCGGCCTCGCCCTCCGGCACGCGGCGCGAGCTCACGACGACCGCCCCCACCGCGCGGCGGCGCAGCACGCCCGGCAGCCCGCCGACGTGGTCGAGGTGAGGGTGGGTGAGGACCACGAGCGGCACCTGCCGCACTCCGAGAGCGCGCAGACACCGATCGGCCGGACCCGGCTGTGGTCCGGCGTCGACCACCACGGCCCGGCCGGGACCGGCCGCCAGCGCCAGGGCGTCCCCCTGGCCGACGTCGCAGACGACCAGCAGCCATCCCGTCGGCGGCCAGGGCGACACCACCGGCATGGCCACGAGGGCAGCGAGCAGCGCTCCCGCAGCGAGCGCCGCCACCAGGCGTCTTCGCGCACGGCCCCGCAGGACGAGCCATCCCGCGACGGCCGCCGCCGCGAGCGCGGCGACGCCCGCCGCTCCCCCGAGCCACTGGGCCGAGGCGAACGGAAGGTCGGCAGCCCGCTGCGCCACCGCGATGATCCAGCCCACGGCCCACCCGGCGGGGCGCACCAGCAGCCGGGCCAGGTCCATGCTCACCGGGGCGATCACGGCGGCCCCGAACCCCAGCACCGTCGCGGGCGCCACCGCGGGCTCCGCGAGCAGGTTGGCCGGGATCGCGGCCAGGTCGAGGCGCCCGGACATCAGCACCAGCAGTGGCGTGACCGCCGCCTGCGCCGCAGCGGTCACGGCCAGGGCCTCGGCGAGCAGACGGGGCACCCGGCGCGCCGCCAGACGGTCCCGCCACCGGGGCGCGAGGACCAGGATGCCGCCGGTCGCGAACACCGACAGCGCGAAGCCCCACTGCCGGGCCAGCCCTGGATCGAACACGACCAGCCCCAGCACGGTCGCCGACAGGGCGGCCACGCCGTCCCGGGTGCGGCCGGTGCCGAGGGCCACGGCGGCGACAGTTCCCATGACGAGGGCTCGCAGCACGCTCGGCGACGGCCTCGCCACGACCGCGAACGCGATCATCGCGACGACCGCGACGACGGCCCTGAGGGCCAGTGGCAGGCCGGCGAAGCGCCCGAGCACCAGCACGGCGCCCGCCACGATCGCGAGGTTGGTGCCGGATACGGCGGTGAGGTGGCCGAGCCCCGCCGTCGCCAGGTCGAGCCGGACCTCCTCGTCCAGCCGCGACACGTCGCCGACGACCAGGCCGGGCAGCAGCCCGCGCTGATCGTCCGGCAGCACATCGCTCGCCTCGCGCAGCCCCGCGCGCAGCACTCCGGCCGCACGCTGCACGGACGAGGGCGTGCCGATCGGCTCGGGCGGCCCCCGGACGAGCATCACGGCCGCGACGGGCTCGCCCGGCTCGGCCGGGCGCAACCGCCCGCGCACCCTGACCCGCTGGCTCGGCAACAGCGGACGCCAGCCGTCGGCGGGACCGAGCAGCACGACGGGCACGTCCACGGCGTACCGCTCCCGAGCGGCCGACACCAGCAGCATCCGGGCCCGGACGACCGCCGTCTCGCGCCGGGACACCCCGCCCTGGTGCGGCCGGATGCGCGGATCGTCGGTGATCTCGGCCTCCGCGGTCACCGTGACGTCCCGGCGGGCCAGGTCCGGCACCGGCCCGGTCGTCACCGCGTGGACCGTGAACGCCGTCACCGTGGCCGTAACGGCCACGGACGCGAGCACCGCCAGTGCGATCCTCGCGGCAGCCCCGCCCGTCCACCGCTGCTGCTCTCCCAAGCGGTGGCGGGGTGCCTCACCTGCCCATTTCCCGCCCGCGGCGGCGGAGTGCTCTCCTGCCGGCGCCTGGTCGGGGTCGGCCACCTGGTCGCGGCGCCGCGCCGCGGCCCACGTGACGGCGCCCGCGACAGCCGCGGCCAGCGCCACGGCGGCTCCGGCGGCGGCGGGGCAGCCGAGCAGCACGAGTGCCGTGAGCCAGGAGGCCACCGCTGGAGCGGCCAGAGCCGCCGGACCGGAGACCGCCCTGCCGCGCCCCGGCTCATCCTGCCCCGGCTCGTCGCTGCCCGATCCTTCACGCCCCGGCTCGTCCTGCCCCGGCTCGTCGCGGGCCTCGGGGAGATCATGGGGAAAGCCGGCGGTGGTCACACGGAGACCTTGTCGCGCATCTCGGCGAACTTCCTGTCTCCGATGCCTGGGACGTCCTTCAACTGGTCGACGCTCTGGAAGCCTCCGTGCGCGTCCCGGTAGTCGACGATCCGTTGCGCGATCACGCCGCCGATCCCGGGCAGCGCGTCGAGTTGCTCGGCTGTGGCGGTGTTGAGGTTCACCACCCCGGCTCCCGGTGCCCCCGGCGCCATGCCCGATTCAGGGCCGGTAGCGGGGCCCGCGCCGGCCGTCGCCGGGCTTCCGGCGACGATCTGCTCACCGTCCACCAGACGCCGGGCCAGGTTGATCCCATCCGGTTTCGCGCCCTTCCGCAGACCTCCCGCGGCCTCGATCGCGTCGGCGACCCGCGAGCCGGACGCGAGGACGAACACCCCCGGGTTGCGGACCTTGCCCGTCACGTGAACCACGACTCGCGCCGATGAACCGGGGGTCGTGGCCATGGGACCACCGGCGCCCGCGACGTAGGCCGTCGCGCCCGGCCCGCTATCGGCTGCGGGGCCCGACGTCGCGGGCGAGGCCGAACCCGGTGCCGCGATTGGGCCGGCGGCGGAGCCTGCGACGTGGTCGGCGGCAGGGCCGAGCTCGCGAACCGCGGCGGCCGGGAGCGGCGGGGCCACGGGCTCGGCCACCGGCCTCGACCGCCAGGCCAGGATCCCGGTGACGACCGCGGCGAGCAGCCCGGCGGCCACCAGCACCCGCAGCCCGGACATGCCCGGGTCGAGCCGTGGCAGGGCACGACCGAGAGCCCCCCGTCCGAGCGTCCGCAGGTCCCGCACGGATGTTCGCGGCTCGTCCGCTCGTCCCTCCCGCCGATCGGCGACCTCTTCGGGCGTGCCGGACATGCCGGAGGTCTCCTCCCGGTAAGGGCCGTCCTCGGTCTCCGTCGGATGCTCCGGCACGTACGTCTCCGTACGGACGAGGTGGGGTGCGCCGAACGACGGCGGCGGCCCGGGCGGGGACGGCGTCGACCGCAGGCGCGCGGACGGGGGAACCGGGTCGAGCGGACGCAACAGCCCGCGCAGGCGGGACTCGCCGACGACGCCGCGGACGGCCCCGCGAGACTCCTTGCTTCGCACGCCATGGACGGTAGGGACATGCCAGGTCCCCGCCCGCTGCCGAACGCGATTCTGTGGACAACCCGCGAACACCGGAGGGTCCGCCAGGCGAGGGCGGGAGGGCGCGGCGCGGCACGGCGACACGGCGCTTGCGCGGCCCGGCACAGCGCGACGGCACGGCCAAGCGGCGCGGCACGGTGGCACGGCCGGGCAGCACAGCACAGCACAGCACAGCAGCGCGGCGGCCTTGCCCGGACGCTCAGTCCATGGCGGCGGGAGCGACGGTGACGCCGAGCATGCCGGGGCCGACGTGAGCGCCGAGGACAGGCCCGACCTCGGCCACCCACATCCGTACGAGCCTGGGCAGCCGTGCCGTCAGGCCCTTGGTCAGCGCCTCGGCCCGCTCGGCCGCCATCAGGTGCTGCACGGCCACGTCGACCGGCCGGTCCCCCGCCGCCTCGACGGCCAGGTCCTCCAGGCGGGCGAGGGCGCGGCTCCCGGTGCGGACCTTCTCCAGAACGCCGATCTCGCCGTCGGCCATGCGCAGCAGCGGTTTGATCGACAGCGCCGATCCCAGGAGGTTGGTCACCCGTCCGATGCGGCCGCCGTGCCGCAGGTAGTCGAGCGTCTCGACGTAGAAGAACGTGCTCGCGGCAGCGGCCCGCCGGCGGGCCACGTCGGCCACCTCGGCGGCCGCGGCGCCCGCCACGGCCGCCCGCGCGGCGGCCAGCACCGCGAAGCCGAGTCCCATGGCGATCGACCCGCTGTCGACGACCTCGACCGGCACGGGGGCCTCACGCGCGGCGAGTCGCGCGGAGTCCGCGGTGCCGGACAGCGCGCCGGACAGGTGGACGGAGACGATCGCGGCGGCGCCGTTCGCGGCGGCTCGCCGGTAGGCGTCGGCGAAGCGCTCGGGGGCCGGGCGGGAGGTGACGATCGGCGAGCGGCCCTTGAGGGCGTGCGCGAGAAGACCGGCGTCGAACGGGGTCACGTCGTCGATCTCGCGATCGCCCAGGATCACCTGAACCGGTACGACGGTGATGTTCCATCTGCCGGTCGCCTCGGCGCCCAGGTACGCCGTGGAATCGGTGACGACAGCGACAGGTGGTGACATATCGCGAGATTACCCAAGGGTGATCGCCCGGCAACCTCTTCGTGAACGTTCAGGCCACACCGGTCACTGGACCGGTACGCCGCCCCGCCAGACGCGACGCGGCTTGAGGCCGAACGACCAGGCGAACGCGCCCTCGTGGTCGGCGTCCCACTGGACGATGTCGGCGAGGCGGCCGGGAGCGAGGATGCCGCGGTCGGGAGCGCCGAGGACCTGGGCGCCGCCCAGCGTGGCGGCCCGCAGAGCGTCTCCGACGCTCATCCCGAACGCCGCCACCGCGAGGCTGATGACCAGGGACATCGAGGTGATGCCGCAGTGGCCCGGGTTGTGGTCGCTGCCGAGCGCCACCGGGACGCCCTGGGCCAGCATCCGGCGCACCGGCGGGAGGTGGCCCACCTGCAGGGCCGCGCCCGGGCAGACGACGGCGGGCACGCCGTATCTCGCCATCAGGGCGACGTCCTCGTCCGAGGCGTGGTGGAGCAGGTCGGCGGAGGCGCAGCCCATCTCGGCCGCGAGCTGGACGGCGCCGCGCCGGTTGTAGGCGCCCGCGTGGATGCGCGGCAGCAGCCCGACGTTGCGGCCGGAGGCCAGCACCCAGCGGGCCTCCTCGGCAGTGAAGTGACCGTCGTCGCAGTAGACGTCCACGCTGTCGGCCCCGGCGCCGGCGGCGTCCGCGCACCACGAGGCCACGGCCTCGACGTAGTCGCGCTGGCGGCCGAAGTATTCCGGCGGCACCACGTGGGCGGCCATGAACGTGACGTGGACCCGCGGCATCATCGGCTCTTTCTCGAGCTCGCGCAGCAGCCGCACGTCGGCCAGCTCGCCGTCGCGGGTCAGGTGGTAGCCGGTCTTGGCCTCGACGGTCGTGGTGCCGCCGAGCAGCCACTCGCGCAGCCGCTCGCGGACCCCGTTGCACAGCGTCCAGGGGTCGGTGCCACGCGTGACGGTGACGGTCGAGCCGATGCCGCCGCCCGCCGCCGCGATGGCCGAGGAGCTGGACCCGCCGGAACGCATCGCCATCTCGGCGTAGCGGTTGCCGGCGTAGACGGGGTGGGTGTGCGCGTCGATGAGGCCGGGCGTGACGAGCGCACCGCCGAGGTTCTCCACGTGGTCGACGTCGACGATGTCGTCCACGACGCCGGGAACGCTCTGCGGGAGGTCGGCGGCGCGGCCGACCCACGCGATCCGGTCGTTGTGCACCAGGATCGCCGCGTTGCTGCACACATCGTGCCCGGTCCAGAGCCGGCCGATGTTCGTGAGAAGGCGAACGGTCATCCGATCACCTGCCAAACACCCCGGGACGACGAACGGCCCCCGCCTGCGGGCGCCTGGCCCGCCGGGTCCGCTTCGCGTCCGGACGTCATTGGGGGGTCTCCTGCCTCATCGCGCACCGATGTTGTGCGATGACCCTACCGCCGGGGTCTCGAACCCGGGCGATTCAGTTCAGTTACGGTATTTCACAGGTGGGCTTGATGTACAGGGTTAGCGACAGAAACGTACGCCGGTCTCATGCGCATCGCCGCGCATCAGTCGTCTCACACGCTGCGGCGAGATCAGGATCGACGAGACCGATCCGATGTCCGCGAACGCCTCGGAAAGGGTGACCGCACTGCCTGGTGTCATGTTGTTACCCACGCCATAAGGTCCCATTAGGCTTTCCTTATCGTAGCAAGGGCAACCGCTGGCGGGCCACCGACACGCCGGAGGTGGCCCGCCTGTGAGAGGCGTCAGACGGTCTCGACGGGCTTGGCCACCCGGTCCAGCTCCGCGTACAGGTCGGCGAAGACCCGGGCGTGCAGGACCGTGCCGTCGCCGGTGTGCTCCAGCGACAGGACCTCGCCCTCGCTGTGCGCCCGCGCGATCAGGTCGCCCCTGTCGTACGGCACCAGCAGCCTGACCTCGTGGTCGAGGCGGGGCAGCTCCCGCTCGATCACGGACATCAGCTCGCCGATCCCGGCCCCGGTGCGGGCGGAGACGACGACGCTGTGCCGCTCCTTCATCGTCAGCCGGGTCAGCACGACGGGATCGGCGGCGTCGGCCTTGTTGACGACGACGATCTCCGGGATGTCCCGCGCGCCCTCGATCTCGGCCAGCACCTCGCGGACGGCCGCGATCTGCGACTCGGGATCGGGATGCGACCCGTCCACCACGTGGAGGATCAGGTCGGCGTCCGCCACCTCCTCCAGCGTCGAGCGGAACGCCTCGACGAGCTGGTGGGGCAGGTGCCGGACGAAACCGACCGTGTCGGCCAGCGTGAACAGGCGGCCCTCGGGCGTGCGGGCCTTGCGCACGGTGGGGTCGAGGGTCGCGAACAGCGCGTCCTCGACCAGAACTCCCGCGCCGGTGAGCCGGTTGAGCAGCGACGACTTGCCGGCGTTGGTGTATCCGGCGATCGCCACGGCCGGCACCTCGCGGGCCTGCCGACGGTGCCGCATGGTCTGCCGTGCGGTCGACATCTCCTTGATCTGCCGCCGCAGCTTGGCCATCCGCTCGCGGATCCGCCGCCGGTCCAGCTCGATCTTGGTCTCACCGGGGCCGCGGCCGCCGATGCCGACGCCGCCCGCGGCGCGACCGCCGACCTGGCGGGACAGATTGCCACCCCAGCCTCGCAGGCGCGGCAGCAGGTACTGCAGCTGCGCCAGCTCGACCTGGGCCTTGCCCTCGCGGCTCTTGGCGTGCTGGGCGAAGATGTCGAGGATCAGCGCGGTCCGGTCGATGACCTTGACCTTCACGACCTCTTCGAGCTGGCGGAGCTGACCGGGGGTCAGCTCACCGTCGCAGATCACGGTGTCGGCGCCGCCGGCGGCCACGATGTCCCGCAGCTCGATCGCCTTACCCGATCCGATGTAGGTGGCGGGGTCGGGCCGGTCGCGACGCTGGATCAGGCCCTCCAGCACCTGCGATCCGGCGGTCTCGGCCAGCAGCTTCAGCTCCTGCAGCGAGTTCTCCGCCTCCAGGGCCGTGCCGCCCGCCCAGACGCCGACCAGGACGACGCGCTCCAGCCGGAGCTGCCGGTACTCGACTTCGGTGATGTCTTCGAGCTCTGTCGACAGACCCGCTACGCGGCGGAGCGCCTGGCGCTCTTCCAGTTCGTAATCGCCTACGGCGAGGTCTTCGGGCTCGTTTCGCATATATGTCATCTCTACTAGACAGAACAGTCGGACACCCCGATGCCTTCCCGGCTCCCGGGTGCCTTCCGTCGATGGTGACACGACCCCGGGACGTACGCACTCCCTTATACGCGCAGTTCGGCCAGGAGTCGCGCGCTCCGCTCCGCCCAGTAGTCCAGCCCCAGGCGGGTGTGGATCTCGTGGGCCCGGCGCGCGTGGTCCAGGGCCCGCTCCCGCTCGCCCATGGCCATCGACAACATCGCCAGCGCCTGGTGGATCGAGCCCCAGCCGACCGTGCCGCTGCCGTGCAGGGCCAGCCGATCCGCGTACGGCGCCAGCCTGGCGTACAGGCCCGAGGGGTCGGGGACTCCGAGTTGGGCCGCGACGTACGACCAGACGACGGCGACGAACTCCCCCGACCAGTCGTCGGGGACGGTCGTGCCCCATCGGGCGATCAGGTTCCCGGCCAGCTCACGATCGCCCACGTCGAGCGCCGCGAGCACGGCTATGGGACGCAGCGGGTCGTTGTGCGGCTGCGACGCCGCCGCGATGACCTCCTCGAGGATTTCGGCGACCCTGCCCTGTCCCCGGCGGCAGGCGTAGAGCATGGTCGGCCGCACGACGCCCAGGCCCCACATGCTGCTGTCGCCGAAGACCTCGCCGAGCTCGCCGACGAGGCGCTCGACCTCGTCCCAGCGGCCGTCCAGGGTCAGCCGCGCGGCCTCGGCGATGCGCACCATGGCCGTCAGCTCAGATCTCCTGACCTCCTGCAGCAGATGCTCGGCGCGGGCCAGATCCCGCTCCCACTCGGTCAGCTCCCCCGCCCTGAACAGGCACGCCATCCGGTGCACCCGGGCCACGATCTCAGCCGCGGCGGGAAGATCCGGCACCGCGAGCATCTCCTCGGCGGCACGGCGCCGCTCGTTCTCCCGCTCCGGCACCCAGGACGCGATCATGTAGTTGTTGAGCACCTGGAGGAGCAGGGCCGGGTCGCCGACCCCGCGGGCGATCTCCACGGCCTCCGCCACCATCGCCTCGCCTTCGGCCCGGCGAGGCCCGTAGTTGAGCTCGATGCCGAGAGTGCCGAGCAGCGCCGCCCGATGGGCGTCGTCCAGGGGGCCCTCCAGCAGGTTCTCGATGAGGGCGACCGTGTGGTCGTCGACCACTCCGTACGACCGCCAGTTCCAGACGCTGAGGGTGCCGAACACCGCCACGGCCTCCACCAGGGCCTCCCGGTCGGCCATGTCCTCCGCCAGCTCGATGGCCTCCTCGAGTGCCGCCCGAGCCCGTACGGCGTCCCCGACCACGCGCAGCGACCGGCCCAGCTCGATCAGCAGGCGGCACCGCCTGGCCGGGTCGCGCGTGCCGAGGGCGAGCAGCGCCTTGTCCCACAGCTCGACCGCCTCGTCGTACGCGCGCTGCGCGGTCGCCTGCCTGGCCGCCCTGGCGGCGTAGCCGACGGCCTTGTCCGCTCCCCCGACCCGCGCCGCCATGGCGAAGTGGTGGGCGAGGACGGGCAGGCGCGCCGCTTTGTCGCCGCCGGGCGGCGCCGTCGGCAGGGACTCCAGGGCCTCCGCCACGCCCAGGTGGAGCCTGGCCTTCTCCAGGCGGCCGAGCCCGGCGTAGAGCGCGTCACGCACCAGGGCGTGCGAGAAGCGGTAGTCGAAGCCTCCCGGCGCCTCGGCGAGGAGGCCGGCGGCGACGGCGGGCTCCAGCAGCGACATCACCTCCTCTGCGGGGGTTTCCGTGAGCGCCTCCAGCACGTCGAGGCTGACGTCGCGGCCCAGGACGGCGGCGCGGCGCAGCAGCTCCCTGGTGGGCTCGGGCAGCCGCGCGGCCCTCCGCTCGATGACCTCCATGACGCCTTCGGGCACGCCCAGCGACGCGGCGTCCTCGAGCCGGTGCTCGCTGCCGAGCAGTCGCAGCAGTTCGCCGAGGTAGAAGGGGTTGCCGCCGGTGCGGCGGTAGAGCACCTCGGCGAGCGCGGGGTCGGTCAGGTCGTGCCGCCGCAGGAACGCGCCGACCTCCTCCTTGGTGAACGGCGCGAGGGTGAGCCGCTCGGTGCCGGGCTCGCGGGTCAGGGCGGCGAGGGTGTCGCGCAGCCGCTCGGGCTCCCTGCCCGGCTCCGGCCGTACGGTGGCCAGCACCAGCACGGGCCTGCGGTGCAGCTCGGCGGCGAGGAAGGCGAGCAGCCGCAGCGAGGCGGCGTCCGCCGCGTGGAGGTCGTCCAGCACCACCAGCGTCGGCGTGCCGGATCGGGCGAGCGCGGCCAGCACGCCCTCGTACAGCTCGAAGAGCGCGGCCTCGGGGTCGGCGGCGGCGTCGCCCTCGCCCGCGAGGAGCCGCGCGGCGGCCCGGCCCCGCTCCCCCAGCTCACGCAGCGCCTGCAGCCAGGGCCAGAACGGCGGGGCCGCCTCGGCCTCCACGCAGCGGCCCCAGACGACCGTGACGCCACGGGCCTCGGCCTCCTCGGCGGCGAGCTGGGCCAGCCTGGTCTTGCCGATTCCCGGCTCGCCGGTCACCAGCAGCACGCCGCCGCGGCCCCGCCGTACGGCGCCGAGCCGTTCGCCGAGGCGGGCGAGTTCGCGCTCGCGCGCGACGAGGGCCGCGGACGACGGCGGCTCGGCCGCCGAGAGGGATCTCTCCTCCGGGGCGGCCGGCCGCGCGACGGCGGGCGCTTCCAGGGGCGCGGGCGCGTCCAGGGACGGCGACTGCTCCAGCACGGCCTGCTCCAGCCGCCGCAGCTCGGGGCCGGGCTGCAGGCCCATCTCCTCGGCGAGCAGGGCCCGCACCCGGCGCAGCGCACCGAGCGCGTCGGTCTGCCTGCCCGACCGGTAGAGGGCGAGGACGAGCAGGCTCCACAGCCGCTCGCGGTAGGGGTACCCCTCGACCAGCCGCTCCAGGTCGGCCACGCACGAGGGCCCGTCGCCCATGGCGAGCCTGGCCTCGAACCGGTCCTCGACCGCCACCGCCCGCAGCTCGGACAGGCGCGCGATGACGGGCTGGGCGAAATCGTAGGCCGCGAACTCGGCGAGCGGCTCGCCCCGCCACGTCTCCAGCGCCCGGTCGATCAGCCCGAGCACCGCGGCGTACTCGCGCCGGGCGAGCGCCCTGCGGCCGTCCTCCACCCAGGAGACGAAGCGCACGAGGTCGACCTGGCCGGGCGCGACGGACAGCAGGTAGCCGGGCTCGCGGGTGAGCAGCACGGCCGGGGGCGTGCGCGGCCGGCGTCCCGGCTCCAGCACCTTGCGCAGGTTCGAGACGTACGACTGCAGCGTCGCGGTGGCACTGGAGGGCGGCTCGTCCGCCCACAGCTCGTCGATCAGCCGGTCGAGGGAGACGATCCTGCCGGGTTCCAGGGCGAGGACGGCGAGCACCGCCCGCTGCTTGCGCGGGCCGAGGTCGATGACGCGGCCGTCGCCGCCGGTGACCTCGAAGGGGCCGAGCAGCCGGAAGGACAGCGAGTTCATGACCGAAAACCCCTCTGATAGCTGCGGCAAGCGTAGAGCCGGGACGACCCCCACCGGAACGGTCCACTTGGGGGCGACTTGGACGGTCTCCAAGCCACGCCCATGCAGGCTCCGATCCCTGTGTTCCACGGTGGTCCCGCACGAGGAACCCACGATGGGGAGGAGAAGAGATGGACCAGGTGAAGGCGCTCGGCGCCGATCTCCGCCGGGTGGCGCGCGGCCGGGTGCTGGTGCGGGGCGACGAGGGCTTCGACGAGAGCCGGCGCCCCTGGGACATGGCCGTCGACCAGCGGGTCGCGGCGGTCGTCGAGGCGCGGGACGCGCACGACGTCGCGGCCGTGGTCGGCTACGCGGGCCTCGCCGGGCTGCGCGTCGCGACCCAGGCGAACGGGCACGCCCCCGACGCCTTCGACGACGCGATCCTGCTGCGCACGACGGCGCTACGCGGCCTG
The DNA here is from genome assembly GCF_030268985.1 of Microbispora sp. NBRC 16548. NCBI lineage: Bacteria > Bacillati > Actinomycetota > Actinomycetes > Streptosporangiales > Streptosporangiaceae > Microbispora > Microbispora sp. NBRC 16548. Next base: position 390,935 of record NZ_BSSF01000005.1, read on the forward strand.
ACCGTACGGCCGGCTGAGCGGGTGGCCCGGGTGGAGGCCGGCGTCTCCTGGGGCGAGGTGCTCACGGCGGCGGGCGAGCACGGGCTGACGCCGCTGGCGGGCAGCACGGGGGCCGTCAGCGCCACCGGGTTCACCCTGGGCGGGGGCCTGAGCTGGTTCGGGCGCAGGTACGGCTTCGCCGCCGACAGCGTGCGCGCGTTCGAGGTCGTGGACGCCTCCGGCGAGCACGCGACCGTCACGGCCGGCAGCGACCCCGAGCTGTTCTGGGCGCTGCGCGGCGGCGGGGGCGACTTCGCGGTGGTGACCGCGATGGAGTTCGACCTGCACCCGGCGCCGGTGCTGTACGGCGGGCGGATCCTGTGGCCTGCCAGGCGGGCCGCGGAGGTGCTGGCCGCCTTCCGCGCCACCACGGCCGAGGCGCCCGAGGAGCTGACGGTCTGGTTCCACCTGCTGCAGTTCCCGCCGCTGCCCGAGCTGCCCGAGCCGCTGCGCGGCCTGTCGGCCGTGACGATCGACGTCACCTACCTCGGCGACCCGGACGAGGCGCGGGCCCTGCTGCACCGGTTCGACCGGATTCCCGAGCCCGTCTTCGACACGCGCGGCCCGATGCCCGTGGCGAACCTCGCGGACATCTGCGCCGAGCCGACCGACCCCACGCCCGCGATGCTGCGCTCCGAGCTGCTCACCGGGCTCGGCGACGCCGACGCGACGGCGCTGCTGGCCGCCGCCGGTCCCGGCACCATCGCGCCGCTCGCCTACGTGCAGATCCGCCACCTCGGCGGGGCGCTGGCCCGCGTGGACGAGAAGGGCGGCGCCTGCGGCCAGATCGCGGAGCCCTACCTGCTGAGCACGCTCGGCGTCCTCGCGGCGCCCGGCATGGCGGAGGCGATCCAGAGGCGGCAGTCGGCCGTCGCCGACGCGGTGGCGGGGGTCGCGAGCGGCCGCACGCCCTTCACCTTCCTCGGCCACGGGGAGCCGGCGGCGTCCGCCTTCCCGGCCGAGATCCTGGCCCGCCTGCGCGAGATCAAGCGCCGCCGCGACCCGCACGGCGTGATCCTCGGCAACCACCCCGTCCTCGGGTGACGGCGGCTCATCCGTCCAGTTCGGCGAGGAGCCGGCTGCTCTCCCCCGCCCAGTGGTCCAGCCCCAGGCTCAGGTGCGTCCCGTGGGCCCGGCGCGCGTGGCGCAGGGCGAGGCCGCGCTCGCCCGTGGCGTCCGCCAGCTCGGCCAGGACCAGGTGGGTGGAGCCCCAGCCGGCGCCGCCCATGCCGCTGACCACGAGCCGGTCCCCGTACGGCGCGAGCCTCCGGTAGAGGGCGGCGGGGTCGGGCACGCCGAGCCGGGCGGCCACATGACCCCACACGACGACGAGGAACTCGGCGGTCCAGTCGTCGCGGATGTCGCCGCTCCAGCGCTCCGCCAGCCGCCGGGCGAGCGCCGTGTCGCCCGCGTCGAGGGCGGCCAGCACGGCGACCGCGCGCAGCGGCACCATGTCGGGGTCGTGCGCCCGGGACACGAGCCGGTCGGCCAGCTCGTCCACCCGGCCCTGCCCGCGGCGGCAGGTGTAAAGGGTGATCAGGCCGGGGTAGTCGAGCCCCCACATGCTGAACCCCGCGATGAGCGCGGTGAACTCCTCCGCGAGGCGTTCGGCCTCCGCCCAGTCGCCGCGCATCGTGCGGCCGGCGGCCTCGGCGATCCGCGCCATCCCGGTCATCTCTGGCCGCCTGATCTCGTCCGCCAGCCGCACGCAGCGGGTAAGGTCGCGGTCCCACTCCGCGAGCTCGCCCGCCCGCAGCAGGTGCGCCATGCGGAAGACCCGGGCGACGGCCTCCGCCGTCGCGTCCAGAGGAAGGGCGAGCATCTCCTCGACCGCCCGGCGGCGCTCGTCCTCCCGCTCGGAGACCCAGGCGGCCATCACGTAGTTGTTGAGCGAGCGGGCCAGCAGGCGGGGGTCGCCGGTGCGGCGGGCGAGCCGCACGCCGTCGGCCGCCAGCCGCTCCCCTTCGGCCCTGCGCGGCGAGTAGTACAGCTCCAGGCCCAGGGTGCCCAGCAGGGTGGCCCGCTCCGCGTCGCCGAGCGGCTCCTTCAGCAGGCCCTCCAGCAGGGCGACCGACTCGCCGTCCACGACGCCGTAGTGGCGCCAGTTCCACACGGCCATGCCGCCGAACACGGTGACGGCCTCGATCAGCGTCGCGCGTTCGCCGCTCCCGGCGGCGAGACCGATCGCCTCCTGCAGGGCCGACCTCGCCCCGGCCACGTCGCCGACCGCGCGCAGCGCCTCGCCGCGGCGCACCAGCAGCGCGCACCTCCGGGCCGGGTCCGCCGGGCCGAGGGCGGCGAGGGCCCTGCCCCACCACTCCACCGCCTCGTCGTACGCGCAGCCGGCGGCGGCCTGCCGGGCGGCCAGGACGGCGTACTCCACCGCCTTGGCGGCGCCGCCCGCCCGGGCGGCCGCCACGAAGTGGTAGGCGAGCACGGACGCCTCGACCCCCGGAAGCGTCTCCAGCGCCTCCCCTGTTCGCAGGTGCAGCCGCGCCGCGCGCACCCGGCCGAGACCGGCGTAGAGGGCGTCGCGGACGAGGGCGTGCGAGAACCGGTAGTCGAAGCCGGGCGCCTCGACGAGCAGCCCCGTCGCCACGGCCGGTTCGAGCCGCAGCATCGCCTCCTCCGCGCCCACGCCGCAAGCCGCCTCCAGCGCGTCGAGGCTCACCTCGCGGCCGAGTACGGCGGCCGCCTCCAGCAGCGCACGGGTGTCCTCCGGCAGCCGCGCGACGCGGCGGCCGATGACCTCGCGCACCCCGTCGGGCACTCCGACCGAGGCGGCGTCGAGCCGGTGCTCGCTGCCCAGCAGCCGGATCAGCTCGCCCATATAGAAGGGATTGCCCCCGGTGCGCTCGTGCAGCAGCGCGGCGAGCCGCGTGTCCTGCAGGTCGCGCCCGGCCAGGTAGGCGGCCACCTCCTCCCGGGTGAACGGCGGCAGCGTGAGGCGCTCCGCGCCGCGTTCGCGGGCGAGCGCGGCCAGCGTGTCGCCCAGTTGCTCGGGGTCGCCGCCAGGCTCAGGCCGGATCGTCGCCAGCACCAGCACCGGCGACCGGTGCAGCTCCCCGGCCGCGAACGCGAGCAGGCGCAGGGACGACGCGTCCGCCCAGTGCAGGTCGTCGAGGACGACGAGCGACGGCCCCGCCGTCCGAAGGGCTGCGGTCACCCGCTCGTGCAGTTCGAACAGCGCGGCGCCCGGGTCACCGCCCGGTGTCCGTCCCGGCGAGCCCCCGGACAGGGCGGCCAGCGCGTCCGCCGCGTCGGGGCCGAGGTCGCGCAGCACCCGCAGCCAGGGCCAGAAGGCGGGGGCGCCGGTGTCCTCGGCGCAGCGGCCCCAGGCGACCGCCATCCCCAGGGCGGCCGCCTCGTCGGCCGCGGCCTCCGCGAGGCGGGTCTTGCCGATGCCCGCCTCCCCGGCGACCAGCAGCACGCCGCCCCGGCCTCGGCGTGCCTCGGCCAGGCGGGCGGCCACGCGTCCGAGCTGCTCGCGCCGGGCGACGAGCCCGTCGTCGACGACCGGTCGCGGCGCGGTCCCGGGCGGGACGGCCGTCATCGGCGCGGCGGCGGGGGCGAGCAGGACCGGCCCGGGGCCGTCGAGGTCCGGCGACTGGTCGAAGACGGCCTGCTCGAGCCGCCGCAGCTCGGGGCCGGGCTCCAGGCCCAGTTCCCCGGCGAGCAGCGCCCTGACCCTGCGCAGCGCGGCGAGGGCGTCGGCCTGCCGTCCGGACCGGTAGAGGGCGAGCACGAGCAGGCTCCACAGCCGCTCCCGGTAGGGATGGTCCTCCACCAGGCGTTCGAGGTCGGGCACGCACGATCCCGCGTCGCCGAGCGCCAACCGGGCCTCGAACCAGTTCTCGGTGGCCGTGGCGCGCAGCTCGGTCAGCCGTGCGACGACCGGCTGGGCGAACTCGTACGCGGCGAACTCGGCGAGCGGCTCGCCCCGCCACGTCTCCAGCGCGCCGCGCAGCGACTCGGCCGCGGCGACGTGCTCGCCCCGGGCGAGCGCCCGCCCGCCGTCCTCGGCCAGCGCGGTGAAGCGGACCAGGTCCACCTGGCCGGGCGCCACCGCCAGCAGGTAGCCGGGCTCGCGGGTGACCAGCACCTTCGGCGGCGTACGCGGCGGCCGGCCGGGTTCGAGCGCCCGGCGGAGCTGGGAGACGTACGCCTGCAGCGTCCCGGTCGCGCTCGACGGCGCCTCCCCCGACCAGAGCTCGTCGATGAGGCGGTCGAGGGAGACCACGCGGCCCGGCTCCAGCGCGAGCATGGCCAGCACGGCCCGCTGCTTGGGCGTGCCGAGGTCGACGGCCCGGCCGGTGGCGTCGGTGACCTCGAGCGGGCCGAACAGGCGAAAGTCCATCGTTCCTCTCGGGGACGGAGTGAACGCTTCGTAGCGTATTGCCGGATTCGCCCGCTGCCGACCAGGCTTGTCGCCCGACCGTAGGCGCTGAGGGTTCGGCTTCCGGTCATGTGACGCCGGCCACGTTGAGCACGGGCCTCGCCCCGGGAGCGACTCGGGCACGGGTCGCGCGGACGCGGGGGTTCAGCCCGGCGAGGCCGGCGGAAGCAGGAGCAGGAAGCAGGCGCCCCGGGGACTGTTCGTGATCATCAGCGCGCCGCCGTGGCTCTCCGCGATCTGGCGGGCGATGGGCAGCCCGAGCCCGGCGCCCCCGGCGCTCCCACCGCCCGCCGCGTCGAGCCGGGTGAAGCCCTGGACGCTCGTCCCGCTGCGATCGCGACCGCCGACCGCGCCGTCGTTGAGCACCTCCAGCACGGCGGCCCCCGCTCGGAACCGGGGATCGCCGTCGACAGGCGCCTCCCACCGCACGGAGACCGTCAGCCTGGACTCCGCACGCCGTTCGGCGTTGTCGAGCAGGCTCGCGATCAGCCGGTCGAGCCGGGCCCGGTCGCCCGTGACCGTCACACCGCTCTCGAGACGACGGACGACGTTCCGCGTGGGCCGGCGGGCGTTCAGCTGGGCGGCGACGAGTTCGCTCAGATCGAGCCGCTCGCGCTCGCCCGGCGCACACTCGTCCAGCCGGGTGAGCGTGCGCAGGTCGGCCGCGATCGCCTGGAGCCGGTCCAGGCTCCGCAGGACATCCCGTCCCAGCGTGTTCAGGTCGGTGTCCTCCGGTGCGAGCATCGCGCTCTCGATCTGCGTACGGATGGCGGTGATCGGGCTGCGGAGCTCGTGAGAGGCGTCGGCGGTGAAGCGGCGCAGCTCCTCGAACGCGCTCTCGAGCCGGTCCAGCGTGTAGTTCACGCTCTCCGCCAGGTGACGGATCTCGTCCTTCTCGACGTACACCGGAACCCTGCGGGCGAGGGTGGTTTTGTGGATCTCGTCGAGCTGGGTGCGGATCGCGTCGACCGGCTGGAGAGAGTGGCGTACGACCCGGTGGACGCCGTACACGACGGCGGTGGTGGCGACGACGGTCCCGCCGATCAGCAGTGCCACCAGACTCGGATAGACGTAGAACGGAACCGTCGGCACCGCGCTGTAGACGGTCCACGTGCCGTTGCGGTAGACCTGCTGCGCGACCACGATCTCGCACCGGTCGGGACCGAAGACGTGGTCGCATACGACGCCGATCGTACTCCGGCGGGGGGCCTTCGGCAGGAACCGGGCCATCGGCGGCCTGCCCTGCAGGTCCGCGGTCGCCGCGACGACCCTGCCGTCGGGATCGACGACCTGGATGGGGCGGATCAGGGTGGGCGAGATCGACGGAAGCGGGTTGTCGACCCCTCCCCGGTCCAGACGGTACGCGATGAGGTCGCCGGCGGCGGTCGCCTCCCTGATGAGGTTATGGGTGTTCAGCCGGTGGAGTGCGAACATCAGGACAGCGGAGAACAGAAGGCACAGGACGGCCACACTCCCGCCGGTGATCAGCGACAGGCGGGTGTTGATCGGCCATATTCCGGCTCGGTTCACGTGGGCGCCAATCAGCATCGGGCTTAAACGGTCATCTGCCCCAAACCTCCTCTCCGCGCCTCCATCGACAGGTGAAGAATTCGTATCGACGGCGGTGGAACTCGGCACCAAAGGTGCCCGGCCGGCAGGACAACTAGCCCGTTCCTGGCCGATTCCTAATCGATCGCAAACCTTTTGCTTCATGCTCTGAATCGACCCGAAACACGTGAAGCAGGAGGAGAACGTGACAACCCTGGGAACCGACCTTCGCCGTACGGTACGCGGGCAGGTCCTCGTCCCCGGCGACGACGGCTTCGAGACCGCGCGGCTGCCGTGGAACCGGGCGGTCGACCAGCGGGTGGCCGCGGTCGTGGAGGTCGAGGACGCGGCCGACGCCGCCGCCGTGGTCCGCTGCGCGAGGCTGGCCGGCCTCGCCGTCGCGGCGCAGCCGAGCGGACACGGCGCCACCACCCGCCTCGACGGGACGATCCTGCTGCGCACCGGACGGTTGCGCGGCATGGAGGTCCTGCCGGAGCGGCGGACCGCCCGCGTCGAGGCCGGCGTGCAGTGGGGCGAGTTGCTGACCGCGACCGGCAAGCACGGGCTGACCGGCCTGCCCGGCAGCTCTCCCGTCGTCAGCGTCACCGGCTACACCCTCGGTGGCGGACTCGGATGGTTCGCCCGCAGGCACGGCTGGGCGGCCGGCGCCGTACGTTCCTTCGAGGTGGTCGGCGCCGACGGCACGCAGGCCCGCGTCACGGCCGATTCCGACCCCGATCTGTTCTGGGCGCTGCGCGGCGGCGGGGGCGACTTCGCGCTGGTGACGGCGATGGAGCTGGACCTGCACCCGGCGCCGCTGCTGTACGGCGGGCGCATGCTGTGGCCCGCCGAGCGGGCGCCCGAGGTGCTCGCCGCCTACCGGGAGGTGACCGCGGCGGCGCCCGCGGAGCTGACCGTCTGGTTCGCGATGGTGAAGTTCCCGCCGGTGCCCCAGGTGCCCGAGCCGCTGCGCGGACTCGCCGCGGTCGCGGTGGACTCGACGTTCCTGGGCGGCGAGGAGGAGGGGCGCGATCTGCTCCGGCGGTTCGAGGACATCCCCGGCGTGCTGAGCGACAGCCGTGCGGCGATGCCCCTGGACGCCCTGGGCGGCATCTGCGCCGAGCCGACGCAGCCGGTGCCCGGCGCGGGCCGCGGCGAACTGCTGACCGGGCTCGGCGACGCCGTGGCGGACGACCTGCTCGCGGCCGTGGGCGACGTCGCCCCCCTGACCACGGTGCAGGTGCGCCACCTGGGCGGCGCGCTGAGCCGGCCCGCCGACGGCGGCGGGGCGTGCGGGCACATCGCCGAGCCGTACCTGCTGAACATGATCGGGCCGGTCATGTCGCCGGAGGGCGGGCAGGCGGTCACCGCGCGGCAGTCGGAGATCGCGCGGGCGATGGCGCCGCACACGACCGGCCGCAAGCCGTTCACCTACCTGAACGGCGCTGAGAAGGCCGCCTCCGCGTTCGACGCGGACACGCTGGCCCGGCTGCGTGAGATCAAGCGCCGCCGCGACCCCGACGGCGTCTTCCGCGCCAACCAGCCGGTGCTCGCCTGACGGCGATCACAGCTTGTGCACCTCGGCGTCGCCCGATCCGGTCCTGATCGTGATCGTGTGCGGCGCCGAGGCGTCGTGCGCCACCTCGACCTTGCGGTCGCCGCTTCCCGTCGACGCGTTGACGTTGTAGACGCCGTCCGGCACCCAGAGCCGGCCGTCGCCCGACCCGGTCACGGCCTGCACGTCCGTAGGGACGGCCGAGAACCTGAGGGTGATGTCCCCCGAGCCCGTGCGGGTGTTGACCTGCGTGGCGGCGAGCCCCCGCGCGTCGACGTCGCCCGAGCCGGTGGAGGCGTTCACCTGGCCGGTCAGGTCGCGCAGCGTGACGTCTCCCGATCCGGTGTGGATCTTGACGGTGAGACCGCGCGGCACCTCCACCTTGTAGTCCACCGAGCAGTTGCCGCACTTGTACGCCAGCGTGAGCGTGTCCCCGTCGACGGAGTGGCCGTTCGCGGGTTTGTCCCCCCGCCAGTGCAGGGTCTCGGTGACGTGGACGCCGGACCTGTCGCTCTCGTTCACCACGACGTCGCCGGAATCGGTGCGGGCGTCGAGGACGGCCACCTTGTCCGTCACGTCGTAGGACTCCACGGCCTGCTGCCCGCCGAAGCCGATCCGCACGTCGCACGCCGCGACGAGCAGGCTCATGCCCAGGACGGCCCCCGCGACGGCCATCGTCTTGTGTCTCATGCACCGATCCTCGGCCATGCGTGCGGCGTCTCCCATCGGGGAATCCCCGGACCACCCCCTGAGGAATCCCTTGCGTTGACCCCCGGCCGCCTCCTGAAGTAGCGTCGATTCCACGATTCAGAACTATTTTTCCGGAAGGTGGAAAATGACGGAAGGCGTCGAGATCAAAGGCCCCCTGCTGGACCGGTTCGACGAGATCCTCACTCCCGAGGCCCTCGGCTTCGTGGCCACCTTGCAGCGCGAGTTCGACCCCAGGCGCAGGGAACTGCTCGCCGCGCGCCAGGCGCGGCAGGAGGAGCTGTCCGCGGGCGGCATGCTCGACTTCCTTCCCGGGACCGCCCACGTCCGCGAGTCCGAGTGGCGGGTCGCCCCGCCCGCCCCGGGGCTGGAGGACCGCCGGGTCGAGATCACCGGGCCTGTCGACCGCAAGATGACGATCAACGCGCTCAACTCCGGCGCCAAGGTCTGGCTGGCCGACTTCGAGGACGCCAACTCTCCGACCTGGGAGAACACGATCAACGGGCAGCTCAACCTGCGCGACGCCCTCGACCGCACGATCGACTTCGAGTCCGGCGGCAAGACGTACGCGCTGCGCCCGGACGAGGAGCTGGCCACGATCGTGGTCCGCCCGCGCGGCTGGCACCTGCCGGAAAAGCACATCCTGGTGGACGGCGCGCGAATGTCCGGGTCGCTGCTCGACTTCGGCCTCTACTTCTTCCACTGCGCGCAGCGGCAGATCGGCAAGGGCCGCGGGCCGTACTTCTACCTGCCGAAGATGGAGTCGCACCTGGAGGCACGCCTCTGGAACGACGTGTTCGTCCGGGCCCAGGAGCTGCTCGGCGTCCCCCAGGGGACGATCCGGGCGACCGTACTCATCGAGACCTACCCGGCCGCGTTCGAGATGGAGGAGATCCTCTACGAGCTGCGCGAGCACTCCGCGGGCCTCAACGCCGGCCGCTGGGACTACCTGTTCAGCGTCATCAAGAAGTTCCGCACCCGGGGGCGGGAGTTCCTGCTGCCCGAGCGCAACGCGGTGACGATGACCGCGCCGTTCATGCGGGCCTACACCGAACTGCTCGTGCGCACCTGCCACAAGCGCGGCGCGCACGCGATCGGCGGCATGGCGGCCTTCATCCCCTCCCGCCGCGACCCCGAGGTCAACAAGGTCGCGCTGGAGAAGGTGCGAGCCGACAAGACCCGCGAGTCGGGCGACGGCTTCGACGGCTCCTGGGTGGCCCACCCCGACCTCGTGCCGATCTGCCGGGAGGTCTTCGACGGTGTGCTCGGCGGCCGGCCCAACCAGCTCGACCGGCTACGCGAGGACGTCCACGTCACGGCCGAGGACCTGCTGTCGGTGTCCAAGACCCCCGGCGAGATCACCGAGGCCGGGCTGCGCAGCAACGTGGACGTCGGCCTGCGCTACCTGGCGGCCTGGATGGGCGGCAACGGCGCCGCGGCGATCCACAACCTGATGGAGGACGCGGCGACGGCCGAGATCTCCCGCTCGCAGGTCTGGCAGTGGATCCACAACGACATCACGCTGGCCGACACCGGCGCGGTGGTGACACGGGAGCTCGCCGAGCGGATCATCGAGGAGGAGCTGGCCGGGATCGCCGCCGAGCCGGGCTACGACGAGAAGCTCTACACGCAGGCCACGGCGCTGTTCAAGGAGGTCGCCCTTGACGACGACTTCGCGGAGTTCCTTACGCTTCCTGCGTACGAGCGGATGCCGTGACGATGTGAGGGGAAGCGGGAGCCGATGTCCGAGCTCGAACGGCTGACGGCACGGCTGGCGGCCGTGCTCCCGCCGGACGCCGTCGTCACCGACCCCGTGCGGCTGCGCACCTACGAGTGCGACGGGCTGACCCACCACCGGGCGACGCCCGGGGTGGTCGTGCTGCCGGAGGCGGCCGAGCAGGTCGCCGCGGTCGTGCGGCTGTGCGGCGAGCACGGCGTGCCGTTCGTCGCCCGCGGGTCGGGCACCGGCCTGTCGGGCGGCGCCCTCCCCCGCACGGACGGCGTGCTGATCGTCACCTCCCGCATGCGGCGGATCCTGGAGATCGACATCCCGAACCGCCGGGCCGTGGTGGAGCCCGGGGTGACGAACCTGGCGATCACCGAGGCGGTCCGCGACCGGGGGTACTACTACGCCCCCGACCCCTCCAGCCAGCAGGTCTGCTCGATCGGCGGCAACGTGGCGGAGAACTCGGGCGGCGCGCACTGCCTCAAGTACGGCTTCACGGTCAACCACGTGCTCGCCGCCGAGATCGTCACGCCGGACGGGGAGATCGTAGCGCTGTCGGACCGGGACCCGGGCTACGACCTGCTCGGCGCGTTCATCGGCTCGGAGGGCACGCTCGGCATCGCCACCAAGATCACCGTACGGCTGTCGCGAGCGCCCGAGGCGGTCACGACCCTGCTCGCCGCCTTCACCGGCATCGAGGCCGGCGGGCACGCCGTGTCGGCCATCATCGCGGCGGGCGTCGTGCCCGCCGCCATCGAGATGATGGACGCGCTGGCGATCGAGGCGGCCGAGGCCGCCGTCCACTGCCGCTACCCCGCCGGGGCGGGAGCCGTACTGGTGGTGGAGCTGGACGGCCCGCATGCCGAGGTGGAGCACCAGTTCGCGGCCGTGGAGCGCATCTGCCGCGACAGCGGCGCCTTCGAGATCCGGGTGGCCGCCTCCGCCGAGGAGCGGGCGGCCATCTGGAGGGGCCGCAAGTCGGCGTTCGCCGCCGTGGGCCGGATCAGCCCGGCGTACATCGTGCAGGACGGCGTGGTGCCGCGGACCGCGCTGCCGCGCGTGCTCGCGGGGATCGACCGGCTGCAGGAGGAGTACGGCATCCGCGTGGCCAACGTCTTCCACGCGGGCGACGGCAACCTCCACCCCCTCGTGCTGTTCGACGACGCCGTGCCCGGCGAGGCCGAGCGCGCCGAGGCCGTCAGCGGGCGCATCCTCGACCTGTGCGTCGAGCACGGCGGGTCGATCACCGGCGAGCACGGCGTCGGCGTGGACAAGGCCCGCTACATGCCCCGGATGTTCACCGAGGACGACCTCGACACCATGCAACTCGTGCGGTGCGCGTTCGATCCCCGGGGGCTGGCCAACCCGGGCAAGGTCTTCCCCACCCCCCGCCTGTGCGGCGAGGTGCCGGGAGTGCGCAGGGGCGCCCATCCCCTGGTCGAGGCCGGTCTGGCGGAGCAGTTCTGATGGACGCGCGGGACGCACTGGAGGCGACCGGCGTGGCCGTGCGCGCGGCCGGCGACGGAGACGAGGTCGCGGGCGTGCGGCCGCGCTGGGTGGCGCTGCCCGAGTCGGCCGAGGAGATCGCGGCCGTGATGCGGGTGTGCGCCGCGCACGACCTGGCCGCCGTCGCGACGGGCGGCGGGACCAAGCTGCACTGGGGCGCGCCGCCCGCCCGTTGCGACGTGCTCGTCGACCTGTGCTGCATGAACCGGGTGCCGGAACACGCGGCGGGCGACCTGGTCGTCCGGGCGCAGGCCGGGGTGACCGTGGAGGCGCTGGCGCGGACTCTCGCCGAGGGAGGCCAGGAGCTCGCGCTCGACGTGCCCGTGCCGGGCACCACGGTCGGCGGGCTGCTGGCCACCGGCATCGCCGGGCCGCGCAGGTTCCGCCACGGCACGGCCCGCGACCTGCTCATCGGCGTCACGGTCGTGCTCGCCGACGGCACGATCGCCAAGTCGGGCGGGAAGGTCGTCAAGAACGTCGCCGGATATGACCTCGGCAAGCTGTTCACCGGTTCGTACGGCACGCTCGGGATCATCGCGGACGCGACGTTCCGCCTCCATCCCCTGCCCGCCGCCCGCGCCTGGGTGACGGCGACGGTGGAACGCCCGGTGACCGAGACCGGACGGGTCATGTCGGCGGCCGACGTCCTGCTGACGGCGGTCCCCGCGGTGACCGAGTCGCCGCTGGAGCCGAGCGCGGTGGAGATCGACTGGCCCGACGTGGACGGCCCCTGCACGCTGGCGGTCCTCGTCGAGGGCGCCGCCGCGGCCGAGCGCGCCAAGACGCTGTGCGAACTGCTGGGCGAGACGGCGGAGGTGACCGAGGAGCCGCCACCCTGGTGGAACCGGCTTCCCTCGCCGAACGACGACGCCCTGCTCGAGCTCAGGATCGGGATCTCCTCGCTTCCCCACATGCTCCCCGCCCTGGGGGAGGCCGCCCACGTGTCGGGGGCACGGCCGGCGATCCGCGGCTCGCTCGCCGCCGGGACCCTGCACATCGGTCTGCGGGGCCTGCCCGGTGAGATCGCCGGATTCACCGGCCTGGCGCGTGACGACGCCGAGGGGATGTTCGGCGGCCGGGTGGTCGTGCTCGCCGCGCCGCAGGAGGCCGCGCGCCGCCTCGACCGGTGGGGACGCGTCGGCGCGCTGCCGCTGATGCGCCGGGTCAAGGAGCGGTTCGATCCCGATCGCCGGCTCTCCCCCGGCCGCTTCCTGGGAGGCATCTGATGGACCCCGAGCTGATCAGGGATTGCGTCCACTGCGGGTTCTGCCTGCCCACCTGCCCGACGTACGTGCTGTGGGGCGAGGAGATGGACTCCCCGCGCGGGCGCATCCACCTCATGGGGCAGCACGTCGACGGCACGCCGCTCACCGACGCGATGGCCGGCCACTTCGACGCCTGCCTGGGCTGCATGGCGTGCGTCACCGCGTGCCCGTCGGGCGTGCGGTACGACCGCCTGATCGAGCAGACCCGCGCGGTCGTCGAACGCGAGCACGTGCGCCGCCCGGACGAGCGCGCGATCCGCGCGCTGGTGTTCGCGCTGTTCCCCTACCGGCGCAGACTGCGGGCGATGCGGCTGCCCATGCGGCTGAGCAGGCGCCTGCAACCGTTCCTGGAACAGGTGCACCCCTCCCTCGGCGCGATGGCCGAACTGGCGCCCGGCGTCCCCCGGCCCGTACGGCTGCCGCCGCTGGTGCGGGCGAGGCGACGCCGCAGGGCGCGGGTCGGGCTGCTCACCGGCTGCGTGCAGGGCGAGTTCTTCCCGCAGGTCAACGCGGCGACGGCCCGGGTGCTCGCGCTGGAGGGCTGCGACGTGGTGATCCCGCCCCGGCAGGGCTGCTGCGGGGCGCTGTCGCTGCACTCGGGCCGCGAGGCCGAGGCGCGCGGGTTCGCCCGCCGCACGATCGCCACCTTCGAGCGGGCCGGAGTGGACGCCGTGGTGGTGAACGCGGCGGGCTGCGGGTCGAGTATGAAGGACTACGCCGAGGTGCTGGCCGGCGAGCCCGCCTGGGCGGCCCGTGCCGAGGCGCTGCGGACCCGCGACCTGGCGGAGTTCCTGATCGAGCTGGGACCTGTCGCCGAGCGCCACCCGCTGCCGGTCACGATCGCCTACCACGACGCCTGTCACCTCGCCCACGCCCAGGGCGTGCGCGCCCAGCCACGCGAGCTGCTGCGCGCGATCCCGGAGCTGGAGCTGCGGGAGGTCGAGGAGTCCGCCGTCTGCTGCGGATCGGCGGGCACCTACAACCTCTTCCAGCCCGAGGCGGCCCGGCAGCTGGGCGACCGCAAGGCCGAGCGCGTGCTCGCCGCCGGCGCCGACCTGCTGGTGTCGGCCAACCCGGGATGCACGATGCAGATCGCGGCCTCCGTCCGCAGGGCGGGCAAGGGGGAGATCCGGGTCGCGCACACGGCCGAGGTGCTCGACGCCTCGCTGCGCGGCCTCGAACCCGGCATGCTGGGACGGTCTCCGCAGAGGATGACACCGCCGAGGAGGAGGACGCGGTGAGCGTGCAGAGCGTCGACCGGGCGCTGGACGTGCTCGAGGCACTGTCCGAGCACGGCGGCCAGGCCGGTCTGTCGGAGATCGCCGCCACGACCGGCCTGCCGTACGGGACGATCCACCGGCTGTTACAGACGCTGCTGGCCCGCGGGTACGTCCGGCAGGAGTCCGACCGGCGCTACGCCCTCGGCGGCGCGCTCGTGCGGATCGGCGGCGTGGCCGAGCGGATGCTCGCGGTCTGGGCCGAGCCCTACCTCGCGAGGCTGGTCGAGCTGTCCGGCGAGACCGCCAACCTCGCCGTGCTGGAGGGCGACTACGTCGTCTACGTGGCCCAGGTGCCCTCGCCGCGCAGGCTGCGGATGTTCGCCGAGGTCGGCCGCCGGGTGCTGCCGCACAGCACGGCCGTCGGCAAGGCCCTGCTGGCCGGGCGGGACGACGCGGAGGCGGTGTTCCTGCGCACCGGGCTGCCCCGCCGTACGGACCGGACGATAACGGCGGTCGGCGAGCTGCTGGAGGAGCTCGGCCGGGTGCGCGCCCGGGGGTACGCGCTCGACCTGGGCGAGGAGGAGAGCGGCGTCCACTGCATGGCCGTGCCGGTCCACGACGGCGGGCGGACCTTCGCGGCGATGTCGGTGTCCGGACCGGCCGAGCGCATCGACGCGGTCGACCGCGAGGAGCTCGCCGCGATGCTGCGCAAGGTGGCAGAGGACTTCGGCACCGCCGTCTTCCATTCCTGACCGCGCCACGGATCGGCCAGTATGGGGTCATGTGCCGAAGCATCAAGACCCTGCGCCCGCCGTTCACCGACGAGGTGACCGAGGAGGACATCCGGGCGGCGGCCCTGCAGTATGTCCGCAAGATCTCCGGCTTCCGCGCGCCCGCCGCGCACAACGCCGAGGCGTTCGACCGCGCGGTCGAGGAGATCGCGCAGGCCAGCACGGCGCTGCTGGCCTCCCTCCAGGTCCGCGGCTCGGCCGCCCGATAGCACCGGAGTTCACGCACGGGGTCCGAGCAGGGGAGTCCAAGCCGACCACAAGTGCCGGGCGGGACAGTGGCCGCATGGGTATGATCTCCGACTTCCTCATGGCCCGGCGGCTGCGCAAGGGGCCCACGCTGCTGCTGCCGTACGCGCCCGATCCCGCGACCCTGCTGGAGACGGTGCGGCTGCACGACCCGCAGGCCGGGCCGTACGGGCGGGGCTTCAAGATCGGCGAGAACGTGGAGCTGCGCGGGCCGATCGAGCTGACCCCGGAGCTGGCGGCCAGGGCGGGCCTGCCGGCAGGCTGGGCGGCCGCGTTCTTCGCGCGCAACATCGACAGCGAGGCGGGCGGCGACTTCGCGCGCCCGAGCCTGCTCGTGCGGGGTCTGGCCGAGCGGCTCGGCGGCCGGGAGCACCCGGAGTGCCAGGAGCCGCCGGAGGACCTGGCCGAGGTCACCGGCGGGCGGCTCATCGCAGTGGACGAGGTGATCGGCCTGCTCGCGGACGACGTGCCCGGCCTGGCCGTCACGACGGTGACCGACGCCGGCACGACGCTGCTCACCAGCGCCGAGAGCCCGATCGAGGTCTTCGTCACCGAATGGGACGCCGACGACGTGACGTACGAGCTGTCCGCGGACGGCGGTTACGGCACGGACGTTCCCGCCGCCGCCCGGCGGGCCGCCCTCGCGATCGCCGAGCGCACGGGCGGGGTCGCCCGCGACCACAACGGCTTCCTCGTCACCGGGTGAGCACATCGGATGGAACCGGCCCGGCCGGTCCGGCCGAGTAGGGGCGGAGGGCGCCGAACCGAGCGACGCCGGGCTGATCGAGGCGTCGGTGACCACGCCCGGACTTCTCGCGTCTCTGCGAGTCCGTGGGACGCCGGCCCCCGCCTCGCTCGCGCAGGGGTGATTGCCTGTCCTGACTGCGGCGCTTTGCAGCAGACGGGAAGCGTGTCACGATTAATGATCGCATCGGCGGTTCCGAGGGAAAGGGGGCGGACCGGTGCCACCTGCGATCGTCGGGCATGAAGGTCCCCTTGCCGGTCAGCGTTTCCCGATCGACGACAAGCCGATCACCTTCGGTCGCAGAGGCGACAACAGTGTGGTGATAACGAGTGAGAGGGCCTCGCGCTTCCACGCGGAGGTGCGCCTCGAGGCCGAGGGCTACGTGCTGCTCGACCGGGGCAGCAGCAACGGGACGCTGGTCAACGGCAGGCGTGTCACCACGCATGTGCTCCGGCCCGGCGACACGATCGCCATCGGAGGGGAGACGTTCCGCTTCGAGGTGTTCGACGACGCCGAGACGGTCATGGACACCTCCCTGATGCAACGGTTCCGCCGGTCGTTCCCGGACGTCGAACCGGAGCAGGTCCTGCACGTCACCATCTCCGGCGGCGGGCCCGTCGGGCTGGCCTTCGCCCTGCTCCTCGAACACCTCATGGGGCACCGGGTCGCCATCACGATCTACGACGGCCGCTGGACCGAGGACGGGCCGCGGATCGTGTGGAAGAACGCCACGCAGGGCAACAACCGGCGGCAGCAGGTCGTGACGGTGCAGAGCCGCCAGTATCTGAACCTCCCGGAGGACGTCCAGTCGCGGCTGTTCACCGAGGGGTCCTACAGCGAGATGTGGCCGGCCGGTCCGGACTCGATCCGCGACCACCGCCCGCGGAACATCCGGATCGCCTACATCGAGGACACCCTGCTGGAGATGGCGAACGAGAGGTCCGCCCGCATCCGTCTGGTGCCCGAGGTATTCGACCCCGCGGAGCGCCAGGACGCCGTGGCCAAGGAGCACGTGCTCGCCATCTGCGAGGGAGGGCGCTCGCGGACCCGCGAGCACTTCACCGACAGGTTCGGCCGGGCCGACGACTCGATCTTCTCGCTCGACGGCCGGCACCTGCAGGACGTGGTGCTGGGGCTGCGGGTGAAGTCCAGCCTGCCGGACCCGGCGATCGTGCTGCTGACCGTGGCGCAGAACCGGTTTCTCCTGAACTCCCTGCGCGGCGAGGGCTTCCTGAACATGCGGCTCACCGACGACGAGGCCGCGGAGGTCGTCGGCATCGACCCCGTCCGGCACGTGTTCGAGGAGTGCGTCGCCTCCAGTCCCTGCCTGATGGAGCGCACCGAGGACGGCGACTTCCACTGCTCGACCCACCACACGCTGTTCCTGCCCGCCCTGATCAGGGGTTCGGCACTGTGGAGGCGGGCGAAGGAAGGGCTCGCGCTCTTCGGCGTCGCCGATGGCGACGTGAGCGCGGTCACCGCCTTCCGGCTGGACATGGTGCAGCGGCCGCGGTTCACCGCCCGGTTGTACTCCCCCACCTCGACCACCCCGGGGACGTACGGGTTCCTCCTGGGGGACGCGGCCAACGCGATCCACTTCTGGCCGGGGCGGGGCCTCAACAGCGGGCTGGCGTCGGCCATCTCGCTGGCCCGGTCGCTCAACCGCAACTGGCGCGGCAGGCCGTTGCGGGACGCCGACTTCGTACGGCACGAGGCGGCGATGTCGATGCTGCAGTATCGGCACAAGAGCCGCGCGTGGAACGCGATGGTGACCACCGACGAGCAGGGGGTCACCCGGGCGATCAAGGACACGATCGTCCAGGGCATCGAGGAGGGCCGCGCCGCCCCGGACAGGGAAGCGGACATCGACGCCCTGATGGAGCGCCTGCGGCAGATCCGCGACCGCCTGTCACCACGTGTTCCCGGCATGCCCGACGACGCGACCCTCATCCGGCACCTGCGCGAACTGCCGAGCGAGACGCTGCGTACCCTGCTGGTGAGCGGAGCCTGGGAGACGCTGACGGTCGGCGGCGAGGAGGTCGACATCGACATCTTCGACCAGCCGGTCTCCGTGGCGTCCCCCGTGGCGTCCCCTGTCGAGGGGGCGCTCGTCGCGCGGCAGGCGGACGGACAGACCAGACGGCCCGGCGGTACGCCCTCCGGCTGACGTCGCTCCGGCGACCCACGGAACCGGCCCGGGCCGTCCGGCGGAGTAGGGGTGAAGGGCGCGACGGCGCCCACGGAAGGAATCCCCTATGAACGGACAAATCGGGTGGTGAGGACGGTCTCCGGCGACACGCGCTTCCCCACGGTCGCCCCGGGCCGCGAGCCCGGCGGCTCCCGCGACGGCACGGACCCAGGATCCGGGACCCGCAGCGGGGCACGCGGCGTCGCCGGCACCCGGCTTTACGGCACCGGACCGGAGGGCGCCGGGCCGTCCGACACCGGGCCGTCCGACACCGGGCCGGATGGCGCGGAGCCGAGCGACGCCGGGCTGATCGAGGCGTCGCTGACGGTGCCCGAGCGGTTCGCGGGCGTCTTCGACCGGCACGCGGACGAGATCCACGCCTACGCCGGTCGCCGTCTCGGCCCCGAGCACGCCGACGACGTGACGGCCGAGACGTTCCTCGTGGCCTTCCGCAAGCGGCACCGCTACGACACCTCCCGGCCGGACGCCCGGCCCTGGCTGTACGGCATCGCCGGCAACCTCATCTCCGGGCACCGCCGGTCGGAGGTCCGCCGGCTGCGAGCGCTCGCCCGTGCGCCGCGCGACGCCGGCGAGCGCGGCGCCCACGAGGAGGAGCGCGGAGCGGAGCGGGCGAGCGCCGCCGCCCTGCGGCCCGCCCTGGCCGCCGCGCTGGCCGGGCTGTCGGCCGCCGAGCGCGACCTGCTCCTGCTGGTCGCCTGGGCCGACCTCTCCTACGAGGAGGCGGCCGAGGCGCTGAAGATCCCCATCGGCACGGTCCGCTCGCGCCTGCACCGGGTGCGCGCGAAGCTGCGCCGCCATCTCGACCTTCCCGAGGAGAACGTGTGATGACCGACGAGATCGACCTGGTGGCGCGTGAGCGGCCCGACGTCGCGCCCTACTCCCTGGCGGCGAAGGCGGCCGTACGGCGGCGGCTGGCCGACCCCGCGGGCCGTCCCGCCCGCCCGCGCCCACGTCCGTACCTGCTTCTGGCGGGCGGGACGGCGCTGCTCGCCGCGGCGGGCGTCGTCGCCGTCACCACCGTACTGACGGAACCGGAGGCCCGGCCGGCGAAGGTGAGCCCGGGAGTCGTGACGCTGCCGAAGGTGTCGGCCATGTCGGCCGAGGAGGTGCTGGGCAGGGCGGCCCGCGCGGTGACCGACCTGTCGCCGCGCGACGACCAGTTCGTCAAGGTCAGCTCGCAGACGATGTACGAGGCCGACGTGGTCGGCGAGGGCGAGAAGGAGTCGCGCTACCTCTATCGGACGAAGCGGACGATCTGGCTGTCCGCCGACGGCACGAGGGACGGCGCACTGAAGATCGAATATCTGGAGCCCCACGCCTACCCCGGGTGGCCGATCCCGCCGGAGGCGTACAAGGAGAAGGGCACCGAGTGGATGCGGCTCCCCGCCTGCAACAGCGTGCGGGACACCGCCTACACGAATCTGAAGAAGCTGCCCGCCGACCCGGAGAAGATGCGCGCCTACCTGTACGACCGGCCGCACGGCGACAATCCGCCCGACACGGGGGCGTGGACGGCCGTCGGCGACCTGCTGCGGGAGACGTACGTGCCGGCGCCCCAGCGCGCGGCGCTGTTCAAGGCCGCCGCCACGATCCCCGGGGTCACGGTGACCGAGAGCACCGAGGACGCCGCCGGACGGACCGGCATCGGCGTCGGCCGGGTCTCCGGCGGGGTGCGTGAGGAGATCATCTTCGACCCGGCCACCTACGAGCTGCTCGGGGAGCGCGGCGTCGTGGTGGACGAGAAGGAGGCGAAGGCGCCCAACGGCAGCCTGGTGGCCTCGACCGCGCAACTGGAGGTCACGGTCGACGACACCGCGCCCGAGGTGAACGACCCTCGCTCCGGCTGCCTCTGATCCCCCGTCCGTACGGCCCGCCGTACGGACGGCGATTTGTCGGTGGTGATCTCTAGCCTCCGGCACATGACAAACGCGACGCAGGCGTACAGCTACGCCGCGCCTTCGATGCTGGTGGACGGACGCCTCGGGCTCTCAACGTCCGGCGGCAAGGCCCTGAGCGGCCCCGCCGTGGCGCCGAGGTTCTTCAGCGGGGTGGTGACCCAGGCGGCGCCCGCGGCGGCGGCCCTGCTGGGCGTGGCCGACGTGGCCCTCACCCGCTATCACCAGCCGCGTCCGGGGTGGACACGCGATCCGGTCGTCACGTGCGGCGGCGACCGGCTGCGGTTCGAGTCGTTTTCCGCCTGCGGCGGCGTGTACGCCCGGCTCGACCTGCTCGAGAACGCCCTGGACGGCGAGGTGTTCGACCGGGGGACGACCAACGTCGACGTCAACGGCCCGCTGCGGGAGGCGCTGGCCCGGGTGGGCGCGCGCGACCCGCTGCACCTCGGGGTCGGCGCGGACGAGCTCACGGTGACCACGCTCGACGGCGCGGTGGTGGAGAAGAAGGTGCCGCTGCCCGAGCGGTGGCTGCGGGGGTTCGCCGAGGTCCAGGTGATCGCGGCCCGCATGGACCTGCGGGCCGAGCTGCACGGGATGAGCGCGGTGCGGTTCCTGCGGTCCCTGCCCAAGCGGGCGACGGCCGACCTGTGGGTCGCCCCCGCGGGCCGCGACCTGCGCGTCGCCGACCGGCCCGGCCCCGGAGCGGTGTGCCTGTCCGGCGTGGGCCGCCTGGCGACGCTGCTGCCCCTGCTCCGCTTCGCCAGGAGCCTCAAGGTGTACGGCCCGGCCGCTTCCGGCGGCCCGGCGTCGAGCGCGTGGGAGCTGGAGCTGCCCGGAATGCGCTACACGCTGGTCCTGTCGCCGGAGCGCTGGCGCGGCTTCTCCGGCGAGGGCGCGGTGCTGGCCGACCTCGCCACCGACGAGGCCGAGGCCGACGCCGACGTGGTGGGGATGCTGCTCAACTTCGAGCCCGAGGTGGAGATCGGCCTGCTGGCCGACCGCGCCGGGCTGTCCTCCACGCGCGTACGGGCCGCCCTCACCCAGCTCGGCACGGCCGGGCGGGTCGGCTACGACCTGTCCGAGGCGGCGTACTTCCACCGCGAGCTGCCCTACGACAGGGAGCACGTGCAGCACCTCAACCCGCGGCTGACGGCCGCGCGGGCGCTGGTCGAGGCCGGCGCCGTGGAGATCACGGGCGACACGGCGCGCGTACGGACCGACGGCGGGGTGCGGGAGGCCGGCCTGACCGACGGGTCGTGCACCTGCCCCTGGTGGTGGGACCACCGCGGCTCACGCGGGCCGTGCAAGCACGTGCTCGCGGCCAGGATCGCCTCGCGGTCCACCACGGAGACCGGCATGGAGACCGGTGTGGAGACCGGTGTGGAGATGAGTTCGGAGGCGGCCCGATGAGCGCTTGGCAGGAGGTGCGCGACCTCGTCACCGCACGTGAGACGAAGACGCTGGCCGACCGCGTGATCGCGCTCACCGAGGCCGAGCGCGCCGAGGTGGCGAGGCGGCTGCCGGGCTTCCTCACGGAGATGCGCGACACCGCCACGCAGATGGCCCGCGAGAGCCGAGGGGCCCACGACCTCGACGACGAGGACCCGTGGTTCGCCTGGGAGCGTCGCCGGACCGTGCGGGGCGCCCTCGCCGAGTTCGGCGCGTCCCTGCGGATCGCGGGTGCGGGGACGATCTCCGGGCCCGCCGCCGCGGCGGCCTGGCTGACCCGCCGCGAGCTCTACCCGGAGTGGGCGCCGGCCCCGGACCCGGCCGAGGTGGTCCGGGTGCTGGTCACCCGCCCGGCCGAGTGGCAGGCCGACGTGACGGGCCGGCTCGCCGGAAAGATTCGCAGGGCCGACGACGACCGGGGCGCCCCGCTGGTGCTCGCGCTGCTGCGGGCCTCCGCCGTGACACCGCCCCCGCACGACCCGCTCGTGGTCGCGTGGCTGACCGGCGAGGCGGCGGACGACGATCCGCTGCTCGGCGCGCTGCTGCCGCGGATCTTCGAGGCCGAGGGCGCGGGCCGCGCCCTGCGTGAGGAACGGCTCACGCCGTCGCCCACCCCGTGGCTCTCCCTGATCCGGCGGCTCCTGCGTGCCGGACGGGTGTCGCGGGCGGAGCTCCTGGACGGCTGCGTGAGCCGTTTCCTGCGCGGGGGCGACGCCGCGGACCTGCGCTTCTTCGTGCGCCTGCACGAGCTGATCGACCCGGCGCCGCAGGAGGCGGCCGAACGGGCCCGTGACTACCTGCGCCTGCTCCCCGCCGCCCCCGGCCCGGTCGCCGAGCTGGCCCTGACCCAGATCAACCGCACCGGCCCTCACGACGACGCCGACGTCCAGGAGGCGATCGAGGCGCTGACCTTCAGGCCCGAGGCCAAGCTGGCCCGCGCCGGCCTGACCCGGCTGGACCAGGAGGTGCGGCAGAGGCCCGCACGCGCCGGCGAACTGGTTCCCGCGCTCGTCACGGCGTTCGCTCACGCTTCCGACGACGTACGGCGGCGAGCCGTCCGGATCGCGCTCAAGCACGCCGCGGCGTTCGGCGCGGACGCGAAGCCGACCGCCGACGCGAAGCCGATCGCCGACGCGGTCCCGCTGCTGCCCGCCGATCTCGGCCGGGAGCTCGCCGCGGTGTTCGGCGGCGAGGTCGCGGCCGAGGAGACACCGGAGCCGTTCTCCCCCGCGCCGCTGCCGATCTTCCCCGAGCCCGGCCCGTTCCCCGCACCGACGGTGGACCGGACCACGGGGGAACTCCACGGGTGGGTGGCGTGCGAGCAGTGGCTCGCCGGCTTCGTCGCGCTGGTGGGCGAGAACCGAGCGGCCCTGCGCGAGACGCTCGCCCCCGTCTTCCGGGACTCCTTTCCCTACCTGTACGACACGGAGCGCTGGCTCGATCCGGACGCCTGGATCGCCGCCCTGGCGAAGGAGGTGATCGCTCCCGGCACCGATCCCGGCGTGCCCGATCCGGAGCCCGTCGATCCCTGGGCGGGGTCGAGCTTCTCCGTGCACGTCAGCGCCGTGCCGCCCGACGAAATGGACGGCCACGAGGCCGGGCCGGAAGACCAGGGCGGGCCGGAGGACGAAGAAGGCTCTGAGGACGAAGACGGCGCTGAAGACGAGGCCGCGCCCGAGCCGGCCTTCGGCGACCTGCCGGAGCACGTCCGGGAGGAGATCTTCCGCCAGATCCTTGAGATCGGGGTCTCCGCCGAGCGGGTGGCGGCGATGCGCGACGGGCTGCCCACGCCTGCGCGCGATCCCGGCGAGCCCGAGTTCAGCGTGCAGATCATGTACTCGGGCTTCCGGCCGCTGTACGGCACGCCGGAGGAGCCGGACCCCGCAGTGGAGTTCCGCCGCCGCAACCGGCTGCCGGAGCCCGCGCACGTCTCTCCGCCGCACATGTTCCTGCTGCACCGGCTCAGCGAGATCTACCGGGCGCTTCGAGAAGGGACGCCGCCGCCCGTCCTGCTGGCGACGCCGACGGTGCTGACCGGGCATCTCGACCCCGGCGTCCTGGTGGACCGGCTGGAGCTGTGCGCCGCCGCGGGCGCGGAACCGCTGCCCGCCGACCTGCAGCAGGCGCTGCTGCGGCTGCCGAGGGGGGCTCACCCCCTCGTCGCCGAACGCGCCGGACGCGTGGGATCACGGGCGGCGTCGGCCGTCGCCGCCTGGCTCGCCCGGGGCGGCCTGCCCGACCCGGAGGCGGGGCTGAAGTGGGGCTACATCGAGGGCGCGCACGAACACCTGTTCGAGGAGCGTGCCCCGGGGCACGTCGAGCAGGTGCGGCTGGTGCCGGTGCTGCGCGCGGAGCCGACCGGGCACCCTCTCATCGACGAGCTGCTGCGCGAGCCGTCGAAGTGGCGCTGGGACGATCACGGCTACGTCATGGGCTGGTGGCCGTCGATGCTCCCGTCGCACCGTGAGGCCGTCTCCGTCAACTATCTGCCCCACCTGCTCTACCAGTGGAACCACCCGGGGGTCTACCCGCCATACCTGGAGGCCGTGGCGGACGCCGACGGCCCACTCGGGCACGCGACCGCGCTCATCGTGGCCTACTTCCTGGCCGAGCGTCGCCCGGACCCGGTCCCTTTGCTGCTGCGGATGGCGAGCCGGGGAGTCCTGCCCGCCGAGGCGGTCGGCCGTCAGCTCGCGCTGCTGATCCGCCGCACCTGGTTCGAGTCCCGTCCGGTGCTGGCATCGCTGCGGGAGGCCGCGCATCAGGGGGCGCACGAGCAGGTGTGGGAGATCTTGAGGGCCCTGCTGCCGGATCTGCTGCCCGCTGCCGGAGAGCGGCCGAACGTCACTCATACCGAGGCGGTGACGCTCGCCGCCGACGTGGCCGCCTGGGTGGGCGCCCGCGGCGAGATCCCGGTCGTGTCGGCGCACGCCGCCACTGGCCGGGCGAGCCGGGGAAGCCGCTTCGCCCGGGAGTGCGCGCGCCTGCGTGACCTGCTCGCCGGATGACGCCAGGCGCCGCCGGAAGCGATCTCCCCTAAGATCGTCCTTCTTTGTCCCGGAAAGGGCGCCGAGTGTTACGACAGCGTGCGGGGTGGATCGCGGCCGGGGCCTACCTGGCGGTCTCGGCCGTCGGCGCCGTGGTCACGGCCGTCACCGGGCGTCTCGACGCCCTCTGGGCGGCCGTCCTGTGGTATCCGCTCGACGACTACTCCTCGGACGGCCTCGCCGCGGTGGCCGCGGTGGCCGCGGTGGGTCTCTTCGCGATCCTCGCGCTCAAGACCTGGATGCTCCGCCAGGTCTTCACCCTCCCCCCGCGTGCGCCGCGGCCCGCCGACCGGCGGACGGTCTGGCTGCGGCGCCTGCTCTACCTGGCCGTCGCCCAGGCCCTGATCCCCCCGCTGCCGGCCGTACGGCTCCCCGACCTCGTCGGCGAGGCGCTCACGCTGGCCCTGTGGTGCCCGCTGCAGGTGCTGTTCGCGCTCACCCTCCGCGGACGGCTCCGGGTGTTCGCGCTCGTCACCGCCTGGCCGGGGTCGGCAGGCCTGGCGATGATCGCGATGGACGAGGTGCCCGGGGTGCCGGCGCCCCGGTTCCTCCTGCTCGCCTGCCTGGCGATGGCGTTGGCCTGGCAGGTGGCCGTCCTCTTCGGCCAGCACCGCGACGGCCGCTGGAGCCGCGACACCGTGACGGCCGGCTGGCGCCACGTCACGGTGTCGCTGGCGACCCCTCTCGCCGCCATGGCCGTCCTCTGGGCGTTCACCTCCACCACCCTGCCGCTGATGGAGATGCTGGAGGAGTTCGACGTCTTCCTGGCGGTGTGGCTGGCCCGCTCCGCCCGGGAACTCACCGGCCCACGCGGCACGCCCCCGGAACCTGCGCCGCTCCGCCCGTCCGGGCCGATCCTGCTGGCGGCGGTCCTGCTGCCGTTCCTCGCGCTGGTCGGGCCGGAGGAGACCGCCCGCCCCGCCTACAACGGCTCGTGGTACGACGCCGGGCCACCCGAGGCGACCCGGTCCGAGGACGGGGCACGCGCGGACCACGAGAGCGACGTCGTCGCGGAGGCCAACGCCCGCTGCCGGGACCCCTGGCCCCGGCTACGGGCCCGGCGGCAGGGCACGGCAGCGTACTTCCTGTTCGAGGGCGGGGGATACGGCGTGTACGACCCGGACGACACCACAGAGGGCGAGGACCCCTACGCGAGCGTGGACGACGGGTTCCTCGGCGCGGCGGGCAGTTCCGCGGTCGTGATGACCTACGGCGAGAACGAGCCGATGTGCCTGACCGTGAAGGCGTTCGGCTCCGCTCCCCGGCTGCGGCTGAAGGGCTGGGCGCAGGTGGCCGAGGTCGGCCTGGTCAGCCGCAGCGGGCGCCTGGAGGTGCCTTCGTACGCCGACGGCGACGAGGGCGCCGGGGCCCGGCTGCCGAACCTGGCGTTGAAGGGCCCCGGACGCTATCGGCTGCGCGTCTACGCCCGGGGAGGCGAAGGGGCCGAGGAGCACCTGGTCGTCGTGTTCCCCGGCCGATCGGTCAAGAAGGTCGTGTACCGGTGAGCCGGCGGCTCATCTGCACTGCTCCAGCATGGCCGCCTTGTCGGCGGAGGTCACCGGCAGGTCGTACTTGAGGGAGACCTGGGCGAATCGCACGGCGTAGGAGCAGCGGATGTCGCGGCTGGGCGGCAGCCAGGTGGCCGGGCCGGAGTCGCCCTTGGAGCCGTTGGTGGAGCCGTCCACGGGGATCAGGTTGAGCGGGTCGTTGGCGATCTGCTTGCGCTTGCTCTCGCTCCACCGCGACGCGCCCATCTGCCAGTCGTACGACAGGGGCATGACGTGGTCGATCTGGACCTCCGCCGCATGCGACTTGCTCCAGTCGATGGTCTTGCCGGTGTACGGGTCGTACAGGGTCATGGAGGCGATGACGCAGTTCGACCCGCTGCGATACTTGATGTCCCGGCCGTCCCGCTTGAGCAGGTCGTTGCGGGTGTCGCAGCCGTTGCGCCCCCATGGCACGTCGTCCACGTTGTCGGCCCAGGCGTAGCCGAACTTGTCGCGGTCGTAGCCGGTCTTCGCCCCCCGGCCCTTCGTCGCCACCTTGTCGATCAGATCGCGAGCCTTCGCGCGGTCCTTGTCCGACGAGATCGGCTTCAGGCCGGGGCCGGTGCCGTCGGGGTTGTCGAGCGGGTTGACGCCCCGCTCCGTCCCCGAGTCGCTCTTGGCGCCGCCGCCCTTGCCCGTGGGGTCGCCGTCTAGTTCGGGCATCGGCCCGCAACCCGCCAGTACGGCCACCGCCACCGAGATTCCGGCGATCAACCGGGTTCCACGCCCGCCCACTGCCACCCCTAGGTAATGAAATATCCCCCTCAGATATAGCAAAGAGTAAAAAGGTGGCAAAGGAGGCGCGCAGGAGAGCCGCGGCGTACGACGAGGGGCGCGGCACGCCGTGCGCGCCACGCCCCTCGAACGGGCCCGGTGAACGGCCCGATGGATGAGATCCGGTGGATCAGGCCGGAATCCAGTCCTGCCAAACGATCTTGTTGGCGTCGACCCACTTCTTCGCGGCCGCCTCGGCGCTCATCTTGTTCACCGACATGTCGTAGGCCACGGCGTTCTGGTCGTCGTTGGTCCACGTCCAGTTCTTGATGAACTCGTACGCCTTGCCGCCGGTCTTGGCGAACTTCACGCTGACGATCTTGTCGAGCAGGTACGGCGGATAGTCGCACTTGATCGTCTTGACGTTGTCGTCACACCCGATGGCGTACGGCGGAAGGTTGATCTTGACGAGCTTGAGCTGGTTGAACAGCCACTGCGGCTCGTAGAAGTACATCAGCAGCGGGGTCTCGTTCTCGGTGGCCTTGCGGGCCGCCGCGATCAGCGCGTCCTCGCTGCCGGAGTAGACCACCTTGTAGGGCAGGTTCAGGTTCTTGATGAGCGCCTCGTCGTTGGTGACGAAGGACTTGTCGCCGGCGAGGAACTGGCCCAGGCCCTCGCTCTTGTCGGTCTTGAACAGGTCCTTGTACTTGACCAGGTTGTGCCAGTCCGTGATGTCCGGATATTTCTGGACCATCCACTCGGGGACGTACCACCCGATGACGCCCTTGTTGCCGTCCTCACCCGCAGTGATCGCGACCTTCTTGTCGTCGATGTACTCCTTTTTCAGCTCCGGGTGGCTCCAGTTCTCCAGCACGGCGTCGACCGTGCCCTTCTCGAAGCCCTTCCAGGAGTCCGCCTCGGCGCTCTCGATCTTCTCGACCTTGTAGCCGAGCTCGTGCTCGAGGAGATAGGCGACGACCGCGGCGCTGGCCTCGTAGCCGATCCAGGGGTTGATCGCGAGTCGTACGGTCTTCGTGCCGCCCCCGGCGCCTGCTCCGGCGGCGTCATCCGAACTCCCGCCACTGCAGGCGGTCATGGCCAGCGCGAGCGTCAGCACGCCGGCAAGGAGACGGA
This sequence comes from Microbispora sp. NBRC 16548, assembly GCF_030268985.1. Lineage (NCBI taxonomy): Bacteria > Bacillati > Actinomycetota > Actinomycetes > Streptosporangiales > Streptosporangiaceae > Microbispora > Microbispora sp. NBRC 16548. The sequence goes on from NZ_BSSF01000005.1 coordinate 418,675, forward strand.
TCCTCATATCTAGCCTCATCTGATGTCGTACGGGCGGCGAACGCGAGCGGCGGGGCCGCGGCGACACCGGCAGAGTATTCCACAACAAGCGGGATCGGCCGCGATCGTGGAGATCGCGGCCGACGAGTGCTCAACGCCCTGACGGGCGCACGGGGGACACGACCCGGATCACTTGGGCATCCAGGCCTGCCACTTGGCGGTGTTGGCCTCCACCCACTTCTTGGCCGCGTCCTCGGCCGACATGCCGTTGTTGGTGATGTCGTCGGCGACCGCGTTCTGGTCGTCGTTCGTCCACTGGAAGGCCTTGACCAGCTCGTACGCCTTGCCGCCGGTGTCGGCGAACTTCTTGCTCACGATCTTGTCGAGGTCGTACGGCGGGTAGTCGCAGTCGACCTTCTTGGGGTCGCTGTCACAGCCCTCCGTGTACGCGGGGAGGTTGACCTTCACCAGCTTGACCTGGTTGAACAGCCACTGCGGCTCGTAGAAGTACATGAGCAGCGGCTTCTTCTGCTCGGTCGCCTGCTTGGCGGCCTTGATCAGCGCGGCCTCGCTGCCCGCGTAGACCACCTTGTAGTCGAGCTTCAGGTTCTTGACCAGCGCCTCGTCGTTGGTGACGAAGGACGGGTCGCCGTCCAGCATCTGGCCCTTGCCGTCCGACTCGGAGGTCTTGAACAGGTCGGCGTACTTGTTCAGGTTCTTGTAGTCGGTGATGTCGGGGTACTTCTGCACCATCCACTCGGGCACGTACCAGCCGATGACGCCCTTGTTGCCGGTGCTGCCCGCCTCGACGGCGACGTTCTTCTCCTCGATGTACTTCTTCTTGAGGTCCGGGTGGCCCCAGTTCTCGATGATGACGTCGACGTCGCCCGACTCCATGCCCTGCCAGGACGGTTCCTCGGCGAGCGTCACCTTCTCGACCTTGTAGCCGAGCTCGTGCTCCATCAGGTAGGACACCACGGCGGCGCTGGCCTCGTAGCCGACCCAGCCGTTGATGGCCATCTTGACCGTGCCCGCCGCGGACGCGCCCGCGGAGCCCGCCGCGCTCGCGCTCGGCGCGGCCGCGGAGTCGTCCTCGACCTTGGCGCCTCCGCAGGCGGCCGCACTGAGGCCGAGAACGAGAACCCCTGCGATTAGGCGTAACTTCTTCATGCGTTCCTCTTCTTGTGGGGAGAGCGGCGCCCGTTGGCGCCTTGCGTGATCCGGTCGAGCATGACTCCGAGGAGGACCAGGGCGACGCCGGCCGCGAGGCCCTTGCCGTAGTCCTCCTGCTGCGCGAACCCGGCCACGACGTCGTATCCGAGGGCCCCCGCACCGACCAGCGCGCCGATCACCACCATCGCCAGCGTCATGACGATGCCCTGGTTCGCCGCCAGGAGCAGCGAGCCGCGGGCCATCGGGAGCTGGACCTTCCACAGCAGCTGCCGGTCGGTGGAACCGGCGGACTTCGCCGCCTCCATCACGGTCGCGGGGACCGCCCGCAGGCCGTCCTCGACCAGGCGCGCGACCACCGGCACCGCGTAGATGAACGCGGCCACGATCGCGGTGAAGCGGCCGTTGCCGAACAGGGCAACGGCGGGCAGCAGGTAGGAGAACGACGGCATCGTCTGCGCGGCGTCGAGGAGCGGCCGCAGCACGGCGGCGAACCACCGCAACCGCGCCGCCGCCGCGCCGAGCACGAGCCCGACCGCGATCGTGATCAACGAGCCGACCAGCACCATCGTCAGCGTCTCCATGCCGTGCTCCCACAGGCCGAGCGCGGCGACGCCCAGGAGGCAGGCGGCGGCGACCAGGGCCGGGCCCGCGCCGCTCACCCGCCAGGCGAACGCCAGCACCGCCGCCGTGACCAGCCACCAGGGAGCGCTGGTCAGCACGTCCTGCAGCGGGTTGAGCAGGCCGTACGCGACGGTGTCGTTGAGGAAGCCGGTGAAGGTGTACCAGTGCGCCTCGATCCAGTCGGCCACGTCGTTGATCGGCCGGACGATCTGCACCTGCCACTGCTCGGGGAACTCCTGCGCCAGCACGGGGGTCAGGGCGAGCCCGGCGGCCGTGAGGACGGCGAAACCACCCCAGCGGACGATCCTCGCCCGGCTCCCACCCTCGCGCCGCTGCGCCGCCGCCCGCGTCATGCGGTCGAGCACGATGGCGATCAGCACGATCGCGACGCCGGGCACCAGCGCGGCGCCCACGTTGACCCGGGCGAGCGCGCGGAGCAGGTCCTCGCCAAGACCCGGCGCCGCGATCAACGCCGTCAACGGCACCATCGACAGAGCCGCGGCGATCGTCTGGTTGACGCCCAGCATGATCGTGTTGAGCGCCAGCGGCAGGCGGACCTTGCGCAGCGTCTGCCAGCGGGTGGCGCCCAGCGACTCCGACGCCTCCACCGTCACGCCGGAGACCCGCTCGATGGCCAGCGCGGTGATCCTGATCGCCGGCGGCATCGCGTAGATCATCGTCGCGACCGTCGACGACGCCGACCCGATGAGGAACAGCAGCACCATCGGCGACAGGTACGAGAACGTCGGCATGATCTGCATGACGTCGAGCACCGGCGTCACGATCCGGCGGACGCGGGGCGAGCGGCCGGCCCAGATCCCCAGCGGGATGCCGAACAGCAGCGACAGCACCACCGCGGACAGCGTCAGCGCGAGCGTCTCGACGCTCGCCTCCCAGAACCCGAGCACGCCGAGGCCGGCGAAGCCCGCGAGCGAGACGAGCGCGATCCGCCAGCCGCCCGCGAGCCAGCCGAGGCCGGCGGCCAGGCCGACGAGCCCGGGCCACCCCAGCGCCACCAGGGCACCCTGGATCAGCGCGAAGACCTCCGCCGCACCCAGGCGGAGGTAGTTGACGACGTACAGGAAGATCGGGCTGCTGTTGCGGTTGGCGTCGACCCAGTCGCGGGCGTCGTTGAGCCAGTGGAACAGGCCGGCGTCATCGTCGTGCGGCAGCGTGGCCTTGCCGCGGAAGGCCGCGTAGAGGGCCACCACGGCGACGACCCCGGCGACCGGCGCGACCCACCGCGGCAGGCGCCGGACCCGCGCCGGGGCCTGCACGGGCGGCGCCACCTGAACAGGCGCGCTCACCATCTACGCCTCCCCGGGCGCGCCGGCGGAGGCGACCGCCGCGCCCCCACGAGTCCTCGCCTTGGCGGTCGCGGAGGTGCCGCCCTCGTCCCGCGCCGGCTGCTCCTCCTGAACGTCCTCGCCGGACGGTTCCTGGTGAACGTCCTCACCGGACGGCTTGTCCTGAACGGCCTCGACGGCGGGGGCGTCCTCGCCTGCCCCGCCGGGGGCGACGGGCTCGTCGCCTCCGGACTCCTCCGAGCCGGCGGGTTCCTCGGCGGCTTCCTCTGCGGACTCGTCGGCGGCTTCCTCGGCCGGCTCCTCGGCGGCTTCCTCTGCGGACTCGTCGGACTCGTCGGACTCGTCGGCGGGCTTTTCGGCGGGGGCGGAGACGACTACGGATTCGGTCTCGGGCCGCACCGCGCCGAGGAGGTCGACGCGGCTCACCACGCCGACCAGTTCGCCGTCGGCGACGACCCGGATGGGCCGGTCGGACGCCATCGCGGCCGGGACCGCGTCGTGGATCACGGTGTCGGCGGGAAGTTCGGGACCGTCGAGCGGCTCGTCAGGCTCGGGGGCGCGGGAGATCCAGCGCAGCGACAGCACCTGCGCCCTCGGAACGTCCCGCACGAAGTCGGCCACGTAGTCGTCGGCGGGCGCCCCGACCAGTTCCTCGGGGGTGCCCAGCTGCACGATCGCGCCCGCCCGCATGATCGCGATGCGCTCGCCGAGCTTGAGCGCCTCGGACAGGTCGTGGGTGATGAAGACCATGGTCTTGCCGACCTCGCGGTGCAGCCGGATGACCTCGGCCTGCATATCACGGCGGATCAGCGGGTCGAGCGCGCTGAACGGCTCGTCGAACAGCAGCACCTCGGGGTCGACGGCGAGCGCCCGGGCCAGCCCCACCCGCTGCTGCATGCCGCCCGACAGCTGCTCGGGATAGGAGTCCTCGTGGCCCTCCAGCCCGACCAGCGACAGGATGCGCCGGGCCTTCTCGTGCCGCTCGGTCTTTCCGACGCCCTGGATCTCCAGGCCGTAGCCGACGTTGTCCACGACCTTCCGGTGCGGCAGCAGCCCGAAGTGCTGGAAGACCATGCTCACCCGGTGACGGCGAAGCTCCCGCAGCTGCCTGGCCGACATGGCGCGCACGTCCTGACCGTCGATGCGCAGCTCGCCCGCCGTCGGCTCGATCAGCCGGGTGAGACAGCGCACGAGCGTCGACTTGCCGCTGCCCGACAGGCCCATGACGACGAAGACCTCGCCCGGGCGTACCTCGAAGCTGACGTCCCTGACGGCGGCGGTGCACCCCGTCTTCGCCCGCAGTTGCGCGGGCTCAAGCTCGGCGTCGGGGCTGCCGATGATCCGGTCGGCCTTGGGACCGAAGATCTTCCAGAGCCCGCGAACCTCGATCGCGGCTGTGCCCACTCTGATTCCCCTCACTTGGCGCTCGCCCGCGAGGCGGCGTGGACGCCCGGAAACGCCAAAGCACGGCGCGAGGGCTGCCGCTCGCACGCCGTGAATGAAGAGCGGGGGGCCAACGACTCCTCAGGGCACACGCACAGGCGTTGCGCTACGCGCAACACGGATCCTGTTTTGACAACAGGTCTGAGGCTAGGGCCCTGCTGCCCCTCATATGGTGAAAAATGCCACCTAATCTCCATATCGTGATCGTCCGGTGATCTTTTGCCCCACGGGCTTTACCGGGCAGTGAGGGCGCGGCGGCGCGGCGTGAGGGCCCGCCCCGGCGAGGTGGCACCCGGGCCGGGCTCAGGTGGCGAGAATGCCTCCGTCGACCGGGAGCACCGCCCCGGTGACGTACGAACCGGCGTCGGAGGCGAGGAAGACGGCGGCGGCGACGAGTTCCTCCGGGTCACCCGAGCGCTTCATCAGGACCCGCTGCTCCCGCATGCGGTCGAGGTAGCCGTCGGGATACTGCGCGGTCATCTCCGAGTCGAAGAAGCCCGGCTCCAGGCAGTTGACCCGGATGCCCCGGCGCGAGGTCCACTGCTGGGCGAGGTCGCGGGTCAGGCCGACGACGGCGGCCTTCGACGCGCTGTAGGCCGCCTGCGGCAGCCCGGCCGTGGTCTCGCCGAGCACGCTGCCGATGTTGACGATGGACGATCCCGGCCGCATGACCCGGGCGCAGGCCTGGGCCATCCAATAGGTGCCGTTCAGGTTGACGTCGAGCACGCGGCGGAACTCGCCGGGCGTCTCCCGCAGGGCGGGCACGGCCGTGCCGACGCCCGCGTTGTTGATCAGCACGTCGACGCGGCCGAACTCGCCCATGGCCGCGTCGACGAGGGCCTGGCACTCCTCGGGAACCGACACGTCGGTCGGGACCGCCAGGCATCGGCGGCCGGTCTCCTCGACCAGCCGCCGGGTCCGCTCCAGCCCTTCGGGACGGCGGGCCCCGATCGCCACGTCGGCGCCCGCCTCCGCCAGGCCCCTGGCGAAGGCGACGCCGAGCCCCGACGAGGCCCCCGTCACGATGGCCACCCTGCCGTCAAGACGGAACCGGTCCAGGATCACGCCGCCTCCTCGCTCAAGAATCGAACCCGACTCTAGAGGGACGTTTTGCCAGGGTGGCGGGCGGGCGGATCAGAGGCCGTACTCCTTGGAGATCCGCTCGTGCCGCTCGGCCTCGATGCCGACCTCACGGGCGAGGTCGAGCCACGCCAGCGGGTGCGACCACTGCTCGGTGACGTCGTCGAGAACGGCGTCCAGCTCCGCCGGCCGCACGGCGGGCGGGATCGCGATCCAGCCGAACACGCCGGGAAGCTGCTCGCCGGTGGCCGGGTGGGTGACGCGGTAGTTCTCGTCGCTGTAGACCCACATCGGCCAGCCGCGCTCGGCGAGGACCTCGTTGAACTCGGCCCACTCGTCCTCCGACGGCGCCGCGCCGTCGAAGAACCAGCTCGTGTAGCCGCCCGGGCGCAGCATCGTCACCCCGGCGAACGGGATGACGAAGCTCTCCCGCTCCTGCTCGTTCTCGGGGATCGGCTCAAGCGGCCGGGGGTCGATCACGACGACGTCGCCCGCGTTGTACTCCATGCCGCGCGGCTGCGGGATCGCCAGGCGCGCGGTGGCCGGGCCGGTCCGTACGGCGAGCACCTCCCGCTGGCTGCCGTCGGGGGCGGGGAGGATCACCCGGACCAGGTGCCACTCCTCCTCGATCGGGCCCTCGCCCGGCTCGATCGGCATGCCCAGCTTGGCGCCCGCGGCGCGGACGGTCGCCCAGTCCTCCACGGCGGTGGACAGGACGATGATCCGCCAGACGTCCTCCTCCTCGCCCTCGCCGGAGTCGAGCAGGGGCTTGAGGATCTCGGCCGCCTTGACGTTGTCGCCGAGCTGCTGGACGGCGCCCGACCACAGGCGGCGCGCCTCCAGCCCGCCCTCATGGGCCACCGCCTGCTCGGCCTCGGCCGCCGTCTGCTCCCAGCGCTCGCGCGCGCGGTGGAGCCGGGCGAGCGCGAGGTGCGAACGGGTCTCCGGCAGCCGGGCCGCCAGGGTCTCCACCCGCTCGTCCTGCCCGGCCTCGATGAGCAGGCCGGTGAGGTAGGAGATGTCCTCGTCGCCGGCGGCGGCCGGGTCGCCGTCCTCGACGATCGTCTTCCAGTAGACGTCGGCGCCCACCGGGGCGTAACCGAGGAACCCGAGCGTCGTGGTGTGCCGCCGGGTCGCCTCGAGGTCGGTGCCGGACAGCGGCCACAGCCAGCCCACCCACCGCTCGGGGTCGGCCGTGCGGCCGTCGGCGGCGTCGAAGTAGGCCACCAGCTCGTCGCGGGGGCCGGGCGGCGGAAGCTCCTTGGCGGCGTCGGCCGCGGCGCGCAGCTCGGCCACCCGCTCGGCGAGTCCCTCGGTGACGCGGAGGTCGGCGATCGCGGCCTCGGCGTAGTCGGCCAGCAGGCGGGCCTGCCACAGGCCCTGCCGGACGATCGCCAGGTGCCCGGCCGTCAGCGCCAGCTCGAACCTGGCGCGGTGGCCGCCCACGCTCTCGAAGTAGGCGATCCACTGACGCAGGATGCGGCCGAGCTGCCAGGTGTTGGCGATGCCTTCGGTGAGCATCCGGACGGTGCGCGCCCACTCCACCCATTCACGCGCGTGGTCGCCCACCACGTCGAGGTCGGGCAGCGCGTCCACGGCCTCCTGCACGCGGCCGAGAGTGGCCAGCACCTGCGACCTGAGCAGGGTCTCGCGGCGGCCCTTCGCGACCGGGTCGTCCGGCTTGAAACCGGTCGAGGCGTCGAGCGCGGCCAGGGCGTCGTCCGGGCGTCCGGCGGCGAGCAGCGCCCGCGCCGAGGCGGCGCCCAGCTCCCAGCTCGCCTCGCGCCCCTCGCCGCGCAGGCGCTCGACCGCCGCCTCGGCGTACGCGACGGCCTCGGCCGCCTGGCCCGCGTCGATCAGCGCGGCGACGTACTGCGTGGCCAGGCCGGAGAAGGCGAGGGAGTCCGGGCCGACGCCGTCGAGGGCCGCGCCGAGGGCGGCCAGCCGGGCCTCGGCGTAGCCGGGACCGTCGGCGTTGGCCTGGGCCATCGCCAGGACCTCCACGGCGCCGGGGGCGGCGGGACAGTCGCGGACGTCGTCACGCTGGGCGAAGTCCGCCAGCGCGACGGCGTCGTCAAGCGCGGCCGCGCCGATCGCCCGGTCGCCCACCCGGCCGAGCAGATGCCAGTAGCGCGCGAAGAACTCCAGCCACGGCTTCTCCAGCGTCTCGGCGTGCTGCGCGATCGCCGGCGCCACGACGTCGAGCTGGGTGAAACGGCCCTCCAGCGCCTGCGCGGGCACGTCACCCAGCGCCATGGCCAGCCCCGTGTTGCCCGCCTCGTGCAGTTCACGCTGGGTGCCACCGACCCAGGCCCAGATGTCCACGTCCATGAGCAGTCAGTCTGCCAGGTCGCCGACCATGACCCAAACGAACGCGGCCTTCGGCTCACCGGCGCGTCAGCGCGCCAGGGCCGCCTGGGACGCCTCCCGGAGGATGGCGGAGAGCTCGGCGAGCTCCGCCGGGCCGAGCGCCGCGTACGCGCGGGCGACGAGGTCGTCGGTCAGCTCCTCCGCTCCGGCCCTGCGCTCCGCCGCCTCCGCCGACGGCTCCGGGTAGGGCTCGGGCCAGGCGAGGAAGCGGGCGACGTCGGAGGTGCGGTCGTACGGGATCGGGGTCCCGGTGTTGTCCGCGCCCACGAGGGTTGCATCCAGCGGGCCGAGTCCGTGCGCCACCACGGCCGTCGCGTGCCGGGCGCCGCGCAGTTCCCGCACGACGTGCAGCAGGTGGGCCGCCAGGGCGGGCCCGCCGCCGGGCCGCGGCATGGCCCGCCATCCGGCGAACAGCGGCGCGCAGAACGGGTCGGCGCCGTCGGCGACGGCGGCGAGCAGCTCCGCCAGCCGGTCGGCGTTCCCGAGCCCGGCGAGCCTGCGCCGTCCCCAGTCGTGGCAGGCGCCGGCGTAGAGCGCGGCGGCCTCCTCGGCCGGGAGCTTGCGCCCGCCCTCCCACGACTCGCGGACGTGCCGGGCCGGGAAGAAGACGACCGCCGCGAGCACGACGTCGGCGTCCACCTCGCCGAGGACGCCGCACCTGCCCCGGAAGTACATCTCCCGTGGACCGAGGCCGTGGCGCTCGCACAGCGTCTTGACCTCCCGGGAGATCATGAAGCCCCCGCCGAGGGCCCCGATGGCCGCCTTCGTCTCCACCACCGCGTCACGCGGGTCCATACGCCCTCCTCGGTCTAATCTCCAGACCCAGGGTGGCGCATCAGAACAAGATTCTGCAAGTCCTGAAACGATCAGAGGACGGCGGGCCACTCCCCCGAGGCGACGAGGACGGCCGGCCCCGACAGGTAGCTCGTGTCCTCCTCCAGCGTGACGGTGACCGTGCCGCCGAGCACCCGGATTTCCCAGGTGCCGGTGGTCTCCCCGGCGGCGTGGGCGGCGGCGACGGCCGTCGCGACCGCCCCGGTGCCGCACGAGCGCGTCTCCCCCGAGCCCCGCTCGTGCACCCGCATGGTCACCTTGTGGTCGCCCACGGCGTTGAAGATCTCGACGTTGACGCCCTCCGGGTAGTCCGCGCGGTCGAAGTCCGGCTCGCGGCCGAGGTCGAACCCGGCCACCGGCTCCTCTACGGCGCACGCCAGGTGGGGGTTGCCCATGTTCACGTTCACGCCACGGCACTCGCGCCCGTTGACGACCGCGAGGCTGTTCCCCAGCACCCGCGGCCTGCCCATGTCCACGGTCACGTCGCCCGTCACCCCGAGCCGTACGCGCTTGAGGCCCCCGCGGGTGGCGACGGCGAACTCGCCGGGCGCAGCGAGGCCCGCGTCCACCAGGTAGCGGGCGAAGACCCGGACGCCGTTGCCGCACATCTCGGGGATGCCGCCGTCCGCGTTGCGGTAGTCCATGAACCACTCCGCCTCGCCGGCCTGCCCGGCCGCCTCGGGGCAGAGCTTGGCGCGCACGACGCGCAGCACCCCGTCGGCGCCGATGCCCGCGCGCCGGTCGCAGAGCGCGACGACGTCCGCCGCGGACAGATCCAGCGTGGCGTCGGCGTCCGGCAGGATGACGAAGTCGTTCTCGGTGCCGTGGCCCTTCACAAACCGCATGGCAGCAGTCTAGGAGGCGCCGGTGATCACGGCGATCGCGCGGTCGGCCAGGTCGGGCGCGTCGAACGGCAGCCAGACCACCCGGGGGTCGCGGCGGAACCACGACTCCTGCCGCCGGGCGAACCTGCGGGTGGCCCGCACCGTCTCCTCCCGCGCCTGATCCTCGGACCACTCCCCGGAGAGGAAGCGCAGCACCTGCGCGTACCCGAGCGCCCGGCCGGCGGTCCTGCCCTCGGCCAGGCCGCGCGCGGCGAGCGCGCGCACCTCGTCCACCAGCCCTGCTTCCCACATGAGGTCGACCCGGCGCCCGATCCGCTCGTCGAGGACCGGCCGCGGCACCTCGACGCCGATCTGCACGCTGTCGTAGACCGCGTCGTACGACGGCATCGTGGCCGAGAACGGCCGCCCGGACAGCTCGATGACCTCCAGCGCGCGGACGATCCTGCGGCCGTTGCTCGGCAGGATGTTCTCCGCCGCCACCGGGTCGAGGCCCTTGAGCCGCTCGTACAGGGGCGCCGGGCCGGTCGCGGCGAGCTCCTTCTCCAGCCGGGCGCGCACGTCCGGGTCGGTCCCCGGGAACTCCAGATCGTCGATCGCGGCGCGCACGTAGAGCCCGGAGCCGCCCGCCAGCACGGGCACCCGGCCACGGGAGCGCAGGTCCTCGATCAGGGGGCGGACGAGGCGTTGATACTCGGCCACGCTGGCGGTCCGCGTCACCGGCCAGATGTCCAGCAGGTGGTGGGGGACGCCGCGCCGCTCCCCCTGGGTCAGCTTGGCCGTGCCGATGTCCATGCCCTCGTAGAGCTGCATGGAGTCGGTGTTGATCACCTCGCCGCCCAGGCGGAGCGCGAGCTCGACGGCCAGGTCGGACTTTCCCGCCGCGGTCGCGCCCACGACGGCGATCACAGGTAGCTGCCCCACACCCTCCAGTGTCCCAGCGGCGAGGAGGTCAGATGTCCCAGTCGAGGGTGGGAGGCAGGTGGCCTTCGAGGGTGAGCAGCCACCGCTTGGACTCCACTCCCTCGCCGCCGCTGAAGCCGCCGAGCCCGTTGCTCGCGACGACCCGGTGGCACGGAACGATGATCGGGATCGGGTTGGCGCCCATGATCGAGCCGATGGCCCGCGCCGGGACCCCCGTGCCGCTCCGCGCCGCCAGCTCCCCGTACGTCACGACCTCGCCGTACGGGACGGTGGCGAACAACGTGCCGAGGACCTGCCGCTGCAGCGGCGACATGAGCCGCCAGTCCACCGGCACGCGGAACTCCTTCAGCTCGCCCCGGAAGTACGCCGCCAGCTCCTCCCCGGCGGCGGCCGTACGGTCCGGGTCGTCGGCGACGGCCATCCCGAGGCGATCGGCGATGCGCTCCCTGAGCAGGGGGCCGTCCTGGAAATGCGTCGCGGCGACCCCGTCCTCGGTGACGGCGGCGAGCACGTCGCCCAGCCTGGTCGGTACGGTCGCGAACGCCACCGTGCTGCTGTCCATACGTCCCATTCTGCGCGTGGCCGGGCGGGGTAGGGTGATCGGGTGCTGGTCGCCGCTGCCGTCTGCCCGCATCCTCCGCTGCTCGTCCCACAGGTCGCCGGGGCCGCCGCGCCCGAACTCGACGACCTGCGCGCGGCCTGCGCCGCGGCGGTCGGCCCGCTCCTGGACGCCCGCCCCGACGTGCTGGCCGTGGCCGGCGGCGCGGAGGTCACCGCGTCCTTCCCCGGGGACGCCGCGGGGACGCTGCGCCCGTGGGGCCCCGACGTCCGGGTCGGCCCGGGGGATCTCGTCCTGCCCCTGTCGCTGACGATCGGCCGCTGGCTGCTGGAGCGGGCGCACGCGTCCGGGGACGGCCTGCCCGCGCTGCGGTTCGAGGCGGTCGGATTCGACGCGCCGCCCGCCGAGTGCGCCGCGCTCGGCCGCCGTCTGGCGGAGTCGGCGCGGCGGGTGGCGCTGCTGGTCATGGGCGACGGCTCGGCCAGGCGCACCGAGAAGGCACCGGGTTACATCCATCCCGACGCCGTGCCGTACGACGAGATGCTCGCCGGCGCGCTCGCCTCGGGCGACGCCGGGCGTCTGCTCGGCCTCGACCCGGACGAGGCGCGGGAGCTGTGGGCGGCGGGCCGGGCGGCCTTCCAGGTCCTCGGCGGCGCGGCGCAGGAGGCGCCCCCGCCGGCCGCCTCCGAGCTGCTGTACGACGACGCGCCCTACGGCGTGGGCTACTTCGCCGCCCGCTGGGCCTGGTAGTCCGCGCGCTTCGGCACGGGGACGCGCATGAGGTCGCGGGCCGTCACGACGTCCCCCGCGTAGGACTTGCGCACCTCGTCCACGAAGCGCGGCTCGTCCGCCGTCGTGTACCGCTCGGAGAAGTGCGTGAGCACCAGCCGCCGCACCCCGCAGGCGGCCGCGATCTGACCCGCCTGGGCCGCCGTCAGGTGCCCGTACTGCGCGGCCATCGCGCTCTCGTCCGACAGGAACGTCGACTCGATCACCAGCAGGTCGACGCCGTCGGCCAGGGCGAACGCCCCGTCGCACACCCGGGTGTCCATCACGAAGGCCGCGCTCTGTCCCGGCTTGGGGGCGCTGCACTCGTCCAGCGTGACCGTGGAGCCGTCCGGCATCGTCAGCGAGCCGTGCCTCTGGAGCTCCCCGATCATCGGCCCGCGCACGCCCCGCCTGGCCAGTTCCCCGGGCAGCATGCGGCGCCCGTCCGGCTCGTCCAGGCGATAGCCGTACGACTGGACGGGGTGCGACAGCGGCCGCGCGGTCAGCGTCACGGGTCCCGAGGGCCACCGGACCACCTCGCCGGAGACCGGCCGGGGCGCGATCACGTCGGTGTCGGCGAAGGCTGACGCGTTGCGCAGCCTGCGCCAGTACGTCTCGCCGCTCGCGGGGTAGGCCGCCCGCACCTCGTGGTTCACCTTGTCCCTGGCGATGCGCTGGACCACGCCGGGCACCCCCAGGCAGTGGTCGCCGTGGAAGTGGGTGACGCAGATCCAGGTGATGTCGTGCGCGCTCACCCCTGCGTGCAGCATCTGCCGCTGGGTGCCCTCTCCCGGATCGAACAGGAACCCCTCGCCGTCCCAGCGGAGCAGGTAACCGTTGTGGTTGCGGTGACGGGTGGGCACCGCGCTCGAGGTGCCGAGGACGACCAGTTCACGAACGGACACACCGCCGATGCTAGGACGTGTCCGGCGATCGGGCCCTGCCGCGCTCCGACGGAAGCACCGTCATGCGCGGCCTTTCACCTGGTATAAGCGGCTCAGTCAATATTCACCATCATTCAGGATATTTCTCTCAATAATGGCCGGGCGGCGTATTTGGAGTTCCCGGAAATCGACGGAACCACCGCTGGAATTCGCCCGCGGCGGGCAGACTGAGAAATCGGAAACAACCGACCGCCGCATGGAAGAAAACGACCTTGCCGGATTTCTCCCCCACCCCACGGCACCGGCGCGACGGCCATCCCGTCCTCGCCCTGACGGGCGTGATCGGCGTGACCGCGATCGCCGGGCTCGGCGTCGTCCTGGCCGTCCTGCCCGCGCGGGATCCGGCGCCCTCCGCCGCCCGGCCGGTGGCCGCCGATTTGGGCACTGCGGCCTCACCGGCACGTCCGGCGCCGGGATTTCCCGCCGCCGGCCCCTTCTTCTCACCGGCGACCGCCCCGCGGAAACCCGGATCCGAGCGGCCGGAAACGGAACCGGAACGCGCGGCTGAGCACCGGGAGGAGACGGAGGAAACGGCGACGCGAGACGACCCGGAAAGCGCAGAAAGCGGACAATCGCAGAGAGAACAGCCGGAACGAGAGCGGCCGGCACGTCGAGGCGGTGCGCTGCCGCCCGGTCACGAGACCGGAGCGTCGCGGCCGTCCAGGCGCCCTGACCGGACGGCGGGCCCCTCCTCCCGGTCCCGGCCGCCCTCGCCCGTCTCGTCGTCCCGGAGCGGCGGAAGCGACTCCACCGGCACGGCAGATCGCGCCGGGACGAGGGAGACGCACCGGCCCCGGCCCGCCCGCGTCGCTCCGCTGGACGCCTCGAAGCCGGCCGTACGGACCTCTGCGACCGGCGACCCGGCGGCGCAAAACACCACCACCGAGAACAGAGCCGAGAACGCAGCCGCCGGGAACACAGCGGCCAAGGACGCGGACGGCGTGACGCACACCCGGATCCAGGACCCCTGCCTGCGGTTCGACGACGACCTGCGGCGCGCCTACTGCTACGAGGTCCTGAGCCGCCTCGGCCGGTGACCCGGCCGCCGCCGGACTCGGCGCGTCAGACGGCCGAGCAGGCGGACGGCTCCGCGGGCAGCGGAGCGGGACGGCCGATGGTGGGCATCCCCAGGCTGACCGCGCTGCCCCGCTGCGGAGCGGCCTGCCGCGCCTCCCACGCGTCGCCCGCGCGGGTCCGCCGCACGGACAGGACCTTGTCGGCCACCAGGTGGTGCGGCGCGGCGTAGGTCACCTCGACCGTGACCATGTCGCCCGGACGGGCGCCGGCGGCGACATCGGACGCGGCGAGGTGGACGAGGCGGTTGTCGGCGGCCCGGCCGGACAGGCGGTGGGTGGCGTCGTCCTTGCGGCCCTCGCCCTCGGCGACCAGCACCTCCAGAGTGCGCCCGACCTGCTTCTTGTTCTCCTCCCAGGAGATCTCCTCCTGGAGGGCGACCAGGCGCTCGTACCGCTCCTGGACGACGGCCTTGGGCACCTGGTCCTCCATGGTCGCGGCCGGGGTGCCGGGGCGGATGGAGTACTGGAACGTGAACGCGTTGGCGAAGCGCGACTGCCGCACGACCTCGAGGGTCTGCTGGAAGTCCTCCTCGGTCTCGCCGGGGAAGCCCACGATGATGTCGGTCGAGATCGCGGCGTCCGGCATGGCGGCCCGGACCCGCTCGATGATCCCGAGGTAGCGCTCGGACCGGTACGACCGGCGCATGGCCTTGAGGATGCGGTCGGAGCCGGACTGCAGCGGCATGTGCAACTGGTGCATCACGTTCGGCGTCTCGGCCATGGCGGCGATCACGTCGTCGGTGAAGGCGGCCGGGTGCGGCGAGGTGAAGCGGACCCGCTCGAGGCCCTCGACGTCCCCGCAGGCCCGCAGCAGCTTGCCGAACGCCAGCCGGTCGCCGAACTCCACGCCGTAGGTGTTGACGTTCTGGCCCAGCAGGGTGATCTCCAGGACGCCCTGGTCGACCAGGGTGCGCACCTCGCTGAGGATGTCGCCGGGACGGCGGTCCTTCTCCTTGCCGCGCAGGGACGGCACGATGCAGAACGTGCACGTGTTGTTGCACCCGACCGAGATCGCCACCCAGGCCGCGTAGGCCGATTCGCGGCGGCTCGGCAGCGTGGAGGGGAAGGTCTCCAGGGACTCCTTGATCTCGACCTGGGCCTCTTCGGCGATCCGGGCCCGCTCCAGCAGCACCGGCAGCGACCCGATGTTGTGGGTACCGAAGACCACGTCCACCCAGGGGGCCCGGCGGACGATCTCGCCCTGGTCCTTCTGCGCCAGGCACCCGCCGACCGCGATCTGCATACCCTTGCGGGCCATCTTGATCGGCCGCAGGTGGCCCAGGTTGCCGTAGAGCCGGTTGTCGGCGTTCTCGCGTACGGCGCAGGTGTTGAACACGACGACGTCCGGCGTGTCCCCTTCTGCCGCGCGGACGTATCCCGCGTCCTCCAGCAGCCCGGACAGCCGCTCGGAGTCGTGCACGTTCATCTGGCAGCCGTAGGTCCGCACCTCATAGGTCCGCTCGGCGCCCTGTGTCGTCGTCGCGCCTTCGGCGCCCTGTGTCGTCGTCACGCCTTCGGCGCCCTGTGTCGTCGTCACAGTCTGTGTGGTCGCAGTCATCGCACTACAAGGGTAGGCGCTTTCCCACCCCCGCCCGTACCGGAACGTCGCGCACTCGATCGCGTACAAGCGGCGACGACAACGGCGTTGTCGCCGCATGCCAAGCCCTCCCGGAGCGGACCGGATCACGGGTGCGGATCCGCGTCATGACCAGGGCTCGCATCTGCCATTACCCAGGCTTGTGAAAAGCGAAAAGTTCGCTTTATTGAACCATTCATGTCTATGTGGTGCCCTTGTGAAGGCACCAGACCCACACTCCCCACGGATTGGCCTGAACCGATGTCGAACTGGAACCGATCATCCGTTCTCGTCCGCAGGACGGTTGGTTACTCCGCCGTCGCGGCACTGGTGTGCGCCGGGGTCAGCCTGCTCTTCCTCGTTGTCGTGGGCAGCAAGGACGCAGACGCGGCCCGGGCTCGTGTCACCGGGGCGTGGGACCGGGCGGTGCCCCTCATCAGAGAGGGGTTCCTCCCCTCCGTGCTGCCGGCGGGCAAGGACATCGCGATCCAGGTCCTGAACACACGGCACCAGGTCGTCGCGGCGACGCCGCAACTCGCCCGCAAGCCCCCGATGGCCACCTTCCACGCGACCAGCGCAAGCGTGCACTCCGAACGGGTGGTGTGCCCTCCGGCCGGGCTGAAGGGCTGTATGACCGTCTTCTCCTACAAGGTCTATCAGCCGGACGGGCCTTGGCTCCTCTACGTGGCGGTGCCCACGGTCCCCTGGTATGGGAACACGGCGGCGCTGTCCTTCGCGATCGGCATGTCCCTGCTGATGACCGCGATGACGGCAGCCGGGACCTTCCATGTGGCCAAAAGGGATATGACCGCGGTGGACGCCATCCGCACGGAACTGGCGGAGATCACCGCCACCCATCTCCACCGCCGGGTCCCCGTGGCGCACAACAACCAGGAAGAGATCAAGCTCTTGGCCGGAACGGTGAACGACACCCTGGACCGGCTCGAGGGCGCGTACAAGCAACTGCGGCAGTTCACCTCGGACGCCTCTCACGACCTGCGCAGCCCCCTCACCGCCATGCGGGCCCAACTCGAAGAGGCCCTCATGGATCCGGACGACACCGACTGGCCGAGGACGACCGCGGCGGTGCTCGCCGGAGTCGACCGGCTGCAGGCGATCGTGACCGACCTGCTGACCCTGGCCAGGCTGGACGCCCGCGCCCCCCTCGACCTCAGTCCGACCGACCTCGGCCGGCTGGTCCGCGGCGAGCTCGACCGCCGCACCTACCGGATGGAGATCGTGAGGGATCTCCAGCAGAACGTCTTCGTCGACTGCGACCGGCTGCGGATCACCCGGCTCCTGGTGAACCTGCTCGACAACGCCGAACGGCACGCCACCTCACAGATCACCGTCAGCGTGCGGGCCGACGGGCCGACGGCGACGCTGGAGGTCCTCGACGACGGCGCCGGTATCGCCCCGGAACACCGGGAAAGGGTCTTCGACCGCTTCACCCGGCTGGACGCCTCACGCGACCGGGACTCAGGGGGGACCGGGTTGGGGCTGGCGATCGCGCGGGAGATCGCAGAAGCACATCAGGGCACCTTGACCATCCAGGACAGCGAACGGGGAGCACGGTTCGTGCTGCGCCTCCCCGTCCGCGAAGCGCCTCAGATCGCCGGACGAAGCGAGCATCGTGCCGGTCACGCCGGCCTTTTCAGTTTCCCTGTCCCACGATGAGCGCCGTCCCACGATGAGCGCCGTCCCACGATGAGCGCCGTCCCACGATGAGCCGCCGTCCCAGGGTGATCCGCCGTCCCAGGATGAGCCGCTACCCGGGACCGCGACGCCCGACGATGAACCGGCCGGCGCCGCGAGGCCCCGGACGTCCTGGGACATCGTCCTGTTCGTCTGGGCATTTCGGTCGCTAGCCTGAGCCCCGACTCGGCGGTCGCGCCGGAGGCGCGAAGGAGGCGGGCAGTGCGGCGTACGGCGTGGGCGGTCTGCGCGCTCAGCCTGCTCCTGGTCGTCGCGGCCCTGGTGTTCGGTCACCGCAACGGCGCCGGGCTGTTCGCCCAGAGCCACCTCCTCTTCGTCACCGTCTGCGCGCTGGTCGGCGGCCTGATCACCGCCGAACGTCCGGGCAACGCCGTCGGTTGGCTGATGGCGGCCTGTGGCCTGTGCTTCGCGCTGCTGGACGCAACCGGGCACTACGCCCTGGCCGGGCTGCCGTTCGCGGCCCCGATGGCCTGGCCGCAGACGTGGCTGTGGGTCCCCGCCAACCTGTCGGTCGCCGCCGTGCCCGCCTTCTTCCCGTTGGGACGGCCGTCGTCGCCCGGGTGGCGGGCGACCCTGTGGGCGCTCGCCGCGGTCGCCGCCGTGACGACCGCGCTGAGCGCCCTGCTGCCCGGCCCCAGCCACCAGCTCGGATGGGGCACGCCGCTGCCGAACCCCCTTGGGGTGCCCGCGCTCGCCGTGGTCTCCCCGTTCGTCGAGCCGCTGACGACCGGGCTGATGGCTGCCCTGTTCGTGACGGGCGCGGCCGGTCTCGTACGCCGGGCCGGGCGCGGCGACGCCGACGAGCGGATCCGGCTCAAGTGGCTCGGGTACGCCGCGGGGCTCGCCGGGCTGATCGTCGCGGGGCGGGTGGCCGCGGGGTTGTCGGACGGCGACCCGCGCTCCATCTGGCCCATCACCAGCCCGTTCTGGGAGGTTCTGGGGACGTTCGCGGCCTGCCTGCTGCCGGCCGCCAGCGCGGTGGCGGTGCTGCGGCACGGTCTGTTCGACATCGACCTCGTCATCAACCGCACGCTCGTCTACGTGCTGCTGTCGGCGTGCGTGTTCGGCGGTTACGTGCTCGTGGTCACCTATCTCGGCGCGGTGTTCCGCACGGCGGGCGGGCTGCCGGTGTCGGTGGCCGCCGCCGGGGTGGTCGCCCTCGTCTTCGCGCCGCTGCGCGAGCGGCTGCAACGTGCCGTCAATCTGGTGATGTACGGCAGGCGCGACGATCCGTACGCGGCGCTGGCCCTGCTGGGCAGGCGCCTGGAGGAGGCGGCGGAGCCGGGCGCGGTGCTGGCCGCGGCGGCCCGGTCGGTGGCGGAGGCGCTGCGCCTGCCGCACGTCGCGGTCGAGGTGGCCGGAGGGCCGACCCACGCGTACGGCGTGCCCTCCCCCGGCGCCGTACGGCTGCCGCTCGTGCACAGGGGCGAGCCGGTGGGCGACCTGGTCCTGTCTCCGCGTCCGGGCGAGAGCGGGCTCGGCGCGAGAGATCGCCGGGTTCTCGCCGACCTCGCCCGCCAGACGGGGATCGCCGTGCACGCCGTGCGGCTGTCGGCGGACCTGCAGCGATCGCGTGAACGGCTCGTGGCGGCCCGCGAGGAGGAGCGGCGGCGGCTGCGGCGCGACCTCCACGACGGCCTCGGGCCGACGCTGGCCGCGTTGACCATGCGCGCGGAGGCCGTGCAGGACATGGTGCAGGACATAGTGCGCGACCCGGACGCCCTGGCGATGCTCGAAGAGATCATGACGGACGCCCGCACGGCGATGGGCGACGTACGGACGCTGGTGGAGGGGCTGCGGCCACCGGCCCTCGACACGCTGGGCCTGGCCGGAGCGATCAGGTCGCACGCGGCCCGGCTGCCCGGCGTCGAGATCGAGGTCGAGATCGACGGATCCCTCCCGGCGCTGCCCGCGGCCGTCGAGGTGGCGGCGTACCGGATCGCGGCCGAGGCGCTGGCGAACGCGCGCCGCCACGCCGGAGCCGGGCGGGTGCGCGTACGGCTCGGCATGACCGGCGGGACTCATGCCGGCGTGCTCGAAGTGGAGATCGCCGACGAGGGCGGCGAGCCGCACGCGGACGGCGGTGGCAGCGGGGTCGGCACGGCGTCGATGCGCGAGCGGGCGGCCGAGCTCGGCGGCACCTGCGTGATCGGTCCGCGGCCCGGTGGCGGGACGCGCGTGCTGGCCCGCCTTCCGGCCCGGAACACGGCCGAGAACACGGTCGAGAACACAGCCCAGAGCACACGCCTGAACACGGCGCAGGACACGAGACGGGAGGCGGGCGATGGAGCCGATCCGCGTGCTGCTGGTTGACGATCACGCGGCCTTCCGGGCGGGGCTGCGCGCGCTCCTGCGGCCGGTGGAGGAGATGGAGGTCGCCGACGAGGCGGCCAGCGGCGAGCAGGCCCTCGCCCTCCTCCCCCGCGTGCAGCCCGACGTCGTGCTGATGGACCTCGCCATGCCCGGCATGGGCGGGGTGGCCGCGACCGAGCGGATCACGAGGGACAACCCGCATGTGCGGGTCCTGGTGCTCAGCATGGCGGACGACGACGACGCGGTCTTCGCGGCACTACGCGCGGGGGCCCGCGGATACGTGCTCAAGGGTGCGCGGCGGGCCGAGCTCGTGCGTGCGATCCTGGCCGTGGCCGAGGGCGAGGCGATCTTCGGCCCCGCCCTCGCCGGGCGGCTGATGGGCTACTTCTCCGATCTCGGCCGCAGGCCCGAGCCGAGCTTTCCCGAACTCACCCCGCGTGAACGGGAGATCCTGGGCCTGGTCGCCGGCCATCTGACGAACGTCCAGATCGCGGCCCGGCTCGGGCTGAGCCAGAAGACCGTGCGCAACCACGTGTCCAGCATCTTCGCGAAGCTGCGCGTGGCCGACCGGGCCGAGGCGATCATGCGGGTCAGGGAGTCGGGCCTGTAGCGGACGGCCGGGCGCCCGCGGGTGCTCAGGCGGCCCGCCAGTCGTCCACGGGCATGCGCAGGACCTTCAGCCCGACCGCGCCGAACGCGGCGAGATGGAACAGCGACCCGATGGCCTGGACGGCCGGCGGCTGCCCCATCGTGAGGAACGGCCCGCAGGTCCCCGCGAGCGCCGCCACAGGGACCCACCACGGCGCCCGCCGCACCGCCGCCAGGCCCGTCAGGAGCACCAGCAGGCCCACGTGGAGGAGGAAGCCCGGCAGGAGGATGCCGTACACGAACCCGCCGAGCGCGCCGGCCACCTCGGTCACCCTGGTGGCCGGGGCGTCCGGAAGGGTGAGCGCCAGCGCCAGGTCGTAGAAGTCGGTCATGAACAGGCAGGTGGCGGTGACCGCGCCGGTGAGGCCGACGGCCGCGCCGATGTTGCCGGTGCGCGGCGCCCGCGCGCGGAGGAGGTGGGCGAGCCCGAGGATCACCGGGACCAGGCAGACGGTCGCCCACTGGAACAGCAGCGCGCTGGCCTGCACCTGCACCGGGCTGGCGCGGAACACCGCGGGATCGTGCTCGGTGCCCGGCGGCGAGGTCAGGAAGGCCAGGCCGAGCAGGACGGGCCACGCCAGCATGGCCGCCGCCGCCACGGTCTTCCGAAACAGGTCCGGATTTTTCAGCATCTGTGCTCCTACGCGGTGAGAGGTCGGCAGGAGCCAACCGGGACCGCGTCCCGGGCCGCATGGGGCGGGCCGTACGGACAAACCGGGAGTGATGTCCTGAGCAGCCGGGATGTGATCTATTCGGTACCGGCCCGTTAGTGACTCGGCGGCATTGACCCCCCTACGTTGTTGACCATGACGGAGATCAGTGGTTCCGACCCGCTTGTCAGGCTGGAGGGAGTCAACAAGCATTTCGGTCCCCTGCATGTGCTCAGGGACATCGACCTGAGCGTGGGCCGGGGCGAGGTGGTCGTCGTCATCGGCCCGTCCGGCAGCGGCAAGTCGACGCTGTGCCGGGTGATCAACCGCCTGGAGACGATCGACACCGGGACCATCGTCTTCGACGGGCGGGAGCTGCCCGCGGAGGGCAGGGCCCTGGCCCGCCTGCGGTCCGAGGTCGGGATGGTGTTCCAGTCCTTCAACCTCTTCTCCCACAAGACGATCCTGGAGAACGTCACGCTCGGCCCGACCAGGGTGCGGAAGATCTCCCGGCAGCAGGCCGAGCAGCGGGGCATGGAACTGCTCGAACGGGTCGGCATCGCCTCTCAGGCGGGCAAGTATCCCGCCCAGTTGTCCGGCGGCCAGCAGCAGCGCGCGGCCATCGCCCGCGCGCTGGCCATGGACCCCAAGATGATCCTTTTCGACGAGCCCACCTCGGCCCTCGACCCAGAGATGGTCCAGGAGGTGCTCGACGTGATGACCGGCCTGGCCAAGGACGGCATGACGATGATGGTCGTCACCCACGAGATGGGTTTCGCCCGCCGGGCGGCCAACCGGATCGTGTTCATGGCCGACGGCCAGATCGTCGAGGAGGGGTCGCCCTCGGAGTTCTTCACCCAGCCGAGCACCGAGCGCGCCCGCGACTTCCTCTCCAAGATCCTCACTCACTGATCCCAGCTCACGACAAGCTCCACAAGAAGCGAAAGGTGACGCGGATGCGATTCGGAGCCGGCCTGCTCGCCCTGGCCGCCCTGGCCACCGGCCTGACGGCCTGCGGCAACTCCGGTGCGGACTCGATAGCCGACAAGGCCAAGAACGACAAGAAGCTCGTGATCGGCATCAAGATCGACCAGCCGGGCTGGGGGCTGAAAAAGCCCGACGGCAGCTACGGCGGGTTCGACGTCGACGTGGCGAGGTACGTCGCCAAGGAACTCGGCGTGCCGGAGAGCGGGATCACGTTCAAGGAGGCCCAGTCGGCCAACCGCGAGCCGTTCATCCAGCAGGGCCAGGTGGACATGGTCGTGGCGACCTACTCCATCACCGACGAGCGCAAGAAGAAGATCTCCTTCGCCGGGCCGTACCTGGTCACCGGCCAGGACATCCTCGTCCGCGCCGACGACACCTCGATCACCGGGGTCGAGTCCCTCAAGGACAAGAAGGTCTGCGGCGCGCAGGGCTCGTCGTCGCCGAAGCGCCTCGCCGACAAGTTCGGGGCGGAGTGGGAGTCCAAGAACCTCACCCAGCAGCAGGGGTACGGCGCGTGCCTGCCGCTGCTGGAGAACAAGCAGGTCGACGCGATCTCCACGGACGCGACGATCCTCGCCGGGTTCGCCGCCCAGTTCCCCGGCAAGTTCAAGCTGATCGGCCAGCCGTTCAGCGAGGAGAAGTACGGCATCGGCATCAAGTTGGACGACAAGGCCGGCCGCGACGCGATCAACAACGCGATCGAGAAGTTCTTCAAGGACGGCAGCTGGCGCAAGGCCCTCGACGCCAACCTCGGCGAGTTCGGCAAATACTTCACCTCGCCGCCGTCCGTCGAACGGTACTAGAGCACCGATAGCGGCACTGGAAGGAGGCAGGCGGTGGAGGCCGTCGTCGACGAGCTTCCCGTCATCCTCGGCGCGTTCTGGCTGACGGTGAAGCTCACGGTGGTCAGCGGGGTGATCTCGCTGATCTGGGGGATCGTGCTGGCGGCCATGCGCGTCAGTCCGCTGCCGGTGCTGCGAGGGGCGGGTGCGCTGTACGTCAACGTGCTGCGCAACACGCCCCTCACACTGATCATCGTGTTCTGCGGTCTCGGCCTGGGCACGGTGATGAACGTCCAGTTCTCCCGGGACGACCTGTCGCTCAACAGCTTCTGGCTGTCGATCATCGGGTTGTCCGCCTACACCTCCGCCTTCGTGTGCGAGGTCGTGAGGTCAGGGATCAACACCGTGCCGCTCGGGCAGGCCGAGGCGGCCCGGGCGATCGGGCTGACGTTCCTGCAGACGCTCCGCCTGGTGATCCTCCCCCAGGCGGTGCGCACGGTCATCGCGCCGCTCGGGAGCCTGCTGAACGCGCTGGTCAAGAACACGACGGTCGCGGCCGCGATCGGCGTCATGGAGGCGGCGCTGCGGATGAAGAACCTGTTCGACGCCCACGGAGACGCGATCATTCCCATCTTCCTCGGCTTCGCCGCCGGGTTCGTCGTGCTGACCCTTCCCATGAACCTGCTGTCCGGCCGGCTGGCCCGGCGCCTGGCGGTGGTCCGATGACCGGGCGCGGCGCCAGCGTCCTCTACGACGTCCCGGGCCCGCGCGCCCGCCTGCGCAACAACGTGCTGACCCTCGCGTTCGGCGTCGTCCTGCTGCTGGTCGCGTACTTCGTCTGGACGAAGTTCGACGAGAAGGGCCAGTGGGACGGCAAGCTGTGGCAGCCGTTCCTGCGGGCCGACACCTGGACCGAGCTGATCCTGCCCGGGCTGCTCAACACGCTGGCCGCCGCCGCGGTCGCCGCGGTGCTCGCGCTGCTGTTCGGGGCCGTGTTCGGCATTGCCCGCCTGTCGGACCACCGCTGGGTGCGGATCCCGGCCGCGGTGATCGTCGAGGCCTTCCGCGCGGTCCCGGTGCTCATGCTGATCTTCTTCGCCCAGTACGGCGGGAGCCTGGCCGGGCTGGTCGTGACCGAGTTCGCGGCCGTGGTCTTCGGTCTCACGGTCTACAACGGGTCGGTCCTCGCGGAGATCGTGCGCGCGGGCATCCTCGCCGTGCCGCGCGGCCAGGCCGAGGCGGGATCCGCCATCGGTCTGCGCAAGAACCAGGTGATGCGGCTGATCCTGCTGCCGCAGGCGGTGACCGCGATGATGCCCGCGATCGTCAGCCAGCTCGTGGTGCTGCTCAAGGACACCGCGCTCGGGTTCGTCGTGGCGTACGCCGACCTGCTGAACGCGGGCGCCCGCGTGGTGCCGGCCAACTACGCCAACCTGATCCCCTCGGTCATCGTCATCGCGGTGGTCTACATCGCGATCAACCTGGCGCTGGGCTACCTCGCCACCTGGCTGGAACGGCGCAGCAGGCGCAGCCGCAAGATCGCGGCCGACCCGGCCGCCGCCGAGGTGGCCGCGGGCGGCGAGGTCGCGCTGATGAGCTGACCCCCTCCCGCCTGACGCCGCTCGGGTCAAGGGTTCTTTGCCGTGTCGCTGCTGGCGGGGGGACGCGCGCGACCTCGATATTGAGCGCGTGTGGCGTGGCGTTGCCGTGGTCGGCGTCCTGGCGGCCGCGTTCCTGACCGGTGGATGCGGGAACGACGGCACGCTGGTGGTCGGCGTGCGTCCCGGGCAGCCGGGCCTGGTCACCAGGCTTCCCGACGGGCGCTACAGCGGCTTCGACATCGAGGTCGCGCAGTACGTCGCCCGGGCGCTCGGTTACCGCGACGACCAGGTCGTCTACACGCTCGACACCGCGCGGGCCGATCTCGTCGTCGGCGCCACCGGTCCGCCGGGCTCCCGGTATGTCGCCGGCCCCTACCTCGTCACCAGCACCGACGTGCTCGTCCGGGCCCACGACCTGTCCATCCGCCGCCCGCGCGACCTCGCCCGCAAACGCGTCTGCGCCACCCGGGAGTCCGCCGAGCCGCTCGTGCAGAGGTTCGGCACCCGCTGGCGGCAGTTCTTCCTCGCGGAGGCGAACCTGCCCGCCGCCTGTGCGCCGCTGCTGGCCTCCGGCAGGACCGACGCGATCGTGGCCGACGCCCCCGTGCTCGCCGGGCTGTCGGCGCAGTATCCCGGCAGGTTCCGCTTCAGCGGCAGGTCGCTGGCCACCGAGAAGTACGGCATCGCCACCGGGACGGCCGCACTGCGCGACCAGGTCGAGGAGGCGCTGCGCCGGATGTTCGAGGACGGCACCTGGAAGCGGACGGTCATCGACCAGCTCGGCGCGCTCGCCACCCGCTACACCACCCCTCCGTCCCTCGACTGATGCGTTGCCGCATTCGCACCCGCGGGAGCGGGCTCGTCCGGCAGGATGCGGTCATGCCCCCCACGCCTGGCCCGAGGTCGTTCTCGCCACGGCCGTCCCCCATCTCCACCACCGACGTGGCACGCGCCGGTCTGCGGCTCGGCTTCCCGACCGTGCTGGGCCGGGAGACGTGGTGGGAGGAGGACCGCGCCGCAGAGGGAGGCCGCCGTACGGTCGTCCACCGGGCCGCCGACGGCGCCCTCACCGACCTCCTTCCCGCGCCCTGGGACGCCCGTACGCGCGTCCACGAGTACGGCGGGCGGTCGTATGTCGTCGTCCCGGGCCACGGGCTCGTCTTCGCGCACCACCCCGACCAGCGGCTCTATCTCGCCCGGCCACGGCCCGGCGAGCCGGGTCCATGCACCGAGTCCGGCGGCGAGCCGGGCTCGGGCGCGGAGCGGCCCCGGCCGATCACGCCGGAGCCCGACGAGCCGGGCGCGCTGCGCTACGCCGACCTGCGGGTCCAGGACGGCCCGGACGGGCCCCGGGTGTGGTGCGTCCGGGAACGCCACCACCAGGACGCCAAGGTCACCCGATCGATCGTGTCGGTGGCGCTGACCGAGGCCGGCGACGTCACCGAGCGGGTCACCGGCAGCGACTTCTACGCCTCACCCACGCCGTCCCCCGACGGCCGGCACCTCGCCTACATCTGCTGGAACCACCCGCACATGCCCTGGACCGGCACCGAGCTGCGGGTCACGCGGCTGTCCGACGGCGCCACGCGGACGGTGATGGGCGGGCCGGCCGAGTCGGTCCTCGCGCCGTTGTGGTGCGACGAGCGGCGCCTGTACGCGGTCTCCGACCGGTCCGGCTGGTGGAACCTCTACCGGGCCGACATCTCCGGATCGTCGTGCGAGGCCCTCTGCCCGGCGGAGGAGGAGTTCGCCGGACCGCTGTGGCAGCTCGGCGGCCTGCCGTACGCCGTGCTGGGCGACGGGCGGCTCGCCGTGCTGCACGGACGCGGCGACCTGCGCCTGGGCGTCCTCGACGCGGAGACGGGCACGCTGACCGACCTCGACGTCCCCTTTCAGGGGTGGGCGCCCGTGCTGGACGCGGACGGCGACGTGCTCGCCGGCCTCGGCTACCGGGCGGGCGCGCCGCGTTCGGTCGTCCGGATCGACGCCGCCGGTGACGCCCGTGACCCCGGTCACGCCGGTCACGCCGGTCACGCCGAGGAGCTGCGACGGGAGATCGACGACGTTCCCGCCGGTGTCCTCCCGGTGCCCCGGGCCGTGGAGTTCGAGGCTGTGGGGTTCGAGGCTGGGCCCGGCACGCGGGTCCACGCGTACCTGTATCCGCCGGAACAGGCGGACGAGGGCGGCGCGCCGTACGTCGTCTTCGTGCACGGCGGGCCTACCGGGCACGCGACGAGCGAGCTCAGCCTGGAGAAGGCGTTCTTCACCAGCCGCGGCATCGGCGTGATCGACGTCAACTACGGCGGATCCAGCGGGTATGGCCGGGCCTACCGGGAGCGCCTGCGCGGCCGGTGGGGCGTGACCGACGTGGAGGACGTGATCGCCGCGGCGAAGTGGCTGGTCGCCGAGGGCCTCGCCGACCCCGCCCGGATCGCCGTACGCGGGGCGAGCGCGGGCGGGTGGACGGTCATGGCCGCCTGCGGCGCGTCGGACGTCTTCGCGGGCGGCGTCTCGGTGGCGGGCGTCAGCGCGCTCGGGCCCCTGGTCGCGGCCACCCACGACTTCGAGTCGCGATACGTGGAGTGGCTGGTCGGTCCCGAGGACCGATACGGCGAGCGTGAGCCGCTGGCCCGGGCCGACCGGGTGAACTGTCCGATGCTGCTCATGCAGGGGCTCGCCGACCCGGTCGTGCCGCCGGCCCAGTCGCAGGCGTTCGCCGAGCGCCTGATGGCGCGCGGCGTGCCCTGCACCCATCTGACGTTCGAGGGCGAGGCCCACGGGTTCCGGCGGCTGGAGACCAAGGCGGCGGCCCTCGCCGCCGAGCTGTCGTTCTACCTGCAGATCTTCCGATGAGCGGGGCCGGTCACCCGTCCGTCTCGGCGAGAAGCGTGCGCATGCGGTCGATCTCGATGCGCTGGTCCGCGTCGACATGGTGACCTCGGGGGAGCGTCCCACCGGGGCGTCCCCCGCACGACCGGGGCCCCCGCCCAGCAGTGGGCGGGGGCCCTTGGCCTTGGCGGGCATGTGACCCGGTCGGGGGCCGTCCTGGGCTCCGGCGGGTGTGGGACTCGACCACCCGCCCTCACGAGAGGGATCAGCCAGGCCCCTTCGCCCTGACAGGCGGTCGGCAGGAGGCGTGACGGCCGAGGCCTTACCGGGCGAACTCCGTGGCGCGGGACTCGCGGACCACGGTGATCCGAATCTGGCCCGGGTAGGTCAGCTCCTCCTCGACCTGCTTGGCGACGTCCCTGGCGATGACCTGGGCCTGGATGTCGTCCACGTTCTCCGGCCGGACCATCACCCGGATCTCCCGGCCCGCCTGCATGGCGAAGACCTTGTCCACGCCGTCGTACGACTGGGCGATCTCCTCCAGGCGCTCCAGCCGCTTGACGTACGCCTCCAGGGACTCGCGCCGGGCGCCGGGGCGGCTGCCGCTGATCGCGTCCGCGGCCTGGGTGAGGACCGCCTCGACGGTCCTGACCTCCACCTCGTTGTGGTGCGCCTCGATGGCGTGGACGACGTCCTCGTGCTCGCCGTACCGCCGGGCGATCTCCGCGCCGATCATCGCGTGGCTGCCCTCGACCTCGTGGGTGAGCGCCTTGCCGATGTCGTGCAGAAGCGCACAGCGCTTGACGAGGTCACGGTCGAGCCGCAGCTCGGAGGCCATGATCCCGGCGATGTGCGCCGACTCGACCAGGTGCTTGAGCACGTTCTGGCCGTAGGAGGTGCGATAGCGGAGCTGGCCCAGCAACGTGACCAGCTCGGGGTGCATCTCGGTGATGCCCAGCTCGACCAGCGCGTCCTCTCCCGCCCGCACGCACAGGTCCCGCACCTCGGCCTTGCTGCGCTCGTACGCCTCCTCGATGCGCTGGGGGTGGATCCGGCCGTCGAGCACGAGCTTCTCCAGCGTCAGCCTGGCCGTCTCCCGACGGACCGGGTCGAAACACGACAGCAGCACCGCCTCCGGCGTGTCGTCGATGATCAGATTGACCCCGGTGGTGGACTCGAAAGCCCTGATGTTGCGACCCTCGCGGCCGATGATCCGGCCCTTCATCTCGTCGCCGGGCAGGTGGAGGACGCTCACCACCGACTCGGCCGTCTGCTCGGTGGCGACCCGCTGCACGGCCAGCGTCACGATCTTGCAGGCGCGCTTCTCGCCCTCCTTCCGGGCCTCGCTCTCGATCTCCCGGACGATCAGCGCGGCCTCGCGCTTGGCCTGGTTCTCGATCTCCTTGACCAGCTCCGTCTTGGCCTGTTCGGCAGTCAGTCCGGCGACCCGCTCCAGGATCTCCTGCCGCCGCTCGGCCACCCGCTCCAGCTCCTCGCGGCGGTCGGCCAGCTCGGTCTCGGTCTCGGCCAGCTTGCGGGCCCGCTCGGTCTGCCTGCGCGCCTCCTCGTCGAGCCGCTGCTCGCGCTCGGCCAGCCGGTTCTCGCGGCGTTCGAGGTCGGAGCGCAGCTCCTTGAGCTCCGTCTTGAGGATTCGCGCCTCCTCCTCGACCTCCTTGCGCATCAGCGCTGCGCTCTCGGCGAGTGTCTCCGACTTCTTGAGGATCTCCCCCGCGTCACGCTCCGCCTTCGTGCGGATCTCCTCAGCCTCGCGTCTGGCCCGTTCGAGTTCCTCGTTGACCTCGGCCTTCACCTCGGCAAGCTGCTCGGGCGAGGGGCCGGGCGGTGCGACGGCTCCGGTGCGGCGCATGACTATGACGAGGGCGGCGATCATCACGAGAGCCAGCAGCACTACCGCAACCGCAAGAACGATCACGATCGTGTCCATGCGCGCTCACCCCTCACGACAACTCTTGGCAGGGGTCACACGCGCAGCACGGCAGCGCCCGGTGGCGTCACCAGGACAAATATCGTCGCAATGCCCAGGCGCCCCGAGGGGCGACCCATATGGCCCGAAGGCCGGTCAATGTCTCTCGTCCGTCGTGGTACACCGTTATGGCAATCCGCGCTGCGCGGAGTAACTCCTCACTGCGGTCGAGATTAAGCGTCAGAGAGGTAACGAGCAAGCAAAGATGCCCTGTCAAGTGACTTTTGCGTGGTGCTATGGCTCACTCGAAGGTATCCGGAAGCCCATCTGACGGGCTGCCCTCGGCCTCGATCGCCTCTCGGACCACGCGGAAGGCCAGCCCCGGCGAGTAGCCCTTGCGGGCCAGCATGCCGACCAATCGTCGCATGCGCGCCTGCGGCTCCACCCCGCGGGTGGCGGCCAGCTTCCGATCCACCAGCCTGCGTGCGGTCTCGGCCTCCTCGTCCGGATCGAGCCGTCCGACGGCGTCCTTGACCGTCTCCTCGGCCACGCCGCGCCGCCGCAGTTCCTGGGCGAGCGCGCGGCGGGCGAGCCCGCGACCGGTGTGCCGGGAACTCACCCACGCGGCGGCGAACGCCTCGTCGTCGATGAGCCCGACCTCGGAGAACCGCTCCAGCACGGCGTTCGCCGCCTCCTCTGGCACGTCCCGCTTGCGCAGGGCGTCCGCGAGCTGGGCCCGGGTCTTGGGTGCCATCGTCAGCAGCCGCAGGCAGATGGCTCTGGCCACCGCCTCGGGATCGGCCGGCGGGCCCTCGCCCGCCGCGGTGCCCTCCTGCGGCCCGTCGGGAAGCCACCCGCCGGACCTCCTACGCTTTCCCCGGCCTCTCGGCGCTCCCCGTTCTCCCAGGCCCGCCCAATCTCCCGGAGCTGCCTGTTCCCCCAGCCCTGCCCAGTCTCCCGGAGCTGTCTGTCCCCCCTGGCCTGCCCAGTCTCCCGGAGCTGTCTGTTCTCTCAGGCCTGCCGGGTCTCCTCGCCGGCCGCCACGTCCCTGGCGCCGGCGTCCGGCCCGGCCGGCCTCCTGACCCGCCTCCGCACGCCCGATCTCCGCACGTCCGATCTCCGCGCGCCGGATCTCCTCACGCAGGGCGGCGATCGTCGCGGAGGCGTCCTCAGCCGATCCGGGCAGCTCTTCGGCCGGCCCCCAGGGTCCCGAGTTCCAGTCCCCCGGCCCGATCCCGTCGTCCGGGCCGGGGGGCTCGTCGCGCCTCATGCCTGCGCTCAGACGTCACCCGGCTTGGGCGCGCTGGCCGCCTTGCTGCCCCGGCCGGACGTGGGGGCGGGCGGCGCCGCCGGAGCGGCGGGGGGCTCGCTCGGCGAGTCGAGCCGCGGCCCGACACCGAGCTTCTCCTTGATCTTCTTCTCGATCTCGTTGGCGATGTCGGGGTTGTTCTTCAGGAAGTTGCGGGCGTTCTCCTTGCCCTGCCCGAGCTGGTCGCCCTCGTACGTGTACCAGGCTCCGGCCTTGCGCACGAACCCGTGCTCGACGCCCATGTCGATCAGCCCGCCCTCGCGGGAGATGCCGATGCCGTAAAGGATGTCGAAGTCGGCCTGGCGGAAGGGCGGGGCCATCTTGTTCTTGACGACCTTCACCCGGGTCCGGTTGCCGACCGGCTCGGTGCCGTCCTTGAGCGTCTCGATCCTGCGCGCGTCCAGCCGCACCGACGCGTAGAACTTCAGCGCCTTACCACCCGTGGTGGTCTCGGGGCTTCCGAACATGACGCCGATCTTCTCGCGGAGCTGGTTGATGAAGATGGCGGTGGTCCGGGTCTGGTTCAGCGCACCGGCGATCTTGCGCAGGGCCTGCGACATGAGTCGGGCCTGGAGACCGACGTGGCTGTCGCCCATCTCGCCCTCGATCTCGGCCTTCGGCACGAGGGCCGCCACCGAGTCGATCACGATGATGTCGACGGCGCCGGAGCGGATCAGCATGTCCGCGATCTCCAGCGCCTGCTCACCGGTGTCCGGCTGGGAGACGAGCAACGCGTCGACGTCGACGCCCAGCTTCTTGGCGTACTCGGGGTCGAGGGCGTGCTCGGCGTCGATGAACGCGGCGATGCCGCCGCCCTTCTGGGCGTTGGCCACGGCGTGCAGGGCGACCGTCGTCTTACCGGAAGACTCGGGGCCGTACACCTCGACGATCCTGCCGCGAGGATAGCCGCCGATGCCGAGGGCCACGTCGAGAGCGATAGAACCGGTGGGGATGACCTCGATCGGGGCACGCGCGTCGTCTCCGAGGCGCATGACGCTGCCCTTGCCGAACTGCCGCTCGATTTGTGCGAGGGCGGTCTCAAGGGCCTTCTCGCGGTCGTTGATTGCCATTGGGTGCCCCCTGAAGGGTGGTCGTCTGCTCGGTCACCGAAAAGCTACGGGGTGCCACCGACATTTTCCGGAGCTTCCCGCAGCCCGCCCCGGAAGGCGGGCCGGGAGCCTGTCGCGCCCCGGCGACCTGACGGCGCGCACCCCGGCGGCGACCAGTCCAATATAGCCGAACGACTGTTCGATCACATGCCCGATCCGCCGCCGAACCCGGGGACGAACGGCGTCCCAACCGCGCCGTTACATTCCCGGGCGTTACTCTGCCATGGTTGCCAGCGCGCTGACCTGGGACGATCCTTGTAGCAAAGCTGGATCTCCCCGCTGGAGGGGCCACGTGACGGGCACCGGCGACTACAGCGGACAGCGCCTCGCCCGCCTTGAGGCGCTCGCGGCGCGGCTCCCCGAGCACGGTCTCTCCGCGCGACTGCTCGGCACGGACGATCCGGTCTTGTCCGTCTGGCACCCGGGCACCGGCAGGCAGACGATCGTCTTCGCGACGCCCGCCAAGGGAGGCTGGATGTTCCTGTGGGCGCCGGGCGGCCAGGAGAGCGCCGACGACCCCGGCCGTGCGGCCGAACTGATCGGCCGGACGCTCTCCCGGCGCCCCTGATCCTCCGCCGGCGCCCCGGCCGTCAGCGGACGACCTCGCCCAGCTTGACCCGGGCGCCGGTGCGGAGCACCGCCCGCTGATAGACGCGGGCCGCGCCCAGCAGGACGGCCACCACGGCCACGACCATGAGCGCTCCGGCGATGAGGATCTCCCCCAGCGGCACGTCGACGGCCGCCGTACGCACGGGCATGACCATCGAGGAGAACGGCGGCACGAACGACAGCACGCGCGCGACCGTGCCCGTCGGCTCGACGGCGGCGAAGTAGGCCGTCAGGTAGGTGAACATCATGAGCATGGTCATCGGCGTCAGGACGGTGTTGAGCTCCTCCTGCCGCGACACCAGGGAGCCGAACGCGGCGGCGAGCGCCGAGAAGAAGGCGTAGCCCAGCACGAACCAGACGACCGCGCTGACCACGATTCCCCCCATTCCGGGCGGCAGGTCGGCTGTGAAGCCGGTCGCGAACGACGCCGCCAGACCGGCGGCGATGACCACGACGAGGTTGACCAGCCCCAGCGAGCCCAGCCCGACGATCTTGCCGCCCAGGAGCTGCCAGGGACGCACCGAGGTGAGCAGGATCTCCACGATGCGGCTGCCCTTCTCCTCCACCACACCCATGGCGACGAACATCGAGGAGTAGATGAGCAGGAAGAACAGCACCATCACGATCAGCGTGGCGATGCCGGTGCGCACGCCCTGGTAGCGGGCGTCCGCGCCGACCGACTCCACCGTCAGCGGCGTGATCGTGAGACCGGACGCCTTGATCTGGGTGTCACGGTGGGCGCTCTCCAGGATCAGCCCCAGCCGCTGGTCGAGTTCGCCGTTCGCGAGGACCTTGTCCCCGTTGATGAGGGCCGCGTCGAGGTCCCCGTCGACCACGGCCTTCCGGGCGGCCGCCTCGTCCGGCCACCGGGAGTACGCGAGCTGGGCGGCGGGCGGGGGCGCGTCGCCCACGACGCCGACGTCGTAGGTGTCGTCGCCGCCCAGGACCTTGGGCAGGAACGCGAGCGCCGCCACCAGGACCGCGCTGACCGCCAGACTGATCAGGTACGACTTCGTCCTGACGCGCGTGCGGATCTCCCGCTGGGCCACCAGCCACAGGCCGTTCATGCCACCGCCTCCCTGAAGATCTCGGCCAGCGTCGGCTGCCTGCGGCCGAAGTGCTCCACCCTGCCCGCCCCGATCGCCGTACGCAGGATGTCCTGGTCGTCGCCCTCCTCGCACAGCAGGACGTCACGGTCGCCCTCGCGGGTGAGCTCGCCGGGCAGGCCGTCGGCCCAGCCGGGCGCGGCGTCCCTGACCACGACCCGCAGCACCCCGCGGCCCTCCCGCTCGCGCAGCTCGCCGACCGGTCCGTACGCCACCATGCGGCCCGCCGAGATGATGCCGACCGAGTCGCAGAGCTGTTCGACCAGGTCGAGCTGATGGCTGGAGAAGATCACCGGCACACCCGCGGCGGCGCGGTCCTTGAGCACCTCCGCGAGCGCGTCGACCGCCAGCGGGTCGAGGCCCGAGAACGGCTCGTCGAGGATCAGGACCGCCGGCTCGTGGACGAGCGCGACGGCGAGCTGCACCCGCTGCTGGTTGCCGAGCGACAGCGCCTCCACGGCGTCGTCACGCCGCTCGACCAGGCCGAGCCGTTCGATCAGGGCGGCGGTGGCCGAGCGCGCGACGGCCGGGGCGAGCCCGTGGAGCCTCCCGAAGTATTCGATCTGCTCGGCGACCTTCATCTTCTGGTAGAGGCCGCGCTCCTCCGGCATGTAGCCGAACGTGCGGCGGTCGTCGTACGTCACCGGGCGCCCGTCCAGGCGCACCTCGCCGGAGTCGGCGTCGAGCACGCCCATGACGATCCGCATCGTCGTCGTCTTGCCCGCGCCGTTGGCGCCGACGAACCCGAACATCTCGCCCGGCCGTACGGTGAAGCCCACCCCGTCGAGGGCGGTCTTGTCTCCATAGCGTTTGCGCAGGCCGTCGATCTCAAGCACGGGGGGTCGCCTCCACAATTCGTCGCAGAACATCCATGTATGTCTCGAAGGCCCTACGCCCCTGGTCGGTCAGCGAGAGCCAGGTGCGTGCGCGCTTGCCGACGAAGGTCTTCTCCACCCGGACGTAGCCGGCCTCTTCGAGCGTGAGGATGTGCTTGCTGAGCAGCGAGTCGCTGACCTCGATGGTGTCGCGGAGGAAGCGGAAGTCGGCCTTGTCCGCCGCCGCCAGGGCCGCCATGATCGACAGCCGCACCGGCGCGTGGATGATCTCGTCGAGCTCGTGACGCGGGTGAGCCGTCATCGGTTCCTCATCACGCGGAGTCCGCCGTACACCAGGGGCAGCCCGGCGAGCACCGACAGCGCGACGAGCGCCGCCGTCCAGCCCGCCGTGGGCCGGTCGGGCCGCAGCCAGACGCCGAAGACGAACGGCAGCATCATCGTCACCACGTACGCGGCCGAGACCGGCCCGTTGATCCGCTTCATCAGCCGGTCGTGCACCCGCAGCCGGGCCCAGTACACGCACAGGGCGACCGTCAGGACGATCCACCCGAGCCCGGCGAGCAACGGCAACGGACGGCCGCCGAGGAACATCGCCGGCCAGTAGACCATCGTGGCCAGTCCCACGAACAGGTATGCCCGTCCTGGCCCGCGAGAGGAACGCCGGACCCGCCGCCCCACGCGCCCGATCTCCTGGAGAGCCTCATCGGGAGTGAAGTCGTCTCCGCTCATGTGCTTCCTCCGTGTTCATCTGCTCAACACGGTAGCAAGCACTCAACCGGCATTCAAGTAGTTGCCGTAGACGACCGAGGACATGAGTCATGAGGGAGCGGCACGTGACGGGATCACACCGCCGCGGTCACGGGGTGGAGTCGACGGAGACCGCCGCCGAGCGGTAGCCCCCGGCGCGGTCTGCCGGTAGGCGGGAGAGGGAGTGTCAGCGCAGCCTGGGGTCCACGTCGACCGCCTGGCAGACGGCCTGCCAGACCTGCTTGGCCGCCACGCCCTCCGCGAGGGCCTGCTCGACCGTGCGCCCGCCGAGCCCGGCGATCACGTAGTCCTTCGCCCACGACTCCGCGTACGCCTCGCCGAAGTGGCGGCGCATCCTGTTCCAGAAGTCTGTGAGGCGCATGCGTTCAGTATGACGCCGCGGCCCGGATGTCCCGTCCCGGCCGCGGCGTCGCGGTCGCTGCCCCACCGGCAGGGGACGGCGTCACATGACGCGGGTGCCGTACATCTCGCCGAGCGGGTCGGCGAGCAGCTCCAGGCGGGCGCCGTCCGGGTCCTGGAAGTAGATCGAGCTACCGCTTTCCACCTGGTGGGGGACGCCGGCGGCGTCGAGCTTGCCGCGCAGGCGCTCCCATGTCTCCCGCTCCACCGAGATCGCGATGTGGTGGAGCCCGCCGAGGACCTCCTTGTACGGCTCCAGGTCGAGGCCGGGGAGGTCGAAGAACGCCAGCAGGTTGCCGTTGCCGATGTCGAAGAAGAAGTGGTTGGACCCGCGGTAGTCGCGGTTCTCGAATATCTCGGTCAACGGGAACTCGAGGAGCTCGTGGTAGAAGCGGATCGTCCGCTCGACGTCAGACGAGATCAGTGCGAAGTGGTGCAGGCCCCTCGCGCTGCTTGCGGCACGGCGCTCGCTCAGGTAGCGCTCGCGGATCCGCGCGCGCTCCGCCTCGATGGCCGCGTAGTCGATTTCCATACTGAGGAAGTTTGGCCCGATGGCGGCATCTCATGCTGTCCGGGGTCAGGGGAGCAGCCATCTTCGCCAGCTCACCCATTCCACGCGTTCCGCCCGCAGCGCCTCGTATCGCGACTCGCGGGCCTGGCGGGCCTGGTGGGCGGGGTCCTGCCGGTCGGTGCGGCTCGTCCTGCGGAACATCTCGTTTCCCTTCGTCGAAGGTCGTGGTCGTGGTCGTGTCGTACGGGATCAGCCTGCCTGGGCCGGCTTGCCCCGCACTTGCCTGTCACCTGGTGACGGGATGGCGGCGCGGCGTTTTCTGTCGGTGGGGCGATGCATGATGGGCAGGTGGGTGCGCTCGACGGCTTCAGCCTTGTGACCAGGGAGTGGTTCACCGGCGCCTTCGCGACGCCGACCGCCGCGCAGGAGGGCGCGTGGTCGTCGATCGCGCGGGGTGAGAACACGCTCGTGGTCGCTCCCACCGGGTCCGGCAAGACGCTCGCGGCCTTCCTGTGGGCCATCGATCGCCTCGCCGTCGAGCACACGACGCGCCCGGCCCCGCCGGGAGCCGAGGTGGGACGGCCCGGCGGCCGCCGCGGTGCGCGACGCGGGCGGAAGGACGACGGGGAGCCGCCCCGGCCCTGCCGGGTCGTGTACGTCTCCCCCCTGAAGGCCCTCGCGGTGGACGTCGAGCGAAACCTGCGGGCCCCGCTCACGGGCGTCCGGCAGACGGCGCTACGGATGGGCCTGCCCGCCCCCGACATCTCGGTGGCGATCCGCTCCGGAGACACCGCGGCCGAGGAGCGGCGCCGTTTCGCCGCCCGGCCCTCCGACATCCTGATCACGACGCCCGAGTCCCTGTTCCTGATCCTCACCTCGCAGGCGCGCGAGGCGCTGCGCGGCGTCGGGACCGTGATCGTGGACGAGGTCCACGCCGTCGCGGGGACCAAGCGCGGGGCGCACCTCGCGCTGACCCTGGAGCGGCTCGACGCCCTGCTGCCCGCTCCGGCCCAGCGCATCGGGCTGTCGGCGACCGTGCGGCCGGTCCAGGAGGTGGCGACGTTCCTCGGCGGGTCCCGCCCGGCCACGGTTGTGCAGCCGCCCTCCGAGAAGGTCATCGAGGTCGACGTCGTGGTGCCGGTGGAGGACATGACCGAGCTGGCGCCGCCTCCTTCCGGCGCCGACGGCGAGTCGCCGGAGCACCGCAGGAGCATCTGGCCGCATGTCGAGGAGCACCTTCTCGACCTGATCGAAGCCCATCGATCCACGATCGTCTTCGCCAACTCGCGGCGTCTGTCGGAGCGCCTGTGCACCCGGCTCAACGAGCTCGCCTGGGAACGGCGGACCGCGCCCGCGCCGGGCGAGGGTGCGAGCCCGGGCCTCGGAGATCCGGCCCACTGGTCGGATGCCTTCGAGGAGTTGCGCGCGCAATGGTCGGACCGGCACGAAGGACCTGACGCCCAACACACGGACAGTGCGCACGGGGACAGCGGACACGGGGACAGCGAGCCCGGGGGCATCGGGCGGACGGACGCCCTTCTGCCTGATGCCCGGCGCGGGGATGCCCGGCGCACCGGCCCGCCGGCCATGCCGTCGGAGATGATGGCCCAGGCGGGAGCCTCGGGCGGCGCGATCCCCGAGGTGGTGCGGGCGCATCACGGCTCCGTCTCCAAGGAGGAGCGCTCCCAGATCGAGGAGGCGCTGAAGTCGGGCCGTCTGCCCGCGGTGGTCGCCACCTCCAGCCTGGAGCTGGGCATCGACATGGGGTCGGTCGACCTGGTGGCCTGCGTCGAGGCGCCGCCCAGCGTGGCGAGCGGCCTGCAGCGCATCGGCCGCGCCGGGCACCAGGTCGGGGCCGTGTCCCGCGGCGTGATCTTCCCCAAGTATCGGGGCGACCTGGTCCAGACGGCCGTCGTGGCCGAGCGCATGCGCACGGGGCAGATCGAGGAGATCCGCTATCCGCGCAACCCCCTCGACGTGCTGGCCCAGCAGATCGTCGCGATGACCGCGCTCGACGAGTGGACGGTCGACTCGCTGGAGGCGCTGGTGCGCCGGGCCGCGCCGTACGCCACGCTGCCGCGCAGCGCGCTGGAGGCGACGCTCGACATGCTCGCCGGGCGCTACCCGAGCGAGGAGTTCGCCGACCTGCGGCCGCGCATCGTGTGGGACCGGGTGACGGGCACCCTCCAGGGCCGTCCCGGGGCCCAGCGCCTGGCGGTGACCAACGGGGGCACCATCCCCGACCGCGGGCTGTTCGGCGTGTTCCTGGTGGGTGACAAGGCGTCGCGTGTGGGCGAGCTGGACGAGGAGATGGTCTACGAGTCCCGCGTCGGCGACGTGTTCGTGCTGGGCGCGACCTCGTGGCGGATCGAGGACATCACCGCCGACCGGGTCCTGGTCTCCCCCGCCCCCGGGCAGCCGGGCAAGCTGCCGTTCTGGCACGGAGACGCGCCGGGCCGGCCCGCCGAGCTCGGCCGGGCGATCGGCGCGTTCCTCCGCGAGCTCTCGGCCACCGGGGCGGGCGGCCGGGGCGACGCGGCGTCAGCGCGCGAGCGGATCCGCGCGGCGGGGCTCGACGACTACGCCGTCGGCAACCTGCTCTCCTACCTGACCGAGCAGCGGGAGGCGACGGGCTATGTGCCCGACGACCGCACGCTGGTGGTCGAGCGGTTCCGCGACGAGCTGGGCGACTGGCGCGTGATGATCCACAGCCCCTTCGGCGCGCGGGTCCACGCCCCCTGGGCGCTCGCCATCGGGCGGCGGCTGCGCGAGCGGTACGGCGTCGACGTCCAGGCCGTCCACTCCGACGACGGCATCGTGCTGCGCGTGCCCGACACCTTCGAGGACGCGCCGACCGACGTCGCGGTGTTCGACGCCGAGGAGATCGAGCAGGTCGTGATCGAGGAGCTGGGGGGCTCCGCCCTGTTCGCCTCCCGGTTCCGGGAGTGCGCCGGACGCGCCCTCCTGCTGCCCCGCCGCTCGCCCGGCAGGCGCAGCCCCCTGTGGCAGCAGCGCCAGCGGGCGGCCCATCTGCTCGGCGTCGCGAGCAAGTACGCCGGGTTCCCGGTGGTGCTGGAGACGATGCGCGAGTGCCTGCAGGACGTCTTCGACGTGCCGGGCCTGGTGGATCTCATGCGGGACGTCGCCGCCCGCCGGGTGCGGGTGGTCGAGGTGGAGACCTCCCAGGCGTCCCCGTTCGCGGCGTCGCTGCTGTTCAACTACATCGGCGCGTTCATGTACGAGGGTGACGCGCCGCTGGCGGAGCGGCGGGCGCAGGCACTCGCCCTCGACACCGCGCTCCTCGCCGAGCTCATGGGGCAGGCCGACCTGCGGGAGCTGCTCGACCCGGATGTCGTCGCCGAGACCGAGCGGGAGCTGGCGCGGCTGGACAGGCCGTTGCGCGACGCCGAGGACCTCGCCGACCTGCTGCGCTCGCACGGCCCGCTGCTCGCCCAGGACGTCTCGATCCGCGAAGGAGATCCCGGCTGGCTCGCCGACCTGGAACGGGCGCGCCGGGCCATCCGGGTACGCGTGGCGGGCCACGAGCAATGGGCCGCGGTGGAAGACGCCTGGCGCCTGCGCGACGCGCTCGGGGTGCCGTTGCCGGTGGGCGTCCCGCACGAGTTCCTCGAAGCGCCCCTCGCCGGTGGGTCCGGCGGGCCGGGCCGCGCCGCCGCCCCCGATCCGCTCGGCGACCTGGTCGCGCGCCACGCCCGCACCCGCGGGCCGTTCTCGTCCGGCACGGCCGCCGCGCGCTTCGGCGTGGGCGTCGCCGTGGTGGACGAGGCGCTGCGCCGTCTCGCGGCGGCGGGCAGGGTGGTCGTGGGCGAGTTCCGCCCCGGGGGCCGGGGCGAGGAGTGGTGCGACACCGGGGTGCTGCGGCTGCTGCGGCGCCGGTCGCTGGCGCGGCTCCGCAAGGAGGTCGAACCGGTCCCCCCGGAGACGCTGGCGGCGTTCCTGCCCGCCTGGCACGGCGTCGTCCCGCAGAGCGTCACGCCGGCCGACGGCGGGCAGGGCGGGAACGGCGGCCGGACCGGACTCTCGGGGCCCGGCGCCCAGAACGGCCAGGGCCACGGCCCGGCGCGGGCCATGGACGCTCTGATCACGGCGATCGAACGGTTGCAGGGCGCGGCCGTCCCCGCTTCCGCCTTGGAGTCGCTGGTGCTCCCCGCGCGAGTGCCCGGATACTCCCCCGCCCTGCTCGACGAGCTGACCTCGTCCGGGGAGGTCGTCTGGGTGGGCCAGGGTTCCCTGCCCGGCGGCGACGGGTGGGTCGGTCTCTACTTCGCCGACACCGCACCCCTGCTGCTCCCCGCGCCGTCGGAGATCACCATGACTCCGCTGCACGAGCAGGTCCTGGAGATCCTGAGCGGGGGCGGCGCGCTGTTCTTCCGCGAGTTGTCCAACCGGATCGCGGCCGCGGCGCTCGGCGAGCAGGCGCCGTCCCTGTCCGGCCAGGACGCCGCCTCGGCCCGCCGGGCCAGAATCCTCGGCCGCGTCCCGGACGAGGCGGCGGGTGTCGCGCGTGCGAGCGCGGTGCCGGACGACACGACGCTCGCGGCGGCCCTATGGGACCTCGTCTGGGCGGGCCGGGTCACCGGCGACACGCTCGCCCCGCTTCGCTCGACGCTGGGCACCGGGCGGCCCGCCCACCGGCCGTCGGCGACCAGGCGCCGCCGCGCGGTGCTGCCGACGAGAAGCGGCCCGCCGACCGTGAGCGGCCGATGGTGGCTGCTGCCCTCGCCGTCGGCCGACGCCACTCAGCGGGCCCACGCGCAGGCCGAAGTCCTGCTGGAGCGGCACGGCGTGCTGACGCGGGGCGGCATCTCGGCCGAGCGCCTGCCCGGTGGTTTCTCCGCTGTCTACCAGGTGCTGCGCGCGTTCGAGGAGAGCGGCCGGTGCCGCCGGGGCTACTTCGTCGAAGGCCTGGGCGGCGCCCAGTTCGCCCTGCCGGGCGCGGTCGACCGCATGCGCGCCATGTCCTCCACGCGTCCCGCTCCGGTTGAGGACCTGTGGTCGATCCCCGCCCCGCCGCCGCCCCGCCGTGCGGTCGTGCTCGCGGCGACCGACCCGGCCAACCCCTACGGCGCGGCCCTGCCCTGGCCGGACCGCACGGACGACGTGACCCACAAGCCGGGCCGCAAGGCAGGCGCGCTGGTGGTGCTGGTGGAGGGCGCGCTGATCCTCTACGTCGAGCGCGGCGGGAAGACCCTGCTGTCGTTCGGGCCCGAGGACGACCTGCGGTCCGCCGTACTGGCCCTGGCGGTCGCCGTGAAGCGGGGAGCCCTGGGGAAGCTGACGGTCGAGCGAGCCGACGGCACCGCCATCGCCGACTCTCCGCTCGCGGCGGCGCTCGAAGCCGCGGGCTTCCACCCCACTCCCCGCGGCCTGCGCATCCGCGCCTGAATCCACCCTCCGCCACGGCTCGGCAGGCACCGGCTGGGGGGCTCCGGCCACCGGTGGGTTCGGAGGCGGGCATCACCCACCGCGCCGCCTCCGACACAGAGGGCGACACGCGATTTCCGGCCGCCACCCGCGCAGGCGAAAGCAGGCACGGCGTTGCCGGCCGTCTTCCCCGGACATGTAATTTTCAGCCGATCCTCTGATCGCGCGAAGGCGCGACACCTCCCGTGGGCGGCGCAGGAACGGTGCCATACCGATTGTCCGGCCGTCCGCCGCCGACATGTCCGTTGACGCTTGACCCGCCCCCTGCGTACGGTCCGCCGGGAAACGAAAAGTTTCCGTGAAGGAAATCGTTTGTCGGACTCATCGGGAGCGGCGGTGACAGCGAACCCGGCAGGTGAAGTGCTTGATGGCTTTCCTGCCCGGCCTCCTTCCCTCCTGTCGGCAACTAACCGGCAACCGATGTCCCAGCTGTTGTCGTCCCCGCAGGAACCGTCCGGGCGGGACCTCGCGGAGCGGATGAGCCGGCACGCGCGCGAGCCGGCCGAGGGTGGCGGTCCTGTCGATCGCCGCCTGTCGGCGTCAACCGCCGGATCAGAACGGCCGCTCCGCCGCATCAGGTCACGTCCGCTCAGTGCTCCACGTCGGCGGCTCTCTTATGGGCTCCCTTCTCCCGTCAATGCACCCCCCGTCTTCAAGGAGACAGATGCGACTCTTCTCCCACCGGTTAGGACTGGCGCTGGCCGCCGTCGTCTGCGCCGGGACCGCCGGCGCTGTTGCGCCCGCCCTGACCGCCCAGGCCGCGACCGGCTGTCAGGTCACCTACACGATCACCAATCAGTGGCCGGGCGGCTTCGGTGCGGATGTTAGCGTTAACAACATCGGTGATCCGGTCAACGGCTGGAAGTTGACCTGGTCGTTCGATGCCGGGCAGACCATCACTCAGCTCTGGAACGGCAGCCACACGCAGTCGGGAGCGCAGGTCACCGTCAACGACGCCGGCTACAACAGCTCCATCCCCACCAACGGCACGGCCAGCTTCGGCTTCAACGGCTCCTGGAACGGTTCCAACCCCGTTCCCACCGACTTCGCCCTCAACGGCACCCCCTGCACCGGCACCGTCGCCAGCCCGTCGGCGAGCCCCACGCGGTCACCCGACTCGAGTCCGAGTGCGTCGCCCAGCCCGTCCGCGAGCCCCTCCTCGAGCCCCTCCTCGAGCCCGTCCGCGAGCCCGTCCGCGAGCCCGTCGCCGACCCCTTCGGTCAGCCCCTCCGGCACCACGCCGCCGACGAACCCCGTGGGGAAAGTGCTCACCGTGGCAGCCGGCTCCCCGTTCCGGCCGGTCACGCATGTCGCGGCCGGCGGCCTGTACGGCCTGGCGGAGAACAGCCGCCCGGCCGACTCCGCGCTGCTGCCGCTGAAGGTCAACTCGCTGACGCAGCCCGCCCCAGGCGTGGGCCAGAGGCCCAACGGCCAGCCCCCCGGCGGCGACTCGCTGCTGGTAGCCCCGCAGGCCACCCGGATCGGCGCCGGGGAGTACATCCGGATGCCGGACATCTATCCGAACTTCCCCTACCAGTGGGTGAGCTGGGACGACTGGCTGGCCAAGGTGAACACGATGGTCCGGGCCAGGCTCAACGCGACCTCGGTGACCAACATCGAGGGCTGGGAGCTGTGGAACGAGCCCAACTGGACCTGGAACACCTCCGCCGCCGGGTCGTTCAACGACGGCTGGACGCGCACCTACCGGGCCGTGCGGGCACTGGACGCCACGACGCCGATCGTCGGCCCGAGCATCGCCTACTACAACCGCTCCTGGTTGTCGTCGTTCCTGAGCAGCGCCAAGGCCGCGGGCACACTGCCCGACATCATCTGCTGGCACGAGCTGGGCGACCCCACCGCCATCGCCGCGCACATCGCCGACTACCGCTCCCTGGAGTCCTCGCTCGGCATCAGCCCCCGCCGCATCGCGATCAACGAGTACGCGGCCACCAGTGAGGTGGACGTCCCCGGCCGCATCGCCAGCTACGTGGCCAAGTTCGAGCGCGCCGGCGTCGAAACAGCGCACCGGGCGTTCTGGTACGAATACGGCACCATGAACGGCCTGGTCGTCAACAACAGCCAGCCCACCGGCACCTGGTGGCTGTACAAGTGGTACGGCGACATGGCCGGCCGCATGGTCACCACCACCCCGCCCGGCCAGACCGGGCTGGACGGCTTCGCCTCATACGACTCCACCCGCAAGATCGTCAACGTCGTCCTGGGCGACGAGTCCGGCACCAACACCGTCCGCCTGACGGGCATCGGCGCGCTCGGTCCCTCCGTCCGGGTCACGCTGGAGTCCACGCACACGCCGAACCGCTTCACCTCGGTCCCGGCGGCCACCGCCATCTCCGACATCGTCTACCGGGTGACCGGCGATCAGCTACTGGTGACGGTACCGAACATGGCCACCTCCAACGCCTACCACGTGGTCGTCCAGCCGGCCGGCGGGGTGCCGTCCTACCAGCAGCGCTACGAGGCGGAGAACGCGTCGGTCTTCCGGGCCCAGCGGCAGACGGGCTCCAGCGCGTCCGAGGGCGGCTACGTGGGCCGCATCGACAACAACACGAGCACGCACCGGACGGACAGCTACGTGGACTTCGTGGTGAACGTGCCGACCGCCCGGACGTACACGATGACCATCGGCTACGCCAACGGCGACGACGCCACCGCCACCCAGGGCCTGGCCGTCAACGGTGGGTCGTGGAGCACCGTCAGCTACCCGGCCACTTCCGGGTGGGGCCAGTTCGGCGCCACCGTCAGCACCAGCGTCGGTCTCAAGGCCGGATACAACGTCATCCGCCTGGCCAAGGGCTCCCCCGGCTTCTCCGGTGGCACCGGCTATGCCGAGCTGGACTACATCCAGCTCACCTGAGCCACGCCGTCCTACCAAACCGCCCGCGCCGGCACGCCGGCGCGGGCGCACGCCTGACCCCGCACCGTCGATCGGGCCGTCCCTACAGCTCGACCGGGCCGTAGATGGCGGCGGGGGCGCGGCGGGTCATGGCCCAGTAGCGGTCGCCGTACGACCAGTGCC
Organism: Microbispora sp. NBRC 16548; assembly: GCF_030268985.1. NCBI lineage: Bacteria > Bacillati > Actinomycetota > Actinomycetes > Streptosporangiales > Streptosporangiaceae > Microbispora > Microbispora sp. NBRC 16548. The sequence continues at coordinate 462,750 of NZ_BSSF01000005.1, forward strand.
ACCACTCGGTCGGGTAGTTGACCAGCCCGGCCGCCTCCAGGGCAGCGCGCAGCAGGTCGCGGTTGCGCCGCGCCTCGGCGCCCACGGGGGCGTCGGTGTAGCACGCGCCGCCGCTCTGCTCCGGGGTCGCGTTGACGGCCGTGCCCATGTCGAGCTCCACCCCGTCGTCGCCGCACAGCGTGAGGTCGACGGCCGCGCCGGCCGTGTGCGGGGCCACCTCGATCGGCGAGACGTACCGGCTCGCGGCGACGTGCAGCTCGGCGCCCGACATCCGGGGGAACGCCGCCCGCAACTCGTCCTTGTAGTCCTCGAAGTACTTCGTCTGCAGCGCCGGCGGGCGGTAACCCTCGACCACCACCAGGTTGCACCCGGCGGGCAGGCGCTCCTGTGCCTCCTCCAGACGGGCGAGCAGGCCCTCGCGCAGGTGAGCGTAGGCCCCGGCGGGGTCGGCGAGCCGCCCGTCCACCCGCAGCCGCCCCCGTACGTCGCTCAGCTTCTCCCCGCACTCGCTCACGCCGATCGAGGTCACGCGGGGGTCGGAGATGAGCACCGGACCCTCGGCGAGGCCGGGCACGGTGGAGCGATCACGCGGAGAGTCGGGCACAAGGATCAACCTATCGTCAGACGGTGTCCGAAAAGACCTCTTCACGCGCTCGGTCCAATGCCGCGACGATCGCACCCATGAGAACTGGATTGCCCTCCACTCCGGTCGCCACCACCGTGGGACGGCTCGGACACACCCGGGCCACCGCCTCCTCGACGCGCTCCGCGAGGTGAACACCGCCGGCCCTGCCCACGTCACCGCCGAGCACGACGAGTCCCGGGTCGAGGACCACGGAGACCGCCGCGACCCCGACGGCGAGCCGTCCGGCCAGGTCCTCGACGAAGTCCTCATTGCCGGCGTCGACGGCCGTACGGACCAGGACGGCCACCTCGGCGGCCCGCACGTCCGGGGTGGCGAGGCCGTGCGCGCGGGCCAGGTTCCACAGCGCCTCTCCTCCGACGAGGCGCTGGAAGGAGCCGGTCTGCGGCGCGGTGACCGCGCTCGGCAGCGGTTCCCCGGGCACGGGCAGCCAGCCGATCTCACCCGCGCCGCCGGTGATTCCCCGATGCAGCCGGCCGCCGAGCATGACGCCGAGGCCCTGGCCGACGCCGGTCCACAGGATCACGAAGTCGTCGGCGCCCCGCGCGGCGCCGTACGTCTGCTCGGCGAGGGCCGCCAGGTTGACGTCGTTCTCGATGATCACGCACTCGCCGAGCAGGGTGCGCAGCCCGGCCAGGATGCCGACGTGCCAGGTGGGCAGGTCGACGGAGTAGCGCACGTCGCCGGTGAGCGGATCGACCACTCCGCGCGTGCCGATGACGAAGCAGCGCAGCCGGGTGAGTTCTATCCCGGCCGTCCCGCACGCCCGCTGGACGGCCTCGTGGACGATCCCCACGGGATCGCGGGCCTCGCTCGGGTCCACGGTCACCTGGGCGACGACCGTGCCGGTGATGTCGGCGACGGCGGCCGTGACGCTGTCCGGCAGCACCTCCAGCCCGGCGACGTACGCGCTGGAGGGGTTGACCCCGTACAGCGCGGCGTTGGGGCCGCGTCCGCCGGGTCGCTCCCCCGCGGCCGTGACCAGCCCGCGCGTCTCCAGCCGGGCCAGGAGCTGGCCGGATGTGACCTTGGACAGCCCGGTAAGCTCTCCCAACTCGGCCCTGGTCAGCGGGCCTCTGGAGATGAGGAGTTCCAATGCCGCGCGGTCGTTGATCTGCCGAAGCAGCCGAGGCGTACCCGGTCGTTGAGGCACCGGCTGGTTCCCCTCTCGTCACGATCCGCTAACGCGGTCTTTTTTATAAGAAAGTTTCTTGTTAGTTTATCGCCTGCCAGCCCGGAGGCAACCGATCAGCCTCGGGACGCCAGAGCGCCGACCGAAAGGAGAGCGCCTTCCAGCAGGTGAGCGGTCCGCCGACACCCCCCACGAGGCGCACCCCCGACGCGAAGCCGGGAAGGGAGAGACCCATCGTGAAGATCGTGAAGATCGCGGTCGCAGCCACCGCGACCGCTGCCCTGGCCCTGGGACTCGCCGCTTGCGGAAGCGACGACTCCGGTAGCACGACCGCCCCGTCGGCCTCCGCGGCCGCGAGCGGTCCGAAGTTCGCCGGCCAGACTCTTACCGTGTGGCGACTCGGTGCCCCCACCGATGTCTTCACCAAATACATGGACGACCTGAACGCCGCGTTCAAGGAGAAGACGGGCGCCGAGGCGAAGGTCCAGTGGATCCCCTGGCCCGACGCCCAGAAGAAGTGGACCACCGCGCTCGCCGGCGGCGAGGGCCCGGACGTCACCGAGTTCGGCAACGACCAGGTCGCCGCCTGGGTGGCGCAGGACGCGCTCGCCGACATCACCGACGCCGCGAAGGGCGACTCCGAGCTTCAGCAGATCCCGCAGAACCTGTGGAGCTACGAGACCATCGACGGCAAGATCTACGCCGTGCCGTGGGGCGGCGGCACCCGCGCCGTGCTCTACCGCAAGGACTGGTTCGACAAGCTCGGCATCGAGGTCCCCAAGACCTGGGACGACCTGGTCGCCGCGGCCAAGAAGATCGTGGACAAGCAGGGCAAGGACGTCGACGGCTTCGCCTTCAACGGCGGCTCCGACGCGAACATGTCGCTGTCGCCGTTCGTCTGGTCCGCCGGCGGTGACTTCGCCAAGTTCGAGGGCGGCAAGTGGGTGGGCCAGCTCACCCAGCCGGCCTTCAAGGAGGGCTTCCAGTTCTACACGGACCTGGTCGCCAAGGACGGCGTGTCCGGCAAGGGCCGCCTGACGCAGAACTCCGTCGACATCGCCCAGCGCTTCGCCGCCGGCAAGGTCGGCATGTACGTCACCGGCGGCTGGGACATCGCCGCCATCAAGGAGCAGAGCAAGGGCAAGGTCGACGAGTCGAAGATGGGCTTCTTCTCGCTGCCCGCCAAGGACGGCTCCGGCCCGGCCCCGGCCTTCCAGGGCGGCAACGACATCGCCGTCTGGAAGGACTCCAAGAACCCCGAGCTCGCCCTCGAGTACGTCAAGCTCGCCGCGGGCAAGGAGTTCGGCGTCCGGTACGCCAAGGAGGGCGGCCTGCTCCCGCTCTACCCCGACGCGCTCGCGGAGATGGGCGGCGACCCCGCCCAGAAGCCGTTCACGGACACCTTCAAGGTCGCCAAGGGCTTCCCGGCCAGCCCCAACTGGGCGGAGGCCAACGACACCAAGGCCGTGCTGCAGAACGCGGCGCGTGAGGTGATCGAGGGCAAGAAGAGCGTCGACCAGGCTCTGACGGACGCGAACACCGAACTTGAGACGATCCTCAACCAGTAGATCATGACTCAATCGTCAACCCTCGCCCGGGGCGGAGCCGACACCTCCGCCCCGTCGCGGCGCAGTCGCAAGCGGGCGCGCAGGCCGGGGCTCTCCCCGAAGGCCGTCCCGTACGTCCTGCTCCTGCCCGGCTTCCTGGTCATCGCGGTGCTGCTGCTCTACCCGCTGTACCAGATGGTCGAGATGTCCTTCCACAAGGTCGGGCTCCGGCAGATCAAGGCCGTCAACCCCGCGCCCGCCGAGTTCGTCGGCTGGGACAACTACTCGCAGATCCTCGACTCGGACCTGTTCTGGTCGTCGCTGCGCAACACGGTGCTCTTCGCCGTCGTCACCGTCGCGGCGACGCTCGTCCTCGGGACCCTCGTCGGCCTGCTGCTCAACAAACTCGGCCCGAAGATGTCGACCTTCGTGATCGTCGGCATCATGGCCGCGTGGGCCACCCCGCCCACCGCTCAGGCGATCGTGTGGAAGTGGCTGTTCGACTCCGACTCGGGCATCGTCAACTGGACGCTGAACCTCCTGCCCGACTGGCTGTCGAACCTGCTGTTCGGCCGCGCCGACTGGAGCGGGCACCCGTGGTTCAACGACACGCTCACGCTCTACTTCGTGCTGATCGCGGCCGTGGTGTGGGCGTCGTTCCCCTTCATCGCGGTGTCGGTGCTCGCGGGGCTCAAGAGCATCCCCTCGGAGCTGTACGAGGCGGCGAAGATGGACGGCTCGGGCGCGGTGCGCACGTTCAGGAGGATCACGCTTCCGCTGCTCAAGCCGGTGTTCTCGGTGCTGGTCGTGCTGTCGATCATCTGGGACTTCAAGGTCTTCACGCAGCTCTACCTGCTGGCCGGCGGCACGGTGAACCGCGACGCGTTCAACCTGTCGCTGTGGAGCTACGCCGAGGCGTTCAGCAGCCCGCCGAAGATGGGCCTGGGCGCCGCCATCGCGGTCGTGCTGACCGTGATCCTGCTGCTGATCACCTTCGTGTACGTGCGTCAGATCGTGAAGACGGAGGACGACATCCGATGAGCCCGCTCGCCCGCAGGAGGCTCGGACGGGCCGCGCTGAACGCGGCCGGGGTCGTGGTGTTCCTCTTCGCGGTCTTCCCCGTCTACTGGATGGTCACCACGGCCTTCAAACCGAACGACCAGATCTTCACCACGAGCTTCATCCCGTTCCCCAGCCCGCCCTCGATGGACCACGTCTCGCGGGTCTTCACCAAGGGCGTCGCCGGCCACTCCATCTGGCAGTACCTGTTCAACAGCACCCTCGTGGCGCTCAGCGCCGTCGTGCTCGGCGCGGTGTTCGCGCTGCTCGCGGCGACCGCGGTGGCCAGGTTCCGCTTCCGGTTCCGCACCTCGTTCCTGATCCTGCTGCTGATCGTGCAGATGGTGCCGGCCGAGGCGCTGCTGATCCCGCTGTTCACCATGGTCAAGCGGCTCGGCCTGTACGACCAGTTGCTCGGCCTGATCATCATCAACGTCGGCCTGACGCTGCCGTTCTCGGTCTGGATGCTGCGCACGTTCGTCGCGGCCGTGCCCAAGGAACTGGAGGAGGCCTCCTGGATCGACGGCGCGGGCCGGTTCACCACGTTCTGGCGGGTGCTGTTCCCGCTCGTCGCGCCCGGCCTCGTCGCGACCAGCATCTTCGCGTTCATCACCACCTGGAACGAGTTCGTCTACGCCCTGACCCTCATCGGCGACCAGGGCAAGTACACGATGCCGGTCGCGCTGCAGTTCTTCGTCGGCCAGCGCTCGACCGACTGGGGCGGCATCATGGCCGCCTCCACCCTGATGACCATCCCGGTCCTCGTCTTCTTCCTGCTGGTCCAGCGGCGGATGGTCTCCGGCCTCGTCGCGGGCGCGGTCAAGGGATAACCCCGCCGCTCACCGGCACCCCACTCTCCTGAAGGCCGCTTGTACGGCCACCGCACCCGGTGGCCGTACAAGCCCTGCCCGCGCGTCCTCACTCCCACTGTCACCTAAGGAGCCGAGACACCATGTCCGCCACCCGCGACCCCCTGGCGGGGGCCGCCGACCTGTCCACGCGTACCGGCGACCCGGGCCTGCACCGGCTCGCGGCGGGCGCACTGCTGATCTCGTTCCAGGGCACGACCGCGCCGGACTGGGTCCTGCGCGGCCTGGAGGACGGTCTGGGCGGCGTCTGCCTCTTCGGGTTCAACGTCGCGGGCGGCGAGCAGGTCGCCGCGCTCAGCGCCCGCCTGAACGAGGCGGGCCGCCCGGTCGTCTCCCTCGACGAGGAGGGCGGGGACGTCACCCGGCTGGCCTACCACACCGGGAGCGCCTACCCGGGCAACGCGGCGCTCGGCGCGGTGGACGACGTGGCCCTGACCGAGCGGGTCTACCACGCGATGGCCGCGGACCTGGCGCGGTGCGGGGTGAACCTCGACATGGGCCCGGTGGCCGACGTCAACACCGCCGACGACAACCCGATCATCGGCACCCGGTCGTTCGGCTCGTCGCCTGGCCTGGTGGCACGGCACACGGTCGCCGCCGTACGCGGCCTGCAGTCGGCGGGGATCGCCGCCTGCGTCAAGCACTTCCCCGGCCACGGCGCCACCCATCAGGACTCCCACCTGGAGATCCCGCTGGTGGACGCCTCGCTCGACCTGCTGAGAGAGCGTGAGCTGGTCCCCTTCCTCGCGGCGATCGAGGCCGGAGTGAAGTCGATCATGACGGCGCACGTGGCCGTTCCCGAGCTGACCGGCGACCTGCCCGCCACGCTCAGCGCCCAGGCGCTCACCCGGCTGCTGCGCCGCGAGCTGGGCTACGACGGCGTCGTGCTCACCGACGCCCTCGACATGCACGCGATCAGCAAGAACGTGGGGCTCGCGGAGGGCGCGGTGCGGGCCCTGGCCGCGGGCGCCGACCTGCTGTGCCTCGGGCCGCTGCCCACATCGGAGGACGTGCGGAGCATGGTGGACCACATCGTGGACGCCGTCGCCGAGGGCAGGCTCACGGCCGAGCGGCTGGAAGAGGCCGCCGCGCGGGTGGAGCGGCTGCGCGACTGGTTCGCCGGCGCGCATCTGCCATCAGGAAGCGGGCCGGCCGGGGAGGCCGCGGAGGGCGACGCCGTCGGCCTGCACGCCGCCCGGCGCGCCGTGTCGCTGACGGGCTCGGCGGGGCCACTGGTCGATCCGTTCGTGGTCGAGATCGACACACCGCCGACGATCGCGGTGGGCGAGGTGCCCTGGGGGGTCGCGCCGTGGCTGCCGGAGGCCGAGATCGTCCGGGTCACGCTGGCGGAGGCCGACGCCGGGGCGCTGCTCGGCCGGGCCCGGGAGCGTTCGCTGATCGTGGTCGTCAAGGACGCCCACCGCCACCCGGAAAGCCGCGCGCTGATCTCGGAGCTGCTCGCCGCCCGCCCGGACGCCGTCGTGATGGAGATGGGCCTGCCGATCTGGCGGCCCGTCGCGGGGGCCTACATCGCGACGTACGGCGCGGCCCGCGCCAACGCCCGGGCCGCGGTGGAGCTGCTGAGCGATGGTCCCTCGGTGGCGGGGCTGTAGAGGGCGGGGCCGACCGGCCCATCGGCCGGTCGGCCCCGGTTCACTACGGTGGCGTCCCCGGTACGTACACCGTGATCGCCACGCCGGCCCGGTCAGCCGCAGCTGATCGCCGTGTAGTCGGTCTCGTAGGACGTGGTGACCTTCTCGCCGTCGATGAACGACGTTCCGGTCGCGGTGACCTTGCCCGCGCCGATCTGTTTGGCCCGCGCGTTGAAGGACTGGTACGCCTGCTTGCCCGGGGCCACGTCGGCCACGGTCTTGGTGCCGTACGGGGTGGTCAGCGTCACGGTCGCCGGCACGTCACCGTCGTTGACGGCCGTGACCGCGACGTACACCGACGTGCCCACGCAGCGGGACGAGGCGGTGACGGTCAGCGGCGTCTCGGCGGGCGGCGACGCCACGACGACCGTGAAGTCGGCCGTGGCGACGTCGGAGGTGTTGCCGGCCTTGTCGGTCGCCCGATAGCTCACGGTGTGCGCCCCCGGCTGGTCGATCACAAGCGCCTTCGTGTACGACGCGAACGGCTGACCGTCGACCGAGTACTCCACCGTGTCCACACCGGACTCGGTGTCGGTCGCGGAGATGGTCACCGTGGCGGAATCCACGTAGTCGCCATCGGCATCCTTCGTGCCGGACACAGCCGCCGACACCGTCGGCGGGGTGGTGTCCTTCGGCTGCGGGGCCACCACCGTGAACGTCACCGACTGCACCTCAGAGGTGTTGCCGGCCTTGTCGGCGGCCCGGTACCGCACAGTGTGCTCGCCGACCTGGTTCACCGGCACCGGAGCCGTGTAGGCCTGGAACGCGCCACCGTCCAGGGCGTACTCCACCGTGTCCACACCGGACTCGGTGTCGGTGGCCGAGACGGTCACCGCGGCGGAACCCACGTAGTCGCCATCGGCGTTCTCCTCGCCCGACACCGACGCCGACACCTGCGGCGGCGTCGTGTCGGTGGGGCCGGCGCTGGTGACCACGATCTCGCCGACCATTCCCGAGTGACCGGGGATCGCGCAGTAGTAGCGGTACGTTCCAGGGGTGAGGTTCACCTGAACCTCGTGCCTGCCCCCGTTCGTGTCGAACGGGCTGGCGACGATGTTGACGTTGACGTCGTGGTTGTAGCCGGGGCTGGAGACGTCGAACGTCAGCGTGTGCGTCATCCCGGAGGTGTTGCCGGTCGACGCGTTGGTCTCGAAGATGATCGTCACAGGGCCGGCCGTCGCCGTGGTCGGCGCGGACTTGTACTCGGTGTAACTGTTGTCGGCGGTCCAGACGAGCGTCTGCTCCGCCGCCTGGCCGACTTGCTGACTCTGTTCCTGTGCCGCGGCCCCGACTCCCGACAGCCACACCGTCGGCAGTGCCACTGCCACAATCACCAGGGCCATGCGTCCGAGCGTTGCAGGGGTTCTGAGCGCCCTCCGCAAATCACCGAGGAAGCCCGAGAAAGATCTGATGCGCATATACCGTGTACCTCTCATGATCTGATGCCTCGGCCGGCGGACACCGCGCTTTGGCCGACGTCACTCAGAGGGCGTGCCGGGTGGGAGAGCTCGCGTACACGGGCGTCGCGGAACTCGGCCAGGCGGTGTCGGCCTCGGAGCGGTGGTAGGTCGGGCGGTCATGACGCGCGGCGTCGCCACGCCCAGAGCCAGGGCGGCGTTTCCCTTATGATCACGGCGCGGCGCCAGGCGGGTGGCCGGGGTGTGCGAAGAGGTCTCTTCGGCCCATCGTCCGCTCCTTCGGTTGTGAGGGGGCAACATCAACCTTCGGAAGAACTGCCTGATCAGCCGCGGTGGTCACTGGGCTCGCCGATGGCGGACGCGGCGCCGGCCTTGCCGGTCTCCTCGTCCCTGCGCCGATCGATCATTCCCGGTGACGGCAGCGGTGCCGTGACGTCCTACATCCCTTCAGAGGCTGGTGGCCGCTCCTCAGGCGCTTTGGCTGGAAAACGTAACAGTCTGGCTGCATTTAGTCCACATCAATTACTAAGTTGACTAGTTCGTTACCATACTTACCGAAGAAATCAGCCAAAGACTCGTTACGCATCGGTGGAAGTGCCCTTACACCTGCGCGAATTCCTCCGGACCGGCATGGCCGCGCCTCGACCCCGACCCCCATGTCGTATCCGCCGGCATCACGGACCACCCCCCCGCTCGCCGCGCCCGGGCGAGCGCCGTCACCGATTGGGAACCATGACCGAGAAAAGCACTGATGTGACGCGACGCCTGCTCTCCCGACGCGCCTTCACCACCACCGCGGCGACAGCCGCCGCGATCGCGCCGTTCGCCGTGACCAGTCAGGCCACCGCGGAGCCCGCGGGCAAGACCGCAGGCAAGACCGCGGGCGAGCCGGGCGGCGTCCGCCGCATCACCCTCTACGCGGACAACCTGCCGGACGGTCAGATGGGCTACGGCCTGGAGCCCGGCAAGCCCACGATCCCCGGCCCCCTCATCGAGATGATCGAGGGTGAGACCCTCGAAATCGAACTGGTCAACAACACCGGCGTGACCGCCAGCCTGCACGTGCACGGAGTGGATTACCAATGGGACAGTGACGGCACGCGGATGAACGACAGCGTGGTGGAACCGGGAGGCCGGTACGTCTACACCTGGCGCACCCACGCCCCGACCACCCGCCCGGACGGCACCATCGAGCCCGGCAGCGCGGGCTACTGGCACTACCACGACCACGTCGTTGGGACCGACCACGGCACGGGCGGCATCCTGCGCGGGCTCTACGGGCCACTGGTGGTACGCCGCACCGGCGACATACTCCCGGACAAGACCTTCACCGTCGTCTTCAACGACATGAAGACCAACAACCTCACCCAGGCACCCGACTTCACCGCCGAACTCGGTGAACGCGTTGAGTTCATCGTCATCGCCCACGGCAACTTCTTCCATACCTTCCACATCCACGGACACCGCTGGGCCGACAACCGCACCGGCATGCTCGAGGACCCGGAGGACCAAAGCCGGATCATCGACACCAAGACCACAGGACCCGCCGAATCGTTCGGCTTCCAGGTCATCGCCGGCGAGCGCGTCGGCCCCGGGAAGTGGATGTACCACTGCCACGTACAGAGCTATTCCGACATGGGAATGGCCGGGACGTTCACGGTGACCGGCGCGAGCAAGAGCGTGCCGCTGACCGTCACCGCCTCGTCCCGCTGCGTGGGCACGTCGGTGTACGTCGCGGTCACGGCCGTCAACGACGGCGACGTGCCGGCGACCGTGACGCTGACCACCCCGTACGGCACCAAGACCGTGGCCGACGTGGCCCCGGGCAAGCAGGCGTACCAGTCCTTCAACGCGCGGGCCAAACAGATCGGCGCGGGCAAGGTCACCGTGACCGGAACGTCGTTCATCGACGGCGAGAAGGTCACCACGTCCTACGAGACCGACTACAACGCGATCAGCTGCGGCTGACCTGGCTTCGACATTCCCTTTTCACCTGCGCGAATTCCTCCGGATCGGCATGGCCGCGCCTCGACCCCGGCCCCATGTCGTATCCGCCGGCATCACGGACCACCCCCCCGCTCGCCGCGCCCGGGCGAGCGCCGTCACCGATTGGGAACCATGACTGAGAAAAGCACTGATGTGACGCGACGCCTGCTCTCCCGACGCGCCTTCACCACCACCGCGGCGACAGCCGCCGCGATCGCGCCGTTCGCCGTGGCGAGCCAGGCCACCGCACAATCACCCGAGAACACCGCAGGCAAGACCGCAGGCAAGACCGCGGGCGAGCCGGGCGGCGTCCGCCGCATCACCCTCTACGCGGACAACCTGCCGGACGGTCAGATGGGCTACGGCCTGGAGCCCGGCAAGCCCACGATCCCCGGCCCCCTGATCGAGATGATCGAGGGCGAGACCCTCGAAATCGAGCTGGTCAACAACACCGGCGTGACCGCCAGCCTGCACGCGCACGGAGTCGACTACGAAACGACCAGCGACGGCACGCGGATGAACAACAGCGTGGCGGAACCGGGAGGCCGATACGTCTACACCTGGCGCACCCACACCCCGACCACCCGCCCGGACGGCACCATCGCACCCGGCAGCGCCGGCTACTGGCACTACCACGACCACGTCGTGGGAACCGACCACGGCACAGGCGGCATCCTGCGCGGACTCTACGGGCCACTAGTGGTACGCCGCACCGGCGACACACTCCCCGACAAGACCTTCACCGTCGTCTTCAACGACATGAAGACCAACAACCTCACCCCGGCGCCCGACTTCACCGCCGAACTCGGCGAACGCGTGGAATTCATCGTCATCGCCCACGGCAACCTCTTCCACACCTTCCACATCCACGGACACCGCTGGGCCGACAACCGCACCGGCATGCTCAAAGACCCGCAAGACCAAAGCCGGATCATCGACACCAAGACCACAGGACCCGCCGAATCGTTCGGCTTCCAGGTCATCGCCGGCGAACGCGTCGGCCCCGGAATGTGGATGTACCACTGCCACGTACAAAGCCACTCCGACATGGGAATGGCCGGGATGTTCACGGTGACCGACGCGAACGGAAACGTGCCGGGCCACTCCATGGACGACATGCCGGACCACTCGATGAGTGGGATGCCGAGCCACTCCATGGACGGCTCGTAACGGCGACGCCGTCACACGTCCGGATCGGGGCTTCGGCTGGAAGCACTCCCTATGCCGTGAAGATCTCTTCCCTGGCCTGGTCGAGCGCGGCGAGGACGGCGCCGCGCAGCACCGGATTGCCCTCCACCTGGCTCGTGACGACCTGCGGCGGGACCGGGCAGATGCGCGCGACCGCCTCTTCCACACGGGTGGTCAGCGCCGCCCCGCCGGCCCGGCAGACCTCTCCGGCCAGCACCACGAGGCCGGGGTCGAGCACCACGCACACCGACGCCACGCCGAGGGCGAGCCGCGAGGCGACCTCGTCGAGCAGGGGCTCGCCCGCGGACCCGGCGGCGACGGCCGCGGTCACGCAGTCGGCGGCGGTGTTCCCGGCGAAGCCGTGCCCGCGGGCCAGTTCGGTGACGGCCTCGGAGCTGACCAGCGACTGCAGGCCGCCCCCGAGCGACGGCAGACGCCCCGGGACCGCCCTCACGTCCTCGGCGAGCGGCACGCCGGGCACCGGGAGGTAGCCGATCTCCCCCGCGCTGCCCGACCGGCCCCGGTGCAGCCGTCCGCCCAGCACGACGGCCAGGCCGATGCCCCGGCCCACCCATACGAGCACGAAGTCGTCCACCTCCTGGGCGGAGCCCTTCGCACGTTCGGCGATCGCGGCGAGGTTGACGTCGTTCTCGATCGTGACATCCCGGCGCAGGTCGCGTGCCAGCGCCTCGTGGATGCCCTCGTGCCACTGCGGCAGGTCGAAGGAGAACCGCACATCGCCGGTGCGGGGGTCGACGACGCCGGGCGTGCCGATGACCACGCCGCGCAGCCGCGACAGCGCCACCTTCGCGCTCCTGCAGGCCTTCACCACGGCCGCGTGCACCAGCGACACCGGGTCGTCCTGCCCCTCGGGGGAGGCCGTCACCTCGGCCACCACGTCGCCGTTGATGTCGGCGATCGCCGCCGACACCCGGTCGGGGCCCACCTCGAGCCCCGCGACGTACGCGCAGGAGGCGATCACGCCGTACAACGCGGCGTTGGGCCCCCGGTTGCCCGCCTGCTCTCCCACGACCTCCACCAGGCCGCGCTCCTCCAGACGCGCCAGCGTCTGGGACGCGGTGACCTTGGACAGGCCGGTGAGCTCCCCGATCTGGCCGCGTGTCAGGGGACCCGAGGCGAGCAGCAGTTCCAGGGCGGCCCGGTCGTTGATCTCCCGGAGCAGCCGGGGCACGCCAGGACGTCGCTCCATGCTCCTGCTTCCCATCGTCTGAGTCTCCGGCTCGCCGTCGGTGCGCCCACCATGCCCCTCCGGTTCGCTCGGCCCCCGGCGGCGCTTCGACCATGTGCGCCCGTGAATGAACAACAAGGTTTCCAGCAAGCTTAGCGAGCCGACGAGGGCGGGGAACGCCCCAGGTCGAACGTCTTGGTAACGCTCCCATCTTTCATGAGGATGGCTCATATGAGTCCGAAGGGAGAGCCATGACCGAGACGGCCAGGCAGCCGCACACCACACCGACCCGCCGACTTCCCGCTCCCCCGTGGCCACTGGTCATGCTCGTGACGGGCGTCGCGCTCCTGTTCGACGTGCTGCGGGTGTTCCTGCCGTCCCTCATCACCCTGTACGGCAGGGCGGGCGAGACCGACCCCGCGAGCATGGGGATGTACGCCGCGCTGTGGTTCGTCCTGCCGTTCGCCGCCGTCCCCGCGGCGCGGCTCGCGTCGCCCCGGATCGTCAGGACGGCGGGTGCGGTGGCGCTCGTCGTGGCCCGGCTCGGCCTGCAGGCCGCGGACGGGGGCGCCCCCCAGCTTCTGCTCGCCTCCGCCGGGGTCACGGCGGGCCTGGTCTTCCTCTACGGCTGCGCGCGGACGGTGGCGGACACGTGGGTGCCCGCCGGACTGATCGGCGGCCTGGCCGGCGCGTCGATCGTCCATCTGGCCCTCGACCGGGTGGACCTCGTCTGGCGGGGCGGGCCGCTCCCCTGGCTCGCCGCCGTCGCCCTCTGCGCCGCCTTCCTGCGGTCCGTACGGCTCTCGCCCGCGTCGCCCATCCCCGCCCCGGCGGCCGTGTGGTTCGCCTTCGGCCCGATGCTCATGCTCGCGGGCATGTACTGCGGCGGACCGGCAATACTCGCGCAGGAGACCGGGCAGCACAGTGCGCCCTTCACCGCCCTGGCGGTCGCGCTCCAGGTCGCGGCGCTGTGCGCGGCCGTCGTCTACTCCTGGACCACGTCGTGGGGCTGGACCGCCGGGCTCGTCCTGATCGCCGGGGTGGCGGCGGCGGAGACCGGCGTACAGGGCCTGCCGGCCCTCGTGACGGCGGTCGCCCTCGGAGCCTGCGCCGGCGCCGCCGGGCGGCACACGGCCCCGACCGCGGGGAGCGCGGGCGGGCGCGAGGGCGTCGCGGTGCTGGGCGGGATGCTCGTGTTCCTGGCCGGGGCGTTCCTCTACTACGCGGCCTTCGACGCCGACCTGGGGTTCCCCAACGCCCTGGTCCCGGTGGCGGTCGCCGTTCCGGTCGCCGCCGTCGCCGTACGCGGGGGCCGGCGGCGCCGGACCGCCCCGGCACGGCGGGCGCCGCGCCGATGGGGGTCGATCGCGGTGTCGCTGGCCCTGCTGACCGGCCTCCTCACCTGGCAGTCGCCGCCGGCCACGAAAACGATCAGGGGGAACGAGTTCACACTCGTGGCGTACAACATCCGGATGGGCTTCGGGCTCGGCGGGCGGCTCGACCTCGACCGCGTCGCCGCCTGGGCCGCGACGCGACGCCCCGACGTGGTGCTGCTCAGCGAGGTGGACCGGGGCTGGCTGCTCAACGGCGGGCACGACGACCTGGCGAGGATCGCCCGCGGCCTGGGCATGCGCTACTACTTCGCCCCCGCCGCGGACCGCCTCTGGGGCGACGCGCTGCTCACGAACCTGCCCGTCGCCGAGATCGGCTCGACCCGGCTGGGGCGGCACGGATACCCGACCGGCGCCCAGGCCCAGTCGATCGTGCTGAACATCGGCGGCCACGAGGTGGGGATCGTGAACACGCACCTGCAGGAGCCACGCGGGCAGGCGCCCGAGGTGGCGGCGATCGCCCGGCGGCTCGCCGCGAACCCCCTCCCACCCGGCATCGGTGTGGCCGACCCGCGACCGGTGATCGTGGCGGGAGACCTCAACACGACGCCGTCCGAGCCCCAGATGCGCGTGCTGGAGGCCGCGGGCCTGTCCGACCCCCTGCGGGCGCTCGGCGACCCGCCGACCTCGCCCGCCGACGCCCCCGTGCGGCGCATAGACCACGTGCTGATCTCGGACGGGCTCACCGCGGTGGCGGCCGACGCGCCCCGGGTTCCGTTCTCCGACCACCTCCCGCTCGTCGTGCGGCTCCGGCTGGATTAGGCCCGGCCGGGCCGTGTTGGCGGGCGGGCGTCCTACCGATGCCAACCAGGCGGGATAATCGACTACATGCGACTTTCTGCCCGTGTCGACTACGCCCTCCGTGCCGCCGCCGAGCTCGCCGCGGCGGGTGAGGGACCCACCACGGTGGGCGAGCTGGCCAAGGAGCAGGAGATGCCCCCCAAATATCTGGAGAACATCCTGCTGCAGATGCGCCGCGCCGGACTGGTGCGCGGGCAGCGGGGCCCAGAGGGGGGCTATGTCCTGGCACGGCCGGCCAGTCAGATCTCGCTCGCCGACGTGATCCGCGCGGTGGACGGGCCGCTGGCCAACGTGCGGGGCGAGCGGCCCGAGCACGTCGGCTACCAGGGCGCCGCCCAGGCGCTGCAGCAGGTGTGGATCGCGCTGCGGGCGAGTGAGCGGGCCATCCTCGAAGAGGTCACCCTGGAGCAGATCGCCAAGGGCGAGCTGCCGGACCGGGTGACCGAGCTCGCCGCCGACCCGGCGGCGTGGGACTCACACATGCCCGTGTGAGCCGCCTGAACCCGATCCTCCCGGGAGGAGAGCCGTGCCGGAGGGTGACGCCGTCTACCGGACCGCAAAGCGGCTCAGGCAGGCCCTCGACGGCCGGAGGCTGACCCGCAGCGACTTCCGGGTGCCCCGGTACGCCACCGCCGATCTGCGCGGCCGGACCGTGCTGACGACGGTCTCGCGCGGCAAGCACCTCCTGACCCGGGTGGAGGGCGGGCTCACCGTCCACACCCACCTGCGCATGGAGGGAAGCTGGCGCGTGGGCCCGGCCGGCCGTCCGGCGCCGAGGGGCGACGTGGTCCGGCTGATCCTCGCCAACATCCAGTGGCAGGCGGTCGGCACGCGGCTGGGGATGGTCGATCTCGTGCCGACCGACCGTGAGGAGCGGGTCGTGGGGCATCTCGGTCCGGACCTGCTCGGGCCGGACTGGGACGCCGCCCTCGCCGTACGGAACCTGCTGCGCGCTCCGGAACGGACGATCGGGGAGGCGCTGCTCGACCAGCGCGATCTGGCGGGCATCGGCACGATCTGGCGGGCCGAGACGCTGTACGCCGCGCGGATGTCCCCGTGGCGCCCCGTGGGGTCGATCCCGCAGGACGAGCTGGAGGCGCTGGTCACGGTCGCCCACCGTCTGATGGACGCGAGCAAGGACGCGCCGCTCCCGGTGACGACGGGCGATCCGCGCCCCGGGCGGTCGCTGCTCGTCTACGGCAGGGGACGCCGCCCGTGCCGCCGCTGCGGCGCCCCGATCAGCGGCGGGGAGATGGGACCGCAGCCGGCCGAGCGGCTGATCTACTGGTGCCCCGCCTGCCAGCGGGACTGAGAACCGAAGGGGATCCCGTGCCCACCGCCGCCCGCGTCATGCTGCTCGTCCTGTACACCGATCGGATCGAGGAGTGCCGCGCCTTCTACGGCGCACTCGGCGTCGGATTCACCCGGGAGCGGCACGGCCGAGGCCCGCAGCACTACGCCGCCGTCCTGGCCGACGGCACCGTGTTCGAGTTGTACCCGGCGACCACCGAGCGCAGAACCGGAGCCGTACGGCTCGGTCTCCATGTGGACGGCGCCACCGCCGAGCCGCGGTTGGAGCCCGGCCGGCACCTCATGACCGACCCGGACGGCAGAATGGTCGAGATCCAGGCATCGTGATCACGGCGGTCGACGAGGGCGACCCCGGGACGGAGGCCGGGGATGGGGCCGCGAGGGGACAGCCGTACGGAGACGAGGGAGCCACGCGACCGAGGGACGTGAGGACGCCGCGGGACCGCGGTGCGGAAGAGACCGCAGAGACGGGAGCGGACGAGCGCGACCGAGCGCGAACGGGGCCCGAATGGGCACGCCGGAACGGAACCGTGCCTGTCAACCGTGCCTGTCAACCGGGCCTGTGAACCGGGCCTGCGGGGGCCAGGCGCCCGCCCGTGGGATCGGGACAGGGCACCCGGGTCCGGATCGAGCCGGACTGCGAGCGCGGGGCCACGCCTGGCCTTCTGCCGGGCGTGTCCTATCGAGCCGTGTCTTATGGGGCCTGCGGGGACGGTCAGGCGAAGTCGTGGAGACGCCGACCGCCGGCGCGGCGGGGCGTCGAGACGCCGCCTAGGCGGCGACCATGTCCTTGACCTCGGGGAAGCCCTCGAATTCCGGCCCTGAGGGGACGGTCTCGGGGATGGGCAGGCGCTCGTGCTCAGGCACCTCTGCCAGCACGGGGGCGGCCTGGAGTTCGGCCAGCGCGAACTGGTCGGACACCTCGCGCAACACCTGGGACAGCGGGACCCCGAGCGCGCCGCAGATCGAGGCGAGCAGTTCGGAGGAGGCTTCCTTCTGACCGCGCTCGACCTCGGACAGATAGCCGAGTGAGACACGCGCCAGAGTGGAGACCTCGCGAAGGGTGCGATTCTGCCGCACCCTCAGCCGCCGCAGCACGTCACCGAGCAGCTGACGCAGCAGGATCATCTGTCGCTCCCTCCCCAAGGGGGGCGCCTTCACGACGCCTCTCACGGTGGGCTCATGTCGCCCCTTCTTCGTCTGCCCTTCGTACATACGCCTCGCCGTCATCATGGGTTCGCTCGGCCCCTTCGCCGGGCGTGCGCCTGTCTTGCTCCTCGCCGTTGGCTCACGGACCTCACTCACAGCTCCACCGTACCTGTAGAGGGCGACACCGCGGCAGACCGAGGCGAGCATGTTCGCTGGGGACGTAACGCGGTAATCACCCCGAATGTTCCCCCAAATTTGCCTTCAGCACACCTTCCAGCAGGGTCAACGCCTCCTGACAGGTGGCAGTTCTGATCCCGTCCCTGTCTCCGGTCAACCGGAGGTCGCGGTGCCAGAGCCGCTCTCCCGGTCCCGCCAGCGCGATGTGGACCGTGCCGACCGGCTTGCCGTCCTGGGGATCGGGGCCGGCGACCCCGGTCACCGCCAGGCCGTAGTCGGAGTCCGCGAGCTTGCGCACTCCCGTGGCCATGGCCGCGGCCACGTCGGGGTGCACCGCTCCCTCCCTGCCGAGGAGGTCGGACGGCACGTCGAGGACGCTCGCCTTGAGATCCGTGGCGTAGGCGATCACCCCGCCCCGGAAGGCGGCCGAGGCCCCCATCGGACCGGTCATCGCGGCCCCGATCAGGCCGCCCGTGAGCGACTCGGCCACGGCGACCGTCGCGCCCTGGCGAACCAGCAGGGACAGCACCTCGCTCGCCACGCCCATCATCGGCTTCGCGCGCTCCTCGCCACCTGCCGCAGCCGCACCGCCCGCACCACGTAGTCGGCGCCGGTGCCCACCGTGACCACCAGGGCGAGGCCCATGGCCGCCCACCTGACCAGATCCGGCACCCCCGGCACGATGTAGAGCGCGATGGCCACGATCTGCAACACGGTCTTCACCTTGCCCCCGTAACTGGCCGGGATAACCCCGTGCCGGATCACGAGGAAGCGCAGCAGCGTGACCCCCGCCTCGCGGGCGATGATCACCAGGGTGACCCACCACGGGATCTCGCCGAGGTACGACAGGCTGAGCAGTGCGGCGCCGATCAGCGCCTTATCCGCGATCGGATCGGCGATCTTCCCGAAGTCGGTGATCAGCGCGTACTTCCTGGCGAGCCAGCCGTCGAGCTGGTCGGTGAGGGACGCGAGCAGGAAGACGCCGAGGGCCGCCAAGCGCCAGCCCTCCCCCTCGACGAAAAGGAAGACGGTGAAGACGGGGACGATCGCCAGCCGGGCGATGGTCAGGACGTTCGCGATGTTCCAGGTGCTGACGTGGCGCACCGTGGCGTCTGCGGCGCCCTCTCCTGCGACCGCTCCGGCCACGTCGGCGGACGCCGGTATCGCCACCGGCGCGGCGGGCACGGCGGCGACCGGCGGCGCCGCGGGCTCCGGTGTCACCTCTCCCGGGCCCGCCACGTCCACCGGCGGCTCACCGCGCTCCGTCATGTGCCTGCCTTGATCCGGGCGATGAGGTCGACCCCCTCGGAGTCGACGGCGACCGCTTGGACGATCTGGCCGGGGACCAGGCCGATCCCCTGGACCGTGACCGCACCGTCCACCTCGGGGCCCTGGTGCGCCGCCCGGCCCTCGTATCCGCCGTCCCCGAGGTCCTCCTCGATCAGGACCTCCAGCTCGGTGCCGATACGCTCCTCGGCCCTCTGGGCGGTCAGCTCCTCGGCGAGCTCGGTCAGCGTCGCGACCCGCTCCTCGACCACGTCCTGGTCGAGCTTGCCCTCGAAGCCGTACGCCTCGGTGCCCTCCTCGTCGGAGTAGCCGAAGACGCCGATGACGTCCAGCCTGGCCTCCTCCAGGAAGCCCACCAGTTCGTCGAACTCCTCCTGGGTCTCCCCCGGGAACCCCACGATGAAGTTTGACCTGATGCCCGCCTCCGGCGCGCGGTCGCGGATCTGCGCGAGCAGGTCGAGGAACCGCTTGGGGTCGCCGAAACGCCGCATCCGCCGCAGCACGGTCCCGCTGGCGTGCTGGAAGGACAGGTCGAAGTAGGGCGCGACCCCCTCGGTGGAGGCGATCACGTCGAGCAGCCCGGGCCGCAGCTCGGCGGGCTGCAGGTAGCTGACCCGCACCCGCTCGATGCCCTCGGTCGCGGCCAGCGGGGGCAGCAGCTTCTCCAGCGCGCGCAGGTCGCCCAGGTCCTTGCCGTACGACGTGGAGTTCTCGCTCACCAGCACGAGCTCCCTGACGCCCTGCCCGGCCAGCCAGGCGGCCTCGGCGAGCAGGTCCTCCGGGCGGCGCGAGACGTACGAGCCGCGGAAGGCCGGGATCGCGCAGAACGTGCAGCGCCGGTCGCAGCCCGACGCGAGCTTCAGCGATGCCACCGGCCCCGAGCCGAGCCGCTTGCGCAGCATGCGCGGGCCGCTGGCGGGGGCGACGCCCTCCGGCAGCGGGTCCTCTTGGGCGTGACCGGGAATGTGGGCCCGGGCGGCCGCGCGCTCCACCGGCGTGATCGGCAGGAGCGTGCGGCGGTCCCGCGGCGAGTGCGGGACCAGCGGCCTGCCCGCGAGGACGTCGTCGAGGCGCTCCCCGATCTCGGCGTAGTCGTCGAAGGAGATCACGGTCGCCTCGGGCAGGGCGTCGGCGAGCTGCGCGCCGTACCGTTCGGCCATGCAGCCCGCCGCCACCACCTTCGCGCCCGAGTCGGCCGCGGCGAGCAGGGTGTCGATGGAGTCCTTCTTCGCCGAATCGATGAAGCCGCACGTGTTGACGACGACGACGTCGGGATCGTCGTCATCGGTGTGCCAGCCGGCGGCCTCCAGCCGCGCGGCCAGCTCCTCGGAGTCGACCTCGTTGCGGGCGCAGCCCAGCGTGATCAGCGATACGGTTCGGCGAGAAGACATGATGCGAACTACGGTATCGGCAGTCGGCGATTAACGGGGACTCGGGCCGCCCGCGTCGAAGGTCCGCCGGATCATCTGGCCGTCCTTGCCGGGCGTGCCGAGGTCCCTTCCGTTGACCTCCAGCCGCACCGCCCCCGCGTCGCCGATGGTCACCTTCATCCGGTCCTTGGCCGAATAGGTCGTGGTCTTCCCCTCGGGCAGCGTCCCCTGGAAGATCTCGTGGCCCTTGGCGTCCCTCACGTTGAGGTAGGCCTGCTTGCGCGCCGTGACCTTCACGACCACGAGGCCGGGCGCGACGGCCTCCTCGAGGGTCTTCTTCTCGTGGCCCTTGTCGTGACGCGCGTGCGCGTGCGGCGCGGTCACCGGGAGCTGGGCGGCCGTCGGGCCCGTCTTCCCGCCGGAGCCCCCGAGCATCCGCGCGACGACGACGACCGCGACGATGGCCAGGGCCACCGCGACGGCCATCGTCCAGCTGGGGGCCCTGCGGGCCCGCTCCCCCACGTCGCCCCTGAACACCGCCGACGCCTTGACCGGTGACGCGATGTCGGCGTTCTCCTGCTCGTACTGCCGCAGGATCTCGTCCGGGTCCAGGCCGAGGTCGGAGGCGATGGTCCGGATGTGCCCGCGCGCGTAGAAGTCGCCCACCGAGAAGTCGTCGCGCTCGAAGCGTTCGATGACGGTCTCGCGGATCCGCGTGCGCTCGCTGAGCTGACGCACGGTCAGCCCGGCGCGCTCACGGGCTTCGGCCAAAACAGCACCAACGCTCATCGTTCCGCCCCCTGTCCGAGCTCACAGCTCGCCCCACAATGCGTAGTTAGTCACATTCAATCAGTAACTGGCTACGATGGGTACCCGGGGGTGGGTCGAATGTGCACGGAGAGTGCACGCGGGGAGCGGCCGCGGGGCCCGTTCAGCCGCGCCGCAGGGGCTTCAGCGCGAGATAGAGCCCGGCGGAGATGAAAAACCCGGCCTCGAACGCGATGTCCCCCACCTGGGGCACGCTCCGCGGCACCAGGCCGACGTACTGCTCCTGATTGGAGAACAGCCAGACCGACAGGACGACCCCCGCCACCATCGCGACAGGCCCGGCCCAGTTGGCGTGCCGCCGGTCGAACATGAGCGGTTCGAGCGCGCGGACGTCCTGGCCGCGCCGCAGCAGCATGTCCGTCAGCACCACGCCCAGCCAGGGGCCGATCCAGTACGCGATGACCAGCAGGAACGCCTCATACTTGTGCCCGGCGTCCTCCAGGCCCGACAGCGCCACCGCGAAGCCGATCACGCCGCAGGCCAGCGCGACGATGGCCCGCCGCATCGTCAGCGGCAGCCGTACGCCGAGGGCGAGCAGCGACATCGCGCCCGAGTAGACGTTGAGCGCGTTGGCCGACACGGCCCCGAGGGCGATCGCGAGCAGCGTCAGGTTCGCCACGAGCGCGGGCAGGTGGCCGGTGAACGCCGAGGTGGGCTGCCCGAGGGCGTCGCCGCCCCCGATCGTCACGGACGCCGCGCCGACGACCTCCAGCAGCACGCACGACACGAACACGCCGAGGCCCGCCGACAGGCCGGTGGCCCGCCTGCTCGCGTCCTGCGGCAGGTACCGCGTGTAGTCGGCGGCGTACGGGTTCCAGCCGGCCGCGTAGCCGAACGTGGCGCCCACGGTCAGCAGGAAGCCGCCCAGCCCTCCCCCGCTGCCCACGTAGCCCGGCTGGGCCTTCGACAGGATGATCACGGAGGTGACCGCGAAGATCACCGCGAGGACCGGGAACGCGTACTTCTCGAAGGCCTGCACGAGGTTGTGGCCGAAGAAACCGAGCGCCACCATGACCGCGACGACGATCAGCAGGCAGGCCCAGCCCGGCAGACCGGTCAGCGTGTTCAGCGCGAGCGCGCCGCTCACGCTGTTGACCGCGAACCAGCCGATTCCGGCGGCGACGGAGTTGAACGCCGAAGGGATGACGTTGCCCCAATAGCCGAACGGCAGCCTGCCGAGCACCATCTGCGGCAGCCCCGCGCTCACGCCCCTGGCCGACAGCACGCCGTGGGTGAGGGCCCCGAGGCCGCTGCCCACGACGACGGCGAGCACGGCCTGCCAGAAGCCGAGCCCGAACGCCGCCACGGCGAGGACCCCGAGGAAGATCGTGGCGAACTCCAGGTTCGGCGAGGTCCACGTCCAGAAGAGCTGCCGGGGCCTGCCGTGGCGCTCGGAGAGGGGGATGAACTCGATGCCGCCCGGCTCGATCGCGGCGACCTTGTCGCCGTACCGGCCCTCGCGTACGGCGACTTCGGGGGGTTCCAGAACTGTCATACGGTGATCGCCCTCAGCTTCTCGAGGAGGTAGTCGGACGCGCGGACGGGCTCGTAGGAGACCCGGCCGATCGGGGGGCCGAGCGACTCCACCTCGGCCAGGGGGTTGCACTCGTAGAAGTAGATGAGCGAGATCAGCTCCTCGTCCGGCACCGACGGGTCGGGCGGGAGCACCCGGTGCCGCGTGGAGCGCCAGCGGTCGCCCGTCCAGCGGGCCAGCAGATCGCCGATGTTGATCGTGAACGAGTCCGGCACGAACGGCGCGTCGATCCACTCGCCGTCGAGCGTGTAGACCTGCAGGCCGCCGACGCCCCGCTGCCGGTCGAGCACGGTCACGGTGCCGAAGTCGGTGTGCGGCCCGATCCGGAACTGCCCCGGCTCCGGCTCGCCCACCTGGGACAGCGGCGGGTAGCGGTTGATGTTCATCGTGTACGACGGGTGGTCGGCCCGGGAGGCGAAGAAGTCCTCCTCGATTCCCAGAGCGGCCGCGCAGACCACCAGGAGTTCGCCGGCCAGCGAGCGCATCTCCGCCAAGTAGCGGGTGAGCAGCATCTGGAGTTCGGGCACCTCGGACGGCCAGACGTTGGCGAGGAACCAGTCGGCGTCGATCTCCGGGACGCCGATCGGCTGGTCGGCGCCCACGGCGAAGGTCTCCTTGAGGTCGGGCGGGGTGGGCGTGCCCTCGGCGTAGCCGTTGGCCTCGACGCCCGGCGGCAGCCAGCCCCGCTCTCCCACGATGGCCGCGTACCGCTGCTTCGCCTCGGCGGGCAGGGCGAAGAACCGCCGGGCCGCGGCGCGCACGTCCTCGCGCAGCGCGGCCGGCACGCCGTGCCCGGTGACCAGCAGGAAGCCGATCTCGCGCAGCGCGGCGTCGACCTGGGCGGCCACCCGCGCCCGGTCGTCCGCCTCACCGGAGAACCAGGGAGTCAGGTCGACGACGGGAACCGAATTCATGCCTCATCTCCGATGTCCTCGTTCCAGACGGCGGGGTTGGCCGTGATGAAGGCCGTCATGAGCCCGGCGCACTCGGGGTCGTCGAGCACGACGACCTCCACCCCGGCCTCGGCGAGCCACTCGTGCGCGCCCATGAACGTGCGACACTCGCCGACCACCAGCCGCGGAATGCGGAACTGCCGGATCAGGCCGCTGCAGTACCAGCAGGGCGACAGGGTGCTCACCATGGTGGTCCCGCGGTAGGAGGGCTGGCGGCCCGCGTCGCGGAAGGCGGCGGTCTCCCCGTGCACCGAGGGGTCGCCGTCCTGGACCCGGCGGTTTCGCCCGCGCCCCAGCAGGCGGTCGTCCGGGCCGAACAGGGCCGCGCCGACCGGCACGCCGCCTTCGGCGAACCCCTTCCTTGCCTCTTCCAGGGCCACGCTGAGCATGGCTGCGTCGCTCGTCATGCGCTCACTATCCCTCCACGCCGGGCCTTCGGGAACGGACGAAACGTCCGTACTATGACGACCCTTAACGGACGATCCGTATAGGGGTGCACCGATGCCTCTGACCCTGCGCGAGCTGCTGTCCTTCGAGGTGCTGCGGGAGGCCCGGCCGGAGGTCCTCGCCGGGGAGGGTGCGCTCGACCGGGTGGTCCGATGGGTGCACTCCAGCGAGATCTACGAGATCGGCCCCCTGCTCACCGGCGGCGAGCTGTTGCTGACGACCGGGCTCGGCCTGGCCGGCACCGACGCGGGGGCGCGGAGGCACTACCTGCGGGAGATCGCCGCCAGGGGCGTGGCCGGGGTCGCCCTCGAACTCGGCCGCACGTTCCCCGAGACGCCGCCCGAGCTGGTGGAGGAGGCCCGCAGGCAGGAGCTGCCCTTCATCACCCTGCACGCGGTCGTCCCGTTCATCCGGATCACCGAGCACGTCAACACGCTGATCGTCGACTACGCGAGCCGGCGGCTGCGGGTGGGCGACTCAGCCACTCGCGCCCTCAACGAGGCGCTCATCGCCGGCGCCGGGGTCGCCGGGGTACTGGCGACCGGAGCCGAGGTGGTGGGGGCACCGCTGATGCTGCTGTCCGCCGGCGGCGCGCTGGTCGCCGCCCACGGCGTGGGCAGCGACCGGGACGCCTGGCGCGCGGCTGAGCGTGCGGTCTGCGAGTCACCGGTCACACTCCACGGTCACCCCTGGGGGCGGCTGGTGGCCGGCCCCGGTTCGGCGCTGCCCGCCGACGACCTGGCGATCGCGCTGGAGCGGACGGCCGTCGCCCTCGCCCTCGCCATGCTCAGGACGGGCAGTCCGCCGAGCGAGCGCGACCGCCAGGCGTCCGCGCTGCTGCGGGACCTCATCGAGGGCACGGCCGAGGCCGACCCCGGCGTACGGGCGGTCATGGCGGGCCTGCCCACCGGGCCCGGCCACCTGCTGGTGGGCGTGGCCGTGGACGCCCTGGAGACGGCGGCCGCGCTCGCCGTGCTCGACCGGGCCGCGCACATCCTGCACACGACCGCCCTGCGGGGGCGGGTGAGCCGCCTGGTGCTCGGCGCCCTCGCGGTGCCGGTGGCCGTGGCGGACGCCGCCGGCGCGGCCGCCCAGGCGCTGGAGGAGGCGCTGCGGCGGCTGCACACCCCCCAGCTCAGAGTCGCCGTGGGGCACGCCGCGACCGGCCTGGCCGAGCTGGGCGGTTCGCTGCGGGACGCGCGGGCCGCGCTCGGGCTGCGGCGGGGCGCCCGGCTCGTCACCACCCGCGCGCTCGCCCTCGAACTGGAGCTCACCCGCCACGCCGACGCCCGGCACGCCGCCGAGCTCGTACGGCGGACCATCGGCCCGCTGGTGGACTGGGACACGGCCCACCGGACCGACCTCGTCGGCACGCTGGAGGTCTTCCTGCTGCACGGCTGCAGCGCGACCCGGGCGGCCGCCGCGCTGCACCTCGGGCGGCAGACGTTCTACCAGCGGCTGCAGCGCATCGAGACGCTGCTGGGCCACCCGGTGACCGACCCCGGCGCGCACGCGGCCCTGCTGCTCGCCACCGCCGCCCACCGGGTCGCCGGCGCTGATGTCAGGTGATCCAGCCCGTGCAGACGTCGGGGCCCCAGGCGCTGCCCAGCCACTTCTTTCGTCTCGCAATTCGGACCCCAGCGCAGTTCGAGCACGCCTCCGTCGTACGGCGTCTGGGTGGCGGTTACCGCGCCGCCGTCGCATCCGCCGCCGTTTTGAGTGCTGAAGGACAGCCTCGCGTCGAGACGGTCGTACGAATACTGGTAACAGCCGGTACGGGTGGCGGTGGTGTCGGCGGTGAACTTCTCCCACGGACCGATCGCGTCGGCCCGGGCCCGCAGTTCACCGAAGCGGTCGCCGGTGTTCAGAATCTCGACGGAGACGTACTTGCCGGCGGCGCGACGTGTTGGATGCGCCAGACGTCACCGCGGCCGCGGGTTGCGCATTGGACACGGCGGTGGCGGTCAGGCCGGCGACCGCGACGAGCAGGAGCGCGAGCCAGCCGGCGACGGCCCTCATGGGCCTCCTGAGGCTCATGCGTTGGAAGACGTCGTCCGGGGGGCCGACCAATGGAAAGGGAGAACCACGCATCGCACAGCCTTTCGACGCGCAGCGGACCCCGATCACGGGGGCGTCGCCGCAGGGACATGGCCGGGGAAGCGTACGATCCACGGCTGCGCGTTCCGGACCAGCAGAACGTGCACCCGTGCGCCGCCGAGGCGCGCCGGTTGGTCCCTGAAGGGCCTGGCGAGGCCCGGCGACTACTCGCCGCCGCGCAACTCGGCGAGCAGGCCGGGCAGTTCGTCGGGCTTGACCAGCACCTCGCGGGCCTTGGACCCCTCGCTCGGGCCGACCACGTTCCGGCTCTCCAGCAGGTCCATCAGCCGCCCGGCCTTGGCGAAGCCCACGCGCAGCTTGCGCTGGAGCATGGACGTCGAGCCGAACTGGGTCGACACGATCAGCTCGGCGGCCTGGATCAGCAGGTCGAGGTCGTCGCCGATCTCCTCGTCGATCTCCCGCTTCGCGGCGGCGGGCGCGGCGACGTCCTCCCGATACTCGGCCTGCATCTGGGCCTTGCAATGGGCGACGACCTCCGCGATCTCCTTCTCGGAGATGAACGCGTTCTGCAGCCGCATCGGCTTGCTCGCGCCCATGGGCAGGAACAGCGCGTCGCCCTGCCCGACGAGCTTCTCGGCTCCCGGCTGGTCGAGGATGACCCGCGAGTCGGCGAGCGAGGAGGTGGCGAACGCCAGCCGCGAGGGCACGTTGGCCTTGATCAGGCCGGTGACGACGTCCACGGACGGCCGCTGGGTGGCGATGACCAGGTGGATGCCGGCGGCCCGGGCGAGCTGCGTGATGCGGACGATCGAGTCCTCCACGTCGCGCGGCGCGACCATCATCAGGTCGGCCAGCTCGTCCACGATCACCAGCAGGTACGGGTACGGCTGGTAGACGCGCTCGCTGCCCGGCGGCGGCACCAGCTTGCCCGCGCGCACGGCCTTGTTGAAGTCGTCCACGTGCCGGAAGCCGCTGGCCGCCAGGTCGTCGTACCGCCGGTCCATCTCGCCCACCACCCATTCCAGGGCCTCCGCGGCCTTCTTCGGGTTGGTGATGATGGGCGTGATGAGGTGCGGGATGCCCTCGTACGCGCTGAGCTCGACCCGCTTGGGGTCGACCAGCACCATGCGGACCTCGTCGGGCGTGGCCCGCAGGAGGACCGAGGAGATCAGCCCGTTGATGCAGGTCGACTTGCCCGCGCCGGTGGCGCCCGCGATGAGGATGTGCGGCATCTTGGCCAGGTTGGCCACGATGGTGCGGCCCTCGACGTCCTTGCCGAGCCCGACGATCATAGGGTGGTGGTCGGCCTGGGCCACCTGCGAGCGCAGCACGTCGCCGAGCGACACGAGGTCCTTGTCGACGTTGGGGATCTCCACGCCGATGGCCGACTTGCCGGGGATGGGAGACAGGATCCGGACGTCCGCGGACTTGACGGCGTAGGCGATGTTCCTGGTGAGCGCGGTGACCTTCTCGACCTTGACGGCCGGGCCGAGCTCGATCTCATACCTGGTCACCGTCGGGCCCCGGGTGAAGCCGACGACCTGCGCGTCGATGGAGAACTGCTCCAGCACGCTGGTCAGCGCGTTCACGACCGTCCGGTTGCCCTTGGTCTCCTGCTTGGGCGCGCTGCCCGGCCGCAGCAGCGTGAGGTCCGGCAGCGTGTACGGCCCCTCCTGGCTGGACAGGACGAGCTGCTCCACCTTGCGCGGCGCGGGGGTCGGCAGCGGAGGCTGAGGCGCCGGCTTGGGTATCTCCGGCTCGGTCGGCTCGGCCGACTCCACTACGTCGTCCACGAGGCCGGGGACGATCTCCGGCGAGTGGTCCTTCTCCGACAGCACGGGCGTGTCGTACGGCTTGACGCCATCGCCGCCCTCGGCGTCGCGCCCGCCGCCCGGCTGCTTGCGGGTGCGCTTCTTGGCCGGCGCGGGGGCCTTACGGGGCTCCCCGGTCTCCTCCGGCCGCTGGAAGAGCATGTGCTGGATCTCGGCGAGACGCTCGGGGATGCGGTGGACCGGAGTGGCTGTGATCACCAGCAGGCCGAAGCCGGACAGCATCACCAGCAGCGGGATCGTGATGAACGCCGGCAGGATGCTCGACGGCGGAGCCGAGACGATGAAGCCGATCATGCCGCCCGCCGCCGACACGTTGCCCATGCCGTCGTTGGGCCCGCCTGAGGGGTACGGCGTGCCGTGGGCGACGTGCACGATCCCGAGGATCCCGGCCAGCAGCGCGGTCCAGCCGATGCCCATCCTGCCGGTCTCGGCGTTCTGGTCGGGGTGGCGCAGCAGCCGCCAGGCGAGCAGCGCGAGCAGCACGGGCACCGCCCAGGCGAGCGATCCCACCGTCCCGCGCACCACGGTGTCGACGAACTCGGCGAATCCCGTCTTGGTGTCCCGCCAGGTCAGGGCGGCGAGCACGATGGCGGCCGCGAGCACCGACAGCCCCTGCCCGTCGCGGCGGTGCACGGGGTCGAGGTCGCGCGCTCCCTGCCCGAGTGCCCGCGCCGCCGCGCCCACGCCGTTCGCCACCAGCATCCACATGCCGATGAAGAGCTTGCCGATCACGAGGAAGAACCAGCTGATCGGGTCCTGTCCGGTGGCGACCGGCCGCTTGGGCGCGGGCCTGGGCGCCGCCCTGCCTCGGGAACCCGCCGGGGATCGCTTCGGGGAAGCCGTACGGGATCCGGAGCGCGACGCGGGGCGCTTGCCGGACCCCTGTCCGGACGTACGGGTGGCCATGATGCCGAAGTTACCCCGGATGCGGGCGATTACCGGGGCGGCGCGCCGGGAGGCCGCCCTTTGGAGCGCCGCCCTTTGGAGCGCCGCCCTTTGGGGCGCTGCCCTTCGGAGCACTGTCCTTTGGGGCGCCGCCGAAGTCCCGCCGTCCATCGAGAAGCGAGCTCACCCGCCTGCGGCCGTCCTCGCCCGCCGGCACTTGCAGCACCAGCAGGAGATCGGGGTGCTCCGCCGGACGCAGCTGGAACACCTCGAGGTCCAGCCGCCCGATCTCGGGGTGGTCGATCGTGACCGTCGCGGGCCTGAAGCGGCGGACCGGGTAGTCCGCCCACCACTCCCGGAACTCCGGGCTGACCTCACTCAGCTCCGCCACCAGCGCCGTGAAGGCGGGGTCACCCGGCCGGCGTCCCATCGCGGCGCGGAACTGGCTGATCACGGCGCGGGCGGCGGGTTCCCAGTGGACCATCCGGGCGCGGTTGCCGGCGTCGGTGAACATCATCCACAGCAGGTTCCGCCTGCCCGGCGGGAGCGTCAGCGGATCGTGGCGGAGCAGGGCGTAGGGGGTGTTCCAGGCCAGATAGTCGAAGCGCGCGTCGTACACGGAGGCGGCGTTCGGGGCGGCGGCGTCCACCAGGCGCCGCAGCCGGTCCCGTGGCCGCTCCCCCTCGCCGGACGGCGTGTCCGGCGGGGCCAGGCCGGCCAGGTCGCGCAGGTGGCGGTGTTCGTCGGGATCGAGCAGCAGCGCGCGGGCCAGCGCGTCGATCACCTGCGCCGACGCCGAGATGTCCCGTCCCTGTTCCAGGTAGGTGTACCAGGTGACACCGACACCCGAGAGCTCGGCGATCTCCTCGCGGCGCAGGCCGGGGGTGCGGCGCAGGGCCGGCTCGCCTTCCGGCAGGCCGACGTCGGCCGGACGCAGGCGGGCCCGCCGGGCGCGGAGGAACGCGCCGAGCTCGGCCCTGCGGTCCGACGCCCTGGCGCGGCGGCCGGACGCGTGACTGGCAGCACGAGTGCCAGGACCGCCGGACGCCCTCTCGTTATCGTGACGTCCATGATCCTTCACACCGCGAGTGTGCCACGGAGGTAGGCGCCATGAGCGATCCCGTACTGGTGGTCGGCGCCACGGGGCGGCAGGGCGGCGCCGCCGCGCGGCAACTGCTCGCCCGGGGCCGGAGCGTGCGCGCCCTGGTGCGCGACCCGGGCCGTTCCGCCGCGAAGACCTTGGAAGAGTCGGGGGCGGAACTCGTCGTGGGCGACCTCGACGACGAGGCGTCGCTGCGCCACGCGATGCGGGGCGTGGACGGGGTCTTCCTCGCGCTGACCATGATGCAGGGCCCGAGGATCACCGTCGAGGGCGCCGCCGCCGAGGAGCGGCGGGGCCTGACGGTGGCCCGGCTGGCCGCGGAGATCGGCACGGGACACCTGGTGTACAGCTCGGTCCCCGGCGCGGA
Organism: Microbispora sp. NBRC 16548; assembly: GCF_030268985.1. Classification (NCBI taxonomy): domain Bacteria; kingdom Bacillati; phylum Actinomycetota; class Actinomycetes; order Streptosporangiales; family Streptosporangiaceae; genus Microbispora; species Microbispora sp. NBRC 16548. The sequence continues at coordinate 492,925 of NZ_BSSF01000005.1, forward strand.
CGCCCCTTCCGGAATCCCCCACTTCGAGAGCAAGGCACGGATCGAGCGCGAGATCCACGCCCTCGGGCTCCCGGCGACGATCCTGCGCCCGGTCTCCTTCATGGAGAACTTCGCCACCTACAGCCGGCCGGTCCTGGAGGACGGCACGCTGGTCGTGCGGCTCCCCGCGCAGCCCGGCAAGCCGATGCAGCTGATCGGCGTCGAGGACATCGGGGTGTTCGCCGCCCTCGCCTTCGAGCGCCCCGGCCGGTTCCTCGGCCACACCGTCGACCTGGGCGCCGACGAGCTCACCCCATCCGAGATCGCCGAAACGTTCGGCCGGGTGTGCGGCCTGCCGGCCCGCTTCGAACGGACGCCGATCGAGCGGGTGCGCGCGTTCGACGAGTGGGTGGCCCGGATGTACGAGTTCTTCGACCAGCAACCGTCCGCACAGGTCGATCTGCGGGCCCTGCGATCCGAGCACCCGGGCCTGATGACCTTGGAGACGTGGCTGCGCGCCACCGGCTGGAGAGCGTGAGGCGCAGGACACGGCTCCGCCGCCGGGGGCGGAGCCGGTCAGTAGGCGCGGCGCTGCCGCATGGCGGAGCGCTCGATACGCTCGCGCGCCTCCAGGAGGCAGGAGGCAATCTCCTTCTCCCGCTCGGGCGTGAGGCGCGGGATCGGCACCGAGCAGCTGATGGCGTCGCGCGGCGGGTCGCTGATGTGCAGCGCGACGCCGAAGCAGCGCAGTCCCTCGGTGTTCTCCTCACGGTCCACCGCGTAGCCCTGCTTGCGCACCCGGTGCAGGTCGACCAGCAGCTCCTCGGCGTCCACGATCGTGTGGGCCGTCAGCGAGGGCAGCTCGGCGGGCAGCATGGCGCGCACCTCGCCGTCGTCCCTGCTCGCCAGGATCGCCTTGCCGAGCGACGTGGTGCTCGCCGGCAGGCGGCGGCCCACCCGTGAGAACGGCCGCAGGTAGTGCCGCGAGGCGCGCGTGGCGAGGTACACGATGTCGAAGTGGTCGAGACGGGCGAGGTGCACCGTCTCGCCGGTGACCTCGGCCAGCCAGTCCAGTGCGTCGTGCGCGAGCTGGACCACCGGGTCGCCGTCGATGTACGTCGCCCCGACCAGCAGAGCCCGCATGCCGATCCGGTAGAGCGTGCCGGTGACGTCGGTCTCGATCCAGCCGAGGTCGACCAGCGTGCGCAGCAGGGCGTGCAGGCTGCTCTTGGGGTAGCCCAGCTTGCCCTGTAGGTCGGTGAGGCTGTGCAGTCCGGGATACTGCGCGAAGAAGTCGAGCAGCTCGACCGTCCGGAGTGCCGACTTCACGTGCGGCACGGGTTCCGCCATGTGTAACCTCCCTGACCCGCCTGTCCGCCTCCTATTGTGAGCCGGTTCCCCAGGAGGTGACCGTCCGGGAGGCGATGTAGTCCATATCCAGATCATCCCCCAGTCCGGGAGTGTCCGGCATCCGCACCTTTCCGTCGGCGAGCGGGTCGACGATCGACCGCAGGTGCGGGGCGGGCGTGTCGTAGTCCGAGTGCGGGTGCAGCAGCCCCCGCTCGTACCACTGTCCGCACAGCGTGGCGCCGATCACGGCGAGGGCGCCGGAGCCGTTGCCGTGGATCTCGCAGTCCATGCCGAACGACTCGGCCAGGTGGACCGCCTTGATCGCCGGGATGATCCCGCCGGAGCCGACCACGCCGACCCTGAGGATGTCACAGGCCCCCGCGGCCACCCACTCCGCCCGCGCCATGTGCTTGCCCCAGGAGGTCTCCGGCCCGAGGATCGGCGTCCTGAGCTGGTCGGCGAGCCATCGGTACGACTGCACCGAGGCCTCCTCCATGGGCTCCTCGTACCACGCGAAGTTCAGCTCGTCGAGGGCCCTGCCGAGGGCCAGGGCCTCGGAGCGGGAGTACCAGTGGTTGCTGTCGAGCATGAGCGCGACGTCCGGGCCGACCGCCTCCCGGACCGCGGCGCACGCCTCGATGTCGCGGTCCACGCCGTACGGCATGGGCGGCATCCAGGTGTGCAGCTTGATCCCGCGATAGCCGCGGGAGACGAGTTCCTTGGCGAAGGCGGCGTAGTCCTCGGGGGTGGCCAGGCCGCCGGGGATGTCGTCGCCGCACATCGTGCTCGCGTAGGCGGGCACCTCGGAGCGGGCGCCGCCGAGGAGCTTCCAGACCGGCAGGCCGAGCTTGCGCCCGGCGAGGTCCCACAGGGCCTGGTCGGCCGCGCTGAGCGCCCGGTCGGACAGGTTGCCCTGGGCGCCCCGCTGCCGGCGGGCGACGCGGTGCCACAGCCGCTCCCGGTCGAGGCTGTCCTGACCGATCAGCGCCGGCCCGATGTGGCTCGTGATCACCGCCTCCCTGACGGTGTCCGGCGCCGCCAGGCAGTATCCGGTCGTGCCGTCGCTGTCGGTGATGGCCAGCAGCGCCTCCCGCACCTCCCGTGGCGGGCCGGGATGCCGGTGGCCGTGCCCGTCGACCACGGACCTGGTGACCGTGGTGAAGACCGTGACGATGACGCGTTCGACGACCGCCATGGACTCTTCCCTTCTCTTTCGGTGCTGGAGGGGCCCGGAGGGCCGGTGCGCGGTCAGGGACGCACCGGCCCGGTCCCGGGACGCGGCGGCGGTTGTCAGCCGCCGGTCGCCTTCTTCCATTCGGCCTGGGCGTCGGTCAGCTTCTGCGCCAGGGTGTCGAGGAACTCCTGGGGCTTCATCTGGCCGAGCAGCACCTTCTGGAAGAGGGGCTCGGTGTCGGCCTTCGTGATGGAGGAGAACTGGGGCAGGTAGTAGGGCGGCGACACGACCTGGGTGTTCGGGTCGTTCAGCGTGTCGACGGCCGTCTTCAGGTGCTCCAGGCCCTGCAGCCAGGAGTCGCCCTGCGCCTCGGTGTTGGCCGGGATCTGGCCCGTCTGCTGGTTCCAGTAGCTGTTGCTGTCATGGGAGACCAGGAACTCCACGAACTTCCAGGCGGCGTCCTTGTGCTCGCTGCTCTTGAACACCGCGAAGCCGTCCACGGGGTTGGCGACGACGGTCCGCTTGCCGCCGGGACCGGTCGGCAGCGCGAAGGCGCCGATCTTGTCCTTGCCGTGCGCCTTGACGTGGTCGTTGTAGGAGCCCAGGTTGTGGTGCATCATCGCGATCTTCCCGGTGCCGAACGCGGCGACCATCTTCGGGAAGTCGTTGGTGACGTCGGCCTCGGGGGTGTCCTTCTTGTACAGCCCGGCCATCTTGGTGAGGAACTCGACGTTCTTCGGGTCGTTGACCGTGCTCTTGCCGGACGCGTCGAAGAACTCGCTCACGCCGGAGTAGGAGTACATCTCGGCCAGGACCTGGAAGATCGAGCCGGCGCCGCCGCGGATGGTGTAGCCGTACTCGTCGGGCTTCTTGGTCAGGTCGTCGGCGTCCTTGAAGAACTCGTCCCAGGTGTTCGGCGCCTGCTGGAGCTTGTCCTTCAAGTACCAGACCACGTCCATGTTGGAGGTGTTGGGCACCAGGTAGAGCTTGCCGTCGGGCACGGTCTTGCGGACCGAGTCGAGCATCGGCGTGGCCAGCTTGCCGTTCACCGAGCTCTTGGCCAGCCACTCGTCCGCCGGCTCCAGCGCCTGCTGGCCGGTCAGGTTGGCCAGGTACGACGTGGTGACGCCGCCGACGTCGGGGGTGTCCCCGCCCGCGATGGCGGTGTCGTACTTCTGCTGGACGGAGGCGATGGGGACGCCGACGTACTCGACGTGGATCGAGGGGTTGGCCGCCTCGAACCGCTTGATCAGCTCCTGGTAGATCGGGGTGCGGGCGCCCCCGTTGTTGTCCCAGAACGTGATGGTCGTCTTGCCGGAGCCCTCGCCGGAACCCGAGTCCGACCCACATCCGGTAGCGGTGACGGCGAGAACGGCGAGCGCCGCCCAGGCCACTTTGATCTTCATGGTTCCTCCTGCTTACGACAGGCTGGTCTCTTCAATGGTTGGGGGGTTGCTATCCCTTGACCGCGCCGGCGCTGATGCCGTGCACGAGATAGCGCTGGACCACTGCGAACACGCAGACCACCGGCAGGGCGGCGACGACGCCCCCGGCCGCGAGAGCCCCGAAGTCGGCGCTGTACTCCCCGATCGTGTAGCTGAGCCCGACGGGGATCGTGAAGCTGTCCTGCTTGCTGACGAACATCAGCGCGAACAGGAAGTTGTTCCACGTGTGGATGAAGGCGAACGACCCCACGGCGATCAGGCCGGGCCGCAGCTGCGGCAGCACGATGGCGAGGAAGCCGCGGAACCGGGTGCAGCCGTCGACCATCGCGGCCTCCTCGACCGTGAACGGCACGGCCGAGATGAACCCGCTCATCAGAATGATCGACAGGGGCAGGTTGAAGACGGTGTCGGCGACGACGAGGCTGGCCAGATTGTTGATCAGGCCGAGCGTCTTGAAGATCGAAAACAGCGGGATCAACATCATCGCGCCGGGGATGAACTGGGTGCACAGCAGCACGACCATGAACAGGCCCCGGCCGCGGAACCGGTAGCGCGACAGCGCGTAGCCGCCCATGACCGCGATGACCGTGGTGAACAGCAGCGACCAGACCCCGACGATCACGCTGTTCCTGAAGAACACCGCGTAGCCGATGTCGTTCCAGACGGTCTCGAAGTGCTCGAACGTGATCGGCCAGGGCACCGGGTCGGTCGATCCGGCCGGCCGCAGGGCGAACACGAGCATCCAGTAGAACGGCACGAGGGTGAAGACCAGGTACATCCCGAGGGGGACGTAGAGCCGCAGCACGCGGCCGGGATCGCGCCTCTTCCGTCGGCGGGTCCCCGCGGGCACCGCTCGGGTGCGCGGGCGGGTCATCACGTCGGCGCTCATTGCGAAACCCCTCGCCTCTTCATCGTTCCTCGCCGAACCGGCTGAGCCGGAGGTAGAGGATGGAGCAGAACAGCAGGATCACGAAGCCCGCCATCGTGAGCGCCGAGCCGTACCCGAAGTCCTTGGAGTCGACGGCCCGCTGCGCGACGTACAGCGGTAGCGTGGTCGTGACCTGCGCCGGGCCGCCGCCGGTGAGCGTGTAGAGCAGGTCGACGTTGTTGAACTCCCAGACCCCGCGCAGCAGCGTGGCCAGCACGATCGCGTCCCGCAGGTGCGGCAGCGTGACGTGGAGGAAGCGCCTGATCCGCCCGGCGCCGTCCACCGCCGCCGCCTCGTAGAGCTCGCCCGGAATGCCCTGCAGGCCGGCGAGCAGGAGGATCGCGAAGAACGGCACGCCGCGCCACAGCTCGGTCACCACCACGGCCGGGAAGACCGTGTCGGGGTTGCCGAGGACCGCCGCCTCGGGCTGCCCGAGGAAGCGCAGCACCCCGGTGCTCGGCGTGTAGAGCAGGATCCAAATGCCCGTCGTCAGCACCCCGGAGACGGCCCAGGGGGAGAAGACGAGCGACCGGGCGAGCCCCCTGCCGGTGAAACTTTCATTGACGATCAGCGCCAGGGCCAGCCCGAGGATCAGCTGAAGGCCGATCTCGACGACCACCCATTTGGCGGTGAAGCCCAGGCTGTGCCAGAAGACCTCGTCCTCGAACAGCATCTGCCGGAAATTGTCGAGACCGGCGAAGCCGTCCGCCCATGGCCGGGTGAGGTTGCGGTGCTGCAGGCTGTAGTACGCGACGCTGGCGATCGGGTAGACGAGAAACGCGGCGATGAGCGCGACCGTCGGTGAGATCAGCAGGTACGGCACGGCCCTGCGGCGCATCGTCGTCACCGGCGCATCTCCTCTGTGACTTTTTCCCGAACCATGTTCAAGACATATTCCTGAACGTAGTTCACAAACGTGGACGGATCAACGGTGATGTTCGGGCCTCGGTCCTGTCAAGAACCCGTGTCCTATTCGAAACATTCACCCTCTTGAGGCGCACGTCTTGACCGCGCGCCGCCGCGCGCCGTACGGTCCCGGTGTTCATGAATATGAATCAGGTTCAGATGGATGTCAGATGAATGACAGCTCAGAAGGATGACGGAGGAAGCCGGTGACATTCGACGGCCTGCTGTTCTTCCCGGTCACGCCCTGCGACGAGGAGGAGCGGCTCGACCTCGAGGTGTTCCGGCGGCACGTGCGGCAGGGCGTCGAGGCGGGGTGCGGCGCGGTGTTCGCCTGCTGCGGCACCGGTGAGTTCCCCTCGCTCAGCCTGCGCGACTACACCGCCTGCGTGGCCGCGGCGGTCGAGGAGGCGGCCGGCCGCGTCCCGGTGGTCGCCGGGACCGGCTACGGCACCGCGATGGCCCTGGAGTTCGCCAGGGCGGCAGCGGACGGCGGGGCCTCGGCCCTGCTCGCGCTGCCGCCGTACCTCGTGCAGGCGGGTCAGGACGGCCTGCGCCGCCACTACGAGGCGATCGCGGACGGCAGCCGGCTGCCGATCATCCTCTACCAGCGGGACAACGCCGTCTTCGAGCCGGAGACGGTCGCGGCGCTCGCGGAGCACCCGGGCGTCATCGGGCTCAAGGACGGCTACGGCGACCTCGGCCTCATGCGCCGGATCATCGAGGCCGCCCCGCCCGGAATGCTCTATTTCAACGGCCTGCCGACGGCGGAGCTGTCCCAGCTCGGTTACCGGGACCTCGGGGTGGTCCGCTACTCCTCCGCCGTCTTCTGTTTCCTCCCCGACCTCGCGCTCGCCTGCTACCGGGCGCTGCGGGACGGCCGCGACGACGTCGCGAACCGTCTGATCGAGGGCTTCTACCGTCCCCTGGTCGACCTCCGCAGCGAGGGCCCGGGGTACGCCGTCTCGCTCATCAAGGCGGGTGTGCGCCTGCGTGGTCTGGACGTGGGACCCGTCCGCCGGCCGCTGTCCGATCCCAGCCCCGAGCACCTCGACAGGCTCGCCGCGCTGATCGACCGCGGTCTCGCCCTTCTCGAAGAACTGGAGCGGTCGCCCAACCCGGCCTGAGCGCCGGCGACACGTACGGACTCGTCTCGGGGGAGCGACCGCGGAACGGAGACAGTCATGCCCGGAAGATCCTTACTCCTGTCGACCGCCCTCGCGATCACGGCCGCCGTCCCCGTGCTGGGAGCGGGCCCCGCCGGGGCGGCCACGCCGCCGGCCGGGAAGCCGGCCGATCTCGGGCGGCAGACGCTGCCCGCGGGCGACGGCTGGGCCTCGGCCGGCACCGGCACCACCGGCGGCGCGGCGGCCCCCGCGTCGAACGTCCACGTCGTCACCGACCGCGCGGGCCTGGCCGCGGCGCTCGCCTCCCCCGGCCCCCGCATCATCTACGTCAAGGGCGTCATCGACGTCGACAAGACCTGCGCGGACTTCGCCACCGGCGGCTACACGCTGGCCGGTTACCTCGCGGCGTACGACCCGGCGGTGTGGGGCCGCGACACCGAGCCGTCCGGGCCGATGGAGGACGCGCGGGCGGCCTCCGCCGCGGCGCAGACGAAGTACATCAAGCTCAAGGTGCCGTCCGGCACCACGATCGTGGGCCTGCCGGGAGCGACCATCCGGCACATCAACCTGCACGTGGACAAGGCGGACAACGTCATCATCCGCAACATCCGGTTCGAGGACGCGGCCGACTGCTTCCCCCAGTGGGACCCCACCGACGGCGCCGAGGGCAACTGGAACTCCCTCTACGACAACATCTCGGTCACCGGCTCGACCCACGTCTGGATCGACCACAACTCGTTCACCGACGCGGACAACCCCGACTCGAACCAGCCGGTCTACTTCGGCCGGCCCTACCAGGTGCACGACGGGCAGGCGGACATCACCAGCGCGTCCGACTTCGTGACCGTGTCGTGGAACAAGTTCTCCGACCACGACAAGACGATGCTGATCGGCTCGACCAACAACCCCGCCAACGACCGGGGCAAGCTCAGCGTCACCGTGCACCACAACGAGTTCTCCGGCAACCTCCAGCGGCTGCCCCGCGTGCGGTTCGGCAAGGTGCACGTCTACAACAACTACTACCAGGTGCCCGACGCCGAGCCCTTCGAGTACGCGCTGGGCGTGGGCGTGGAGTCCCAGATCTACGCCGAGAACAACTACTTCCGGCTGAGCCGGAGCGTGGACCCGGCCGACCTGCTCTACAACTGGGGCGGCACGGCGCTGACGGCCAAGGGCAACCTGCTGCGGGTCGGCGGCAAGGAGCAGCCCATCGACCTGATCGCCGCCTACAACGCGAAGAACGACCCCGACCTCGGCGCCGACGCGGGCTGGACGCCGACCCTGCACACGGGGGTCGACCCCGCCGAGACCGTGCGCAGGGAGGTCTCCCGGCACGCCGGGGCCGGCGAGATCCACTGACGGCCGGCGGCGCGCGGCCCCTGGGGGTGCGGAGGGGCCGCGCGCACCCTCATGTCGCCGGGCCGAGGCGGGACAGCGGCAGCCCGAGCTGGAGATACAGCTCCAGTTGGTCGTAGAAGACCTGCTGGTTGACGATCAGGTCGTCCTGCACGATGAAGAACCAGCAGCAGCGCACGCTGACGTACCGCCCGGTGCTCTGGAGCACGTCGCCCGTGGTGAGCGGGAACGGCCCGGTGTGCCTGCCGGTCCCCACCGCGGTGACCGCCGTGGCCTCGCCGTCCACGACCTTCTGCAACACCGTGACGTGCACGTCGGGGAACGCCTGCCAGGTCCCGGTGTGATAGGACGCCACCTCCGAGCGTCCCTCCGCCGGGCCGCCCGGCCCCACCGCGACGGGCTTGGAGCAGTAGCACCCCATGAGCGCGTCCAGATCGTGGGCGTTGTACGCGCCGAAATACCGGCCCACCACGTCGACCACCGCGAGACCCCCGATTCCCGCATCCGGAAGTCCAGGCTATCGAGACGCGGTTTTCGTCCTCCTCGTCCGGGTCCGAGCATGGAGGCGCCGCTCCCCCAGAAGGGAGAGCGGCGCGGAAACGCGCGCGGCGGGGCGTCAGACGCGCAGGCGGCCGTCCACACGTTGCGGCACACCAAGGGGGTTGTCGTCGCGCAGCTCCGGCGGCAGCAGGTCCGCCGGCCAGTCCTGGTACGCCACGGGGGTCGTCCAGCGCCTGATCGAGGCCGCGCCGACGGAGGTGTGCGCCGGGGCCGTGGAGGCGGGCCAGGGGCCGCCGTGGTGCATCGCCCAGCAGACGGCGACACCGGTGGGCCAGCCGTTCCAGATGAGCCGCCCGGCCAGCCGGTTCAGCACCGGCACGAGGTCGCGGGCCTCCTCCGGGCCGGCCGCGTGGACGGTCGCGGTCAGCGACCCGGGCAGCCGGCGCAGCACGGCGGGCAGGTCGGCGGGGTCGCGATAGCGGACGACGATCGCCGACGGGCCGAAGCACTCCTCCCCCAGCTCGGGCAGCCCGTCCGCGAACACCTCCAGGCCGGCGGCGAAGACCTGCGGCGTGATGCCGTCCACCGCGCTCCCACCGGCCAGCACGGTGAGCCGCTCGGCCAGCCGGCCGGACGCCCGCAGGTAGCCCTCGCGGATCTTGTCGGTCAGCATGGGCCCGCCGCTGGTGGCGGCGACCGCCTCGGCGACGGCCTGCTCGAACCCTCCCTCAGCCGGGACGAACACCAGGCCGGGGTTGGTGCAGAACTGTCCCACGCCCAGCGTCAGCGAGGCCGCGAACCCGGAGGCCACCTCGGCGGGGTCGGCCGAGGGCAGCACGACGACCGGATTGACGCTGCCCAGCTCGCCGTAGAACGGGATGGGGTCGGGCCGCTCGTCGATCAGCTTCTGGATGGCCTTCCCGCCCGCGAGCGAGCCGGTGAAGCCGACCGCCGTGACGAGCGGGTGCTTCACCAGCGGGGCCCCCGCCTCGAACCCGTGCACGAGCCCGAGCAGGTCGGGGTCCGGCAGGGCCTGCCGTACGACGGAGGCGGTCAGGTCGGAGGTGCGGGGATGCCCCTCGTGGGCCTTGACCACGACCGGGCAGCCGGCCGCGAGCGCCGACACCGTGTCGCCGCCCGCCACCGAGAACGCGAAGGGGAAGTTGCTGGCCGCGAAGACGGCCACGACGCCGAGCGGGTGGTTCATCCGGCGCACGTCGGGACACGGCGGAGTGGCGCCGGGGTCGGGGTGGTCGATCACCGCCTCGACCCAGCCGCCGTCCCGCAGGACGTCGGCGAACAGCCGGAACTGCGCGGCCGTACGGGCGATCTCGCCGCGCAGCCGCGCCTCCGGCAGCCGGGTCTCCTCCGCGGCGGCCGGCCACAGCTCCTCGGCGTGCTTGAGCAGGGCGTCGGAGACGCCTTCGAGCACGGTGGCACGCTCGGCCGGGGGCGTCGCCCGCCATGCCTCGCCCGCCGCGGCGGCCCGCTCGACCGCCGCCTGGACGGAATCGTTCACCTGACCCGTCACCTCATCCCCCCGCCGTAAGGTTCTCGACATCGTAGCGGGGACCGCAGAACGCCCCGCCGACCAGCGAATGCGGCAGCTCGCCGAGATCGGGCTCGCCGTGCTCGGCGATGAGCTTCTCGGCGTAGGCCTCCGAGTCGTCCTTGGGCTCGTAGCCGATGGCCCGGCCCTCCTCCAGCGACCACCAGCGGCGCGTGTTGGCCGACACGCCCCACACCACGTGGAAGCCGTCGGCCGCCAGCGACGCCTCGGCCAGCCGGGCGCAGTCGTCCGGGGACAGCCAGGTCGACAGCATGCGCACGTCCCTGGGCTGCTCGAAACACGAGCCGATGCGCAGGCACGTCACCTGCATGCCGTAACGGTCGTGGTAGAGCGAGCCGAGCGCCTCCTTGGTCACCTTGCTCACGCCGTAGAAGGTGTCGGGGCGCGGGAACAGGTAGTCGGGGGCCTCGCCCGCGCTGCGCGGGAAGAACCCGACCGCGTGGTTGCTGCTGGCCAGCACGACGTGGCGCACTCCGGCCCGCCTCGCGGCCTCCAGCACCACATAGGTGCCGTGGATGTTGACCTGCAGGATGTCCGCCCACGGCTGTTCGAGGCTGTGGCCGCCCAGGTGCAGCACCGCGTCCACGCCGTCCATCGCCGCGTCCATCGCCTCGGGGTCGGTGATGTCGGCGGTCACCGCCTCCTCGCCCGGCCCCGCCTCAAGCGGGACGACGTCGAGCAGGCGCAGCACGCGCCCCTCCCTGGCCAGCCGGGGTCGCAGCAGGGTGCCGACGCCGCCCGCCGCGCCGGTCATGAGAATTCGCATGTGTCTCCTGTCGGATCGGCCCTGCAATAGAGCGCGGCGCTCCGTGATCGTCCGCGCGACGTGCGGACCGTGTCAATGCCGAACGCCGCCAGTCTCCCAGTATCTCCCAACTGTTCACAAGCACGGGCACAATTCACATATCTGACCCACGATCTCTTCTTGACGCAACTGTTGTCAATTTCTACGGTCTTGCTAGCAACTGAACACAATTGCGGAGCCGATTCAGAAACGTGAACAGGTCGAGTACGCGAACTGGAGGCGGGCGCATGCCGCGTCGTCTACCCGGTCGGCGTCATCCACTCGGCCGGGTACGCACGACCGCTCACGCTCCCGGCCTTCCGGCGGCAGTTCATGCGCGGGCTGACCAGCGGCGCGGTCAAGGCTGACCAGGTTGACTTTCGTCGGATCACCCGGCTAGCTTCGTGGACATATTGAAGAACTTTGTCCATATATATGGACACCCAAGGGAGTGGGCGGATGCAGCTCGACGGCGTTCTCTTCTTTCCGGTCACACCGTTCGGCCCGGACGGTGAGCTGGCCGAGGACGTGCTGGCCAAGCACGTGACCCGAGGCGTGACCGAGGGCGCGGGCGGGGTGTTCGCTGCCTGCGGCACGGGCGAGTTCAACGCGCTGGGCATCGACGAGTACGCGCGGGTGGTGCGGATCGCCGTCGAGTCGGCGGGTGGGCGGGTTCCCGTCCTGTCCGGCGCCGGAGGCTCGCTCCCGTTCGCCCGCGAGTGCGCGCGCAGGGCCGCCGACGCGGGCGCGGACGGTCTGCTGCTGCTGCCGCCCTACCTGGTCAGCGCGCCCGCCGACGGGCTGGTGCGCTACGTCCGCGAGGTCGCGGCGGCCACGGACCTGCCGATCATCGTCTACCAGCGGGCCAACGCCCGCTTCACGGCCGCCGCCGCGGCGGCGCTGACCGGGATCCCCAACGTCGTCGGGTTCAAGGACGGCCTCGGTGACATCGACGCGATGCAGCGGATCATCCTCGCCGTACGGGAGGCGACCGACCGCGACTTCACCTTCTTCAACGGGCTGCCGACGGCCGAGATGACCGTGCCCGCCTATCGGGGGATCGGCGTGAGCCTGTACTCCTCCGCCGTGTTCTGCTTCCTCCCGGAGGTGGCGCTGGCCTTCCACAAGGCCGTGACCGCCGGGGACGACGACCTCGTGCGGCGCCTGCTCGCCGGGTTCTACCGCCCCCTGGTCGAGCTGCGCGACCTGGTGCCCGGCTACGCCGTCTCGCTCGTCAAGGCGGGCGTCGCCCTGCGCGGCCTCGACGTGGGCCAAGTGCGGCCGCCGCTGGTCGACGCGGCCCCCGAGCACGTCGCCCGGCTGGAGAAGCTGATCGCGACCGGACTGGACATCGTCGGATGAGGAGCCGGATGAGGATTCGCGAGATCAACGTCACGCCGGTCGCCTTCCGCGACCCGCCGCTGCTCAACGCCGCAGGCGTCCACGAGCCCTGGGCGCTGCGCACGATCGTCGAGGTCGTCACCGACGAGGGGCTGACCGGCCTCGGGGAGACCTACGGCGACCTCGACCACCTCGTGCGGGTGCGGGCCGCCGCCGAGGCGCTGATCGGCCACGACGTCTACGGCCACAACGCGATGTACGCCACCGTGGCCGGCCTCGTCGGGGCCGACGTCGTCACCGACCTGCACGGCCTGACCGGCACCTCCTCACGGGCCAAGACCGTCGACCGGATCTTCTCCCCCTTCGAGGTCGCCTGTCTGGACATCCGCGGCAAGGCGGTGGGCCGGCCCGTCGTGGACCTGCTCGGCGGCAGGGTGCGCGACGCCGTGCCGTACAGCGCCTACCTGTTCTACAAGTGGGCGGGTCATCCGGGCGCGCCGGAGGACGGCTTCGGCGCCGCACTCGACCCTGAGGGGGTGGTCGAGCAGGCCCGCCTGCTGATCGGCCGGTACGGCTTCCGCTCGATCAAGCTCAAGGGCGGCGTGTTCCCGCCCGAGCAGGAGGTCGAGGCGATCCGCGCGCTGCGTGAGGCGTTCCCCGAGCATCCGCTGCGCCTCGACCCCAACGCCGTCTGGAGTGTGGAGACCTCCATCCGCGTGGGCCGCGAGCTCGACGGCGTGCTGGAATACCTGGAGGACCCGACCGAGGGCATCGAGGGCATGGCGCGGGTCGCCGCCGAGGTGCCGATGCCGCTCGCCACGAACATGTGCGTCGTCACCCCCGAGCACATCCCATCGGCCGTACGCCAGGGAGCCATCGGCGTGCTGCTCACCGACCACCACTACTGGGGCGGCCTGGTGCGCTCGGCGCACATCGCCACGCTGTGCGAGACCTTCGGCATCGAGCTGTCGATGCACTCCAACTCCCACCTCGGCATCAGCCTCGCCGCGATGACCCACCTGGCCGCCGCCACCCCGGCGGTCACCCACGCCTGCGACACCCACACTCCCTGGCAGGACGGCCAGGACGTGGTCGCCCCATCTTCGGGCGGTAAAGGCGCGCTGCGGTTCGTGGACGGCGCGGTCCCGGTGCCGGACGGCCCGGGGCTCGGGGTGGAACTCGACCGCGACGCCCTCGCAATCATGAACGAGCAGTATGAGAAGTGCGGGGTCCGCTCCCGCGACGACACGACGTACATGAGGTCCGTCGACCCGTCCTTCTCCGCACGGAGGCCACGCTGGTGAACGTCATCTACGCCTACCCCTGGGACATCGCCGGCGACCCCGGCGCCGCCGCGCGCCTCAAGGCGCTCGGCGTCGACGCGGTGGCGCTCGCCGCCTCCTACCACACCACCCGCGCCGCGACCCCCGCCCATCCGGCCCACCGGCTGGTCGAGGCGCGGCACGCGGCCTGCTACGTCCCCGTACGCGAGGAGGCGTGGAAGGGCAACCGGCTGGTGCCCGGCACGCCGTCGTGGATGGACTCGGCCGACCCGTTCGGGGAGGCCAGAGACGCCCTGCGCGCCGCCGGCCTGCCGGTGCAGGCGTGGACCGTGCTGACCCACAACACGCTGCTCGGCTCGGCCAACCCCGACCTGGTCGTCACCAACGCCTTCGGCGAGATCTACCCCTATGCACTGTGCCCGGCGGCGGCCGACGTGCGCGACTACTGCCGCACGCTGGTCCACGAGGTCGTCGAGGTGGGCGACCCCGACGCGCTGATCCTGGAGGCGTGCGGCGCGCTCGGCTTCCGCCACGGCGGCCACCACGAGAAGACCGACGGCGCGGACTGGTCGCCCGTGCAGGTCGCGCTGCTGTCGCTGTGCTTCTGCGCGGCCTGCGTACGCCGCTACGAGGCGGCCGGGCTGGACGTCGCCGAGGTACGCGCGCGGGTGCGGGCGGGCGTCGACGGCGCGCCGGGCTCGGTCGAGGACGCGCTCGGCGACCTGGCCGGCGCGATGCGCGACCTGCGCACGGGGCTCGCGGGCGAACTGCGCGACCTGCTGCTGGCCGAGGCCAGGGCGGTGCGGCCTGGCCTGAAGATCGCCCTGCACGCCAACGCCGACCCGTGGGCGACCGGCCCGTTCGCGACCGTGCCCGAGGGGGTGGACGTCGACCTGCTCGTCGGCAACTGCTGGAACGCCCCCGAGGTGGACGAGGCCGGGCTGCGCGCCCTGGGCCGGCTCGGCCCCCGCGTGGGCGCGTACGTGCTGGCCCTGCCCCCGCGCCCGGCGGACGGCGCGGCGCTGTCGTTCCTGGCCGAGGCCTACACGGCGGCCGGCGCCGCCGAGATCCACTGGTATCACGGCGGCCTCGCCTCCGCCGCCCGGCTGAAGGCGATCGCGGAGGCCGTCCGCCGCTGAACCGCACCGCTCCGCACAAGGCTGGACGATGCGGAACAATCATGGGCATGCGGTTCGGCATCCTCGGCCCCACGGAGGCGCGGCCCGACGGCGACCGCCCGGTGCCGGTCGGCGGGCCGGGGCTGCGGGCGCTGCTCGGCCTGCTGCTCCTCAACGCGGGGCGGGTGGTCACCACCGACCGCCTGATCGACGGCCTGTACGGCGCCGAGCCTCCCTCCGGGGCGGAGAACGCGCTGCAGGCCCAGGTGTCGCGGCTGCGCCGACACCTCGGCGACCTGGTCGTGCGGGAACCGGCGGGCTACCGGCTGGCGGTGGACCCGGACGACGTGGACGCGTCGCGCTTCGAACGGCTGGCGGCCGAGGGGCGGCGGGCGCTCGGCGCGGGCGACCCCGCCCGGGCCGCCGGCCTGCTCGGTCAGGCCCTCGCGCTGTGGCGCGGCCCGGCGCTCGCGGACGTGTCCGACGCGCCGTTCGCACCCGCCCAGGCGGCCCGGCTGGAGGAGCTGCGCCTGTCGGCGGCCGAGGACCTCGCCGAGGCGGGCCTGGCCCTGGGACGGCACCGCGACCTGCTCCCTGAGCTGCAGGAACGGATCGCCGCGCACCCGCTGCGGGAGCGCTCGCGCGGGCAGCTCATGCGCGCGCTGTACGCCGCGGGCCGCCCGGCGGAGGCCCTGGCCGCCTACGACGACGCCCGGCGGGTCCTCGCCGACGAACTGGGCGCCGACCCGTCGGCCGAGCTGTCCGCGATCCACCTCGCGGTGCTGCGCTCCGATCCGGCCCTCACCCCCGCCTCCGCCGCGCCCGGCGGGCGGCCGGTGCCGCTCACCTCTCTCGTGGGCCGCGCCGCCGAGCTGGAGCGCATCGAGGCGCTGCTCGCCGAGGCGCGGCTGGTGACGCTGACCGGCCCGGGCGGCACCGGGAAGACCCGGCTGGCGCTCGAGGCGGCCACCCGGTGGCCCGGCGAGGTCTGCCTCGTGGAACTGGCCCCGCTCACCGACGGCGCCGACGTGCCGCAGGCCGTGCTGGGCGCGCTCGGGCTGCGCGAGACCGCCGTGGCCATCCCCACTCCCGGGACCCGGCAGGGCACCGCCGATCCCGTCGCCCGTCTGGTGGCGGCCCTGACCCTGCGGCCGGTGCTGCTCGTGCTCGACAACTGCGAGCACGTCGTGGAGGAGGCGGCCCTGCTCGCCGACCGGCTGCTCGCGGCGTGCCCCGCCCTGCGCGTGCTGGCCACCGGCAGGGAGGCGCTCGGCATCACCGGCGAGCGCCTGTGCCCGGTTCCCCCATTGCGGGTCCCCCCGCCCGGCGGCGAGCTCGCGGTCGAGGACGCGCTCGCCTATCCGGCCGTAGGGCTGTTCGTCGAGCGGGCGGCCGCCGTACGGCCCGGCTTCGTCCTCGCGCCCGGCGACGTCGAGCACGTGCTGCGGATCTGCCGGGCGTTGGACGGGCTGCCGCTCGCCGTCGAGCTGGCCGCCGCGCGGCTGCGCTCGCTGCCCCTGGCCCGGATCGCCGCCCGTCTCGGAACCGATGACGGTACAGCCGACATGGGACCGGAGGGCGACGCCCCCCGCTTCGCGCTGCTGTCGCGCGGCAGCCGTACGGCGCAGCCGCGCCACCGGACGCTGCGCGCGGTCGTCGAGTGGAGCTGGGACCTGCTCGACGAACCGGAACGCGCGCTCGCGCGGCGCCTGACGGTCTTCGCGGGCGGTGCGACGCTGGAGGCGGCCGAGCGGGTGTGCGGCCTGCCCGACACCGACGGCGTGCTCGCCTCCCTGGTGGACAAGTCATTCGTCGAGGTGGTGGACGACCGCTACCGGATGCTGGAGACGATCCGGGCGTTCTGCGCCGAACGGCTGGCCGAGGCCGGCGAGACCGAGCCCGTGCGGAAGGCCCACCTCGCGTACGTCCTGGACCTGGTCACCGCGGCCGACCCGCACCTGCGCGGGCCGGACCAGATCGAGTGGCTGCGCCGGCTGGACGGCGAGCGCGACGACCTTCAGGCCGCGCTGCGCCGCGCCGTACGCGCGGGTGACGTGGCGCCGGCGTTGCGGCTGCTGTCGGCCATGACCGGCTACTGGATCCTGCGCGGCCTGCGTGGGGAGGCGGCCCGGTCGGCCGCCGAAGTGCTCGGCAGGATCGGCTCCGCGCCGCCCGAGGGGCTGGAAGAGGAGTACATCGTGTGCGCCTGCCTCGTGGGCTGGGGCGGAATGAGCGGCCCCGGCCTGGACACCCGCGTGGCCGAGGCCGTCCGGCGGACCTACACCCTGCCCATGCCGCCCCGGCAGCCGTTCCTTCTCGTCCTGCACGCCTTGATCAACGGCCCGCCCCCACGGGAGGAGTTCCACGACATGGGGGGCCTGTTCGACGCGCTCAACCGCGACCCGTGGACGCGGACGCTCAGCCGCTTCAGCCTCTCGTACCTGAAAATGTTCGACGGCCGGCTCGCGGAGGCGGAACA
The DNA here is from genome assembly GCF_030268985.1 of Microbispora sp. NBRC 16548. Classification (NCBI taxonomy): domain Bacteria; kingdom Bacillati; phylum Actinomycetota; class Actinomycetes; order Streptosporangiales; family Streptosporangiaceae; genus Microbispora; species Microbispora sp. NBRC 16548. The sequence goes on from NZ_BSSF01000005.1 coordinate 510,263, forward strand.
GGAGCTCGCCGAGGCGCTCCGGGAGGCCCGTTCCATCGGCGACCTGTGGGTCCTGGTGATCATCCTGTCCGCGGTGGCCGACGTCGCCGACCGGCGGGGGGACCACGAACGGGTCGAGGCGCTGGTGAACGAGGCGCTTGAGCTGGCCGAGCGGCTCGGCGCGACGTCGGACGTGGCGGAGACCCTCTGCCGGCGCGCCTGGGCACGGATGCGCTCCGGACGCGTGGACGCCGCGAAAGACGACTACGACCGCGCCGCCGCGCTGTCCCGCCGCACGGGCGCCCCGGAGGTGCTCGCCGCGGCGCTACTCGGGCTCGGCGAGCTCGCCAGGCTGGACGGTGACATGGCCGGGGCCCGGCGCGGATACGAGGCGGCCCTCGCGGAGTGCACGACCGCGTGGTTCAACGTCGAGGAGACGCGCTCGCGCATCTACCTCGCGCTCGGCTGGGCCGCGCAGAATTCCGAGTCGGCCGCCGAGGCGCTGGCGTGGCACCGCCGCGCCCTCACCACCGTGCCCGGCACTCGCCGCAGCTTCGGGATGACCGCCGCGGTCGCGGAGGGAGTCGCCGGCGTCGCGCTGCTGGAGGAGGATCCCGGGCGGTCCGCGTGGCTGCTGGGCGTGGGCGCCGCCCTGCGCGGGGCTCCGGCCGCGGGCGACCCGGACGTCGCCCGGGTCGAGGCGCGCTCGCGGGCCGCCCTTGGCGGCGAGGCGTTCGACCGGGCGTACGGCCAGGGCAGGGCGTACGCGCGCGAGCGGATGGCCATCACCGCGGACACGGATGCGGCGGCGCTGACCATCGTCGAAGGGCACCTGTCAGCGCTCGGTGGGTGAGCCGTCAGCGTCCGCAGCCACGCTGACGGCCATGAACGACACCTCACGCAAGTGGGGCACGCTGGTCATCGCCTGCCTGGCCATGCTCCTGCTGTCCCTCGACCTCACCGTGCTGCACCTCGCCCTGCCGAAGCTCGGCGAGGACCTCGCGCCGTCGGCCACCCAACTGCTGTGGATCGCCGACATCTACGGCTTCGCGCTGGCCGCGCTGCTCGTCACCATGGGCAACATCGGCGACCGGATCGGGCGCAGGCGGCTGCTGCTCGTCGGATTGGCCGCCTTCGGCGCGACCTCGGTGCTGACGGCGTACGCGCCGAACGCGCCGCTGCTGATCGCCGCCCGCGCCCTGCTCGGCGTGGCCGGCGCGACGATCATGCCCTCGACGCTGTCGCTGATCCGCAACGTGTTCCCCGACCCGAAGGAGCGGACCACCGCCGTCGGCATCTGGAGCAGCGTGGGTGCGATCGGGTTCGCCCTCGGGCCGATCGTCGGCGGCCTGCTGCTCGGCCACTTCTGGTGGGGCTCGGTCTTCCTGATCAACGTGCCCGTCGTCGTGGCCGTCCTGGCCGCCGGGTTCGTCGTGCTGCCCGAGTCGCGCAACCCCCGTCCCGGACGGCTCGACCTCGTCAGCGTCCCGCTGTCCGCCGTGGGCGTGCTCGGCCTGATCTACGCGATGAAGGAGGCCACGACCGGCGGCGTCGCGCAGGCCCCCGTGATCGTCGCGGCGGTGATCGCGGTCGCCGCCCTGGTCGTGTTCGTCCGCAGGCAGACCCGGCTGGCCGAGCCGCTGATCGACATCGAGTTGTTCCGGCGGCGCGCGTTCGCGGCCACTGTCGGCGCCGAACTGGTCGCGGTCTTCGCGATGCTCGCCATGTCGGTGGTCTTCGCGCAGTACTTCCAGCTCGTCATGGGCTGGTCGCCGCTGACCTCCGGGCTCGCCGGCATGCCGGGCGGCCTCGCCGGGGGCCTCGGCGGCGCGTTGTCAGGAGTGCTCGTGCACCGGATGGGGCGTGGACCGGTCGTCAGCCTCGGGCTGGTGCTGACCGCGACCGGGTTCATCCTGTTCAGCCGGATCGATACCGAGACGCCCTACCTCTACATGCTCGTCGCCATGCTCATCCAGGGCGTCGGCATGGGCTTCACGTTCGCGGTGACCGGCGACACGCTGCTCGCCTCGGTGCCCAAGGAGCGGGCCGGCGCGGCGAGCGCGATCTCGGAGACCGCCCACGAGATGGGCGGCGCGCTCGGCATCGCCGTGCTCGGCACCGTGCTGACCAGCGCCTACCGCAACGGCCTGGTGCTTCCGCCCGGCCTGCCCGGCGGCGCGGCGGCCGAGGCCCGCGACACGCTCGCCGGCGCGCTGAAGGCCGCCGCCACGCTCCCGGGCGACGCCGCGGGGGCCGTCGCCCGGGCCGCCCGCCAGGCATTCGTCGAGGGCATCCACGTCACCGTGCTGACCGGCGCGGCCATCCTGCTCGTGCTCGCGGTCGCCGTGCCGTTCGCGCTGCGCGGCGTGCCCAAGGTGATCCCCGAGACCGCGGACGAGCCCGAGCCGGTCCCGGTCAAGTGATCCCGGTCATGTGACCTGGGACAGCCAGCGGTCGTGGGCGCCGTCGAAGGGGCCGGTACGGCTGCCCACGGCCTTCATCAGCCAGGCGGCCGACCGCTCCGCCTGCCGGATGATCTCCTCCGGGTACGCGTACCGCACCTGGTGGTCGGCGAACTCGTCCTCGTCGTCCAGGATCAGCCGTCCGTCGCGCATCCGGAGCACGTCGAGGTCGAGGTCGACCATCGTGATCCGGGCGTCGCCGCGCACTGGGACCGTCGTGATGTCGCAGTAGATCTCCGCCTTGTGCGACGGCGCGTTGAACGCCGCCGTCCACCACGCGTCGCGGGGAAACAGGATGACGGACGCGAACTCGAAGACCGTCGGGGGCTCGTGCCCCCGCTGGGCGATCATCCCGGAGGGACAGCCGACCCAGACCCCGTGCTCGTCCTCGCCCAGCACCCTCGCGTGGTGGTGCCAGTGCAGCGATCCGCCGTACTTGCGGTAGATGATCCTCACCTCGGACACGGGCGGGACGCTACGCCACGCCCGTCTCCGAGTACAACGGGATTACCGGCTAGACCTCGACGACCACCGGGATGATCATCGGGCGGCGGCGGTAGGTGTCGCTCACCCAGCGGCCCACCGTACGCCGGATGGTCCGGCGGATCTGCATCTCGTCGGCCACGCCGGACGCGGCGACCTCCTGCAGCGCGGCCTCGATCTGCGGGATGACCGCGTCGAACGCCTCGGGGTCGATGCCCGAGCCGCGGGCGGTGATCTCCGGCCCGCCGGTGAGCTTCCCGGTGGTGGAGTCCACGACGACGACGATGGAGATGAACCCCTCGTCGCCCAGGATGCGCCGGTCCTTGAGCGCCACGTCGGTGATGTCGCCCACCGAGGTGCCGTCGACGAAGACGTACCCGCACGGGACCGCGCCGGTGATCCTCGCCTGGCCGTCGACGAGGTCCACGACCACGCCGTCCTCGGCGATGACGATGTTCTCCTGGGGGACGCCGGTCAGCTCGGCCAGCCGGGCGTGCGCCCGCAGGTGCCGCCACTCCCCGTGCACCGGCATGAAGTTGGACGGCTTGGTGAGGTTGAGCACGTACAGCAGCTCGCCCGCGGCGGCGTGGCCGGAGACGTGCACCCGCGCGTTGCCCTTGTGGACCACGCGCGCGCCCCAGCGGTTGAGGCCGTTGATGACCTTGCTGACCGCCGTCTCGTTGCCCGGCACGAGCGACGAGGCGAGCAGGACGGTGTCGCCCTCGGCGATCCTGATCGGGTGGTCGCGGTTGGCCATGCGCGACAGCGCGGCCATCGGCTCGCCCTGGGAACCGGTGCAGATCAGCACCACGTCCTCCGGCGGCCACTCCTCGATCTCCCGGGAGTCCACGAGCAGGCCCCCGGGCACCTTCAGGTAGCCGAGTTCGCGTGCCACGCCCATGTTGCGGACCATCGACCTGCCGATGAGCGCGACCTTGCGGCCGTGCTTCTCGGCCGCGTCCATGATCTGCTGGACGCGGTGGATGTGCGAGGCGAAGCTCGCCACGATGATCCGCTTGGACGCGCTGCGGAAGACGTCGTCGATGACCGGCGCGATCTCCCGCTCGCTGGTGACGAAGCCCGGCACCTCCGAGTTGGTGGAGTCGGACATCAGCAGGTCGACGCCCTCGCCCCCGAGCCGGGCGAACGCCCCGAGGTCGGTCAGCCGCCCGTCCAGCGGAAGCTGGTCCATCTTGAAGTCGCCGGTGTGCAGGACGAGGCCCGCAGGGGTGCGGACCGCCACGGCCAGCGCGTCGGGGATCGAGTGGTTGACCGAGACGAACTCGCACTCGAACGGCCCGAACGAGCGCCGCTCGCCCTCGATCACCTCGACCTTGACCGGCTGCATCCGGTGCTCGCTCAGCTTGCTCTCGATGAGCCCGAGCGTCAGCCGCGAGCCGACGACCGGGATGTCGCGCCGCTCCCGCAGCAGGTACGGCACCGCGCCGATGTGGTCCTCGTGCGCGTGCGTGAGCACGAGCGCCTCGATGTCGTCGAGCCGCCCCCGTATGTAGTCGAAGTCGGGCAGGATGAGATCGACGCCCGGCTGGTCGGGCTCGGGGAACAGCACGCCGCAGTCCACCACGAGCAGACGGCCGTCGTACTCGAAGACCGCCATGTTGCGGCCGATCTCGCCGAGACCGCCCAGCGCGACGATGCGCAGGCCGTTTTCCGGCAGCGGCGGAGGCGGCCCGAGTTCGGGATGCGGATGACTCATTCCGCGCCCTCCGCCCCGCGCCCGGCGCCGTACGCGCTCACGCGCGGTTCCCTGTTTTCACTTCTTCTGGTCAAGTCGCTCATTCGGCTCCATCTGTTGATCTAATCCACAAGCTTGAGGCCCCCCGTGATGAGGTCCTCCCGAAGCGCCGTGATCTGCTCCTCCGTGGCGTCCACGAGCGGCGGGCGGACGTACCCGGCGTCCTGGCCCACCAACTTCAGCGCCGCCTTGACCATGATCGCGCCCTGGGTGCGTGTCATGATCGCCGAGACCACCGGGAGGAGCTGACGGTGGACGGCCAGTGCGTTCTCGACATCGCCGGACCGGTAGGAATCGATCATCAAGGCCAGCTCGGCGCCCACCACGTGGCCCACCACGCTGACGTATCCCGCCGCGCCGACCGAGAGCCACGGCAGATTCAGCAGGTCGTCGCCCGAGTAGAAGACGAGGTCGGTGGAGGCCATCACCTGCGAGCCCGCGAACAGGTCGCCCTTGGCGTCCTTGACGGCGGCTATGCGCGGGTGCTCGGCCAGCCGGAACAGGGTCTCGATCGTGATGGGCACCCCGGCGCGGCCGGGAATGTCGTACAGCATCACCGGAAGGCCGGTCGCGTCCGCGACGGCCGTGAAGTGCCGGAGCAGGCCCTCCTGCGGCGGTTTGTTGTAGTACGGCGTCACCACCAGGAGACCGTGCGCGCCCGCGCGCTCCGCGGCCTTGGCCAGCTCGACGCTGTGCCGCGTGTCGTTCGTACCGGCGCCGGCCACGACGGTGGCCCGGTCGCCCACGGCCTCGACGACCGCACGGAGGATCCGGTCCTTCTCCTCGTCGGAGGTGGTGGGGGACTCCCCCGTGGTGCCGCTGACGACCAGGCCGTCGTTGCGCTGCTCGTCCACGAGATAGGCGGCGAGCCGCTGGACGCCCTCGTAGTCGACGGCGCCGTCAGAGGTGAACGGCGTGACCATCGCGGTCAGCGTGCGGCCGAAGGGGGCGTCGGAGGTTCCGGTAGGCGATGCCATAGACCGAACGGTACCCGGATCCGCAGGAGTGATGGACCTCGCCACCCCGTTATGTCCAGTACCGCCCCGCGGACGCCGCCGGCAGCGGAAGAGGCCGCCGATATGTGCTCGGGGGTACACACATCAGCGACCTCTAACCGGGAATCGCCGCGCCTTACGCGGACGTTACACACCGCTGGCGAAATTTTTCCGGAAGGCCGCGAACAGCGGCTTCTGCACCCCTGGGGCCGGGGCGGATCAGTGGACCTCCCCCGAGAGGAGCCTCACCCACAGCTCCTCCATCCGCGTGGCGACGAGCCGCTCGGTCTCGCGGATCTCCACCTTCTTGCCCCGCGTCGTCCGCCGGATGAACAACAGCCCGCCCGCCGCACACAGCTCGTAGATCGTCGCCTTGCACTCACACGTGTGGCGGCGCACCCGCACTCGATCGCTCCGGTTGGTGGGCTTCATCCAGTTGATCTTCTTGTGCCCGTCCCTGGGAGGGCTGGCATGGATGCCGTGATAGGGCGGCGGGAGGGGAATATCAGCACCTGGCCGCTTAGCGGCACAATCACCCATTAGCAGCCCTTTCACCAGGCAAAGTTGGAGTCACAGGCCATCTCCGTCACTCTCGGTCGCCCGGCGAATACGCCAAGATTTGGAGGACCCGTCACCCCCTCAGGGATGGATTGATGGCAAACTCTGATCCGGTCTACCTGCGCGTAGTCGAGGACATTCGCCGCCAGATCGTCGACGGCACGCTCCCCCCGGGCGCACCGATCCCCTCGCGGCACCAGATCACCCGGAAGTACAGCGTCGGTGAGACGGCCGCCCGCCACGCGCTGCGCGTGCTCGCCCAGGAGGGCCTCATCATCGGCCGCGTGGGCTCCGGGCACCGGGTGCGGGAGAAACCGATCCTGCTCCCGCTCCACCGCAGCCGCCTCCCCGAACCGCACGCCGCCTTCGCCAACGACATGCAGGCGGGCGGACGACAACCCAGCTGGAGCTGGCGCAGCGAGCTCGCCGACGCCCCTCCCGACATCGCCCACCGGTTGCGCGTCGGGGAGTGCAGCCCCGTGATCAGGACCCGCTACGTCTTCCGCGGGGACGGCCGCCCGGTGCAGTTGCTCACCTCGTACGAACCGGTCGAGCCAGGCCAGAGCCAGGCGCCCGAGGAGGGCACGTACGAACGCAGGAGCGCGGCCTTCCGGCTCGTGGCGAGCGGCCTGCCGCTCACCGAGATCAGCGAGACCGTGCTCATCCGCGTCCCCCAGCCGACCGAGAGCGACCTGCTCGAACTGCCCGCCGGCGTCCAGGTGCTCCAGATCGAGCGCACGTACTGGGCCGGGGAGCGTCCGGTGGAGACCAGCGACGCCGTGGTGCCCGGCGACAGATTCCGCCTGGTCTACGGCATTCCCAGTCCCCTCTGACTGTCGGTGCCCACTGGTACAACCGATCCGGATCCCCCATCCGGAGGTGCCGATGCGCGTCAAGGACATGCCCCTGACCGACCAGCCGCGTGAGCGGCTGCTGGCGTCGGGAGCCGCCGCGCTCGCCGACAGGGAGCTGCTCGCCCTGCTGCTCGGCTCGGGCAGCAGGGGCGTGAGCGCCGTCGAGCTCGCCTCCCAGCTCATCGCCCACTGCGGCGACCTCGGCGAGCTGGCCCGCTCCGAGGCCCATCGGCTGCTCGCCGTCCCTGGCGTGGGCCCCGCCAAGGCCGCCCGCGTGGCGGCCGCGTTCCATCTCGTACGGCGGGCCCAGGCGGAGCCGGAGCGAAGCCGGATCACCTGCTCGGCCGACATCGCTTCGGCTGCCGCTCCCCTGCTGCACGGACAGCCGCGCGAGCGGCTCGTCGTGGTCGTGTGCGACGGCCGCGGCGCCGTGCTGCGCCGGACCGTGGTCACCGAGGGCGGCAGCGACCACACTCCCGCGCCCGTCCGCGACATCGTCACGACCGTCCTCCTCTCCGGCGGGGCCGCCTTCGGCCTCGCCCACAACCACCCGAGCGGATCGCTCGACCCCAGCCCCGCCGACGTCGAGGTCACCGCCCGCCTCCACGAGGCCGCCGACACCGTCGGCCTCCGCTTCCTCGACCACGTGATCGTCACCGACACCGCCTGGCGCCGAGTGCCCCACGATGAGTAGCAGAATCGTCACTATAAGTTCTACCGTTACCGCCGGTCTACAGGCCGTATCTGCCAGGGCCTTAAGATGTTACATTTTGTGCAGTGATGTCTGTTTCGGTCTATGGTTTGATCGTGCTTGACCGAGATGGACCCGTACCTGTCTACAAGCAGATCGCCGAGATCCTTCGAGAACGCATCGACAGCGGCGAGCTGGCCCCCGGCAATCCGATGCCGAGCGAGGCGCAGCTCGAGGCCGAGTACGGCATAGCGAGGACGACGGCACGCCGGGTCGCTCGGGAGCTACGCGAGCAGGGTCTCGTCTACACGGTTCAGGGCGAGGGCACCTTCGTCGGCGATCAGGCCGCTCCGCGTGCGCGCCGCAAAAAACCCCTCTACCAGGAGATCGCCGAAGAGGTCGCGCAGCGCATCCGACGGCAGGAATTCAAGCCGAACCGCGCCATCCCCAGCGAGAAGGCGCTCATGGAGCAGTACGGCGTGGCCAAGGTGACCGTGCGACTGGCCGTCGGATTCCTCCGGGACCAGGGCTACGTCTTCACCGTCCCCCATCGCGGCACTTATGTGTCATCTCCGGATGACTGGCCACAGGACTGACCACGCGATTCGAGAAGAGGCGTCTGATCGGGGCGTCCGACTCCTAACGTGGTGGTGTGCTTGACCACGACGGCGACACGCATCTCTACCTTCAGATGACCGAGATCCTGCGTCGGCGGATCGAAGACCTCCCGCCCGGCTCCCCGGTCCCCAGCGAGGCGGCCATTCAGCGCGAGTTCGGCGTGGCGCGAACCACCGCACGCCGGGCCCTGCGGGTACTTCGGAATGACGGTCTCGTATACACGGTCCCCGGCCAGGGGGCGTTTGCCGGCGCCTCCGATGCAAGGGCCGCAGCGCCGCGCTCGAACCCTGCTTACCGGCAGATCGCTCAGGAAATTGTCGAGCGAATAAGACAGGGAAGTTTGGCGCCCCGCCGTTCGGTGCCGAGCGAGACGAGCTTGGTGCATCGATATGGCGTAGCCCGCGAAACCGTGCGACGAGCCATAGCCGTACTTCGCGAGGAAGGCTGGGTCTACACCGTTCCCCAACGCGGCTCCTATGTGTCTCCCCCGGAGAACTGGCCGATCGAAGACTGATCACGCCCGCGTAGGGGGGAGCGCTTCGCGCCGAAATGAGGAGCCGCCGTCGAGTTCGTCCACGGCAAGGCGACAGAGTCCGTACGCCGAATTGCGTACGAGTACAGCCATCCGGGGGCGGATGCCGGGGCAGGCCGTGCCTGCGAGGCTCCGGGCTATGCACAGGCGAACGGCATGGGTGATCTTCATCGTCGCGGTCATCGCGACTTCGGTGCTCGTCTATCCGTACCTGGGCCTCGATATCGACGACAGCCGCCTCGATGTGCGCGACAGCCTGCACTACTACGTTCTGGTCGGTCATATCGGGACCGCCGCGGTCGCGCTCGTGCTCGGCTCCCTGCAGTTCATGCCCGCGGTGCGGGCGCGCAGGCGGGTCCACCGGACGCTCGGCCGGGTCTATCTCCTCGCCGGAGTGCTGCCGTCCGCGGTGGCCACGATCCCGGTAGCGCTGTGGTCGGGCCGCCTCATGACGCAGGTCGGCCTCACGACCGCGGCCGTTCTGTGGCTGATCACCGGCGGTCTCGCGTACCGGGCCGCCCGCCGGCGCGACTTCACCGCCCACCGGAACTGGATGATGCGCAACTACGCCCTGACGTTCCTCGCGGTCACCGGGCGCATCCTCGTTCCCCTGTTCCTGCTGGTCCAGATCCCGTTCCGCGGGGCCGATCCGGGATCGACGGGAGAACTCGCGACCTCGATGATCCCGATCGGTCAGACGCTGGGCTGGGTCGTCAACCTGGTCGTGGTCGAAAGCATCATCAGGCGGCGCCGGCGCCTCCCCGAAGCCCGCCGGATGGAAAGGCTCAGTTGATGAGGGCCATCGCCTTGTCGCTCAGGCCCGCCGGGGCGGTCTTAGGGTTGCCGGCGTCGAAGGGCGGCCGCGGGTCGTACTCGATCGCGAGCTGCACGGCCTGCGCCGTCTCCTCGTCGCGCATCGCGGCCAGCAGGGTCAGGGCCATGTCGATGCCGGAGGACACCCCCGCCGCCGTCACGACCTTGCCGTCGATCACCACACGCTCGCTCACCGGCTCGGCGCCGAATCCGGCGAGCTGATCGAGCCAGCCCCAGTGGGTGGTCGCCCTGCGGCCCTTCAGCAGGCCCGCCGCGCCCAGCAGGAACGAGCCGCTGCACACTGAGGTGGTCCACCGGGTGCGCTCGTGTGCCCGCGCGATCCAGCCCAGCAGCTCCGAGTCGGACAGCGCCTCGATCGTCCCGGGTCCTCCGGGCACGACGACGACATCCGGAGCGGGCAGGTCGTCGTACGACGCGGTGGCCGCGAGGCTCAGGCTCCCCCGGTCGTCGAGCACCGGGCCTGGCTCGGCCGCGACGAACGTGACCGTGCAGCCCGGCGCGAAGGCCAGCACCGTGTACGGCCCGACGGCGTCGAGCGCGGTGAACCGGGGATAGAGGGGGATGGCGATGTTCATGATCTGCTGCCTTCCTTCGATCGGAACCGGCGGCGGTAGTCGCCGGGTGAGACGCGCCAGTGCCGGCGGAAGACCCGGTAGAGGGTCTCGGGAACGCCGAGTCCCGACTCCCTGGCCACCCTGTCCAGGGGGTGGCCGGTGGTCTCCAGCAGCCGCCGGGCGGCGTCGGCCCTGCTGCGTTCGACGTACCTGCCGGGTGAGACCCCGGTCTGCTCGGTGAAGACGCGGGAGAAGTGCCGCTCGCTCATCCCGGCCCGCCGGGCGAGCGCGGGCACGCTCAGGTCCTCGGCCGGGTTGGCGTCGATGAACGCCTGGATCTCGCGCAGCGGCTCGGCGCGTGGGACGGCGGCCCGCATGGGGGCGCTGAACTGGCTCTGCCCGCCCGGACGGTGCAGGTACACCACGAGTCCGCGGGCGACGTTGCGGGCGAGCGTGTGGCCGTGGTCGTCGGCCACGAGCGCCAGGGCGAGATCCACTCCCGAGCTGACCCCGGCCGAGGTCCAGACGTTCCCGTCGCGGATGTAGATGGGATCGGCGTCCACCTCGACGTCCGGATAGCGGCCGGCCATCTCCCCCGCGACCAGCCAGTGGGTGGTCGCGCGCCTGCCGCGGAGCAGCCCGGCCTCCGCGAGGAGAAAACTCCCGTTGCAGACGGAGGCGACGCGCCTGGCCCCCGCCGCCAGCCGGGCGATGCCCATGACCAGTTCCTGGTCGCCCAGGTGCTCCGGCACGGATAGCCCGCCCACGACCAGCAGCGTGTCGACCGGCCCCGCGACCTCGCCGAGCGCGGTCTCCGCGAGCGTCGTGATCCCGTTCTGCGCAAGCACGGCTCCGACGCGCACGGCCGCCACCTCGACCCGGTAGCCGGGCTCCGGAGCGAACAGTCCCGCCGTGGCGAAGACGTCGGCCGGACCGGCGAGGTCGAACATCTGGAAGCCATCGAAGATCACGATGACCACGCGTCGCTGCATGGCCTCCATGCTTCCGAGCATGGCTTCATGGCGTCAACGACACAGATATTGCACATCACGCCACCGGCGCGACCACCGTGTCGAGTCCGGCCGAATGCCCTGCGACGAAGCGGTTGTCAGACCGGCACGCACATGGGCCCGCTCCTGCTGCCGGGCGGCCGCGTGGCGGCGGCGACCGGCCGTCGCATAACGGTGTGGGGCAGTTGTGCCTGCGCGGTCGAGAACGGCGAGATCATCACCGATCGGGACTACTACGACCAGCTGGAGCTCTACTCGCAGCTCGGCATCCGCCTCAAACCGCCGCCGGACTCCTGACCGGTGCGGCCTGCCCGGCTACGGCCTCCCGCCGGGCTCGCTCCGCCGATCTCCACTCCACTGGGCCGAGCCCGGGCCGAGCAGGGACGCCGCGAGCGACCGCAGTCCGCGCGCGAGCCGCTCGGACTCACCGTCGAGCAGCAGCCGCGCCACCGGTTCGTTGTGCAGCGAGCCGATGAGGAGGTGGGCGACGAGCGTGGCGTCCAGGTCCGGACGCGCCTGCGCGATCAGCTCCGAGACATGAGCATGCCACCGCCGGTAGACCGGGTTGGCCTCCCGGGGACCGGCCGCGCTTCTCTGCGTGGCCACGGCGTGTTCGTGCGCCGTGATCAGGCCGACGTTTCGCGAGGCGAGAGCCACCATGGCGTCAAGGAAGGCCAGGATCCTCTCGTGCGGCGGCGCCCCCGGACCCAGCGGAGGGGGGCCGGCGGCGATGGCATCGCTCAACTCCTGTGCGCGTTCCTCCATCAGCGCGAGCATCAGCCCGGCCCGGCTGCCGAAACGGTGGAACACCGTTCCCTTGCCCACGCCGGCGGCCGCCGCGACCTGCTCGACCGACACCTCGTCGGGCCGGTGGAGCCGCAGCAGTTCCTCCGCCGCCTGAAGGATCGCGCGCCGATTTCGCGCCGCGTCAGCGCGCTCGCGCCGCTGTTCGCCCACTCGTGCCCTCTCTGTGGACAACTTGACCACCGGTCCATATAGTAGCGGTCGCATTAACTTGACCTGTGGTCCAGTTAACTTCGACAGGAGAAGAAACACATGCGTGCGATCGTGATGCACGAGAGCGGCGGACCCGAGGTCCTTCGGCTGGAAGAGGTCCCCACACCCACCGCGGGCCCCGGGCAGGTGCTCGTACGGACGGAGGCGGTGGGCGTCGGCTACGCCGACACCCTGCTGCGCGGGGGCGCGTTCCCCTTCCCCGCGCCGCTTCCGGCGGTGTTCGGCTTCGAGGCCGCCGGGACGGTCACGGAGGTCGGGGAGGGAGTGGACCCGTCCCTGTCCGGCGCCCGCGCACACGTCATGAACCTGGACGGCGCGAGCGGCGCGTACGCCGAGTACGTGGCGGCGGACGCGGGTGCTCTCACCCTCATTCCCGACGAGGTGACGGCGACGGACGCCGTCGCCGTGGCCGTGCAGGGGGCGTTGGCGCTGGCCCTGCTACGGGCGGCGCGCCTGAACGGAACGGAGAACGTGCTGATCGAAGCGGCGGGAGGCGGCACCGGCGGCTACCTGACCCTGCTCGCCAGGGAGTCGGGCGCGGGCCGGGTGATCGGGACGGCGGCCAGCGAGGCCAAGCGGCTCAGGGCACGGGCCTTGGGCGCCGACCACGTGCTCGACCACTCGGACCCGGACTGGCCCGACGGGGTACGCGACGCTCTCGACGGCGGGACGGTGGACGTGGTCTTCGAATCCCTCGGCGGCGCCTCGGCCGGGCGACTGCTGGACGCGCTCACGCCCGGCAGCGGCCGGATCATGTTCTACGGCGTCCTCAACGGCGCGCCCGGCATCGCTCCCATGGACCTCCTGCAGCGCGGGCTGACCCTCGTGGGCTGCGGCGGCATGGACGCCTGGGCTCAGGGGGTGCTGGCCGCCCGCGCGGGGGTGCTGGGCATGGTCGCCGAGGGTCGCCTCCTCCCGCAGGTCGACACCGTGCTCCCACTCGCGGAAGCCGCGAAGGCACACCGGCGCATGGAGGACAGGGCCGCCATGGGCAAGATCGTGCTCGTGCCCTGACCGGGAGTCCGACGCAACCGGGGTGTAGAGGACGAGCAGCGGCTGCCCGCCGGTCTACCGACCGATGAGCTCGCGCTGCTGCTCGGAGGTGATCGGCATCAGCCACAGACCCACCCCCTCCTGTCCGGGCAGGCCGATGTGCAGGAAGCGGTAGCCACCCGCCACGTGGTCGTGCAGGGCGGCGAAGCCGAGGACGTCGCGATGGAGGTGGACGGCCTGCTCAAACTGCGGGCCACCTTCCAGTTCCCCCTGGCGACCTAAGGGACCGTCGGAGCCGGTCGCGGTGACGGTCTACAACGACGTGCTGCCCACCTCGCCGTCCCCGTCGGCGCCGCCCATCCCGCCCTCCTGCCACGTGAACTACACCTCCACGTCCTGGCAGGGCGGCATGAGCACCTCCATCGCGGTCACCAACACCGGTTTGTGGACCATTCCCGGCTGGCACCTGGCGTTCGCCTTCCCCTCGGGCGGCCAGCACGTGACCTCCGGCTGGCCGGCCCAGTGGACCCAGAGCGGGAGCAGTGTGGACGCCCAGGGCTACGAGTGGAACAAGGACCTCGCTCCCGGGCAGACCGTGTACATCGGCTTCACCGGCACGAACACCGGAACGAATCCGGCACCGGCGGCTTCAGCGTCAACGGCGCCAGCTGCACCTGAATCTCGAGGACACGACCGGCCCCGCGTCACTCCTCGCCGGAGAACCTCTCCCAGGCGGACTGCCGGGTCATGCCGAGCGCGGCGCCGATCCTGGCCCAGGTGGCGCCCCGGTCACGCGCCCGCTGCACCCAGATCCGCAGGTTGTCCTCGACCTGCGCGCCCACCTTGGCGACGCGCGGAAGGAGCTCCAGGATCTGCTCGACGGTCATGCTCTCGGTGTAGGAGATCTCCGGAGTGCCGGCGGACTCCGCCGCCAGGATCTCGGCGCAGAGCCCGACACACTCGTTGCAGATGTAGACGCCGGGACCGGCGATCACCTTGGTCACGTCGTTCTTGGACTTCGAGCAGAACGAGCAGCGGATGTCCTGTTCCGCCAGAGAAGGTGCCGGCATGTCGCCTCCAAGGGGATGTCCTGTCAGGCTGTTCCTGACGCTCGACCCAAGGCTAAGGCCGTCAGGGGCAGCCTGACAATGGATCATCCGGAAAGCGATGTTTCCCGCGCCCTCGTCCCCCGGCTCAGCTCTTGGGGCCGAAGGCGTGCGGGACTTCTCCCTTGCGTCCGCAGCGCGGGCAGGGCCGGTATCGCCCGGACCACCAGGTGGCCTTGAGCGTGCCGCTCCCCTTGCACTTGGGGCATCTGGACAGGTAGTTGCGTACATAGTCGGAGACGAGCCAGATGCCGAAGAAGGCCCCGGCGAGGACGAGAAGAGTCTGGGAATCCACCATGGCTCCGTAGTCGGGGGACAGACCGGCGACGAACGCGTCGCCGTACGGAAGCCGGTCGCGCGGGGGCGCGGTCACCGTCACTCACCGGCCGGGCGAGGCAGTGCGTGAGGCGGGCGCGGTTCGTCACCCGCACCGCGGGTGCGCGCATGGCCTGCGAGGGAACGCGCATCGCTGCCTCCGTGAACACTGGTCGCACGGGAGAGGACGCCACACGGCCCCCGGCCGGTGACAGCCGGGGGCCGTTTCGTTGGAGTCACAGGGCCCTGGGGGGCGGCAGCCCTCAGACTCGCTCGGGCTGAAGCTCCGCCGCCTGCTCCACACCCACTCGGGGCCGTCGCAGGACGACGTACGCGGCCACGAGGGCGCTGACCAGCAGAACGAGGGAGACCGTGAAGGCCAGCCGGTAGCCACCGGTCAGCGCGACCGCCTCGCTCGCCCCGCCCGCCAGCAGCCCCTCCGTGCGGGAGGCGGCCAGCGTGGACAGCAGCGCGACGCCGACGGCCATCCCGACCTGCTGGGTCGTGTTGAAGAACCCCGAGACCAGGCCCGCGTCGTCGGAACGGGCCCCGGACATGCCGAGCGCGGTCAGCGCCGGAAGCACCAGGCCCCCGCCCATGATGAGCACCATCACGGGGAGCAGGTCGGTCACGTAGCGGGCGTCGACAGGGACGCGGGTGAGCCAGGCCATCGCGCCGATCAGGAGCACCAGGCCACCCAGCAGCACGGCACGCGCGCCGAAGCGGGTGCTCAGCCGCGGGGACACGAACAGCGACACCCCCGCGATGGCCAGCGCCGCCGGGAGCATGGCCAGGCCGGTGTCGAGCGCGCCGTACCGGAGCACCTGCTGCATGAACAGCGCCACCATGATCTGGAAGGCGAACATCGCGCCCAGCGTCAGGACCTGCACCAGGTTGGCCCCGGCGACGGCGCGCGAGCGGAGGATCCGCAGCGGCATGAGCGGGGTCCGGGCGGTCGCCTGGCGGACGAGGAACGCGGCCAGCAGCACGAGCGCAACCGCGCCGAACCACAGGGAGCGCAGGCCATACCGCTCGATCTGGACCACGGCGTAGATGCCCAGCATGAGACCGGCCGTGACCAGCAGGGCGCCGACGGCGTCCGCGCCCGCCGACAGCCCGAGCCCCTTCTCGGCGGGCAGCGCCCGGACCGCCAGCGCGATCGTGACCACGCCGATCGGCACGTTGACGAGGAAGATGTAGTTCCAGCCCAGCGCGTCGGTGAGGACTCCGCCGAGCACCTGGCCCAGCGACGCCCCGGCGGCGCCGGTGAAGCTGAAGACACCGATGGCCTTCGCCCGCTCCCCCGCGTCCGTGAAGGTCGTCACCAGGATGCCGAGCACGACCGCCGAGGCCATGGCGCTGCCGACGCCTTGGAGGAACCGGGCGCCGATCAGCGTCCCCGGCCCGGTGGCGGCTCCGGCCAGCAGGGAGGCGGCGGCGAAGACGGCGTTGCCCGCCAGGAACATGGCCCGGCGGCCGATCAGGTCGCCCAGCCGGCCCGCCAGCAGGAGCAGTCCGCCATACGCGATGAGATAGGCGTTCACGGTCCAGCTCAGTTCGGCGGGCGCGAAGCCGAGATCCCGCTGGATGGCGGGCATGGCCACGGTCACGATGCTGCCGTCGAGCACCGTCATCAGCATCGTGGCGGACAGCACGCCAAGCACGAGCCACCGGGATCGGGATATACGCGACATGAGTCGCCTCCTGTTCATGAGGAACAGGAAAAACCGTAGCAGATAGTTTCGTTATAGACGATCCCTTACGGACCGATCATCCGCGATGACGCGCCCGCCTGACCGGCTGCGGCGCCTCCACCGCCGTGGCCAGATGCCCCGTGACCAGCCGGTTGAGCGCGCGTACGAGCACCTCCGCCTCCTCCTCCGGCAGCGATCCGAGGGCGGCCCGGTGGACGCCGTCGACGACCTCCTGGCTCCGCTTCGCCACCTGCGCGCCCTTCTCCGTGACCGCGACGATCCGGGCGCGCCGGTCGGTGCTGGACGGGCGGCGCTCGGCGAGACCGGCCTTCTCCAGAGCGTCGAGAGTGACGACCATCGTGGTCTTGTCCATGTCGCCGAGCTCGGCGAGCTGGATCTGCGTGCGCTCCTCCTGCAGCGCGTGGACGAGCACGCAGTGCATGCGCGCCGTCAGGCCGATCTCGGCGAGGGCCGCCGCCATCTGCGTTCGCAGCACGTGGCTGGTGTGGTCGAGCAGGAAGGACAGGTCGGGCTCGTTACGCGAGGGTGCCATGGCGGTCATGCGTCCAGGCTATCAATTCGTCCGCTTGTGGATTATCTCCAAGAGTCCTGCTGGCGTCGCCTCCGGCGGTCACAGTGTCCGCAGGGCGGCCTCGATCGACGCCTGACTCGCCGGGACGAGCGGGAGCCGTACGGCGGCGGTGGGAATGCGGCCCTGCGCGTGCAGGACGCCCTTCAGGACGGTCGGATTGGGCTCGGCGAACATGGCCGCCGACATGAGCGACAGCCGGTGACCGAGGGCTCGGGCGTGCTCGACCTCTCCGGCCCGCCACGCCTGGAAGAGCTCGGCGAACTCGCCGGTGCGCAGGTGGGCGGAGGCGAGGATGCCGCCGGCGGCGCCCAGGGCGAGCAGCGCGGACAGGAACGGGTCGTCCCCGGCGAGCACCGCGAAGTCCGCCGGCGGGTCGGCGAGCAGGGCGACCGTGTCGAGGTCGACGCCGCCGACCGCGTGCTTGACCCCGGCCACCATGGGCAACTCGCCCAGCCGGCGCAGCGTGGCCGCGCCCACCGACTGCCCCGTTCGGTAGGGGATGTTGTAGACGACCAGCGGCACCGGGGTCTGCTCGGCCAGCGCGGTGAAGTGGGCGAGCACGCCGGCCTCGGACGGGCGGACGAACGCCGGAACCGTCACCAGCGCCGCGTCCGCCTCCCCCTTGAGGGCGCGCAGCGCCTCGGCCGTGCTCCGCGTGTCGGCCGACCCCGCGCCGACGGTGAGCGTGGCGCCCCGTTCGCGGCAGATCCGGCCGCAGATCTCGATCACCGCGCGCCGTTCCTCCTCGGCCAGCGTGGCGACCTCCGCGGTGGTGCCGAGCGCGACGAGCCCGGACGCGCCGTCGTCGAGCACGCCGTGGGCCAGGTCTTCGAGCGCTTCGAACGCGATCTCGCCGTCCTCGGCGAACGGGGTGATCAGCGGGACATGGATGCCGGAAAGAGTCATACCGCGATCCTTCCGGCGAGCGACCATGTAGGTCCAGTTCGCCTTTCTGTCGAAACCGATAAGCTGAACTGATGCTCGATGCCCGCAGACTCCCCCTGCGCTGATGCTCGATGTCCGCAGGCTCCGCCTGCTCCGTGAGCTCGCCTACCGTGGCACGATCGCGGCCGTGGCCGAGGCGCTGACGTTCACCCCCTCGGCCGTCTCCCAGCAGCTCGCCGCGCTGGAACGCGAAGCGGGGGTCGCCCTGCTGGAGCGCACCGGACGCCGGGTCGTGCTCACCCCCGCCGGCGTGGCGCTGGTGCGGCACGCGGAGGCCGTCCTCGAACGACTGGAGCAGGCCGCGGCGGAACTCGCCGCGGCCAGGACCGACCTGTCCGGCACCAACCTGGCCGGGACCGTGCGGATCGGTGCCTTTCCCACGGCGACCCGCGCGATCCTCCCCTCGGCCCTGGCGGCGCTCGCCCGCGGCCACCCGGGCCTGGACCCGATGGTGGACGAGGTCGACCCGGCCGAGGTCGCGCCGCGCCTGCGCGCCGGTGAGCTCGATGTCGCCCTGGTCCACGAGTACGACTTCGTCCCGGCCGAGCCCGACCTCGCCCTGGACGCCGTCCCCCTCCTCGACGAACCCATGTACCTGGCCACCGTGCACACCGTGAGCGGTGAGGGGGACGCGGCCACGCTCCTCACCTGCCGGGACGCGCCGTGGATCGCCTCCACCCCCGGCACGCTCTGCCACGCGATGACCGTGCGCGCCTGCCAGGCGGCCGGTTTCTCCCCTCGCGTACGCCACCACATCGACGACTTCGCCACGGTCCTGGCGATGGTCGCCGTCGGGCAGGGCGTGGCGCTCGTGCCGGAGCTGGGCACCGCCGACCCGCCAGAAGGCGTCACGCTGACCGCGCTGTCGATGCGCCGCCGCACCCGTGTCGCCTTCCGCCGGGGCGCCGGCGGTCACCCCGCCGTCGTCGCGCTGATCGCGGCCCTGCGTTCCGCCGTCCGATAGGGCTCAGAACACCGGGATGATGTCCTCCGGGTCGATGACGTCGACATCCACACCGTCGATGTCGAGTTCCGGGATCGCGGGGAACTCGATCCCCCACCGCTCGACGATCGCGCGTACGCGGGCCATCGCCAGCCGCCAGTTGTCGGCCTGCTCCTCGTACGACAGCACGCCGAGGCCGCCCTCCCGCGCGTGGTCCATCAGCACGCGGTGGTTGTGCAGGAAGTACGGCGGGAGCTCCCAGAAGCCCTCGGGCGGCTCCCACAGGATCATCGACAGGAACACGAACCCGGCGCGCAGCTGCCGCGTGATCAGGCCGCGTACGTCGTCGGTGAGCCCGGGCCACTCGTTCTCCAGGATCGTCATGCAGATCTGGAGGTGCCGCGACTCGTCCCGGCCGATCTTGTGGAACATGTCCGAGAACAGGGGGTGCTCGGTGCCGGAGGCCATCCCGCGAAACAGCGTCGAGGCCGCCATCTCCCCCATCATGAAGCTCGTGAACAGCACGGCGAGCGAGTACTTGCCCACGGCCGCGTTGTAGCCGTTCCAGTAGCGCCCGCCGTTGTGGTAAAGCCAGCCGATGTTGTTGTGCGCCGCCCGCTCCAGGTCGGTGGAGGGCTGCCAGTCGAGCGGGCCGCCGGGCCACAGCCGGGCGATCGCGCGCTGGCAGCACTCCTCGTGGTTCATCTCGTCACGGGTTATCGAGAAGAAGCACTTGCGTACGGGATCCTCCTCGTGCTTCTCGAACGCCTGGATGGTGGCGCGGGCGAAGACGGCCGGGCCCGAGGCGTCGAAGTTGGCCAGCACGGAGAACCAGTACATGATCCCCAGCCGCTGCTCGGCGGTGAACTCGCCGGGGTCGAGCAGGTTCCACGGCAGGTCGGCGGGGTTCCAGACCATCCGCTTGGACTTCTCGTAGATCGCCGCGAGCTTCTCGGTCTCCACCCGCCACTCCATCGGGTAGATGTTGGGCTGCGGGATCTCGGGCGCCGGCCAGAAACCACCCTCAGGAACCACGACGTCCGACATCGCCTCACCATCCCGCGTGCGTGTGACCCGCCTCACCTTGTAACACTGTCAGCCTCATCCTGCGCCGTGCCGTCACACCAATCAAGTGCCCACACCGCGCCGCCCGCGGCTGGCTTGCGTGACCGCCACGCACACGAGCACGGCCAGGGCCGCCGCGATCGTCGCGACGCCGATCTCCTCGTGCAGCAGCAGCCAGGCCCACACCAGCGTGATCAGCGGCTGGGCGAGCTGGATCTGCCCGGCACGGGCGATCCCGCCCATGGCGAGCCCGGCATACCACGGGATGAACCCGAGGAACATCGACACCAGCCCCACGTACGCGAACCCGGCAAGCGACTCGGCCGACGGCTCCATGCGCGTGGTGATCGCCAGCACCGCCGTCACGGGCACGGTGAGCGGGGCCGCGAGCACCAGGGCGTACGAGATGACGCGCCAGCCGGGGGTCTCCCGCGCGAGGCGTCCGCCCTCGGTGTAGCCGACGGCGGCCGACAGCAGGGCGAGCACGAGCAGCACGTCGGCCCCGGCGAAGCGGCCGGTCCCCCGGGTCAGCGTGAACACGGTGATCGACAGCGCGCCGGCCGCACAGGCCACCCAGAACAGGGGTTTCGGCCGCTCCCCCGCCCTCAGCACGGCGAACGCGGCCGTGGCGGCCGGGAGCAGGCCGATGACGACGGCGGAGTGGGCCGTGCTCGCGCCGCCGTCCAGGGCCAGGCCGCTGAACAGCGGGAAGCCGAGGACCACGCCCAGGGCGATCATCACGTACGACCGCAGGTGGGCGCGGGGCGGCAGGAGCGGCGCCCCGGCGGCCTTCAGGCAGATCACCGCGGCGAGTGCCGCGAGCGCGGCGCGCCCGATCGCGACGAGGTACGGATCGAACCCCCGCATCGCGAACACGGTCGCGGGAAACGACCCCGAGAACGACAGGACGCCCGCGCCCGCCAGGAGGCTGCCCCGCCATGCCAGGCGGCGAGGGGTATTCGCGGCGGGGGCGTCCGCTATCGGAAGGACGTCAATAGCGCTATCGTCAGCTTTCATGCATGACGATAGCAGTATCGTCCGCCTCGCCGCGATGCTCCGGGAGGAGACGGAACGGTCGCGGCCGGGCGAACGGCTGCCGTCCAGCAGGGAGATCATGCGCCGCCACGGCGTGGGCCCGGTGACGGTCTCGCGGGCGATCGCGCAGCTCGCGGCGGAGGGCCGGGTCGTCACCCGTCCCGGCGCGGGCGTGTTCGTGGCCCCGGCCCGGCGGCCGGTCGCGGAGGCGCCCGACCTGTCGTGGCAGACCGTGGCCCTGGGCGACCGGGTGGTGGACGACTCGGCGACGGCGAGCCTGCTGGCCCAGCCCCCCGACGGCGTCGTGCCGCTCACGGGCGGCTATCTCAACCCCGAGCTGCGCCCGGTCAAGGCGCTGGCCGCGGCGGCCGCGAGAGCCGTACGCCGGCCTGAGGCGTGGAGCATGCCGCCGCTGAACGGCCTGCCGGAGCTGCGCCGGTGGTTCGCCACGGAGGTCGGCGGCGCGGTGACGCAGAACGACGTGCTCGTGGTGAGCGGCGGACAGTCGGCGCTCACTCTCGCGTTCCGCGCGCTGGCGGCTCCCGGCTCGCCGATCCTCGTCGAGACCCCCACCTACCCGGGCGCGCTCGCGGCGGCCAAGGCGGCCGGACTACGCGCGAGCGCGGTGCCGCTCGACAAGGACGGCGTGCGGCCCGACCTCCTGGCGGAGGCGTTCGCGATGACGGGGGCGCGGGTGTTCTACTGCCAGCCGACGCTGCACAACCCCACCGGGGCGACGCTGACCCGCGAGCGCAGGGAGCAGGTGCTCGCCGTGGCCCGGGCGGCGGGGGCGTTCGTGATCGAGGACGACTACGCGCGATATCTGGCCACAGGACCGGTCCCGCCGCCCATGGTGACCATGGACGCCCACGGCACGGTGGTCCACATCCTGTCGCTGAGCAAGATCACCTCGCCCAGTCTGCGAGTGGCGGGCCTGACCGCGCGGGGCCCGGCCGCGCACCGGCTGCGGGCCTGCCAGGTGGTGGAGTCGTTCTTCGTCGCCCGTCCCCTGCAGGAGACGGCCGTGGAGTTCGTGGGCTCCACCGCCTGGCGGCGTCACCTCGGCACCGTCCGGCAGGAGATCGGCGTGCGGCAGGCCACGCTGCTGGCCGGGCTCGCCCGCCACGCGCCCGCCGCCGAGGTGCACCTGGCGCCTCCCGGTGGCCTGCACGTCTGGGTACGGCTGCCGCCCGGCACCGACGAGGCGGAGGTGGTCGAGGCGGCGCAGGCACGGGGCGTACTGGTGAGCCCGGGGCGCATCTACTACCCCGCCGAGCCCCCGGGACCGCGGCTGCGGCTGACCCACACGGCCGCGACCGGCCTGCCCGAGCTCGAAGAGGGCATCCGCCGCCTCGCCCCGGTCCTGTCCCGCGAGCCACATCAGTCCCACTGGTGAACCTTCGCCCCGGCTGAGTCGTCTTTTCTCTGTCGCCCTTCAAACCCCCTCACAGAGGAGACACCGTGCGCGTCCGCTCCCTGTTGATCGCGTTATGCGCCGTGCTCGCGTCAGCCGGCCTGCTCGTCTTCCCGTTCGCCGCCGAGGCCGCCCCCACCGGGACTTCCTCCGCCTCGGCCGGCTGCTACCACCAGGTCGGGGACCACTGGGAATGCGTCACGCCCGGCGCCTTCTGCCCGGCGGCGGCGCACGGCAGGAACGGAACCTCGGAGGACGGCGACTCCTACCGGTGTGTGCAGGACGGCTCCTACTGGCGGTGGAAGCCGGTCGGCTCCTCCGGCGGCGCGACACAGGAGCCGACGGCCAAGCCGACCCCGAAACCGACCCCGAAACCGACCCCGAAACCCACGCCGACCGCGAAGGCGGCGGGGTCGAAGTGCTCCCAGAAGTACCTGCCGCTGCCGGACCCGAAGTGCCAGCCGGGGACGCGTAACCCCGCCGTCACCCAGGAGACGATCAAGTCCACGATCTGCACCCCCGGCTACAGCAGGAAGGTCGCGCCTCCGGCGAGCTACGCCAACGCGCTGCGCGTCAAGCAGATCGCCCAGTACGGCTACGCAGACAGGAAGCCGTCGCACTACAAGGAGGACCACCTCATCCCGCTGTCCCTGGGCGGGTCGCCCAAGAGCGCGAAGAACCTGTGGCCCCAGCCGGTTCTGGCGGGCAAGGGCAAGACCCCGGCCGACAAGGACGCGGTCGAGCTCACGCTGTGGAGGGCCGTGTGCCACGGCGAGGTGCCGCTCGCCAAGGCGCAGCAGGCTATCGCCAAGAACTGGCGGACCGCGGTGCGACGGCTCGGACTCTAGATCCCTGGGTCGTCGGCGCCCCCGCCCGCCGGCGCTCCTCCGACAGGCGCTCGCGGCGCTCCTTGTTTCGCGATGCCAGATAGGCCAGGTAGCCGACACGCATGGAATCCTCCTCGGAATAGCCGACACCAGTGAAACGCTTGCGATGGTGTTGGTATTTCGCGACCTCCGACTGTCGTACAGTGGTCACGAGGGGTGATCGATCATGACGGGCCCGGCGGAGCTGCTCCGCGACTTCGTGAACACCTACGACGTCGAGGGAGACGCCGACGAGCTGGCCTCGCCGGCCGAACTGTCCGTCTGGCTGCGCGAACGCGGACTGATCGGCGACGACGACCGCGCCGCCGACGAGGACCTCGCGGTGGCGACCCAGCTGCGCGAAGGACTGCGGGCCGCGCTGCGCGGCAACCACGACGGAGGTCCGTACGAGGTTCCGGACGGGCTGGACGCGGCGCTGGCGGGACTGCCGGTCCGCGTGACGCTCTCGGCGGGGACGCCGGCGCTCGAGCCCGTGAGGTCCGGAGTGGCGGGCGGGCTCACGCGGCTCGCGGCGCTGATCCCGGCCGCCCACGCCGACGGCACCTGGCCACGGCTGAAGGTCTGCGCCGAGAGCACCTGTCAATGGGCGTTCATCGACTCCTCGAAAAACCGGTCTCGCTCCTGGTGCTCCATGCGCGTCTGCGGAAACCGCACAAAAACCCGGGCATATCGGGCACGACGCCAGGCGGAAGGTACGCCGAGGCCCTCCTGACCAGTACGGTGTTACAGGCTAAGAAAGGAGCCCGCCGAATGGGTGTTAGAGCTGCCCGCCTCGAGGACATCGACGCGGTGACCAGCACCCAGATCCGGGCGTGGAAGGCGGTTTATCGCGACTTCCTGCCACCGATCCCGTTGGAGCAGATGACCGGGCCGGCGGCGGAGAAGATGTGGCGCCGCCAGTGGGAGGAGGCGATCCTCTCGCCGCCCACGCCCCGTCACCGTCTGCTCGTCGCCGTCGAGCGGGTGGTGCCCGACACCGACGCGTTCACCGCGCTCGGCCCTGGCGGCATCCTGGCGACCGCGGCGCAGCGTGCCTCCGACCGGGTCGTGGGGCTGGCGTCGCACGGACCCGCCGAGGACCCCGATCTGCACCCGGCCACCACGGCCGAGTTGATGACGTTGCTCGTCGATCCCAACCACATCAGGCGCGGACACGGCAGCAGGCTGCTCAACGCCACCGTCGACCACCTGCGCGAGGACGGCTACAACACGGTCGTCACCTGGGTCTTCGCCGACAACCATCCGATGATCGGCTTCCTTGAGTCGGCCGGCTGGGGCGAGGACGAGGCCGAGCGCGTTCTCGACATGGGCCGCCCGATCAGGATGATCCGCCTCACCACCGACATCAGCTGAGTGACCTCCCTTTCCGCCCGTCCGTACGGCTTCCGCCCCCGGCGGCGTCGCCTCCGCCAACCCCGCTGTCACGACTTGACAGGGGATTGGCCAAACTAGGTACGCCTTTACCGGCTACGCACAGGTAGGAAAAGGGAGTCACGTGGCCACCCCAGCTCAATGGTTAGCGGGCGCACGCCCCCGTACGCTGCCCGCCGCCGTCGTCCCGGTCGCCGTCGGCACCGGCGCCGCCGTCGCGGAGGACGGCGCGGTCTGGTGGCGAGCCCTGCTCGCGCTGTTCGTCGCGCTGGCGCTGCAGATCGGGGTCAACTACGCCAACGACTACAGCGACGGCGTGAAGGGCACCGACAAGGACCGCGTGGGGCCCCTGCGGCTGGTCGGCTCGGGCGTCGCGGCCCCGAAGCAGGTGCTCACCGCCGCCCTCGGCTGCTTCCTCGCCGCCGCGGTCGCCGGGCTCGTCCTGGTGGTCGCCACCCGCGCGTGGTGGCTGCTGCTCGTCGGCCTCGCCTCCATCCTGGCGGCCTGGTTCTACACGGGAGGCTCCCGCCCGTACGGCTACCGCGCGCTCGGGGAGATCTCGGTCTTCGTGTTCTTCGGCGTCGTGGCCGTCGCCGGGACGACGTACGTCCAGGTGGAGCGGCTGACCTGGCTCTCGCTGGCCGCGGCCGTGCCCGTGGGCCTGCTCGCCTGCGCGCTTCTCATGGTCAACAACCTCCGCGACATCGTGACCGACGGCCCCTCCGGCAAGCGCACGCTGGCCGTGGTGCTGGGTGACAGCCGCACGCGCCTGGCCTACTCGGCGACCCTGGTGCTGCCCTTCGTGTTCGCGCTCGCCCTGGTGCCGGTGCGGCCCTTCGCCGCGCTGACTGTGCTGGCGCTCCCCCTCGTGGTGGCCCCGATCAGGACGGTCCGCTCGGGGGCGACCGGTCCCGCGCTCATCGCGACGCTCCAGCAGACCGGCCGCCTGCAACTGGTCTTCGGCGCCCTGTTCACCCTCGGCCTGGCCCTGTTCTGACCGCGCCCGCATCTGGGAATCCGACCGCGCGACCGCCGGACGCGCAGGGCTTCCTTCTCCACGGCCGGGGCGATGACAGCCGGGGCGAGGAGCCGCTCGGCATGTTCGCCGAGGCAGACGTCACCGTCGAGCTGCGCTGACTTCGGCGTAGTCGCGGAGGGCGATGTTCTCGGCGGTCTTGCGGGCGATCTTGGTGGGTATGTTCCTTCCCGGTAGGTAGGGCATGATCTTGTAGTAGCGGTTGAGGGCCGAGGCCAGGAATCGGCTGCCGGGGACCATGAGCTTGGCCACGCCGTCGCCCATCTTCTGGCAGCCCTCCGCATACTCGCGCATCTCCCGCTCGTAGGCGGCGAACGCGACGCGGTGGTCGCCGCGCGCGGCGGCCAGTTCGCCCGCCAGGACGTACGCGCCGGCCAGGGCGAGGCCGGACCCCATCCCGGACAGGGAGGACGGGCAGTAGGCGGCGTCGCCTACCAGAGCCACCCGCCCTCGGGTCCAGGAGTCCATGCGGACCTGGCCGACCGAGTCGAAGTAGAAGTCCGGCGCGACGCGCATCTCCCGCAGCAGCCGATCGCTCTGCCAGCCGTTGCCGGCGAACTGGTCGGCGAGGACGGCCTGCTGCCGGGCCACGTCGCGGCGGTCCAGGTCCAGGATCGGCGAGCCGAAGTAGAAGACGGCCTTGGCCTCGGTGTTGCGGCGCGCGCTGTACATCGCCACCAGCTTGTTGGCGGTGCGGTAGACGTGGCCGGTGTGGTCGAGACCGAGGTGGTTGGCGGTGGTGAAGATCGCGCAGTAGAGGCCCAGGTGCCTGACGTAGTCCTCCTCGGGTCCGAAGGCCAGGCGGCGGGTAATGGAATGCAGGCCGTCGGCGCCGACGACCAGGTCGAACCGGCGCGGCGCGCCACGTTCGAAGGTGACCGTCACCCCGTGGGCGTCTTCGGTGAGCGAGGTGATCGAGTCGCCGAAGACATACTCGGTGTGCTCCTTGGTGGCGTCGTAGAGGATGCGGGCCAGGTCGCCGCGGAGGATCTCGACGTCTCCGGCGAACAGGTCGGCGGGCATCTTGGCCAGCGGCTTGCCGGCGCTGTTGACGTACGACATGGAGCCCATGCCGGTGCTGGCGCGTTCGATGTCGTCCAGGATGCCCATCCGGCGCAGGATCGACAGGTGCGCCTCACCCCGGAAGTCGACGGCGTAGCCGCCGTCGCGCAGCGCGGGTGCACGCTCCACGATGGTGGGGGTGAAGCCGTGGCGGTGGAGCCAGTAGGCGAGGGCGGGGCCGGCGACGGAGGCACCGGAGATCAGCACGCTGCGGTTCGTCATTGCGTTGTCCATGGCCGAGAGCCTGCCGGTGAGGGCTCACCGCAGGCTCACCGCCGACTCACCGCCTCCGTGAGGGCATCGGAAAGGGCACCGGGAAGTCCCAGCTGGCGCAGCGCGTCCGGGGCCGCGACGCCGCCGGCCCCCACGGCCTCGGCGGCCTCCCGGTAGCGCGTCTGGGCCGTCGGGTGGTCGCCGCGCGCTTCGGCGACGCGGCCGAGCCCGGCGAGCGCGCGCACCCGGTTGCCGAGGCTTCTGATCCAGTGTGGGTCGATCCGCTCCAGAGCCTCGGCGTACAGCCGTTCCGCCTCGTCCAGGCCGCCCTCCCCCAGGGCGATGTCGCCGAGTCCCCGCAGGGCCGCGCCCAGACAGGTGGTGCTCCCCGCGCCGCGGGCCAGATCGGCGGCTCTCGCGTAGTCGGCGCGGGCCCCCTCCGCGTCGCCGGCGGCGACGAGGTAGTCGCCCCGGTTGACCAGCAGGTCGGCGGAGTCCTCCAGGGCGCCGAGCCGGCCGGTCAGGGTGAGGGCCTCGTCGGTCAGCGCGATCGCGCGCGCGTGGTCGCCACGCCCGCCCGCCAGCCCGGCGAGCATGTCCAGAGTCAGTGCGGCGCCCCATCGGTCGCCGAGAACGCGGAACTCCTCGGCGGCCGCGCCGAAGTCACGCTCCGCCGGTGCGACGTCCCTCGCGCCCAGGGCGCCGAAGCCCGACACGAATCGGACGACCGCCCGCACCCACGGCTCGGGGCTGTCGTGCTGGGCCGACAGGAGGGTGAACGCGGCCTGCGCGTCGCTTTCGCCGACGTTCCGCATCATCCACGGCAGCAGGGCCGCCGGGTAGCGGCCCGGCCGGTCGCCCGACCACGCGGCGGCCAGGGCCCTGTCCGCCGCCGCGCGGTGGCGGAGCCAGGTCGCGCGGTCGAACGCGCCCAGCAGCACGCACGTCGCGTACTCCTCGCCGAGGCCGTCCGGAGGCGTGTCACCGAGCGCGCCGAGCAGCCCGATCGCGTACGGCGCGACCACGGCGGACGCGCCCCGGATCCACAGGTAGGCCGAGGCCGCGGCGAGCAGTTCCAGCGCCGTCGCGATCTCCCGGGCCTCGACCGCCCAGCGCACCGCCGCCAGCAGGTTCTCGTGCTCGGCGACGAGGAGCGGCAGCCATTCCAGCTGCTCCGCCCGCCGCAGGTGCGGATCGGCGGTCCGCACCAGCTCCAGGACGTGCCGGGCGTGGGCGCGCAGCGCCGTCTCGCGGTCGCCCGCCTCGTCGAGCCGCTCGGCGCCGTAGGCGCGGATCGTCTCCAGCATCCGATAACGGCCGCGGGAGACCTCCAGGAGCGACTTGTCGGCGAGCGACTCCAGCGTCTCGGCGTCCGTTCCGCACACCTGCCGCGCCGACTCCGCCGTCGCGCCTCCCGCGAAGACGGTGAACCGCCGGGCGGCTCGCCGCTCGGGTTCGGTCAGCATGTCCCAGCTCCACGCGACCACCGAACGCAGCGTCCGGTGCCGGCCGTCGGCCGGGCGGCTGCCGCGGGACGCGATCGCGAGCCGGTCGTTCAGCCGCCCCTCGAGTTCGCCGAGGTCCAGCGAACGCAGCCGCGCAGCCGCGAGTTCGACGGCCAGCGGCAGGTCGTCCAGAGCCGCGCAGACTCGCCGTACGCGCCGGGGGTCGGCGGCGAACCCCCGTCGCACGGCGCGGGCCCGGTCGGTGAACAGCCGCACCGCCGCGTCGCCGTCGAGCGGACGCACCTGGTAGAGGTGCTCGCCGATGACACCCAGCGGCTCACGGCTGGTGGCCAGGACCCGCAGCCGGGGGCAGGCCGCCAGCAGCCGCGCCGCCAGCGCGGCCGCCTCCTCGACCACGTGCTCGCAGTTGTCCAGCACGAGCAGGAGCACCCGGTGGGACAGCGCCGCGATCAGGCGGTCGACCGGCGTCCGCGGGCCGTCCCCCACCTGCAGCCCGCTCTCGCGCAGGCCGAGCGCGCCGAGCACCGCCCGCGCCGGCCCGGCCCCGTCGCCCGGCGTGGCCAGAGCGGCCAACTCCACGAAGCACACCTCGTCGGCCGCCGCCCCGGCCACCTCGGCCGACAGCCGGGTCTTCCCGACACCGCCGGGGCCGAGCAACGTCACCAGCCGGGCCACCCGAAGCAGGCCGGCGACCTCGGCCACCTCCTCGTCGCGGCCGACGAAGGAGGTCAGCGGGGCGGGCGGCGCGGCCGGCGACGGCGAAGGATCGACGCTCAGCAACTCGCGGTGCAGCGCGACCAGCTCGGGCGAAGGATCTGCGCCCAGCTCCTCTGCCAGGTGGAGCCTGGTCTCCTCGAACACGACCAGCGCCTCGGCCTGCCCGCCCTCGGCGGACAGCGCGCGCATCAGCAATCCGGCCAGCCGTTCCCTGAGCGGGTGGCGGCCGACCAGCTCGCGCAGCTCCGCGATGGCGGCGCGATGCTCGCCGAGCCGCAGCTCGCCCTCGATCCGGTCTTCCAGGGCCGCCAGCCGCAGCTCCTCCAGCCGCATCGCGGCGGCCTGTGCCGTCTCGCTCTCGGTGAGCTCGGCCAGCGCGGGTCCGCGCCACAGGTCCAGCGCCTCGCGCAGCAGCGTCACCGCTCGTTCCACCTCGCCGTCGCGCAACGCCATCCGGCCCTGCCCGGCCTGCCGCTCGAACCGGCAGGCGTCGACGTCGTCGTCCGTGACGACGATGCGGTATCCCGCGCCGCTCCGCTCGATCGCGGCCGCCGGCCCCAGCGCGGTGCGCAGCCGGGACACCTGCGACTGCAGCGCGTGCGCCGACAGCGCGCCGTAGGGATCGATCTCCTCGATCAGCCGGTCGGACGGCACGACCTGACCGGGGCGGATCAGCAGCAGCGCCAGCAGCGCGCGCCGCGCCGGTCCGCCCAGGGGGACCTCGGTCCCGTCGTCGCGCCACACCCGGGTCTCGCCGAGGATTCCGAACCGCATGCCCGTGATTATCCCGCGATATCCCCCGGCGGCCCGCCGGCGATCACAGGGAAGATCACAGGGAAGATCGCAGAGGAGATCACAGTAGAGATCACGGTGGAGATCATGCGGGGACGATCGGCCCCAGGTAGGTCCCGCCCGACACGTCGACGGTCTGCCCGGTCACCCACCGTCCGCGTGGTCCCGCCAGGAACCCGACCACGTCCGCGACGTCCTCCGGCTCGCCGAGCCGCCCCAGCGCGACCATCGCCTCCAGCCCCGCCACCACCTCGGGCATCGAGGTGTAGCCGCTGGTCATGTCGGTCCAGACCGCGCCGGGCGCGACCGTGTTCACGGTGATACCGCGCCTGCCCAGCTCGTTGGCCAGCGTCGGGGCCATCGACTCCAGCGCCGCCTTGCTGATGGTGTAACCGATCTGAATGGTGACCGCGAACCGGCTGGCCGTCGAGCCCATGTTGATGATCCGGCCGCCGTCGTTCAGCAGCGGCAGTGCCCGCTGAATCACGAAGAACGGCGTGCTCACATTGATCGCCAGCAGCCTGCCGAACTCCTCCTCGGTGACCTGCGCGATAGGGCTGGTGGAAGCGATGCCCGCGTTGTTGACCAGGATGTCCAGGCCGTCCACGCCGTGTTCCGCCAACCCGGCGGTCAGCCCCTCGAACAGCCTGTCCACCGCGCCGTCCTCACCGAACCGGGCCCGTACGGCGAACGCCCGGCCACCCGCGTCCAGGATCCGCGCCACGGTCTCCTTGGCCGCGTCCTCGTTGCCGCCGTAGTGGACGCAGACCAGAGCCCCCTCGTCGGCCAGCCGCAACGCGACCGCGCGCCCGATCCCCCGCGACCCACCCGTCACCAGCGCCGTCTTGCCGCTCAGCTCGCCCATCGTCGTGTTCCCTCTCTGAGGCCGGTCCCCGGTGGATCCGGCGATGGCCTAACACTGACGAGGACCGCTCACCGTTCCCTCACCGCCGGCTCACCGGGCCGCCGTCGACCGGCGCCGAGCCGGTCGTCCGCGGAACGACGAGAGGCCGCCCGGCACTGTCCGGAACGACGTCCGGGCCGGGCGGCGGGCGCGACTACTACAGGTCGAGAAGGCGCTCCAGGCCCACGGTGAGGCCGTCGAGCCCCTGCACGCGGCGTACGCCCAGCAGGACGCCCGGCGTGAACGACGCCCGGTTCATCGTGTCGTGCCGGATCGTGAGGGTCTCCCCCTCGCCGCCCAGGATGACCTCCTGGTGGGCGATCAGCCCGGCGAGCCGTACGGCGTGCACGTGGACACCGTCGACGTCCGCGCCCCTGGCGCCGTCGAGCGCGGTGGTGGTCGCGTCGGGAGAGGGGCCGAGACCCGCCTCGCGCCGCGCCCGCGCCACCAGTTCCGCCGTACGGCGGGCGGTGCCTGAGGGGGCGTCGGCCTTGTGCGGGTGGTGCAGTTCGACGATCTCGACCGACTCGAAGTGCTTGGCCGCCTGCGCGGCGAAGTGCATCATCAGCACGGCCGCGATGCCGAAGTTGGGGGCGATGAGCGAGTTCGTGCCGGGGTTGGCGGCCAGCCAGCCCCGCACGGTCTCCAGCCGTCCGGCGTCGAAACCGGTCGTGCCCACGACCGTGTGGATGCCGTGGGAGACGCACCACTCGAGGTTGCCCATGACGATGTCGGGGTGGGTGAAGTCCACCACCACCTCGGCCCCGGTCAGCGCGTCGAGCGGATCGCCCTTGTCGACCTCCGCCACGAGCTCCAGGTCATCGGCCGCCGCGACGGCCTTGCACACTTCCACACCCACGCGCCCGCGGGCGCCCAGAACACCGACCTTAATCACGCGCCCAAGGCTATACGTGACGGTGGGAGGCGGGACGGCGAGGAGCGGACCGACGCGCCCGGGTCCCGTGCGGCGGGAGGCGCCGCCTCAGGCGAGAGCCGTAGGGGAGGAACGACGAGGCCGCGCCGGTGCGGAAGAGCACCGGCGCGGCCTCCAACGGCACGTCAGGCGATGGCGGAGCCGAAGTCCTTGTCGGTGTAGGGACCGATCACCGCGAGCGTCAGCGGCCGCTTGAGGATGTCCTCCGCGACCGCGGTGATCTCCTCGGGGGTGACCGCCTCGATCCGCCCGAGCACCTCGTCGACCGTCATGAGCCGCTCGTACACGAGCTCGCTCTTGCCGATCCTGGACATGCGCGAGCCGGTGTCCTCCAGGCCGAGCACCAGTCCGCCGCGCATCTGGCCCTTGCCGCGGGCGATCTCCTCGGCGCTGATCCCCTCGGCCACGACCCTGGCCACCTCGTCACGGCAGATCTTCAGCACGTCGTCCACCTTCGAGGGCAGGCAGCCCACGTAGATGCCGAACTGGCCGGTGTCGGCGTACTGCGAGGTGTAGCTGTAGGCGCTGTAGGCCAGGCCGCGCTTCTCCCGGATCTCCTGGAACAGGCGCGACGACATGCCGCCGCCAAGCGCGGCGTTCAGGACGCCGAGGGCGAAGCGCCGGTCGTCGTTGCGGTGGAAGGCGGTCATGCCGAGGACCAGGTTGGCCTGCTCGGTGGGCCGGTCGAGCACCCGGACACCGGTCCTGACGTCCACGCCGGGGCCGCCGATGCGCGGGGACGCGGGCGCGGCGGAGCCGCCCAGCGCGCCCGCCCGCTCGTACGCCGCCGCGACCAGTGCGACCACCCGCTCGTGGTCGATGTTGCCCGCCACCGAGACGACCGTGCGGGGCGGGACGTAGAACCGCTGGTAGTACTCGCGGATGCGGTCACGGGTGAGCGCGTTGATCGACTCCTCGTTGCCGAGGATCGGGCGGCCGATCGGCGTGTCGCCGTACAGCTCGGCGGAGAACTGCTCGTGCACCACGTCGGAGGGGTCGTCGTCGTGCATGGCGATCTCCTCCAGGATCACGCCGCGCTCCGACTCCACGTCCTCCTCGGTGATCAGCGAGGAGGTCACCACGTCGGCGAGCACGTCGATCGCCAGCGGCAGGTCCTCGTCGAGCACCCGGGCGTAGTAGCAGGTGTACTCCTTGGCGGTGAACGCGTTGATCTCACCGCCGATGCCCTCGATGGACGCCGAGATCTCCATGGCGTCGCGCGTGGGCGTGCCCTTGAAGAGCAGGTGCTCCAGGAAGTGGGTGGCCCCCGTGTGCTCGGGGGCCTCGTCGCGCGACCCGATGCCCACCCAGAGGCCGACCGCCACACTGCGCACGGTCGGCATCGTCTCGGTCACGACCCGCAGGCCGCCGGGGAGGACGGTGCGGCGGATGACCCCCGCACCGTCCTTGCCCGGGAACAGTGTCTCGGTCGTCACGAGTTGCGCTCGTCCCGACCGCCACGGGTGCGGCTGCGGCTGCGCCGCGGCGTTCGCGGCTGCTCCTCATCCGCCGGTGCGGCGGCGGCCTCCGCCGGAGCGGGCGCGGCCTCGCCGTTCTCGTCCGCGGCGGCCTTCTCGGCGGCCTCCTTCTCGACCACCTCGACCGGGACCAGCGAGAGCTTGCCACGCGAGTCGATCTCGGCGATCTCCACCTGGATCTTCTCGCCGACGTTCATGACGTCCTCGACGTTCTCGATCCGGCGGCCGCCGTGCAGCTTGCGGATCTGCGAGACGTGCAGCAGGCCGTCCTTGCCCGGCAGCAGCGAGACGAACGCGCCGAAGGCGGCGATCTTGACGACCGTGCCCAGGTAACGCTCGCCGACCTCCGGCATGTGCGGGTTCGCGATGCCGTTGATCAGCGTACGGGCGGCCTCGGCGGACGGGCCGTCGGTGGCGCCGATGTAGATCGTGCCGTCGTCCTCGATGGTGATCTCGGCGCCCGTGTCGTCCTGGATCTGGTTGATCATCTTGCCCTTCGGGCCGATGACCTCGCCGATCTTGTCTACCGGGACCTTGATCGTGATGATGCGCGGCGCGGTCGGGTTCATCTCCGCCGGGGAGTCGATCGCCTCCTGCATCACGTCGAGGATCGCCAGCCGGGCGCCCCTCGCCTGCTTCAGCGCGGCGGCCAGCACGCTGGCCGGGATGCCGTCCAGCTTGGTGTCCAGCTGCAGCGCGGTGATGACGTCCTTGGTGCCGGCGACCTTGAAGTCCATGTCGCCCATGGCGTCCTCGGCGCCGAGGATGTCGGTCAGCGTGACGTAGGTGTCACCCTCACCGATGAGGCCCATCGCGATGCCGGCGACCATCTCCTTGAGCGGGACGCCCGCGTCGAGCAGGGCCATCGTGGAGGCGCAGACCGACCCCATGGAGGTCGAGCCGTTCGATCCGAGCGCCTCCGACACCTGGCGGATGGCGTACGGGAACTCCTCGCGCGACGGCAGCACGGGGATCAGCGCCCGCTCGGCCAGCGCGCCGTGGCCGATCTCGCGGCGCTTCGGCGAACCGACGCGGCCCGTCTCGCCCGTGGAGTACGGCGGGAAGTTGTAGTTGTGCATGTAGCGCTTGGTCCGCTCGGGATTGAGCGTGTCGATCATCTGCTCCATGCGCAGCATGTTCAGCGTCGTGATGCCGAGGATCTGCGTCTCACCCCGCTCGAACAGGGCCGACCCGTGCACCCGCGGCACCACGTGGACCTCGGCGTTGAGCTGCCGGATGTCCTTCGGCCCACGGCCGTCGATGCGGACGCCCTCGCTGATGACGCGCTCGCGCATCAGCTTCTTGGTGAGCGACCGGAACGCGGCGCCGATCTCCTTCTCACGGCCCTCGAAGTCGGGCAGCAGCTTCTCCGCCGCCAGCATCTTGACCCGCTCGATCTCCAGCTCGCGCTCCTGCTTGCCCGCGATCGTCAGCGCCGAGGCGAGCTCGCTCTTCACGGCGGCGGTCACGGCCTCCAGGGCGTCGTCCTGGTAGTCGAGGAAGATCGGGTACTCGGCGGTCGGCTTGGCGGCGACCTCGGCCAGCTTCGACTGGGCCTCGCAGAGCACCTTGATGAACGGCTTGGCGGCCTCCA
The DNA here is from genome assembly GCF_030268985.1 of Microbispora sp. NBRC 16548. NCBI lineage: Bacteria > Bacillati > Actinomycetota > Actinomycetes > Streptosporangiales > Streptosporangiaceae > Microbispora > Microbispora sp. NBRC 16548. The sequence continues at coordinate 545,162 of NZ_BSSF01000005.1, forward strand.
GGCCCTGGGCCACGGCCTCCTCGGTCGGGGCGACCGCGCCATCGGCGACCAGCTTGAGCGTGTCGCGGGTCGACTCGGCCTCGACCATCATGATCGCGACGTCGCCGTCGGCCAGGACGCGCCCGGCGACGACCATGTCGAACGTGGCGCGCTCCAGGTCGGTGTGGGTCGGGAACGCCACCCACTGGCCGTCGATCAGCGCGACGCGCACGCCGCCGATCGGGCCGGAGAACGGCAGCCCGGCGAGCTGCGTGGACATGCTCGCGGCGTTGATCGCGATCACGTCGTACAGGTGCTCGGGGTGCAGGGCCATGACCGTCGCGACGATCTGGATCTCGTTGCGCAGGCCCTTCACGAACGACGGGCGCAGCGGCCGGTCGATGAGACGGCAGGTGAGGATCGCATCCTCGGACGGCCTGCCCTCCCGGCGGAAGAACGAGCCGGGGATGCGGCCGGCCGCGTACATCCGCTCTTCGACGTCGACCGTCAGCGGGAAGAAGTCCAGGTTCTCCTTGGGATGCTTGGACGCGGTGGTCGCGGACAGGATCATCGTCTCGTCGTCCAGGTAGGCGACGGCGCTGCCCGCCGCCTGCCGGGCCAGCCGCCCGGTCTCGAACCTGATCGTGCGCGTGCCGAAGGGACCGTTGTCGATAACGGCCTCTGTGCTGTGGACACCCTCCACGGGGGACCTCCTCTTCGGGTCGGTCTCCCGCGTCCTGCGTCGCCGGGCTCCCCGTTCAGGTGCAGTGCCGGTCTTCGATCGAAGCGCCCGGTCCGTCCGCACGGCTGTCGCCGTGCCGACCGGGGGCCACTACCGAGGACCGGCCCTCTCACGCCGCGGGATCGCGCTGCGGCTTGCTTGCGGACGCGGGGCACTTGGTCTCGGCTATTCGGTTGTTGTGCTCAGGCCATTGTGGCCGGTTATGGAAAAGGAGCGGCGAAGAATCGCCGCTCCTTCCTCACCTTATCGGCGAAGGCCCAGCCGCTCAATGAGGGAGCGGTAGCGGGTGATGTCCTTGGCCTGCAGGTACTTCAGCAGCCGGCGACGGCGGCCCACCAGCAGGAGCAGACCACGACGGCTGTGGTGGTCGTGCTTGTGCGTCTTCAGGTGCTCGGTGAGGTCGCTGATCCGCTTGCTCAGAAGCGCGATCTGGACCTCCGGCGACCCGGTGTCACCCTCGGTGGTGCCGTACTCGCTGATGATGGACTTGGTGGTAGCGGCGTCAAGCGACACTGCTTCTCCGTTCTGGTGAAATGGCACGCGCAACGGTTCCCATCCCGCGAACGACCGTGCGTGCCTACAGTCGCCGTGACAGGACAGCCGGGTGGCTCACACCACCTGAGCATGGCTGACATACAACCCTACCAGCTCGTCGGACACATCCAGTCACGACGCGCCACGCAGCAGGTTCAGGAGCCGCTGGTTCAGGAGGCGAACTCGCGGGCCCTGGCGACGTCGTCGTGCATCTGCTCGATCAGCGCCTCGATCGAGTCGAACCTGAGCGTGTCGCGCAGCCGCTCGCCGAAGTCCACGGCCACGTGCGCGCCGTACAGGTCCAGGTCGTCGCGGTCCAGCGCGTACGCCTCGACCGTGCGCTCCACCCCGTCGAACGTGGGGTTGGTCCCGATCGAGATCGCGGCCGGCCAGCGCTCCCCCTCGTACGGCGAGGGGCTCTGGGTGCACTGCAGCCATCCCGCGTAGACACCCTCGGCGGGGATGGCGGTGTGCTGCGGCGACTCGACGTTGGCGGTGGGGAAGCCGAGCGCCCGGCCGCGCTGGTGGCCCCGGACCACCACGCCCTCGACCCGGTGCGGGCGGCCCAGCAGGACGGCCGCGCCCGCGACGTCACCCACGGCCAGCCGCTCCCGGATCACCGTGGAGGAGATGGCGTCGCCGTCGCTGACCAGGGGCACGCCCTCGGCCTGGAAGTCGTACTTCTCCCCCAGCGTCCGCAGCGTCTCCAGGTCGCCCGACGCCTTGTGGCCGAAGCGGAAGTTCTCCCCCACCACGACCCCCGCCGCGTGCAGCCGGTCGACCAGAGCCGTCTGGACGAACTCGTCCGGCGACATCCGGGAGAACTCCAGCGTGAACGGCAGCACGCACACCGCGTCCACGCCCAGCGCGAAGAGCAACTCGGCCCGGCGGTCGGTGGTGGTGAGCCGCGGCGGATGACTGCCGGGCCGCACGACCTCGTCGGGGTGCGGGTCGAAGGTGACCGCCACGGCGGGCAGCTCCAGATCGCGGGCCATGTCGACCGCGCGGGCCACCATCCGCTGGTGACCGAGATGCACACCGTCGAACACGCCGATCGTGACGACGGACCTGCCCCAGTCCTGCGGGACCTCGTCCAGCCCGTGCCAGCTCTGCACCTCGACCTCGCTTCGTGTCTGATTGCCTCGCCTTCGGCAAGGCGGCTGAGTTGCCCCGCATCGGAAGCGCAGTAGACAAGACTGCCATGCCCCGCGGGGTGCCGGGGAACCAGCCCCCGACGTCAGGAGGCGAAGACCACCAGAGGCCTGGCCGTCCCGCCGCGCTCCTCGGCGAGCGCGAGCAGCGCGCCGTCGGGCCCGAAGACGCCGATCGGGCCCGTCCCGAGGCCCGCCGCGCGCAGCCTCCCGCCGTGCGCGACCAGCCGCGCCTCGTCCTCGCCCACGTCCCTGCGGGGGAAGGCCGCCGCCACCGCGTCGGCCATGGGCATGATCACGCACTCCCGGGCGAGGTCCTCGATCGTGCGCGCCGCCTCGATGCCGTACGGCCCGACCCGGGTGCGGCGCAGCCGGGTGAGATGGCCGCCGACGCCGAGCGACGCACCGAGGTCGCGGGCCAGCGCCCGGATGTAGGTGCCGCTGGAGCAGGTGATCACGGCGTCCAGGTCCACCGTCTCCGGGGTCCGCCGGATCTCCCCGACCTCGAACGCGTGGATCGTGACCGGCCGAGCGGCCAGCGCCACCTCCTCGCCGGCGCGGGCCCGCTTGTAGGCCCGCTGCCCGTCGACCTTGATGGCGCTCACCTGCGGCGGCACCTGCATGATCTCGCCGGAGAGCGCGGCGACGCCCTTGCGCACCTGCTCGTCGGTGACGTGCCCGGCGAGGGTGGTGGCGACCACCTCGCCCTCGGCGTCGTCGGTGTTCGTCGTCACGCCGAGGCGGATCGTCGCCTCGTAGACCTTCTCGGTCAGCGCGAGGTGCCCGAGGAGGCGGGTCGCCTTCTCCACCCCGATCACCAGCACGCCGGTGGCCATCGGGTCGAGCGTGCCCGCGTGGCCGACCTTGCGGGTCCCCGCGATGCCGCGCATCTTGCCCACGACGTCGTGCGACGTCCAGTCGGCGGGCTTGTCCACGATGATCAGACCGCTCGGCGGCGGGGTCCTTCTGGCTTTGGCCGTGCTCACGACCGGCTCCCTTCCGGAGCGAGGAGGGGACGCAGGGCGGCCATCGTGTCCGCCACGGACAGCGCCGAGGAGAACCCGGCGGCACGCGGGTGACCGCCGCCGCCGAGCGCGGCGCAGGCCCGGGCCACGTCCACCGCGCCCTTCGACCGGGTCGAGACGTTCCAGCCGCCCTCGTCGTCCTCCTTGAGCACGACCGCGACCTCCGCCTCGTCGACCCGGCGCACGACGTCGATCATGCCTTCCACCTCGTCGTACGGCAGGCCCTCCGCGGCGCGGTCGGCGCGGGTCACGTAGGTCCACACCAGCCCCAGGCCGCCTACGGCGTCCGGCTCCAGGGTGGCCCGCCCGAGCGCCGTGCCGAGCACCCGCAGGTACGCGAACGGCGAGCGGTCCCACAGGTCCCTGGCGATCTCCTCCGGGCGCAGCCCCGTGGCCAGCAACCGGCCGGCCATGGCGTGCGCGGCCGGGCTGGTGATGGAGTGCCGGAAGGAGCCGGTGTCGGTCACCAGCCCCGCGTACAGGCAGGTGGCGACCTCCCGGTCGATCGGGAGGCCGAGCCGGTTGATGAGCTCCTCGACGATCATCGTGGTCGAGGCGGCCCCGGGATCCACGAGGTGGACCGTCCCGAAGCGGGTGTTCGACACGTGATGGTCGATCACGAGGAGTTCGCCGGCCTTGCCCGCGTGGGGCGTGAGCAGGCCCAGCCGCTCCATCGTGGAGGCGTCGAAGGTGATCATCAGGTCGGGCTCGGCGGGGTAGGCCGAGGGCTCCACCAGCAGGTGCTGCCCGGGCACGAACCGCAGCAGCCGGGGCACGGCGAACACGCGGTCACCGAAGGACGCGACGACCTTCTTGCCCGTACGCGCAAGCGCCAGCCCGAGGCCCAGCATCGAGCCGAGGGCGTCCGCGTCCGGGGACACGTGGCAGGCGAGCGCCGGCGTGTCGGCCGCACGGATCAGTTCGGTCGCGCGCCGCCAGTCCGCCTCGCCGGCGGCGCTTTCGTTCGTGGTCACCGGGCGGGGCGCCCCGCCTGGCCGGTGGGCTCGTCCTCGCCCGCCTCCTCGGCCGCCTCGGCGTCGAGGTCCTCCTCGAAGCGGTAGGGGTCGGAGTCCCCGGCGAACTGCGCGCCCTCCGCCTGGCGGGCGATCTCCGCGTCCTTGGCCTTCGCCAGCTCGAACAGGTCGTTCATGTGACGGGCGCTGTCGGGGAGCGGGTCGTGCACGAACGTGAGGCCGGGGGTGTGCCGCAGGCCGGTCTGCCGGCCGACCTCCGACCGGATGATGCCCTTCGCGCTCTCCAGGGCGGCGGCCGTGTCGGCGCGCTCCGCCTCGGAGCCGAAGACCGTGTAGTAGACGGTCGCGTCGCTCAGGTCCGCGGTGACCCTCGCGTCCGTCACCGTCACGAACCCCAGCCGCGGATCCTTGATCCGCCGCTCCAGCATCTCCGCGACCACCTGCTGGATGCGATCGGCCAGCTTCCTGGCACGCGCTGCGTCCATGCTCACGCTCCCTCGTATCTGTACGGCTGACGCGCGGGCCCCGGCGTCTATTCCTCGTGGTCGTTGAAGAGCCGCCGCCGCGCGGACAGCAACTCGATCTCGGGGTGGTAGGCGACCAGGCGTTCGCAGGCGTCCAGCACCTCGTCGCAGTTGGCCGCGGACGCCGATATCACGGCGACGCCGATCTCGGCGCGCCGGTGCAGGTCGAGGTGGCCCGCCTCGGCGACGGCGACGGCGGGGTACTTCCGCTGGATCTCGGCGATGAGCGGCCGGACCACCGAGCGCTTCTGCTTCAGCGAGTGGACGTCGCCCAGCAGGATGTCAAGAGTAAGAGCACCGATGAACATGCGTTGTCACCACGTCACGGACGCCCGGCCGCCGCCCCCGCGCGTGGCGGGGGCGGCGGGACGGAGCGTCAGACGCGCGGCTTCTCCTGCATCTCGAACGTCTCGATGACGTCCTCGAGCTTGATGTCGCTGTAGCCGATACCGATACCGCACTCGAAGCCCTCGCGGACCTCGGTCGCGTCGTCCTTGAAGCGGCGCAGCGACGAGACGGTGAGGTTGTCGGCCACCACGACGCCGTCGCGGATGAGCCGGGCCTTGCTGTTGCGGGTGATCACGCCCGAGCGGACGATCGAACCGGCGACGTTGCCGATCTTCGGGACCTTGAAGACCTCGCGGATCTCGGCGGTGCCGGTCCTGACCTCCTCGAACTCCGGCTTGAGCATGCCCTTGAGGGCCGCCTCGATCTCCTCGATCGCCTGGTAGATGACCGAGTAGTACCGGATGTCCACGCCCTCGCGCTCGGCCAGGTCGCGCGCCCGCACCTCGGGACGCACGTTGAAGCCGATGATGACGGCGTTGTCGTCGCCCATCGCCAGGTTGACGTCGTGCTCGGTGATGGCGCCGACCGCGCGGTGGAGCACCCGCAGGCGCACCTCCTCGCCGACGTCGATCTTGAGCAGCGCGTCCTCCAGGGCCTCGACGGAACCGGAGACGTCACCCTTGATGATGAGCTTGAGCTCGTCGACCTGGCCCTTCTCGAGGTCCTTGAACAGCTCCTCGAGGGTGCGCCGGCGGCCGGACTTGGCCATGTCGGCGATCCGCTGCCTGGCCGCCCGCTGCTGGGCGATCTGGCGGGCCATGCGGTCGTCGGTGACGACGATGAAGTTGTCACCGGCGCGCGGGACGGCCGTCAGACCGAGGACCAGGACCGGACGCGACGGGTCGGCCTCGTCGACCGTCTCGCCGTTGTCGTCCAGCATGGCGCGGACGCGGCCGAACGCCTCACCACAGACGATCGAGTCGCCCACCCGCAGCGTGCCGCGCTGCACGAGCACGGTCGCCACCGGGCCGCGGCCCTTGTCGAGGTGCGCCTCGATCGCGAGGCCCTGGGCGTCCATCTCCGGGTTGGCCCGCAGGTCGAGCTCGGCGTCCGCGGTCAGCAGGATGGCCTCGAGCAGGTTGTCGATGCCGACGCCCTGCTTGGCGGAGATGTCCACGAACAGGGTGGAGCCACCGAACTCCTCGGCCACCAGGCCGTACTCGGTGAGCTGGGCCCGCACCTTGGTCGGGTCCGCGCCCTCCTTGTCGATCTTGTTGACCGCCACCACGACCGGGACGTTCGCCGCCTGGGCGTGGTTCAGCGCCTCGATGGTCTGCGGCTTCACACCGTCGTCGGCCGCGACCACCAGCACCGCGATGTCGGTGGCCTGCGCACCACGGGCACGCATGGCGGTGAACGCCTCGTGACCCGGGGTGTCGATGAAGGTGATCTTCCGCTGCTCGCCCTCGTGCGTCGTCGCCACCTGGTAGGCGCCGATGTGCTGGGTGATGCCGCCGGCCTCGCGGGCCACCACGTTGGTGTGGCGGATCGCGTCGAGCAGCTTCGTCTTACCGTGGTCGACGTGACCCATGACGGTCACGACCGGCGGGCGCGGCGCGAGGTCGGCCTCGTCGCCCTCGTCCTCACCGAACTCGATCTTGAAGGACTCGAGGAGCTCGCGGTCCTCCTCCTCCGGGCTGACGACCTGGACGTTGTAGTCCAGCTCGGCGCCGAGAAGCTGCAGCGTCTCCTCGTTGACCGACTGGGTCGCCGTCACCATCTCGCCGAGGTGCAGCATGATCTGCACGAGCGAGGCGGGGTTGGCGCCGATCCGGTCGGCGAAGTCCGACAGGGACGCGCCACGCGGGAGGCGGATGATCTGGCCGCCGCCACGCGGAACCTGCACGCCGCCGATCGCCGGGGCCTGCATGTTGTCGAACTCCTGGCGCCTCTGGCGCTTGGACTTGCGGCCACGGGTCGGACGGCCTCCCGGACGCCCGAAGGCGCCCGCCGTGCCGCCACCGCGGCCACGGCCGCCGCCACCGCCCGGACGGCCGGCGAAACCGCCGCCGCCACCGCCAGGACCGCCGCCGGGACCACCGGGACGACCGGCACCCGTGGCACCGCCGGGACGCGGACCGCCGAAGCCCCCACCGGGACGACCGCCGCCGCCGCCCGGACGGCCGCCGCCGCCGGGACCACCGGGACGACCGCCGCCGCCACCGGGACGAGGGCCACCGCCGCCCGGCGCGGCCGGACGGCCCTGCGGCATCATCATCGGGTTCGGACGCGGACCACCGGGACGCGGACCACCCGCCCCGGGGCCCGGACGCGGACCGCCCATGCCCGGCCCGGGACGCGGACCCGCGGGTCCGGGACGCGGGCCGCCGGCGCCCGGAGCGCCGGAACGCGCGCCCGGCGGACGCGGCATGGCACCGTCGCGCGCGCCGTCACGACGCGGCTCGCGGGGGGCGCCGTCGCCACGCTCGGGACGGTCCCCGCGGTCGGGACGACCGCCGTCACGGCCGCCGGGCCGCGCGGGGCGCTGACCCATGCCGCTTGCGGTCGAGGAGAACGGGTTGTTGCCCGGACGCGGGCCGCGCGGACCCGGCTTGGGCGCGCCGGGGCGCGGAGCGCCACCGGTGGGCGCGCCGGGACCGGCGGGTGCGCCACCCGGGCGCGGGGCCGGGGCCGGCCTGGGGCCCGGCTTGGGCGCACCGGCTCCGGGGCCACCCGACCTCGGGCCGGCGGCCGCGGGACGCGGAGACTCCGGGCGAGGCGTCTGCGGACGGGCGGCCTCGGGGCGCGCCGCGTCCGGCTGTGACACCGGCGGGTGAGGCATCGGAACCGGACGCGGAGCGGGCCGCGGACCGGGCTTCGGGCCCGGCTTGGCCACCGCGCCGGTGGACTGGGAAACGGGCGCCTGTGGGGCGCCCCCGTTGGCCTGGCTCTCTGCCGGCCTCGGCGCAGGCTTCGGCTGCGCCGGACGGGCGGGCTTACCCCCGCCCTTGGAGACGTCACCCTTGAACGCCTCTGTCAGTTTGCGGACGACCGGCGCCTCTATCGTCGAGGACGCCGACCTCACGAACTCGCCCATTTCGGTGAGCTTGGCCATGACGACCTTGCTCTCGACCCCGAACTCCTTGGCGAGCTCGTATACCCGGACCTTCGCCACTGCACTCCCTAACTCGGCCCGGGAGGCTCGCAGTGCCGCCGGACCGTCGCTACCTGAACGTACTCATCGCCGCGTGCTCATCAGGCGCTCATAGCAATCTGACTCCGCCCATCAACTCGGCGTCCTACATGACAATTTCGTTGTGCCCTGGCTCCCGGAGCCGATACCGAGGGCCAGCGGTAACCATTCACCCGGACCGCCCCGGAGTCAACCCCTCCAGGTGAGCCCGCAAGAGCGACGTGTCAAGCGATCCCTGCGCGCGGAACGCGCGTGGGAACGCCCGACGACGCTCGGCGAGCTCCAGACAGCGCGGGGACGGGTGCAATGAGGCACCGCGTCCCGGGAGCCGTCCTCGCGTGTCGGGGACGATCACGCCCTCGACCACGACCAAGCGGAGCAACTCGGACTTTACCGTGCGAACCCGGCAGCCCACACACGTTCTCAGCGGGGCTGCCTGGCAACCATATTCCAGCTTACCTTGCCGACGCATCAGCGGGATCAGCAGGTGCCTGCTCGGTGTCCGGCCGGATGTCGATCCGCCAGCCCGTCAGACGGTTGGCGAGGCGGGCGTTCTGGCCCTCCTTGCCGATCGCCAGGGACAACTGGTAGTCGGGCACGATCACCCGCGCGGTGCGGCTGTCGGCGTCGACCACCTCGACACGGGAAACACGCGCGGGCGACAGGGCATTCCCGACGAACTCGGCCGGATCCTCCGACCAGTCGATGATGTCGATCTTCTCGCCGTGCAGCTCCGTCATGACGTTGCGCACGCGCGAGCCCATCGGGCCGATGCAGGCGCCCTTGGCGTTGACGCCGGGCTTGCGCGACCTCACCGCGATCTTGGTGCGGTGGCCGGCCTCGCGGGCGATGGCCGCGATCTCCACCGTGCCGTCGGCGATCTCCGGCACCTCCAGCGCGAAGAGCTTCTTCACGAGGTTGGGATGCGTGCGCGAGAGGGTGACCGACGGTCCCTTGGGCCCCTTCTTCACCTGCACCACGTAGCAGCGGATGCGCTCGCCGTGCGCGTACTCCTCGCCCGGGACCTGCTCGTTGTGCGGCAGGATCGCCTCGATCTTGCCGAGGTCGACCAGCACCACCCGCGGGTCCTTGCCCTGCTGGATGACGCCCGCGACCAGCTCGCCCTCGCGGCTGGCGAACTCGCCGAAGTTGACCTCGTCCTCGGCGTCGCGCAGCTGCTGGAGGATCACCTGCTTGGCCGTGGTCGCGGCGATCCGGCTGAAGTTGGACGGGGTGTCGTCGTACTCCCGCACGACCTCCCCGTTCTCGTCCAGCTCGGCCGCCCAGATGATCACGTGGCCCGTGTGGCGGTCCAGCTCGGCCCGCGCCTTCTGTGCCGCGCCCTCCGTGCGGAAGTACGCGATCAGCAATGCGTCCTCGATCGCCTTGACGACCAGGTCGAAGGAGATGTCCTTCTCCCGCTCCAGGCTGCGCAGGACGCTCATGTCAATGTCCACAAGGCTCCCCCTAGCCCTCGTCGTCGGCGTCGTCGATGTCTTCGTCGACATCGAGGTCCTCATCAAGTTCGTCGTCGAGCCCGGCGTCGCGCCGGTTGAACTCGACCTGCACCCGGCCGCGCACCAGCTCGCCGTACGCGATGCGGCGCGCGCCGTCCAGCTCCACGCCGGTCTCGTCGGCCTCGGTCACACGGCCCTCCGCGGAGGTGCCGTCACGCAGCTCCGCCTTCACCAGCCGCCCGCGCGCCCGGCGCCAGTGGCGCGGCTCGGTGAGCGGCCTGTCGACTCCGGGAGAGGTGACCTCGAGGACGTACGGGCTGCCGCCGAGGACGTCCACCTCGTCCAGCCGCTTGGAGACGGACTGGCTCACGTCGGCCACGTCGTCCAGGCTCACGCCGCCGTCCCTGTCCACCACGACGCGCACCAGCCGCCGGCGACCCGCCGGTGTGACCGTGACGTCCTCCAGGTCGAATCCCTCGGCGGCGACCACCGGGCCGAGCAGCTCAACCAGGCGGCCGCTTCGAGCGTCGCTGCCCATGCCGACCTCCCAATGACCGTGTGGCTGTGACCGTGTGCCTAGCCCGATGTGCCAACAGCCTATCGACACCGGGAGGTGGAAACAGCGCCACACCCGAGCGGCGACCCGACACGTGCACGATCATCACGGTCACGGGCGATGACCAGTGGGCGGCGCGCCGTACGATGCTGTGTCGTGAGACACAGCGGCGGGGCACAGGTGACGAGACGCGCGTTGCTGGGCTCCGCCGCCGCGACCGGTCTGGCCGCGGCCGGTTGTTCCTCGGCCCCGCGCAAACCTGCCGCGACTGCCCCTCCGGATCCGCAGACCGTGCTGCTCACCTCGTTGATCGCGGGCAAGGAGCAACTGGTGTCGCTCTACGGGCGCGCGGTCGCCGCCCTGCCCGCCCGGGCCGCCGCGCTCGAGCCGTTCCGCCAGCGTCACGCGGCTCACCTGCAGGCCCTGCGCGCGCTCCTGCCCGCCGCGAACGGCACGGGAACGTTCCCCGTGAGCCCCGCGCCGCCGGCGTCGTCCTCCGCGTCCCCGTCGGAGCGCCCGTCCGCGGTCTCCGTCGGGGCGCTCAGGGACGCCGAGCGGCGGGCGGCGTCGGCGCGACCGGCGCAGATGGCCACGGCCTCCCCCGCGCTCGCCCAGCTCCTGGCGAGCATCGGCGCGTGCGAGGCCGTCCACGTCGTCGCCCTGGGGAGGGTGCGTGACTGAGACCTCGGCCGAGCCCGCCCGAGCGCCGGCCGGGGCACCGGTCGGCGACGCGCTCGGCCGGGCCCTGTCCGCCGAGCACGCCGCCGTGTACGCGTACGGGGTGATCGGCGGGAAGACGAGCGGCGCGCTGCTCAGGCGCGCCACCGCGGGGTTCGACGCCCACCGGGCACGGCGCGACCAGCTCCGCACGCTCATCACCCAGCGGGGCGGCACGCCCGCCGAGCCCGGCCCCACCTACCGCCTGCCCTTCGAGGTGCGCGGACCGGCCGACGCGGTGCGCCTGGCCGTGCTGGTGGAGCAGCGGGTGACCACCGCCTACCTGGAACTCGCCGCCGACCGCGACCCGGCACTGCGGCGGATCGCCGCGCTGGCCGCGCAGGAGTGCGCGACCCGGGCGTACGGCTGGCAGCCGAAGATCGGCCCCTTCCCGGGCATGGACCGAGGCGGTGCCGACTTCGACGTCGCCGTCCCCACTCCGGGGGCCGAGTCCCCGTCGGCGGCCTCCTCGGGACCGGCGGGGTCCGCCGGCGCACCCGGCCAGGAGGTCCAGCCGGAGCCGTCCGCGCCGGACGGCCAGTAGGCGGCGCGGGCCACGACCCACGGCCAGGAGCGGCTCCCGCACAAGGAGCGGCTCCCGCGAAAGGCGGCGCCGCCGCCCCCGTGGGGGACGGCGGTGCCCTGTGTCCGCGGCGATCAGGCCCGGCAGGCGGCCAGCACCCGCTCGACGGCCTCGTCCAGCGGGATCTCCTCCTTGGTCCCGGTGACCCGGTCGCGCAGCTCGACCACGCCGTTGGCCAGGCCCCGGCCGACGATCAGCACGGTGGGCAGGCCGAGCAGCTCGGAGTCCTTGAACTTGACGCCGGGCGACACACCGGGACGGTCGTCCACGAGCACCCGCAGCCCCCGCGCCTCGAGGGTCTCGGCGAGCGTGCTGGCGACCTCGATCTGGTTCTCCTTGCCGGTGCCGACGATGTGCACGTCGGCGGGCGCCACCTCCCTGGGCCACACCAGGCCCAGCTCGTCGTGGCGCTGCTCGGCGAGCACGGCCACCGCCCGGGACACGCCGACGCCGTACGAGCCCATGGTGATGCGGATGGGCTTGCCGTCGGGCCCGAGCGCGTCGAGCTGGGCGGCGTCGGCGTACTTGCGGCCGAGCTGGAAGATGTGGCCGATCTCGATGCCCCGGTCGATCGACAGCGGGTGCGCGCAGCGGGGGCAGGAGTCGCCCGCCCGCACCTCGGCGGCCTCGATCGTGCCGTCGGGCTGGAAGTCGCGGCCCACGACCACGTGCGCGGCGTGCCTGCCCGGCTCGTTGGCGCCCGTCACCCAGGCCGAGCCGTCCACCACGCGCGGGTCGACCAGGTAGGTGATCCCCAGGTCCCTGAGCACCTGCGGGCCGATGTAGCCGCGCACCAGGCCGGGGTGGCGGGCGAAGTCCTCGGCCTCGAAGATCTCCGGCACGCCGGGCGAAAGCGCCGCCTCCAGGCGCTTGAAGTCGACCTCGCGGTCGCCGGGCACGCCGATGATCACTGTCTTGATCTCGTCGGAGCCCGGCGTGCGGACCTTGACGACGAGGTTCTTCAGCGTGTCGGCGGCGGTGATGCCGAGGCCGTGGTGCTCGTTGACGTACGAGACGAGCGACTCGATCGTCGGGGTGTCGGGCGTGTCGAGCACCTGCATGGGCGGCTGCGTGGCGGTGACGGCGGGCGGCGCGGGCGTGACGACGGCCTCGGCGTTGGCCGCGTAGCCGCAGTTGTGGCAGGCCACGAAGGTGTCCTCACCGGTCGGGCAGGGGGCGAGGAACTCCTCGGAGGCCGACCCGCCCATCGCTCCCGACATCGCGAAGCAGATCCGGTAGTCGATGCCGAGACGCTCGAAGATGCGGATGTACGCCTCGCGGTGCATCTCGTAGGACCGCTTCAGGCCGTCGTCGTCGAGGTCGAAGGAGTAGGAGTCCTTCATGACGAACTCGCGGCCCCGCAGGATGCCCGCCCGGGGCCGGGCCTCGTCGCGGTATTTGGTCTGGATCTGGTAGAGGGTGACGGGATAGTCCTTGTAGGAGGAGTACTCCCCCTTCACCATGTCGGTGAACATCTCCTCGTGGGTCGGCCCGAGGAGGTAGTCGGCGCCCTTGCGGTCCTTCAGCCGGAACAGCGTGTCGCCGTACTCGGTCCAGCGGCCCGTGGGCTCGTAGAAGTCCCGGGGCAGCAGCGCGGGGAACAGCACCTCCTGCGCGCCCATCCGGTCCATCTCCTCGCGCACGACCCGCGCGACGTTCTCCAGCACGATCTTGCCGAGCGGCAGCCAGGAGTAGATGCCGGGCGCGACGCGGCGGATGTAGCCGGCGCGGACGAGCAGCTTGTGGCTCGGCACTTCCGCGTCCGCCGGATCCTCACGCAGGGTGCGCAGGAACAGGGTCGACATACGCAGCAGCACGGCTACTCCTTGCTCGTGAGAGGTCTCGTCCGCGGCGCCTCCTCGGGAAGCGAGATGCGGATCTCCTCGCGGACCCTCGGAGACGACCGGAGGGACGAGACGAAGACGATGTGCTCCCAAGGCTATCGACTCCGGGGGCCCCACCGCCTCACGTAAACGACGGGCGAGCCGATATCGGCCCGCCGATGTCAGCCGCCAAGCAGTTCCTCCCAGTGCTGACGGGACCGCCCGCCCGTGCCCACCGGGCCCGCCGGGCCGTCCAGCGCCGCCGACAGCCGCCACAGGCCGGGCCTGGTCCGCAGCGGCTCCATGCCGAACGGGTCGATGGCCCGCAGCACGAAGGTGACGCCCATCACGTTCAGCATCGCGGTCGACGTGGTCGCCGGGCCCGCGGGCGCCGCCCGCACGGCGTCCGGGCCCGGCTCGCCGATCCGTTCCAGGAGCAGCGCCGCCACCTCGGCGGCGTACGGGCCGTCGCGCCACTCGATGTGCCAGGAGCGGTCGGTGCCCCGCCACCACGTGAGGTCGCGGCACGCCTCCAACGTCTCTGCCTCGCCGGACAGGGCTGCCATGACCCGCCCCAGCGCCTCATACCTGAGCCCGTCCGGCCCCGAGCCGTGCGGCGACGGCGCGTCGCCGTCGTCTTGACCGTTCTGCGGGCCGTACGCCGTGGCCGGTGAGGCCCCGGGCTCGTCCCGCCCCCCGCGGAGTCCCCTCATGTCAGGGAGGGTGCCACCGCCCGGCCTTCTCGTCCGCGGGTTTCCCCGTCTTTTAGCCCCACTGCCCACGGGCATCACTTTGATCGTGGCCGCCTGGTCGCCGCAACCCCCGCAGCCGGGTCGCCGCAACCCCCCGCAGCCTCCCCGCGAGGAGCGGGAGCCCCGGGAGGTTCGCGGGGAAATGGAGGAAACCAGTGGCTCCGGCCCACGCCGGAGAATCGCGGACGCGGCCTGTTTCTCCACTCATTGCGCCACTCTGCGCGGCATGCCGATACTTGCATCGTGAATCTCACCATCGAGCTCGCCGCACCCGAATCGACAGGCGTCGAGCTGGAGTCCTTACGGGAAGATCTGCTCATTGACGACGCGCTTCGAGGCGCGACCATAGAAAGCCGCACAAGCCTGCCGACAGGCGGGATGGGACCGATAACCGAAACTCTCCTCGTGGCGTTCACCACGGGCGGCGCCGGCGTCGCGGTGGTCGAGGGCGTCTTCGGCTGGCTCCGCGGCCGCCCCTCGGGAATCACCGTGAGAATCTCCAACGGCGACCGGACGGTGGAAGTGGACGCCAAATCCGCCAGGGATCCGCGGCAGATCATCGAACTGCTGCGCGAACTCGACCTCACCGAGCCGAAATCAAGGGAGAAATGATCTACCATCCCGATCCGCGGGGCTCCCGTGCGGTGCTGATCGGTGTCGCCGACTACGCGGACCCGCAGGAGTGGCCCCCGCTGCCCGCGGTCCGCGCCAACGTGGCCGACCTGCGGCAGACTCTCACCGATCCGGAGCTCTGGGGGCTCCCAGAGGAGAACTGCACCACCCTGCTCGACCCCCGGGACGTGGGCGACGTGCTCGACGCCATCGCGGAGGCGACCCGTAAGGCGAACGACACCGCCATCATCTATTACGCCGGGCACGGCTCGCGCACCGTCCAGGAATTACGCCTGACCCTCTCCACGACCACCATGGACAAGCCGTACCGCAGCGTCATGTATTCGGACGTGAGCCACCTCATCCGGACACGCCGCTGCCTCAACGCGGTGGTGATCCTGGATTGCTGTTACAGCGGCATGGCGCATGGAATGGCCGACAACGCGTCGTTTCTCGACGCCCACATCAGCCGGACCAACGCGTACGTGATGACCTCATCCGCGAAGAACGCCCTGTCGCTGGCTCTTCCCGGAGAGCGGAACACCGTGTTCACCGGCCAACTCCTCCGCGTGCTGCGAGAAGGGATTTCGACCACGAGCGAATATCTCACTCTCTCGGACATAGCACATATAGTTCGGCTAAATCTCCTCAAACAGGGCATGCCCGAGCCGAGGTCCAGCCAGTACGACAACGGCGACCGCATCGGCCTGGTGCGCAACCGCCAATGGAGCCTCCGGAGCGCCCGCGGACCGTCCGGTCCCGCCTCGCCCGTCCCCACGGCGCCGGCGTCCATGCACTCGGTCAGGACCGAACCGCAGGCCTCTTCCTCCCGGGCCACTCCCACCGGACGCTACGTCGGCATCGACCTGGGCACGACCAACTCCGTCGTCTCGGTCGTCGAGGGCGGGACACCCGTGGTCGTCATGAACGGGCAGGGGTCGCGGACCACGCCGTCGGTGGTCGCGTTCGCGAAGAACGGCGAGGTTCTCGTCGGCGAGGTCGCCAAGCGGCAGGCGGTGACCAACGTCGACAGGACCGTCCGCTCGGTCAAGCGCCGCATGGGCACGGACTGGTCGATCGAGATCGACGGCAAGAGGTTCACGCCCCAGCAGATCAGCGCGTTCATCCTGCGCAAGCTCAAGCGGGACGCGGAGGCGTACCTGGGCGAGACGGTCACCGACGCGGTCGTGACCGTCCCTGCGTACTTCGACGACGCCCAGCGGCAGGCCACCAAGGAGGCCGGACGAAGCGCGGGTCTCAACGTGCTGCGCATCATCAACGAGCCCACCTCCGCGGCCCTGGTCTACTGCGCGGACCATGGCACCGACCAGGAACAGCTCGTCCTGGTCTTCGATCTCGGCGGCGGCACCCTCGACGTGTCCCTCCTCGAGGTGTCCGTCCTCGACGATTCGGACCGGCTAGATCTCGTCGAGGTCAAGGCCACCAGCGGTGACAACCGGCTCGGTGGCGACGACTGGGACCAGAGGATCGTCGACGAGCTGGTGACCCGTTTCAAGCGCGCGCACGGCGTGGACCTGTCGCGGGACGCAATGGTCCTCCAGCGCCTGCGCGAGGCGGCGGAGAAGGCCAAGATCGAGCTGTCGGCCCAGACCGAGACCACGATCAGCCTGCCCTACATCACCGCGTCCTCCGAGGGTCCGCTGCATCTGGAGGAGAAGCTGACCCGGGCGAAGTTCCAGCGGATCAGCGCGGACCTGCTCGAGCGCTGCAAGGGCCCCTTCCAGCAGGTCGTCAGGGACGCGGGGATCAGGATCTCCGAGATCGACCGGGTGATCCTGGTCGGCGGCTCGACCCGTATGCCGGCCGTGTCCGGCCTGGTCGCGGAGCTGACTGGCAGGAAGCCCGAAGGGGGTGTCAACCCGGACGAGGTCGTTTCGATCGGCGCCGCACTGCACGCCGGGATGTTCCGGGGGGAGACCACCGGCTTCCTCCTTGACGTTCTGCCGATCTCCGTGGGCCTCGAGACCAAGGGCGGCGTCTTCACCAGGATCATCGAGCGCAACACGACGATCCCGACCAAGCGCTCGGAGATCTTCACCACCGCCGAGGACAACCAGCCGTCCGTGCAGATCCAGGTTCACCAGGGCGAGCGCGAGATCGCGGCGGACAACAGGAAGCTGGCCACCTTCGAACTGACCGGCATCGCCCCGGCGCCGCAGGGCGTACCGCGGATCGAGGTCACCTTCGACATCGACGCCAACGGCGTGCTGAGCGTTCACGCCATCGACCAGGCCACCGGCAACGCACAATCGGTGGTCATCAGAGACCGCGGATGGTGACCGCCCGTCGCGGCGACACGCCCGCGCCGCGGCCGGTTTCCCTGTGGTCCTGGCCGCACGCCCTCCTATGGTGAAGAATCGCCGCTGAAGACGCCGCTGCTGGAGGCCATGGTGACACTGCGCGTCGCGATCGTCGGGTCGGGCCCGGCCGGCATCTACACGGCCGAGGCACTGGTCAAACAGTCGCACGACCCCGTCGAGGTGGACGTCCTCGAACGCCTGCCGACGCCGTACGGGCTCGTCCGGTACGGCGTGGCCCCCGACCACACGTCGATCAAGTCGATCGCCGGCTACCTGCGAAGGGTGCTGGAGACTCCGGGGGTGCGCTTCCTGGGCGGCGTCGAGCTGGGCGCGGACCTCTCGGTGGACGACCTGCTGTCCTGCTACGACGCCGTCGTCTACTGCACAGGGGCGATGGTCGACAGGCACCTCGGCGTCCCGGGCGAGGACCTGCCGGGCAGCGTCGCGGCGACCGACTTCGTCAACTGGTACTGCGGCCATCCCGACGTACCGCCGGACGCCTTCTCCCTCGACGCGGAGGAGGTCGTCGTCATCGGCGTCGGCAACGTCGCCGTGGACGTGGTGCGGATCATGGCCAAGACGGCCGACGAGCTGCGCGGCACCGACGTGCCCGAGGAGGTGCTCGACCGGCTGGCCGCCTCCAAGGTGAAGCGCATCCACATGGTCGGCAGGCGCGGCCCCGAGCACGCGAAGTTCACCCTGAAGGAGCTGCGCGAGCTCGGCGAGCTGCTGAACGCCGACGTCCTCACCTTCCCCGACGAGATCGCGGTCGCCGACCTGACGACGCTGTCGCGGCAGGTCAGGGGCAATGTGGACGTGCTGCGGTCGTGGTCGGAGCGCAAGGCGGCCGACCGGCCCCGCCGCCTGGAGGTGCGCTTCTGGCTGCGTCCCGTGGAGATCCTCGGCGTGTCCCGGGTCGAGGGCGTGCGGCTGGAGCGGACCCGGCTGGAGAACGGGCAGGTCGTCGGGACCGGCGACTTCGAGACGATCCCGGCGGACATGGTGATGCGCTCGGTGGGCTACCAGAGCGTGGCGCTGCCCGGGGTGCCGTTCGACCCGGGGTCGATGACGGTGCCGAACGTCGCCGGCAAGGCGGCGGACCGGCAGTACGTCGCGGGCTGGCTCAAGCGGGGGCCGACGGGGGTGATCGGGACCAACAAGTCCGACGCCGCCGAGACCGTGCGCACGCTGCTCGCCGAAGCGGTGCCGGGAACCGCGACCGCCCGGCTGGACGACCTGCTCGCCGCGCGCGGGCTGAGCCCGGTGACGTACGAGGACTGGCTCGCGATCGAGGCCGCGGAGGCCTCGCTGGCCGGCAGCCTGAGCAGGGGCGAGCGGGTGAAGCTGGTGGGCAGGGACGCGATGCTGGGCGCGTGCGGCCGGCTCGCCCGGCCGGGGGGCGCGTCCTGACGGCTGTCCCGGTCAGGACCAGTGGGCCGGCCGGTGGTAGCGCGCGCCGTCGCGGCCGGGCACGAAGCCGGGCAGCTGCGACTGCCGGATGAGCGCCTCGCCGAGGGGAAACCAGGCGTCGCTCGCGAGGCGCAGGCCGTCCGAGCGCCTGCCGGGCGGGAAGACGGTGACGACCCGGGTCTTGCCGCCGCGCCGTGCGTCCACCTCGCGCACCGCCTCGATGGCCGCGCACAGGTCGGAGTCCGCCGACAGCAGCAGCACCGTGTCGACCAGGTCGAGCGCGACGTCGCCGACCATGGCGGCGGCCAGGGCGACGTCGGACTGCTTCTCCTCGTAGGTCCGCCAGGAGACGCCGCAGGCCCGGCAGGAGGCCCGCTGCTCCTGGAAACGCCCGAGCACCACCTCGACCCCCAGGGTCTCCAGGGCCGCCTGATAGGTCTGCTGGCGGGCGAGGGCACGAGCGTCGCCTCGGACGGGAGCGGTGAAGTAGCGGACGGCGGTCAGCGTCTGCCCGGTCCTCAGCAGCCGAAGGGCCAGCGCCCGTAGATCGAGCCAGAGATAGCGCCGCCCCCGCAGGGAGCGCAGCCCGTAGTAAAGATTGAACCCGTCGACGTAGACCCCGACACGCACGACTTGGGGAACGGGGTTGTCGCTCACCGCCATCATCTCCTAACATGGAGTCACCGCGCCCGCGGCTACGTCCCCGGGCTCTACGGCCCCCGAGAGGGGGCCGTTTCTTTTTCGCTCACCTGTTCGATCGGCTGTTCGAGGAAAAGGATAGCCAACGCTTCGTGGTCACGCAGCGACGTTGCGTGATTGACCTCACCGTGGCGGGACTCTGCGAGGATCGTCCCCATGGAGACGACGCTGACCGGCGTGGACGGGGTGCTCGACGGCTTCGCCGGCACCCATCGCGAGCAGCTCGCCCGGTTTCCCGTACGGGAACCCGCGTGGCAGCCGGTGCACACCGTGTACGTGCCCGCGGACCGGGTGACGGCGGAGATCGTCCAGCAGTGGCGGCACGCCGCGACCGACCTCCTCCACCGGTTCCTGTTCACCCCCGCCGAGGTGGCCGCGCTGTTCGAGCTCGACCCCGAGCTGGCCCAGCCCGTGCACGACCGGGTACGCCGGAAGCTGCACGCCGAGCCGATCGAGGACCTGCGCGTCGACTTCGAGGACGGATACGGCGGGCGCTCCCCCGAGGAGGAGGACCGGCACGCCGAGTCGGCGGCGGCGGCCGTGGCCGCGATGCACGAGGCGGGCACGCTGCCCCGCAGGTGGGGGCTGCGGGTGAAGTCGTTCGCCGACGGCGACCCCCTGCGCTCGGTGCGCACGCTCGACGGGTTCCTCACCGGGGTCGTGCGGCGGGCCGGCAGGCTTCCGGACGGGTTCACGGTGACCTTCCCCAAGATCCTCATGGAAGACTACCTGCGCCAGTTCGCCGGCTGCCTGGAGGCGCTGGAGCGCGCGTTGCACCTGCCCTCAGGCACGCTGCGCTTCGAGATGCAGGTGGAGGCCCCGCAGACCGTGCTCATGCTCCAGCGGTCGGCCGACCTGGTGCCCTCGCTGGGCGGGCGGCTGGCGGCGGCCCACTTCGGAGTGTTCGACTACACGGCCGCGCTCGGGCTGCCGCCGGGCGAGCAGCGGCTCGACCACCCGGCCTGCGACCACGCGCGGCACGTCATGCAGACGGCGCTGTCGGGGACGGGGGTGGAGCTGTCGGACGGCTCACTGGCCGCGGCCCCGGCCTCGGACACGGCGGCCGACGTGCACGCCCTGCTGCGCAGGCACTCGGCGCTGGTGTCGCACTCGCTGGCGCACGGCTTCTACCAGGGCTGGGACATGCACCCCTCGCACCTCGTCAGCCGCTTCACGACCGTGTACGCCTTCCACCTCGCCTGCTACGAGAAGTACGCCGACCGGGTGCGCGCCTGGCAGGAACGGCGCGAGGCCGCGGGGGGCGTGCTGGACGAGCCCGCGACGATCAGGACTCTGGTCGCCGCCCTGGCCCGGGCCGACCGCGCCCTCTGCTGAGGTTTGCCGTATCGGCAAGGTTCCTTGCCGCTCTCGCCGCCCGTGCCGCACTGTTCGACAGCAGACATCTGAAGCAGACGTCGACGCAGGAGGCACGGGGTGGACGAGAAGAAGAAGTACGACGTGGTCGTGGTGGGCGGCGGCCCCGCGGGGCTCAGCGGCGCCCTGGCGCTGGCGCGGGCCCGGCGGTCGGTGCTGGTGGTGGACGCGGGAGAGCCGCGCAACGCGCTGGCCGCGCACATGCACAACTACCTCGGCCGGGACGGCACGCCGCCCGCCGAGTTGCGAGCGGCCGGGCGCGAGGAAGTGATCAGGTACGGCGGCGAGGTCGTCGCCGGGCGGGCCGAGGCCGCGACGCGGGAGGGCGACGACTTCCTCGTGACGCTGGACGACGGCCGTGCCGTCCGGGCCCGCCGCCTGCTGGTGGCGACCGGGGCCGTGGACGAGTTGCCCGACGTGCCGGGCCTGGCCGAGCGCTGGGGCCGCGACGTGCTGCACTGCCCGTACTGCCACGGGTGGGAGGTCCGCGACCGGCGCATCGGCGTGCTGGCCACCGGGCCGCTCGCCGTCGAGCAGGCCCTTCTGTGGCGGCAGTGGAGCGAGGACGTGGTGTTCCTGGCCCACCACTGCCCCGCGCCGTCCGAGGAGGATGCCGAGCGGCTCGCCGCGCGCCGGATCCCCGTCGCGGACGGCTCGGTCACGGGGATCGAGGTGACCGGCGACGCGCTCACCGGGGTTCGGCTGGCCTCCGGCGAGGTCGTCGCGCTCGACGCGCTCGTCGTCGGCGCGCCGCTCACCGCCCGGTCCGGGGTGCTGGAATCGCTCGGGCTCAAGCCGGTCGAGGTGGAGCTCGGCGGTCACGTGGCGGGCACCCGGATCGCCGCGGAGCCGACCGGGACGACCGCCGTGCCCGGTGTCTGGGTGGCGGGGAACGTGACGGACGTGCGCGCCGTGGTGATCGCGTCCGCCGCGGCGGGCCTGGCCGCCGGCGCGGCGATCAACATGGATCTCATCGCCGAGGAGACCCGGGAGGCCGTCGACGCCTACCGGGACGAGGTGCGCACGCTGTTCGAGGAGGCGACCTGGGAGGAGCGCTACCGCTCCCGGACGGCGGTCTGGAGCGGCCGCCCGAACCCGCAGCTTGTGGCCGAGGCCGCGCAGCTGCCCCCGGGCCGGGCCCTCGACGTCGGAAGCGGCGAGGGCGCCGACGCCGTCTGGCTCGCCGCGAGAGGCTGGCGGGTGACGGGAACCGACATCTCCGCCACGGCGCTGGAGCGGGCCGCCGCCCACGCCGCCGAGGCGGGCGCGGACGTCGCGGACCGCACCGAGTGGGTGCGCGCGGACCTGCGCGACCACGCCCTTCCCGAGGGCGCGTACGACCTGGTGTCGGCGCAGTACATGCACCTGCCGCGCGAGGCCAGGCGGACGCTGTTCGCCCGGCTGGCCGCCGCGGTGGCTCCTGGCGGCACCCTGCTGATCGTCGGGCACCACCCGTCGGACCTGCTGACCAAGGTCCGGCGGATGCACTTCCCGCAGATGATGTTCACCGCCGAGGAGGTCGCGGCATCGCTCGATCCGGCCGAGTGGGAGGTCACGGCGGCCGAGGCCCGGCCGCGCACGGCGGTGGACCCGGAGGGCGGCGAGGTCACCATCCGCGACGCCGTCCTGGTCGCCCGCCGCCGCGCCTGAGCTGCTCGGTCACAACCGCGCGGTCACAGCCGGTCGACGATGCGGCGCCAGCGCCGGACGCGGTCCGGGTCGACCGGCTCGCGCCACGAGCCCCGCACGGCGCTGCCCACGTGGAAGGCGCGGACGCCGTAGTCGAGCAGCACCGGCACGTGCTCCTCGCGCAGCCCGCCGCCGGCGAGCACGAGCGAGGCGTCCCCCGCCTCGGCCCGCGCGCGTAACACGCCGAGGCCGCTGCCGACGCCCTCGGGCGAACCGGACGTGAGGACGGTCGCCAGGTTCGGCAGCAGCCGTACGGCGCGCCAGGCGGCCCGCACGTCGGCGGCGTGGTCCACGGCGCGGTGGAAGGTCCAGGGCAGCGGCGAGACCGCGTGGATCAGCGCGTCCGTCGCCTCCCTGTCGACCGACCCGTCCTCGGTCAGGAAGCCGAAGACGAAGCCCGCCGCGCCGGCCTCGGCGAGTTCCTTGACGTGGCCGCGCAGCCGGTCGAGCTCCTCCGGGGTCACGGTGAACCCGGCGTTGCAGCGGAGCATGACCATCTGCGGCAGCCCGCACTCGCGCGAGATCGCCGCGACGAGGTCCGCCGAGGGGGTGAGCCCGTCCGAGTCCATGTCGGACACGATCTCCAGGCGATCCGCTCCGCCCTCCTCGGCGGCCACGGCGTCACGCACGTCGAGCGCGATCACTTCAAGGAGGGATCCCGTCATGAAGTGAACAGTATCCGGTCCCTTTGCGGCGCCTCACGGCGTCCGCCCTGTTCAGCACTCGATCAACTCATTGTGTGCAGTGATGTCAAGAACCCTCCAGGATTGCGCCGCATGTCCCGAGCGCTGGGCCGGCACCGCCGGCGTGCGGCGATAGGACAACGCGGCCGGGATCGCGGCGCTGGCGTCCCGCTCGAACAGCGCGCCGGAGGCGCGGTGCGGCAGGTCGACGGTGCGGACGTGCCGGAAACCCGCCTTCCGGTAGTACGACTGCAGGCGGGCGTTGTCCTTGGCGCAGTCCAGCCGCAGGTACGGCCGGTCGTGAGCGGCGGCCCGCAGGGCGGCCCAGTCGAGCAGCGTGTCCCCCAGGCCCCGGCCCGAGTAGGTCCTGCTCACGGCGAGCTTGTGGACGTAGAGCGCGTCCCCGGGGCGGTCGGCGGGGGTCCAGAACTCCGGGTCGGCATGGTCGTCCACGGCGATCGTGGCGGCCGGCACCTGGGAGCCGGCGTCCAGGAGGTACATGACGCCCGCGCCGATCAGCGGTTCGATGCGCTCGGCGGGAAAGCCGCCGGCGGGCCACTGCCGTACGCCGAGACCGTTCAGCCATCCGGCGGTGCGCGCCAGCAGGGCGAGGACCCCCTGCAGATCGGCCGGGGTGGCGCGACGCAGCGTGAGTTCCGTAACAAGATCCAGGGTGTTCGCGGGCATGCCTGATTCCTTTCGTGCCGACGGCGGCGGTTTGATCACTGAGAGTGACGGCATGATGCCGTGCAGCGTCCGTCCGGAGACGGCGGACCCGGCTAGGGCGCGCGGGTGCGGCGCGGTCCCCTGCCGGGGTCAGGATGGGAATCGCGGGAGCGGCCCTCCGGAGGAGGGCCCGGCGGCCGGGGACGCCCGCTCAGGCCAAGGGGCGTCCGGGCCTCGTCAATGACGTTCCAGCTCGTATCGGATCAGATGCTTGTCGGCGGGCAGCACGGACACGGCGACGCGGACGGGCGTGTCGTCGGCGTCGTAGCCGACCCGGGTGTGGACGACGACCGGAGTGCCGGGCTCCAGCTGGAGCCGCGACGACTCGTCAGAGGTCGGCATGCGGGCCGACAGGTCGTCGATCACGCGGACCTGGAGATGGCCCAGCTCCTCAAGCACCCGGTTGGCCCCGCGCGTGATGTCGCCGGGCCGGGCGATCTCGGAGCCCCCCACGATCTCCAGGGGGAAGTACGAGTCCAGCGTGTTGTACGGCTGGCCGTCCACGAAGCGCAGCCGGCGGCGCACGACGGCCAGGGCGCCGTCAGCGAGGGCGAGGCGGGTGGTCACGTCCTCGGGCGGCTCGACGATCGAGACCTCGATCCTCTGGTCCGCCGTACGGCCCTCGGAGCGGACCGCATGGACGAACGTGTCGAACCGCCGCCCCTCCTGGTCGTACGGGAGGAACTCGTCCTGGGGGCGCATGAGGAGGGGACGGCGCTCGCGTACGAACGTTCCACGCCGGCGCATCCGCAGGATGAGACCCTCGTTCTCCAGCTCGCCCAGGGCCAGCCTTACGGTGTTGCGGCTGACGCCGTGCGCCTCCATGAGGTCGGCCTCGGTCGGGATCTGGTCGCCCGGCGCGAGTTCGCCCGCGTAGATGGCCCTGCGTACCTCGGCGGCCACCTGCTGGTAGAGCGACGATCGTGCCATCTTTCCTCAATCCACCCTTTTGTTCCAACAAATCTAGAGGATCTCGGTCTACCGGGAAACAACCCCTTGACCAGAGCCCACCCAGCCGCGCATTATCCAAACGTTGGTACAAATCCATCCAATGGAGGTGGGCCCGTGAGGGCGGTCGGTGCGGGAACGCCGAAGTCGCCCTGGCGCGAGCCCAGACCTGCCAGAGCCCAGACCTATCAGAGCGACGGGAACGACATGTCAGAGCTGTCGGTATCCACCGACATGACCGCCTTGTGCGGGAACGGCGTGACATGCCCGAGCACGCGGTACCACCGCACGCCGGAGCGGCCAATCGAGGACGGCCGCTCCCCATGGACTCCGTGCGATTGAACGAGATCTCGACCCCAACCCTCGCCGGGGTCGAGGTCTCGCGCCGGGGCGGAGCGCGTCCTGGCGGGTCCCCCACGCCCGCCAGGACGCGCCACCGTTAACCACACACAGGGAATGCATCGACTCCGGCCCTCCTTGACTTCATGGGGAGGCGACCGAGGAGGCACGTGCGCGATGAGCATTCCTGTGGCCCGGAGGGTCGGCCATGACGGCGCCAGGAGGATTCCGGCCGTCAATCCCCAGCACTTCAGGAACGTCCTCGGCAGGTACGCCGCCGGCGTCGTGGCCGTCACCGCGATCGACCCGGAGACCGGGGAGCCGTGCGGCCTGGCCGTCAACTCCTTCACGTCCGTGAGCCTCGATCCACCGCTGGTGTCGTTCTGCGTCTCGCAGACCAGCACGAGCTGGCCGCGCCTCAAGGCCGCGACGACCCTGTGCGTCAACGTGCTCGCCGACCACCAGCGACAGGTGTGCGATCGGCTCGCCGCGAAGGGCGGGGACAAGTTCGGCGGCCTTCCGTGGGCCCTGTCCCCCGGCGGCGCACCCGTGCTGGACGGCGCGCTCGCCTGGATCGACTGCACGGTGGACAAGGAGCATCCGGCCGGCGACCACGTGATCGTCGTCGCCCGGGTCACGGGGCTCGACCGGCACGACGACGGCGGCCCGCTGGTGTTCTTCCGCGGAGCCTACGGGAGCTTCCAGGCGTGACGTGCCTGACGCGGAACCGACCGGTCGGTATGCTGCCCGCATGACTCTGTTCTCGGTGGAAGGCAAGACGGTCGTCGTCACGGGCGGGTCCCGGGGCATCGGGAAGATGATCGCGCGGGGGTTCCTCGACGCGGGCGCCACCGTCTACATCTCCTCACGGAAGAAGGACGAGCTGGAGGCCACGGCCGCCGAGCTGGGCTGCCACGCCGTACAGGCGGACCTGTCCACCCCCGACGGCGTCGAGGCGCTGGCGCAGGCGGTGTCGGAGCGGGAGAGCCGGCTCGACGTGCTCGTCAACAACGCGGGGGCGAGCTGGGGCGCGCCGCTCGAGGAGTATCCGGAGCACGCCTTCGACAAGCTCTGGGACATCAACGTCAAGGGCGTCTTCTTCCTCACCCGCCGCCTCCTGCCGCTGCTGCGCGCCGCCGCGTCGCCCGACGACCCGGCACGCGTGATCAACATCGGGTCGATCGACGGGCTCCGGGTGCCGTTCATGGAGAACTACGCGTACTCGGCGGCCAAGGCGGGCGTCCACATGCTGACCCGGCATCTGGCGCGCCAGCTCGCCCGGGAGTCGATCACGGTCAACGCGATCGCGCCAGGGCCGTTCGAGTCGAAGATGATGGCCTTCGCGCTCGACGATCCCCAGATGCGCGGCGCGATCGAGAGCAACGTCCCGCTCGGCCGCATCGGCAGGCCCGACGACATGGCGGGCGCGGCCGTCTTCCTGGCCTCACGCGCCGGGTCCTACCTGACCGGCGCCGTGATCCCGGTGGACGGCGGCATCTCCGCCTAGCCTTGTGCGCATGTGGCAGGTGGCGGTGTGCGGGCCGGGCGAGTGCACCCCGCAGGACGCCGAGGCGGCCCGCGACGTGGGCCGCCTGCTGGCCGAGCGCGGCGCGGTCGTGCTGTGCGGCGGGTACGGCGGGGTGATGGCCGCCGCGGCGGCGGGCGCGCGGGAGGCCGGAGGCGTCGTGGTCGGCGTCCTGTCGGGCCGGGACCGCGCCGGGGCGAGCCCGGACCTCACCGTGGCCCTTCCCACCGGCCTGGGCGAGGCCCGCAACGCGCTGATCGTGCGGGCCGCCGACGCGGTCGTCGTCGTGGGCGGCTCCTGGGGCACGCTCTCGGAGCTGGCGCTCGCCCAGCGGGGCGGCACGCCGGTGATCACCCTCGGGGGCTGGCGGGTCCTCGACGCCGAGGGCCGTTCCGTGCCCGGTCCGGTGGCCGCCACCGGCCCGGCCGAGGCCGTGCGGCTGGCGCTCGCCGCCGCCGAGCGGGCCCGCCCGCTCAGCCCCTAGACAATCTCAGCCCTTGAGCATCTCGGCGAGGGTCTCGGCGAACAGGTCGGGCGCGGCCAGTTCGTCCCGGAGGAACAGGTAGGGCTCGGTGAGCTCCAGCTCGATCAGGACCGGCTCGCCGTCCGGCATCCGCACCAGGTCCACCCGGGCGTACAGCAGGTTCGCCGGCACGGCGGCCAGGACCCGCTCGGCGAGGGCGAACTGGTCGTCGTCCGGGTCGCGCAGCGTGGCGCGGTTCTCCGCGGTCTCGGCCACCCCGGTGAGCATCGGGTGCCGCCGTACGGCGTGGCTGAACTGGCCGCCGAAGTACACCAGCGACAGCTCCCCCTCCTGCTCGACGGACGGGATGTACGGCTGCACCATGACCGTGCGGCCCGCGGCGAGCAGCGTCGCCGCGTGGCCCGCGGCGGCGTCCCGGTCCGTGGTGCGCATGGTGTCGCGGGCCCCCGCGGAGACGGCGGGCTTGACCACGTACTCATCCCATTCGGGCAGGTCCGTCCCGGGTTCGGCCCAGTGCGTGGGGACGGTGGGCACACCGAGCGTGCGCAGGTAGGTCTTGTCGGTGTTCCACTCGATCACCGGCGCCGGGTTGAACAGCCGCGTCACCGACTCCACCCGGTGAGCCCACGCGACGAACTCGTCACGGCGGTCGATGTAGTCCCAGGCGGAGCGGACGACCGCCGCGTCGAACTCCGACCAGTCGACGCGGGGGTCGCGCCAGTTCACCGGCGAGCCCTCGATGCCGGCCCCGAGCCAGGCGGCGAGGGCGATCTCCCGCTCGTCGTCGTGCTCGGCGGCCGGATGGTCCGTGGTGACGTAGGCGACCTTCATGACGCTCCCATCCGCATGTCAGCAGTGACCAATGCTATGGGCAATGTCAGACGAGGCCGGCCAGCACCTCCGCCGCCGCCTGACCGCAGACTCGCGCGGCGCCGTGCGTGGCGATGTGCGCCGCCCCCAGGTCCGTACGGCCCGGCAGCCCCATCTCGACCACGACGCCGTCCGGCCGGGCGGCCAGCAGGCGCTCCAGCAGGTCGGTCTGCCAGGGGTGCCGGTGGGCGTCCCGCACCACGATGACGAGCGGCCGGTCGGCGGCCTGGCTCAGCACCGTGCCGGCGACGCCGTTGTGGACGTCCTGCCGCCGCAGCCGGGCGACCGTGGTGCCGGGCAGCAGCTTGCCCAGCGGCTCCCCCGCGCCCCACGGCATGTCCTTGTCGATCGCGAGGTTGGTCTCCGGCGCCAGCTCCACCACGTGCGGGGCGGCGGCCAGCGGCAGCACGCCGGCCCCGCGCCGGGTCACGCGTACGGCCCGGCGGGCGGCGACCAGCCCGATCTCGTCCTGGCGGTCGTCCATGGGCGGGGCCTGCGCCTGCCAGGCGGTCAGGGCGCGCACCCGCGCGGCCGCCTCCGCGAGCCGCTCCTCCGACAGCCTGCCCTCGGTCACCGCGTCCGCGACGGCGTCGCGGATGTACTCGTGGGTCGCCTCGTCGGCGTTCTCCCCGCCCACGCAGACCGCGTCGGCCCCCGCCGCCACGGCCATCGCGCTCGCGCCGCCCAGGCCGTACCGGCCCGAGACGGCGGCCATCTCGATGCCGTCGGTGACGATCAGGCCGTCGAAGCCTAGCTCCTCCCGCAGCAGGCCGGTGAGGACGCGGGGGCTGAGCGTCGCCGGCAGCTCCTCGTCGTACGCCGTGACCAGCAGGTGGCCGGTCATGATCGAGCGCACGCCCTCGTCGATGGCCACCCGGAACGGCTCCAGCTCGACCTCGGCCAGCTCCTCCCGGGAGGCCGTCACACGCGGGACGCCGTGGTGGGAGTCGACCGACGTGTCCCCGTGCCCGGGGAAGTGCTTGGCGCAGGCCGCCACGCCGGTGGACTGCAGGCCGCGGATCCACGCGGCCGTGTGCCGCGCGACGAGCCGCGGATCGGCGCCGAACGACCGCAGACCGATGACCGGATTGTTCGGGTTGGAGTTGACGTCTGCGGCCGGGGCGAAGTCGATGTTCACCCCCGCCGCCCGCAGGTCCCGCCCGATGTCGCGGGCCACCCGCTCGGTCAGGCCCACGTCGTCCACGACGCCCAGGGCGTAGTTGCCCGGGCGCGAGCTGCCCGTGCGGGCCTCAAGCCTCGTCACCTCCCCGGCCTCCTCGTCGATGCCGATCAGGATCTCGGGATTCTCCGCGCGCAGGGCCGAGGTGAGTGCGGCGAGCTGGGCCGGGGTGTCGACGTTCCGGGAGAACAGCACCACACCGGCGAGCCCGCCGGCGAGCCGCCGCCGCACCCAGTCGGGGGCGGTGGTCCCGGTGAAGCCGGGCAACAGGACCGTGCCGGCCAGACGGAGCAGGTCAGGGCTTCGCTTCATGCTGCGCCCGCAGGGCATCGCTCAGGCATGCCCCGCAATCTAATAGGAAAGTTTCCTATTTGCTAGAGGGCAGGCCTGGGTTGTCGCCTGTTTCCCGATCACACGTCGGTGCGGTGGAGCTTGTTCTCCTTCACCTCGAAGCCGGCGATCGTCGTCAGCGGCGCGCCGGGACGGTCCACGAAGGCCACGGCCCGGTAGTCCGCGCGGAAGTTCTCCATGTCCGCCACGCAGGACACGTAGCCGTGGCGGCTGTCGAAGAACGCGATGTGCGGGTTCAGGTCGAGGATCGCGCTCGCGTCGGTGACGCCCGGCATGCTCGTCACCGACGGCCCGACGAACTCGACCCCGAGGGCGCGGGAGGCCGGGTCCGCCCAGTCGGCGCGCACGTCGCAGGCGTACGCGCTGTGCACGTCGCCGCTCAGCACGACCAGCCCGTCGGGGGCGGCGGCGAGCACGCGGGCGCGCGAGTCGGGGTAGCCGTCCCAGGCGTCGGCGCTGACGGGTTCGAGCGGGAACTTCCGCTGGGAGAAGAACACCGCCTGCGCGAGCACCTTCCACCGGGCCGTCGATCCGTGCAGCCGGTCTTTCAGCCACTTCTCCTGCTCGGCGCCGAGCATGTCGCGCCCCTCGCGATACTGCCGCGTGTCGGCGAGCAGGAAGTCGGCCACCCGGCCGTACGGCCGCCAGCGGTAGTTCTGCATGCCGGAGCCGGACGGATGGACGCGCAGCGGCTGGTGCTCGTAGTACGCCTTGAACGCGGCGGCCCTGCGCTTGAGGAAGGCGGCGGGGCTGCCGCCGTCACCGGGCAGCGCGCCCGCCCAGTTGTCGCGGACCTCGTGGTCGTCGGGGATCGCGACCCACGGCGCGGCGGCGTGGGCGGCCTGCAGGTCCGGGTCCATCTTGTAGCGGGCGTAGCGGTCGCGGTAGGCGCCGAGCGTCGTGCACTCGGCCGTCGACTCGAGCGGGCGCACCCAGCGGCCCGGCTTGGGGTTCTTCGGCTTGCCGTACTCGTAGATGTAGTCGCCGAGGTGGAGGACCAGATCGGGCCGCTCGGCGGCGAGGTGGCGCAGCGCCGTGAAGTAGCCGTGCTCGTAGCGCTGGCAGGAGACGAAACAGAACCGGACGGGGGCGGTCGAGTCCGGGCCGGGCGCCGTCCTGGTGCGGCCCACCGGGCTGACGTGGCCCTCGATGGAGAAGCGGTAGAAGTAGTCGGCCCCGGGCCGCAGCCCGGTCACCCGTACGTGCACGCTGTGCGCCCAGTCGGGCTGCGCGGGCGCGGTGCCCGACTGGATCACCTTCGTGAACGCCTCGTCCTCGGCGAGCTCCCACCGTACGGTCATCGCCCGGTTGGGCATGCCGCCGGGCTGTGTCGGATGCAGCGGCTCGGGGGCCAGACGGGTCCACAGGATCACGCCGTCGGATAACGGCTCTCCTGACGCCACCCCCAAGGTGAACGGATAGCCCAATTTCGCCATGGGTTCGATCCTGCCCTACTGATCCCGCCCATGCGGGAAGGTCGGGCGAGGCGAGAATGTGAACAAGCTCTTGCTCGACGGCCATAATGGGAGCCGTGAACCAGCGTAAGGACTCCGGCGGCACGGCCGCGCCGGTCAAGGCGAAGCGGGGGGCGGCCGGTTCGGCGTCCGAACGGCGCGACCACCTCGTCAAGCTCGCCGCCGAGTTGTTCGCGCGCAAGGGCTTCCAGGCCACCACCGTGCGGGAGATCGCGTTGGAGGCCGGCATCCTGTCCGGCAGCCTCTACCACCACTTCGACTCCAAGGAGACGATCGTCGACGAGGTGCTGCGCACCTTCCTCGAGGATCTGATCAACCGCTACCGCGCGGTGCTGGGCACGCACACCGACCCGCGCTCGGTCCTGGCGGAGATGGTCCGCATCGGCTTCGGCACGCTGGAGGACCACCGGGCGGCCATCACGGTCATGCAGAACGACTGGAACTACCTGCGCTCGCTGCCCGGCGACCGGTTCGACTACCTGGTGCGGGCCGAGGACGAGGTCGAGCGCATGTGGGTGGAGCAGATCACGAGCGGCCAGGCCGCCGGCCAGTTCCGCCCCGACGTCGATCCCAAGCTCACCTACCGGATGATCCGCGACACGATCTGGGTGACCGTGCGCTGGTTCCGCCCCGGCGGCAGGCTCGACACCGACGCCCTGGCCGACCACTTCGTCAAGCTGCTGTTCGACGGCCTGGCGACCGGCGAGCGGGCGAGCCAGCCGTCATGACGCTACTCAAGGCCGTACGGCTCGCGCTGACCGAGCTGGCCGACCCCGCGCGCGCCGAGGGCATGCGGTCGTACATGAAGTCGGAGATGCCCTTCCTCGGGGTGACGGCCGTGCCGCGGCGGGCCGCGCTGCGCAAGGTCTTCGCCGAGCACCGGCTGGACAGCGCCCCCGAGTGGCGCAGGGCGGTCCTGGCGCTGTGGCGCGAGGCGGAATACCGCGAGGAGCGCTACGCCGCCATCGAGCTGTCCGCGCACCGCTTCTACCGGTCCTGGCAGACGCTCTACACGATCCCCATGTACGAGGAGATGATCGTCACCGGGGCGTGGTGGGACTTGGTGGACGACATCGCCGTGCACCGGATCGGCACGCTGCTGCGGCTGTATCCCGAGAGCATGCGCCGCCTGGTGCTCGAGTGGGCGCACGACGCCGACCTGTGGAAGCGGCGCACCGCCATCCTGAGCCAGAACTCCTTCAAGGACCGGACCGACGTCCACCTGCTCTACGCCTGCATCGAGCCGAGCCTGTCGGACACCGACTTCTTCGCCCGCAAGGCGATCGGCTGGGCGCTGCGGGAGTACGCGAAGACCAACCCGCAGGAGGTGCTCCGCTACGTGAAGCACCAGGGCATCAGCGGGCTGAGCCGCCGCGAGGCGCTGCGCAACGTCCCTGACGCATAGAGCAGGCGGGCCGCTCAGGCGGGCTGCTCAGGCGGGGCGGAACGAGTCGCGCGCCTGTGGGGCCGCGTGCTTGATCATGAGGTGCCTGGTGACCGAATACTCCAGCACGGCCTCCTGGCTCATGTCCTTGCCGAACCCGCTGCCCTTCACGCCTCCGTGCGGCGCCTCCGAGGCGATCGGCAGGTGGTCGTTCACCCACGTAACGCCCACGTCCAGCCGGTGGGAGACGCGCAGCGCGCGGGCCACGTCCGTGGACCACACCGACGAGGCCAGCCCGTACGGCGTGGCGTTGGCGAGCCGCACCGCCTCGTCCTCGCCGTCGAACGGCATCGCCACCAGCACCGGGCCGAAGACCTCGCTCCGCACGATCTCGCTCGCCGGGTCGGCGTCGGCGATCAACGTCGGCGCGTAGTGGAAGCCGGGGCCGTCGATCGGCGCGCCCCCGTGGACGACGCGGCCGGACGCCCTGGTCACGAAGCCGTGGACCCGCTCACGGTGCTCGGCGCTGATCAGCGGGCCGATGTCGGCGTCCGGCGCCCAGGGGTCGCCGGGCCGGACGCGGGCGACGGCCTCCCGCAGCGCCTCGACCGCCTCGGCGTACCGCGATCTCTCGACGTACACCCTGGTCGCGGCCGTGCAGTCCTGACCGGTGTTGTAGGTGGCGCCCATGACCACCCCGGCCGCCATGTCCTCCAGCGAGGCGTCGGCGAAAACGAGCGCGGGGGCCTTGCCGCCCAGCTCCAGATGGACCCGCTTGAGGCCGTCCACCGCGCCGCGCATGACCTCACGGCCGGTGGCGGTGGACCCGGTGACGCTGACCATGTCCACGCCGGGGTCGGTCACCAGGGCCCGCCCCACGTCCGCGCCGCCGGTCACCACTCGCACGAGGCCCTCCGGGGCCCCGGCCTCGGCGAACAGCTCGGCGAGCCGCAGCGTGGTGCGGGGCGTCCGGGGAGCCGGCTTGATCACGACGGCGTTCCCCGCCGCGACGGCCGGGCCGATCTTCCAGACCGCCATGATGAGGGGGAAGTTCCACGGCGCGATCGCCCCCACGACCCCGATCGGCCGCCTGATCAGCACGGACGTGTATCCGGCGCTGAACACGCCGGCGCCCGTGCCGTCCAGGGACCTGGCCCCGCCGGCGAAGAACCTGAGGTTGTCGGCGGCGAACGGCAGCTCGCCGTCCCGGAACACGGCGGCGGGCTTGCCGGTCTCCTCCACCTCCAGCCGGGTCAGCTCCGCGGCGTCCCGCTCGACGAGGTCCGCCAGGCGCAGCAGCACCAGCGCCCGCTCCCCCGGCGTCGTCTCGCGCCACTGCTCGAAGGCCTCCCGGGCCAGGCGTACGGCCCGCGCCACCCCGTCGAGCGGGGTGTCGGGCACGTCCTCGACGGCCCGGCCGTCGGCGGGATTGATCAATGTCGTCATTAGGTCGTCCTCAGCTGTCGAAGCCGATGCCGAAACGGTCGAGTGACCGCAGCCAGGGCCCCCTGCGGCCCTCGTTCTCGTCGGCGCGGGCGAGTTCGCGGCGGGTGAGCTGCACCACCGGCCAGCGCAGCGGCTCGGGCGGGAACGGCACCGGGTGGCGGCGGGCCATGCGCAGCCGCGTCCGCGCGGTGGACCGCCGGGCCAGCAGGTCGAGGCCGGTCAGTGCGCCGAACCTGGACGCGCCGACGCCGAGGCCGGTGTATCCGAGGGCGTAGGCCAGCCGCCCGCCCATCGCCGTGCCGAAGAACGGGGTGAACCGGCTGGTCGAGTCGATCATCCCGCCCCACCTGTGCGTGAAGCGCAGGCCACGCAGCTGCGGGAACGTCGCGAAGAAGTGCCGCGCGAGCCGCTCGTGCGTGGCGTCCCGCTGCTCGGAGCCGCCGCCGCCGAAGTTGTAGATCGCGTCGTACCCGCCCCACAGGATGCGATCGTCCCGGGTGAGCCGGTAGTAGTGGAACCGGTTGCCCGCGTCGGTCAGGCCCTGGCTCTCCGGCCACCGGAGCGACGCCCGCTGCTCGGGCGACAGCGGCTCGGTGACGAGCACGTAGTCCCAGATCGGCAGCACGAACAGGCCCAGCCTGCGCAGGGGCGAGGGGAAGGCGTTGGTGGCCAGCAGCACCTGCCCGGCGCTCACCGCGCCGCGGTTTCCCGTCCGGGCCTCAACGCCGGTCCGCGTCCGGGTCAGCGCGGTGACCTCGGTGCCCTCGTGGATGCGTACCCCGAGCCGCGCCGCGACGCGGGCCAGGCCCCACGCGAGCGCGGCGGGGTCGAGGACGCCGCCGGTGCCGCGCAGGCGCAGCCCCGCGAGATAGGTGGGCGATTCGACGTCCGCGCGCATCTCGTCGCGGCCGAGGAACACCGCGTCCTCGCCGTGCTCGCGGTGCAGCTTCTCGGCCCGCCTCAGCTCCTCCACCTGATGAGGCGCCACCGCGACCGTGGTCTTGCCGACCAGGCGGAGGCCGGCGTCGATGCCGTGGTCGTCGACGAAGCGGGCGATGGCCGCGAGGTTCGCCCGCCCGAGCGCGAGCAGGGCCGCGTTCTCCGACGGCCACAACCTCGCTCCCTGCCCCAGCCCGTGGGTCAGGGAGTCGGAGACGAACCCGCCGTTGCGGCCGCTCGCGCCGTACGCGATCGAGCGCGCCTCCAGGAGGACGACGTCGCAGGCCGGGTTCTCCTCCTTGGCCAGCACGGCGGCCCACAGGCCGGTGAAGCCGCCGCCGACCACCAGCAGGTCCGCCGTGGTGCGGCCGTGCAGGGGCTCGTACGGGCCGGGAGCCCCGGGCCGGTCGGTCCAGAAGACCCGTGGAGCGGCGTCCTCGATCAGCCGGCTGCCCTTGATCATTTGGTGGCGATGTTCTCGATGACGTCCGCGGCCAGGCGCAGGCCGTCACGACGGCGGATCTCCTCGCCGGCCGCCGCGAGCCGGTCGCGCAGGTCCTGGTCGCCGAGGAGCCTCTCGATGGCCCCGGTCAGCTCCTCGTCGGCGAATCCGTAGGTGTCCAGGCGGACGCCGTACCCGGTCTCGTGCACGCGCTGGGCGTTGTCGTACTGGTCCCAGAACAGCGGCATGACGATCATTGGCTTGCCGAAGTGGAACGCCTCGGTCGTCGTGTTGTTGCCGCCGTGCGTGATCACCAGGTCGACCAGCGGGATGATCTTCGTCTGCGGCACGAACTCCGCGCCCCACATGTTGGGGGCCAGCTCGATCTCCTCGTGCAGCGGGCCCTTGGAGACGATGTACCGATGCGGCGTGCGGGCCAGCACGGAGATCACGCGGCGCATCAGCTCGACGTCGGCCGAGCCGAGCGAACCCAGCGAGAAGTAGATCAGCGCGCCCTCGCCGGGGATGTCCGGCAGCGTGAACTCCTCGTCGGTCTCCCGAACGGACGAGTCGACACGGGTCCAGGAGTCCCCCAGGGGACGCTCCGCCGTGTAGTCCGCGATCTCGGGATACACGTACAGGTTCGCGTCGCCCTCGTGGATGAACTCCAGGTCCTGCAGGGCCGGGGCGCCCTGCTCGACCACCCACGCGTTGAACGCCTCCCACAGCTCACGATGGGTCCGGTCGTACTCCGCCCGGAACTCCGCCCAGCCGGTGCCGTCGGCCGGCAGTCCGGAGAACGGCGGGGCCACGCCCGGGCCCTTCACCTCCAGCGGGTTGCACGAGACGATCCGTACGAACGGGACGCCCGCCGTCACCAGGGCGGGGAAGGCCACCACGTTGTCCTCGACGATCACGTCC
The DNA here is from genome assembly GCF_030268985.1 of Microbispora sp. NBRC 16548. Classification (NCBI taxonomy): domain Bacteria; kingdom Bacillati; phylum Actinomycetota; class Actinomycetes; order Streptosporangiales; family Streptosporangiaceae; genus Microbispora; species Microbispora sp. NBRC 16548. Next base: position 581,278 of record NZ_BSSF01000005.1, read on the forward strand.
GGCCGGACCCGCTCGATGATGGCCTTGAGCTGCGGCTCGCAGTACTTGGCGCCGTCGACGAGCGCCTCCCAGATCGGCTTGGCGACCGTCTCCAGCTGCTCCAGGGTGCTCTTGCGGTACTCCGGCGCGGTGTCGCGGATGAAGTCCTTCCAGAACTGGCCCGCGTCCTGCTCCGTCGCGTCCTGTTCTTCTGGCGCCGGCGGCGCCAGGTCGACCAGGTCCTCCTCGAAGCCGAGCGCCTCCAGCTTGCCCTTCCACGACGCCTCGGCGGCGAACACCACGCGGTGGCCACGGCGGCGCAGGACATCGCCGATTCCGACGCAGTTGTTCGTCGGTCCGTAGGCGCTCTCCGGCATGAACAGGATCGTCAAGGGCGTGGCCGTCATTCGGGGCTCCTCTGAAGCTAGTTGAAGCGAGATTCAAATACGAGGGGGATACACCCGTCAAGAGCTGGGGGAGTATCGTGTGCGCGATGTGAAGCGAGGTGCAATGAAAGGGGTGGGATGACACAGCGCAAGAGCAAGGCGGACCGGCGGCTCGACCTCATCGACGCGGCCCATCGGGCGATGATCCAGCATGGCGCCGAGGGGGTCCACCTCAACCAGATCGCCGAGGAGGCGGGGCTCACCTCCGGCGCGGTGCTCTACCACTACCCCGACCTGCGCGAGCTGCTGATCGAGGCCCAGCACGCCGGCATGGAGCGCTTCTACGAGCGGCGCGTGAAGAAGATCAGCGGCATCTCCGATCCGGCGGACAAGCTCATCGTCACGATCCGCTCGGGCCTGCCCGACGGCCCGGACGACGCGGGGGTGCGGCTGCTGTGCGAGCTCGGCGGCGCCGCCGGCCGCAACCGCGTCTACGCGACGCTGCTGACCACGCTGTTCGACCGGCAGGTGTCGATGTACCAGACGATCCTTGAGACGGGCGCCGCCCACGGCGTCTTCACGCTGGCGCAGGACTCCGAGACCATCGCCCGCAACCTCGTCGCACTCGAGGACGCGTACGGCTACCGCATCATCGCCCGGCACCACTCGATCGACCCGGACAAGGCCGTCGAGCTGATCCTCGACTACGCCCGCCTGGCCACGGGCAACCCGCTCAGGCCCGCCGATCGCCGCTGACCCCGTCGACGAGGGCGGCGTCGTCGGCGTCCCAGGAGACGGCGACCTCGGCGCCGGCCTCCACCCTCGCCCGCCCCTGCGTGGCCGCCAGCACCGCGCGGTCGTGACCGGGCACGCTCAGCGCCACGTGGGAGACGCCGCCGTAGAAGCTGACGTCGACGACCCGGCCTCGCAGCACCCCCTCGCCGGCCGCGACCGGGCCGAGGCGGATCCGTTCCGGCCGCACCGCGAGCATCGCCGTCCCGCCCTCCTCGCTCCCCGCGGGCGCGGGGAGCACGCCCAGCCCGTCGACCTCCAGGCCCTTGCCCGTGACCCTGCCGGTGAAGAGGTTGTTGGCCCCGATGAAGCCGGCCACGAAGGGCGTGCGCGGCCGTTCGTAGAGGTCCACGGGGGCGTCCACCTGCTCGACCCGGCCGCCGTTCATCACCGCGATGCGGTCGGCGAGCGACATGGCCTCCTCCTGGTCGTGGGTGACCACGACGAAGGTGATGCCGACCTCGTGCTGCAGCCGCTTGAGTTCGAGTTGCATCTCCGAGCGGACCTTCTTGTCCAGGGCGCTCAGCGGCTCGTCGAGCAGCAGCAGCCGGGGACGCTTGACGATGGCCCTGGCCAGGGCCACGCGCTGGCGTTGCCCGCCCGACAGCTCGTGCGGCCTGCGGCGGGCCTGCGCGGTCAGGCCGACGGTCTCCAGCACGGCGCCGACCCGTTCCCGGATCTCCGCGCGGGGCAGCCGCTCCCGTTCCAGGCCGTATGCCACGTTCTTCTCCACGCTCATGTGTGGGAACAGGGCGTACGACTGGAACATGAGGTTGACCGGGCGACGGTGCGCGGGGATCGCGAGCAGGTCGGCGCCGTCGAGGCGCACCGTGCCGGCGTCCGGCTGCTCGAACCCGGCGAGGATCCGCAGCAGGGTGGTCTTGCCGCAGCCGGACGGCCCCAGCAGGGCGAAGAACTCGCCCTGCCGGATGTCGAGGCCGACCGAGTCGAGCGCGGTCACCTCGCCGAACCGGCGGCTGACGCCGTCGATGGATATGAGAGTCATCGCAGGGCCTCGGTCAGTCTGGTCAGGCGCTGCGCGACGATCACGACGGTGAAGCTCACCGCGAGCAGCAGCGTCGCCAGCGCGTTGATCTCGGGGGTCACGCCGAACCGCACCATGGAGTAGATGACGATCGGCAGCGTAGGCTCGGACGGAGCCGCGGTGAAGAACGCGATCACGAACTCGTCCAGGGAGAGCGTGAAGGCGAGCAGCGCGCCCGCGAGGATGCCCGGGGCGAGCGTTGGCAGGGTGACCTTGGCGAACGTGGTCAGCGGGGTCGCGCCGAGGTCCCGGGACGCCTCCTCCAGCGACGTGTCCATGCCGCCGAGCCGGGCCCGGACGACGGCCGCGACGAATGCCATGCCGAAGACGGTGTGCGCGATCAGCACGGAGTGCAGCCCGAGCGTCAGCTTGATCGCGGAGTAGAACGCCAGCAGCCCGATCGCGATGACGAGGTCGGGCAGGATCGCGGGCAGCGTCGAGAGCGCGTCGAGCAGCCGCGAGCGCGTGTGGCGGGCCAGCCCGACCGCGAGCAGCGTGCCGAGCACGGTGGACAGCGCCGTCGAGCCGAGAGCGACGATCAGCGTGTTCAGCAGCCCGGTGCGGATCGAGGCGTTGCCCGCCAGCCTGCCGTACCAGTCGAGCGAGAAGCCGCCCCACGAGTAGGGCGACTTGTTCCGGTTGAACGACATCACGACGAGCACGACGATCGGCGCGTACAGGAACAGATAGGTCAGCCAGAAGGGCAGCCGGAGCCAGCCGTGTCTACGCACCGCGTCCCGCCCTCCGCGCGGCCCACGCCTGGGCGAACAGCAGCAACACGAGCACGGCGATCACGGCAAGCGCCAGCACCGACCCGAACGGCCAGTCGCGGGCCTTGAGGAACTGGTCGCGGATGAGGTTGCCGACCATGATCCGGCGTCCGCCGCCGAGCAGTTCCGGGATCACGAAGTTGCCCAGGCTCGGCACGAACACGAACACGCATCCGGTCAGCACACCGGGCAGCGACAGCGGGAGCGTCACCGACCAGAACGTCCTGGCCGGCCGTGCGCCCAGGTTCGCCGAAGCCTCCCGCAGTTGCGGGTCCAGCCGCTCCACGGCCGAATACAGCGGGAGGATCATCAGCGGGAGATAGGCGTAGAGCAGCCCGGCGACGATGGCGCCGTCCGTGTAGAGCAGCTCCACCGGCCCCAGGCCGAGCGCCTTCAGCCCGGAGTTCACCGGCCCCTCGGAGTTGAGCAGCACGATCCAGGCGTACGTACGGATGAGGAAGTTCGTCCAGAACGGCAGCACGACCGCCACCAGGGCGACGACCTTCCACCGGGCGGGCAGCCTCGCGATCATGTACGCCGTCGGATACCCGAGCAGCAGGGCGAGCAGCGTCGTGATCGCCGCGAGCTTCACCGACCCGATCACCACGTCGAGGTAGAGCGGGTCGGCGAGGCGGGTGAAGTTCTCCCCCGTCGGCTCGTAGACCACTCCCCCGAACCGGCCCCGCCTGAACACGGTGTAGCTCAGCACCAGCGCCAGCGGGACCAGCAGGAAGACGGTCAGGTAGCCGAACCCGGGCCCCATCGTGGCGAGGCGGCCGGCCGCCTTGCCGACGACGCGGGCGGGCTGTCGGGCCGTCATTGCGCCGCCGAGACCTCGGTGGACAGGCGCGTGTACGCGGTGGAGGCCTCGCCCAGGTCGATCAGGCTCTCACCCTTGAGCAGTTCGGACGGCGGCTCCGCCAGCGCCGGGTAGCTCTTGAGCAGTGCCGGGTCCACCTTGTCCATGGCCGCCTTGTTGGGGATCCTGTAAAGGATGTTCGCGGGCACCCAGCCATGGACCTCGGGGTCGAGGATGTAGTTGACGAAGGCGTGCGCCGCCTCCTTGTTCTTGGAGCTCTTGAGGATCACCATCGTGTCCGCCCAGAGGTCGCTGCCCTCCTTCGGCACCGCGAACTCGACGTTCTTCTCCGACGTCGGGCACCAGCCGTCCCATGCCTCGACCATCACGGCCTCGCCGGACTTGAGCCGGTCGCCGAACGTGGTGTCGTCGTAGGCCAGCAGGTCGGGCTTGACCTTCAGCAGCAGTTCCTTGGCCTTGCCGAGCGTGGCCTGGTCGGTGGTGTTGACCGAGGCTCCGAGCAGCTTGAGCGCCGGCAGCGCCAGCCACCGCTCGGTGGTCATCATGGTGATCTTCTTCTTGAGCTCGGGGGCCGGGCTGAGCAGGTCGTTCCAGCTCGTCGGCGGCGTCTTCACCAGGTCGCTGCGGTAACACAACCCGGTGGTCCCCCAGGTGTACGGGACGGAGAAGACGTTGCCCTTGTCGTAGGCGAGCTGGGACGCCTCGGGGTAGAGGTTCTTCAGGTTCGGGACCAGCTCACGGTGGATGGGCTCCAGCAGGCCCTGCGCGTTGAGCGCCTGCGCGTACTGACCGGACACGAACGCCACGTCGATGCCGCTGTCGCCTCCGGCGGTCAGCTTGGCCACGATCGTCTCGTTCGTGTCGTGGATGGCGACCTTGGTGTCGAAACCGAGCTTGGCCTTCACCCGCTGCGGAAGGTCCTTCGGGCTGTAACCGTCCCAGATCGAGATCGTCAGGCTCTGCTTGGACAGATCCGCCTTGGCGTCGAGGGTCGCGGGCGCACCCGCGGAGTCGGTCGCCGCGCCTCCACCACAGGCGGTCAGGGCGGACGCCAGAAAGGCAGAGGCCACGACGAGGGGCACGCGGCGCGTCATGGGGGGCTCCCTTGCGTGAGGATGGCGGCCAGTGTTGCAGGACGCATCAACATAGACAAGACTTTTCCCGTTACGTCTACCTGCTCCTTTCGTTTCCGCGTTGAATCCACGTTCAGGAGGCCGAGTGGAAGGCTCCCATTGGCCTCGGGTGACCGAGGGCCCGGACGGCGTCCTCACGCTGGAGACGGCGGAAGGGATCACCGAGCGCGTGCTGCGCGACCTGGCGCGGGGAGCCGCTCCGCCGCCCTTCTCGGTGCGGGCGCTGCGGCCGCTGCCGCCGGTGCCCCCCGGAGAACGGGCCATCACGGTGGACCAGACCAACCACTCGGTCGTCGCCGGCGAGACCGTGGTCGTCAAGTGGTTCCCCCGGCCGTCGCGGGCCCCGCACCCCGCCCCCGGGCTGCTCGCCCATCTGGCCGGCTTCGGCCGTACGGCCACGCCGTACGCGGCGATCTACTGGGAGGACGCGCTGGTCGCCCTGGTGACGGCGTACCTGCCCGAGGCGCGGGACGGCTGGGAGTGGTGCGTCGACGAGGCCGAGGCCGGCCGCACCGGCTTCGCCGCCGAGGTCGGCGCCCTCGCCGCCGAACTGCACCTCGCGATGGCCACCCCGTCCGCGGTCTTCCCCGGCCCCGTACGGCTGTCGCGGCCCGGCGAGGGGACATGGCGGGCCCGCGCCGAGGAGGCGCTGCGTGAGGCCCTGGCGCTGACGGACGGCGCGGACGGCGCGTGGCTGGCGGGGCGGGCCGAGGCCCTGCGCCGCGAACTGGAGCCTCTCGCCCGCACCCCCGCCACACCGCTGATCCGCGTCCACGGCGACCTGCACGTGGGACAGATCCTGCGCTGGCGGGACGGCTACGCGGTGGTCGACTTCGACGGCAACCCGACCGTGGCCGACGCCGACCCCTACCAGCCCGCGGCCCGCGACCTCGCGCAGCTCACCACCAGCGTGGACCACGCGGGGCAGGTCGCGGTCAGACGCAGGTCCGCCGACCCGGACGCGACGGCCGCCTGGGCCGCCGCGGCGCGCCGGGGCCTGACGGCGGCCTACGCCCGGACGCTCGCGCGGGCCGGCCGCGCCGACCTGCTCGACCGGTCGCTGCTGCGGCCGTTCGAGGTCGAGCAGGAGTGCCGCGAACTGATCTACGCCGCCCGCCACCTGCCGCGCTGGCGGTACGCGCCGATGGGCGTGCTGCGGGCCTGGTACGCCTGAAGACTCTTCGAAGGAGATGGACGTGGACGCGGAGCTCTTCCTTGCCGACCTGGAGGCGAAGCCGGAGGCCATGGAGGCGCTGGCCGGCCTCCTGGACGGCGGCGATCCGTTCGAGGGGCTGACCACCCGGCTTACTGAGGGGCGGTTCGACCGCGTCGTGTTCCTGGGCATGGGAAGCTCGCGCTACGCGGCGGGGGTGGCGGCGCAGCGGCTGCGGGCGGCCGGGGTGGACGCCGTCGCGGAATACGCCTCCGCCGCGCTGGGCACCCCGCCCGGCCCGCGCACCGCCGCCGTCGTCGTGTCGGCGACGGGCGGCAGCCGGGAGACGCTCGACGCCCTGGCCCGTCACCGGGGCAGGTCGTTCGTCGTGGCGCTGACCAACCGGCCCGGCTCCCCCGTGACCGAGGGCGCCGACCTGGTCGTGCCGATGCTCGCGGGCGAGGAGCGGGGCGGCGTCGCCTGCCGGACCTTCCAGCACACGCTCGCCCTCCTGCTCACGCTCGCCGATGGCCCCGATGCCGTGGCGGGCCTCGTACGGCGGGCCGCGGCGGCCACCGCCGACCTGCTGGAGCGGCGGCGTGAGTGGCTGGCGGACGCCGTGAGGCTGCTCGACGGGCCGCACGGCGTCTACGCGATCGCGCCGGCCGAACGGCTGTCGTCGGCCGAGCAGTCGGCGCTGATGTTCCGCGAGGGACCGCGAATCCAGGCGGACGCGTGCGAGACGGGCGACTGGGCGCACGTGGACGTCTATCTCACCAAGACCCGCGACTACCGAGCCGTGCTGTTCCCCGGGTCACGCTACGACGAGCAGGCGATGGAGTGGATTCGCCTGCGCGGGTCGCGCGTGCTGGCCGTCGGCGGGGAGGTCGAGGGGCAGGCGGCCGCGGTGCGCTACCGCCACGACGACGACCCGGACGTCGCCCTGCTCACCGAGACGCTGGTGCCCGAACTCGTCGCCGCGACGCTCTGGGGGCGGTAGGTCTCCGGAGGTCAGCTCCCGAGGAGCCACCGCGCCGCCCGTCGCAGCAGGGTGCGGCGCACCGGGTTCTCGTACGACCGGGTGTCGTGGCCGAGCGCGTCGTACACGACCCTGCCGCCCGCCACGGTTCTCGCCCACAGCAGGGGCTGGTCTCCGGAGTACGCCAGCGGCTCCACGTCCGGGAGGACGTCGAGGTCGGTGTAGACCTCGTCGGTCACCTCGAAGCCGGTCAGGCCGTCGACGATCGGATGACCGGCGCCGAGCCGGACCTTCGCCCGGCCGATCGGCGGGTGGTACGACGTGCCCCACCTCCAGGCGCCGCCCAGGATCTCGGCCCACTCGGGCCAGTCGTCGAAGCAGAGCGAGGCGGTGTGCACGGCCAGCAGCCCGCCACCCCTCGCGAGGTGATCGAGCACCGTCCGCCTGACGGAGTCCGGCGTCTCGAAACGCCAGCGGTCCCGCTCCTCCGCGAAGTCGTCGCCGTCGATCCTCCATCGGAAGGCGTTGACCGTGATCAGGTCGACCGGCGCGGGCGCGGCCAGGGCTCCGGCGACGTCCTCGGTGATCTCCGACTCGATGCCGATCTCGGCGAGCACGCCCGCGAGGGCGGCTGAGGTGGCCGGGAAGTCGTGGGCCACCCCCCCGGACAGGATGAGATTGCGCGGCATGAGAGCACCTTAGGCCCCGCCCGGAGCGTCATGGCGGTCAGGGCTGGGCGCGGTCGCCCAGTGCGAGCAGGACATCCCTGAGCAGGTCGGCCAGGGCGCGCACGGCCGGTTCGGGCACGTCCGCCAGCAGTTCCCTGTGCGCCTCGGTCGTGGCCAGCGACAGCTCCTCGGCCCTCTCGACGCCGAGCGGCGTGAGCCGGACCCACGAGCTGCGCCCGTCCGCCGGATCGGGCTCCCGCTCGACCAGCCCCGCGGCGACCAGCCGCTGCAGGATGTTGCTCGTCCCCCCGGTGGTGAGCATGAGGTGGGAGGCGAGCCTGCTCGGCTTGAGCCGGTACGGCCGACCGGCCCTGCGGAGGGTCGCGAGCACGTCGAACTCCGCGTACGTCAGGCCGTAGCGGCCGAGCACCGCCTGTGTGACCTCCTCGATGCGGGCCTTGAGCCGGCTGACGCGCTTGACGATCTCCAGTTGGACGGTGGCCGCCTCCGGCAGTTCGGCCCGCCATCCCTCGATCATCTCGTCGACCCGGTCCCGCTGTCGCATGAGGTTGAGCCTAGTCCCCCACCCTGATAGCTTTTCGAAAAGCTTTATCGAAAGCATTTGAGAAAGAGGTTTGTCTGTGAGAACGATCATCGTCAACGGCGTCGTCGTCGACACCGAGCCGCGGCCGCACGTCGTGCCGGACGCGGCCGTCGTCGTCGAGGACGGCGTCATCGTGTCGGTCGGCCCGCGGCCGGACGACCCGGCGGAAGGCACCGAGATCATCGACGCCGCCGGCGGCATCGTGCTGCCCGGCTTCGTGGACACCCATCGCCACGTCTGGCAGAGCGTGCTGCGCGGCATCGCGGCCGACGCGACGCTCGGCGCGTACCTCGGCCTGGTCCTCGGCACCCTCACCCCGGCGTTCCGGGCGGAGGACGTGTACGCCGCCAACCTCTGGGGCGCGATCGAGGCGCTCAACGCCGGCGTCACCACCGTGTACGACTGGTCGCACATCCAGCTCACCCCCGGCCACACCGACGCGGCCGTAGAGGCGTTGCGCGAGTCCGGCGTACGGGCGGTCTTCGGGTACGCCCATCGGGGAACGGGCGACGCCGACCGTGCCGAGGACGAGGTGCGGCGGGTCCGCTCGGTGCTCCTGCCGTCCGACGACGGCCTGGTCACCCCCGCCTTCGCCGCCTGGGGCCCGGTCTACGGCTCGGTCGAGGCGGCGCGGGCCGACTGGGCGCTCGCCCGCGACCTCGGCCTGCGCCTCAGCCTGCACGCCACCGGCGAGGGCCCGGTCGAGCGGCTGCACGACGCCGGACTGCTCGGCCCGGACGTGCTGTTCGTGCACTGCAACGGCATCCCGGACGAGTCGCTGAAGCTGGTCGCCGGCAGCGGCGGCACGGCCTCGGTGGCCCCGGCGGTGGAGTCGCAGATGGGGCACGGCCACCCCGAGACCGGCAGGCTGCGGTCGTCCGGGATCACGACGGGACTCGGCGTGGACACGGTCACCGACGTCCCCGGCGACATGTTCTCCGTGATGCGTGCGGCGTTCGCGGCCGGACGCGCCGGGCAGGCGGCGCCGGAGCTCACCGCGTCCGACGTGCTCGGCATGGCGACGCTCGAGGGCGCGGCCGCGATCGGGATGGACCGCAGGATCGGCTCGCTGCGCCCCGGCAAGCAGGCCGACATCGTGATCCTGGACGCCGGAGCCCCGGGCCTCGCGCCCGTGCACGACCCGGTCGCCGCGGTCGTCACGGCGGCCGACACCGCCGCCGTGGACACCGTGCTGGTCGGCGGGCGAATCGTCAAGCGCGGAGGCCGCCTGGTGGGGGTGGACGTGGACCGCGCCCGCGACCTCGCCGTACGCGCGGCCCGGCACGTGACCGCGCAGGCCAGGACTACATCCGCAAGGTGACTTTTTTGCTCCGGTGACAACCGCCCTTTCGGGTGAGACCTTGAGTCAGGGCCAGGGAGTGTCTGGCAAATGCTGCCCGTCGCGAGCGGGGATCCAGGTGGATGCATCGCAAGGCGGAGGAGGAGGTCGGAGCGGAGCCTCCGGCCGACGACGACAACGCAGCGAGGCACCGCCTGGGCCACGCGCAGCAGGGCTTGATTTGTCAGAGACGACCTAATCCGAGGGGGCGGCGTCATGAACGCCTGGTCGGTACCGGGCTACCGGGAGGTGCGCGAACTCGGCGCGGGCGGCGCCGGGCGGGTCGTGCTGGCGACCTACGTGACCACCGGCGCCTACGTCGCGATCAAATACCTGCGCGAGGAACTGCGGCGGGACCGGCGCTTCCTCGCTGGGTTCCGCCACGAGGCCCGGGTCATGGTGGAGCTGAACGATCCGAACATCGTGCGCCTGTACGAGTACGTCGAGGCGCGCGACGGCGCGGCGATCGTCATGGAACTCGTCGACGGGGTCTCGCTGCGCAGGATCCTCGCCGAGCACGGCTCGACCAGCCCGGAGGCGGCGCTGGTCGTGCTGAAGGGCTCGCTGGCGGGCCTGTCGGCCGCGCACGCCGCGGGCATCGTCCACCGGGACTACAAACCGGAGAACGTGCTGATCCAGGCCGACGGCAACAGCAAGCTGTCGGACTTCGGCATCGCGACACCGAGCGGCTCGCCGGAGACCTCCGCGGGCACGCCGCCCTACATGGCCCCCGAGCAGTGGTATGGCGGGCCCGCCGGCCCGGCCGCCGACGTCTACGCCGCCACCTGCGTCTTCTACGAGTGCCTCACCGGGCGCCGGCCGTACCGGGCCGACGATCTGACGGCGCTGCGCATGCTGCACCGAAGCGCTCCCATCCCCGCGGCGGACGTGCCGGGCTCGGTGCGGGGCCTCGTCACGCGCGGCATGGCCAAGAACCCGGCGGACCGGCCGCCCACGGCACGGGCGTTCATCGCCGACCTGGAGACCGCCGCGACCGCCGCGTACGGGTCCGACTGGGAGCAGCGGGGCCGCCGGCACCTGGCCGAACTCGCGACCCTGCTGGCGCTGACGTTTCCCCTGGCCGCTCCGGCCGAGCCGGTCGAGGCGTCCACGTCCCTCGCCCAGACCGTGCTGTCCGAGCGGCTCTCGCGCTTCGCGCCCCGGTTCGCCATCGGCGCCGCCGTGCTGTCGGCCGCCGTGATCGCGGCGGTGGTCGCGGCCAACCGGCAGACCCCGGTCGCGCAGGACACCCTGCTCACACCGCCACCGCACAGCGCCCCGGCGGCGCTTCCCCCGGCCCCGGGCTCGGCCGAGACGGTCCCGCCGGCCGCGCCCGACGAATCAGCGCCCGACGAGACAGCGCCCGACGAGACAGCGCCCGGCGAGTCCGCACCCGGTGAGACGGCGCCGGACGAGACCTCGGAGGCCGCTTCAGGACCCACCGATGCGGGGCCGGACGAGAACGCCGGGACGACGCCGCCCGAACTGTCCGGCACGCCGGTGTCGTCCGTGTCCACCGGGCCGGCCGTGCCGCCGGGACCTTCCGGGCCGCAGGGGAGCGCCACCCCCTCCCACATGGGGGCGACCGCGTCGCCGGCGCCGGCGCGGGTGACCGATCTCGGCATCGCGGCGTTCGACGGTCAGGCGGTCACGGTCGACGTACGGGCGAGCACCGCCGCCCGGGTCCTGCTCACCGCGCGTTTCGCCTCCGGGCCGTCGCCGGACGCGCTCGCCGCCGCGCCCTCGCAAATGGTCGGGCTGCGGGGCGCGACGTCCTATCACATCGGCCTGCAGCAGCCCTTCCCCTCCCCGGCCTGCGGAACCACCGTCTACCGGCGGGTCGAGGTGTCCACGGTCCCCGCCGCACAGGGAGGAACCCGTACGCGCACGCGGAAACTGACCGGGCCGCCCTGCCCGACCCCCGCGGTCGAGGGCGTGGCGATCGATGATTGGGACGGCAGGACGGCGGCCGTGACGGTGCGGACCTCGGGCAAGGGCCCGGTCAGGGTCTCCAGCATCTTCACGCGCGACGGCCGCGTGGCGGCGTCCGACACCCGCACGCTCTCTGGCCGCACGTCCTACTCGTTCACGGTGGCCGCCGGCCTCGGCGTCGTGGAGTGCGGGAAGAGGGCCGTGTTCGGGGTGCGCGTCACGACCGAGCCGGCCGATCCCGGCGAGCCGCGCCAGGCCGAGGTGCGGGTCACCGGTCCCCGGTGCCCGAAGCCGCAGGAGTCGCCCTCGGAGCCCACGAAGGAGAGTCCGGGTCCGGCGAAGGATCCCTCCCCGGCGACGAGTCCCGAGCCGCCCGAGTCCCGCAGCCCCGAACCACGCGACCCCCAGACGAAGAGTCCCGAACCACGCGACCCCGAGCCGAAGAGTCCCGAACCGAAGAGTCCCGATCCGCAGGACAGCCCGCCCCCTCCAGTGATCTCCTGACCCTGCGACGACGAGCAGGGGGAATGAAATATTCACCGTCGTCCTGACGGCCGGCCTTTCACACGCTTCCCCGAAGCGCCTGCTCAACAGGGAACTCACGTCGCGAGGGGAACAGCAGCAATATCAATTTCCTTGACTCGCCCTTTTGTGCCGGGGTTGACTCGCGACTCCAGGAGCTCACCACCCGTCGACATCGGCGTCCTGATGTTGTTAGCGCTAACACCCGTTGTCTCGGAGGGAAAGCCCGTGCGACTTGACAGCTCTTTCCGTCGGCGGTCGCGGCTGTCCGCTGCCGCCGCCGTGCTGCTGACGGCCGGCGTCACGGTGACCGCGGCCCATGTCGCGTCGGCGGCCACGGCCGGATGCGAGGTCAGCTACACGGTGACCAGCGAGTGGCCCGGCGGCTTCGGCGCAAGCGTCAGCGTTCGCAACCTCGGCGACGCGATCAACGGCTGGAGGCTGACCTGGTCGTTCCCGGCCGGGCAGGCCGTCACCCAGCTGTGGAACGGCTCCTTCACCCAGTCGGGCTCGCAGGTCACGGTCACCAACGCCTCCTACAACGGCGGCATCCCCACCGGCGGCAGCGCCGGCTTCGGGTTCAACGGGAGCTGGAACGGCTCCAACCCCGTGCCGTCCGGCTTCGCCCTGAACGGCGTCACCTGCACCGGCGGCGTCACCTCGCCGTCTCCCTCCCCCACGCCCACGCCCTCGCCGAGCCCCAGTGCCTCGCCGAGTGCCAGTGCCTCCCCGAGCCCCAGTGCCTCCCCGAGTGCCAGTCCCACGCCGCCGGGCCGTCCTGCCATCGACAACAACTTCCCGGTCACTCGGGAGGGCGCGTACGGCACCAACCGCTACACCGTGTTCCGGCCGTCGAACCCCTCGGCCGTCGGTCGTGCCATGCCCGTGCTGGTCTTCGGCAACGGGGCCTGCGCGCACACCAACGGGAGCGAGGTGATCCAGGCGCTGACGTTCATCGCGGCCCGCGGGTTCGTCGTGGTGGACACCGCATCGGTCGACGGCTCGTCGAACGGCGTGCAGAGCGGGTCCCCGATTCCGTCGCTGCTGACCGACGGGATCAGCTGGGCCGAGCGGGAGAACGCCCGCAGCGGCTCACCGCTCTACCAGCGCCTCGACCTGTCCAGGGTCGCCGCCGCCGGCCACTCCTGCGGGGGGCTGGAGGCGCTGGTCGCCGCCCAGGACCGGCGGGTCAAGAGCGTCGTCTCGCTGGACAGCGGGTTCTTCGCCGACGGTTCGTTCGGATACCCGCGCTCGGAGCTCTCCAAGCTGCACACTCCGGTGATGTTCCTCGACGGCGGGTCCTCCGACATCGCCTACGACAACACCCGGGCCAACTACGACCTGGCCCAGGTGCCGGCCGTGCTGGCCGAGCAGCCGCAGGCCGGTCACGTCGGGTTCATCACCGGCGCCCAGATGAGCGAAGGCATGACCGCGGTGGTCCAGTTCCTGGACATGACGCTCAACGACAACGCCACGGCGCGGGCGTACATCCTGGGGCCCTCGGGCCTGGCGGCCAGGGCCCCCTGGACGGTCCGCAGCAAGAACTTCTGATCCCTCACGCCGATCGAGGTCAGGCGCGGGCGTGCCCGCCCGCGCCGACCAGTTCGGGCTCCGTCTCGGCGGGCGCGCCGTCCTCCTCGTGGCCCTCGATCGACAGGTTCGGCAGGATCCTGTCGAGCCAGCGCGGGATCCACCAGTTGAGCCGGTCGAGCAGCACCATCGTGGCGGGCACGAGGAAGCCCCTGATCAGGGTCGCGTCGACGGCGATGGCCACGGCCAGCCCGACGCCGAACACCTTGACCAGAGGGTCGGGGTAGGCGATGAACGCGGTGAACACCGCCACCATGATCAGGGCGGCCGAGGTGATGACCCGGCCGGTGGACCCCAGTCCCTCGGCCACCGCGCTCCGGTTGTCCCCGCTGCGCGAGTAGGCCTGCCGTACGGAGGTCAGCAGGAAGACCTCGTAGTCCATCGACAGGCCGAACAGCACGGCGAACAGGATGAGCGGCACGTACGTGTCGATGGGCACCGAGAAGAACAGCGTGGCGAGGTAGGACCCGTCGGCCGAGGGCGGGGGGTCCATGCCGACCAGGCGGCTGCCCAGGCCGTGGGAGAACACCACGGCAAGGGCGCCGAAGGCGGCGCCGAGTGAGACGAGGTTCATCACCGCCGCCTTGATCGCGACCAGGGGCGCGCGGAAGGCCAGCAGCAGGAGCAGGGCGCTGAGCAGCACGACGATGCCGACGACCAGCGGCGTCCTGCCCATGATGCGGTCGCCCGCGTCCGCCAGCCCGGCCACCTCGCCGCCGACGTGGACGTGCGCCCCGGGCACCTCGATGGCCCGCACCCGCTTCACCACGTCGAGGGCCCGCGGGTCGCTCGGCGCGTAGTCGGGGACGGCCTGGATGAGCACCGAGCGGCCGCCCTCGTTGACCTTCGGCGGGGCGACGAACGCGACGCCCTCGGTGTGCTCGACCCGCTGCCGCAGCACCTGCACGACCGGGTCGGGCGGGGTCGAGTCGGCGATCTTCTGGTCCAGTTCGGCCACGACGACGAGCCCGCCGTTGGCCCCCGGGCCGAAGCCCGCCTCGATCAGCTCGTACGCCCGCCGGGCGGAGGTGCCCTTGTCGCCGTACCCGTTGTCGAGCGGACCGAGCTTGATCGTGGCTGCCGGGGCGGCCAGCGCCGCGAGCACGACCACGGTGACGGCGAGCACCCGCCAGGGACGGCGCGCCACCCAGGCGCCCAGCTTGGCCCAGCCCGTGGCCGGGCCGTCGCGGCGGGCGGTGCGCCCGGCCAGCGGCAGCCGCAGCGCGTTGATCCGGTGCCCGAGGAGGCCGAGCAGCGCCGGCACCAGCGTGATCGAGGTGAGCACGGCGCACACGACCGAGACGCCGGTGATCCAGCCGAGCGTGCGCAGCAGCGGGAAGCCGGTGAGCATCAGCGCGCTCAGCGCGATCACGACCGTGCCGCCGGCGAACAGCACGGCCCCGCCCGACGAGGCCGCCGTACGCCGGACCGCCTCGTGGACCGGCACGCCCTCAGCCAGCAGCGTCCGGTGCCGCGACAGCAGGAACAACGCGTAGTCGATGCCGACGCCGAGACCGATCATCGTGGCCAGGATCGACGCGGTCGAGGGCACGTCGACGACGTGGCCGAGCAGCGCGATGAGGCCGAGCCCCACGCCGATGCTGATCAGCGCGGTGAAGATCGGCACGAGCGCGGCGACCAGCGTCCCGAAGGCGAACAGCAGCACCAGCAGCGCGAAGACGACGCCGGCGATCTCGCTGGCACCGGTCTTGATCTGCTTGTCCGCGGGTGTGGAGCTGTCGGAGGGAACGACCTCGATGCCCGCCCGCACCGCCGGCGCGGCGACGGCGACGAGTTGCTCGGACGTCTGCGCGAGCTTGGTGGTGTCCTGTCCCTTCAGCCGTACGGTGATCATCCCGATCCGCAGGCTGGACGACATTCCGCCCATCCGGTACGGCGTCTCCACCTCGGCGACGTGCGGCGTACGCCGCAGAGCGTCCAGCGACCGCTCGACGGCCTGTTTGCGAGACTTGTCGATCAGCGTGCCGTTCGCGGTGTAGAGAACGAGCTGCACCGTCCCGCCGGGGTCGTACCCCGGTCCGAAGCCCTCGCGCATGAGCTCGTGCGCCCGTTGCGCGTCGGTGCCGGGGATCGACACGTTGTTGTTCACCGGCCGGCCCCACACCAGGGTGCCCGCCGTCAGCAGGCCCGCCGCCAGCACCCACAGGGTCAGCACGATCCAGCCGTGGCGTGCGCACCATCCGCCGAGCCGCCCCAGAAGTCCGCTCATCGCCGTCCGTCCCGGGTAGCATGTCCTGACGACCGTCCTGTACGGCCGTACAAAACGAGGGTAAAAGGATTTGATCGGCGGCGAGCGTCGCGCCGGAAAATGAGACGATGACCACACTCGACCAGGGCAACGCGACCCGGTCCCGCATCCTGGCCGCGGCCCGCGACCTGTTCGCCGAGCGGGGATACGCCGCCGTGTCGCTCGCCGACATCGCGGCGGCGGTCGGCCTGACCAAGACGGCGGTCGCCTACCACTTCCATCCCAAGGACCGGCTGGCGGCCGAGATCATCGCTCCGGCCGCCGACGACCTGCTCACGCTGCTCGGCAGCGAGTTCTCCGGCCACCGGGAGTTCCTGCGCGCGTTCACCGCCTTCGCCGTACGGCACCGCGCGGTGATCCGGCTGCTCACCGAGGACATCGGCGGCGCCGACAGCGCCCCTCCCGGATCTCCGGGCGAGGCGATCAGGGAGTTCGGCCGTGAACTGTTCATCCGCCTGGCCGGGCCCGACCCCTCCCCCGGCACGCGCGTACGCGCCTGGGCCGCCCTCGGCGCGGTGCAGTCCGGCGTGGTGAAGACCGTGGACGTGCCCGCCGAGGTGGTCGAGGAAACGCTGACCACCGCCGCCGTGGCCGTGTTCGAATCTTGATATACCGACCCCCTTGCGATCACTCTCGGAGCGCGTCACATTTCGTGTGCACGTTCAACATTTCCGCCGCGTCCTACGTGACACCAGCGGACGGATGCGAAGGGAGTGACGGCCAGCCGTGGACGTACCGGCCGTCGGGGAGGGCCGCGCGGGCGCGCTCGGCCAGGTGGTCTCGGCCCTGTCGAAGACGCCGCGGACCGTCCTCGTCCTCGGCGAGCCCGGCATCGGGAAGACCCATCTGCTCGGTGAGGCCGCGGCGCGGCTGAAGGGCTTCCGCGTGCTGCGCGGCCAGGCCCGCGAACTGGACGGCGGGCGCGCCTACGCCCCACTCGTCGAGGCGCTCGGGGCAGTGGGCGGCGAGGCGGCCGACGTCCTGTCCGGCCTGCTCGACGCGATAGACCAGGCCGCGCTCGGACACCCCGCCGCGGCGCCCGGCGCGATGGCCGCCCGGCTGCTGGAGTCGCTGCCCGGCCCCACCCTCCTCGCCATCGACGACCTGCACCTGGCCGACGCCGACACCCTGAGCGTGCTGCGGGCCCTGCCACGCCGCCACGACGCCGTCGCGATCCTCGGCACCGCCCGCCACCCTCCCCCGCTCGACGTGGACCTGTCGATCCGGCTCCAGCCGCTGACGATGACCGAGGTCGCCGAGCTGGTCACCACGCTGCTCGGCCGTACGCCGAGCGACACCGTCCTGCGGCGGATCCACGTCGCGAGCCGGGGCAACCCGTGGTTCGCACAGGAGGCGGTGCTGGCCCTGGTGCAGGGCGGCGCCGTGCGCTCGGCGGATCCGGGGGCGCGGCGCGGCGCGATCCTCAGCCGGCTGTTCCAGCGTGACCGGGGCGGACGCGACCTCGCCCGCGTGCTGGCCGCGCTGTCGCGGACGAGGGAGGCCGCCGATCTCCCCGCGCTCGCCGAACTGGCCGGGCTCGACCCCGATCAGGCCGAGCGCGCCTTCGACGCACTGGTCAGGGACGGCGTCGTCACCAGGAACGGCGAGGGCTACGCGCTGGCGCACCCGCTGGTGGCCGAGGCGCTCTACGACGACCTCGGCGCCTCCGGCCGGCGCGAGGTGCACCGCCGCATCGCCGACATGCTCGATGGCGAGGGGCTGACCGGGACCAGGCGGGTCCTGGAGTGGGCCACCCACATGGCCGAGGCGGGGCCGCCCGCCGAGGCCCTGCCCGCGGTGCTGCGCGCGGCCGAGCTGACCCGCTGGACCGCGCCGCTGTCGGCCGCGCACTGGTACGGCAAGGCCGCGGAGCTGTCCCCTGAGCCCGGCGAACTGCTGGCCAGGCAGGCTCTCGCCTATTGGAAGGGGTCACGTCCCGCGCTGGCGCTCAACTCGGCACAGCGGGCGCTCGCCGCACTGCCCTCCGGCCGCCGCCGCACCCGTGCCGCCTACACCGCGGTCGGCGCGGCCCACGCGATGGGCTGGTACGAAGTGGCCCTCGACGTGGCCCGCCGCCAGATCCCGAAGGCCGACGACGCCTCGGCGCTGCTGGCCCAGCAGGCGCTGGTCAGCGCGGAGATGGGCCTCCCCAGCAGGGAGGCCGCCCGGCGGGCCTGGGAGGGCCTGTCCGACTGCCCGCCGCAGGACCGCGCGATCACGGTCGGCTATCTGGCCATCCACGCGCTCGTGCGGGGCGACTGGGCCGAGACGCAGCGGGCGGTCGACGACCTGCTCACCTTCGCCGCCGCGCTGCCGCCGGGCGCCCGGCTCGCGTCGCTGGAGTCGGCGGCGCACGTGCTGGCGATCGCCGGGCTGCGCTCCCGCGCCGTCGAGGTGCTCGACCAGGCCGAGCAGATCCACCGCGGCCTCGGCTGGCACGACATCGCCGGACAGCACGTACGGACCATGGCCGTGATCCGGCGGATGGGCGGCGAATGGGCACGGGCACTGGAGGAGATCGCGGTCGCGGGCCGGGCACTGGCCGAGGCGGGCCTTCTGGAGAACCTCGCCCTGCTGCGCAACATGGAGCTGGACATCCTGCTCGACCAGGGCAGGCTGGACGCGGCCGCCCGGGTGCTCGCCGAGCCCCCGCCCGGCTCCGCGCTGCAGCAGGGCATGCGATGCGTGTTCCGCGCGCGCCTGGCGCTCGGGCGGGGCGACATCGCCGCCGCGCGGCGCGAACTCGACCGCGCCCTCGCGTACGAGGTGCCCGAGGTGGTGCACCGGGCCCTGGCGGTCAAGGTGCTGGTGACGGGAGCGGCGGGCGACGACGTCGGCTACCGGGCGGCGGCCTCCCGGCTGGACGAGCGGTCGGCGAACGGCACCCCCCGGGCCCGGCTCGCCGCCGACCTGGCGGTGGGCTGGGCGTTCCGGGATCGTGCGCGGACGGGGGCGGCGCTGGAGCAGGCCCGCGCCGACGGCCTGCCGTTCGAGGAGGCCCGGGCCCGGCTGGTCCTCGGCGCGCTCGGCGACACGACGCAACTCCCCCGCGCGCACGCGATCTTCACCCGGCTCGGCGCGGCGCCCTGGGCGGCGCTGTCCGAACGCCGCCTGCGGGAGGCCGGGATGGTCCCCGAACCGGCGGGCCGCCTCACTCCCGGCGAGCGCCGCGTCATCGAACTGGTCGCCGACGGGCTGAGCAACCCGCAGATCGCGGAGGAACTGCACTACAGCCGCAAGACCGTGGAGGTCTATCTCACCCGTGTCTACGCGAAGACCGGCCTGCGGTCGCGCGTCGAACTCGCCCTGGCCGTCGAACGCGGTGAGCTGTGACGCGGGACCGGTTGTGACTCCACGTTTGTGGTGGTGAGAGCTTGGATCGATAGTGTGTTCGAGATAGAGTGAGGGCAGCTGTTACAGGTGAGCCTAGTGGGCGGGCCCTCGGTGGCCGTACGCCGTGTGTTGAGCCGAGTCTGCGTGAAGGAAGTCCCGGTCCGGGCGGCCGGGAACCGTTCAGTCGCCTTCGTCTCCGCTCCCGGGGGTCACGCGCCGTGTCCGCGCCACAATCGCCGTCCGCTCTCGCGCGGCCGTCCTCACATAGTGGGGACGGGACGCCGTCGGCGATTCCTCAAGGGCTGGCGGCGATGCCGCCCGGGGCCGAACTCGCCCAGATGCTGGCCGACATCGATGTCGAGCGGGTGTCGGGGTTCGACACCGTCGAGGTGCTCAAGGCCGCCTACCGCCAGTCCTGCCACGACCGGGCACGGTTCCTGCACACGCTGCTGGAGGTCGGGCTGCGCGAGCAGTTCACCGGCGACAGCGTGGTCCGCCTGGAAGTGCCCGACGAGTTCGCTCCCGATGAGGCGCGGGCGGCGCTGGTGTGGTCCCGCCGCCGGGCGGACTCGGCGTTCGATCTGGCGTGGAACCTGCACCGCCGCCTTCCTGCTCTCGGCGAGGCCATGCTGGCGGGAGAGCTGGACGAGCCGCGGGCGTCGGCCTTCATCCGCTGGACGAGCGGTTTGACCGACACCCAGGCCGGCTGGGTCTGCGAGCGCCTGATCAGCCGCGCCCCGGCCTGGACGGTGGGAGAGCTGATCGAGCACATCCAGCGTCTCGTGCTGGCCATCGACCCCGATTGGGCGGAGAAGCGCTACAGGGAGGCGGTGCGCAGGCGCCGCGTGGTCGGCATGCGCAACGACGACGGCACCGCGACGGTTTCGGGTCTGGATCTGCCTCTTGATCGGGCGGTGGCCGGTTGCGAGCGCATCGACGAGCTGGCCCGCGCCTGCAAACGCGCGGGAGACCACCGGCCCGTCGACCACATCCGTGCCGACCTCTTCCTGGGCAGCCTGGACGGCAGCTTCGAAGGCCTGTCCGACGCCGAGATCGTCACTCACGTCCGCACCCACCCTTTCGTGGATGCCACCCCCTCCGACGCCTCAGCCGGCTCCCCTGACATCCGCCCCACAGACCAGGCCACCGAGCCCGCGACCGAGTCCGATGACGCGGCTGCCGACGCGGCCGATGCCGAGCCCGCCACCGAGCCCGATGACGCGGCCGCCGACGCGGCCGATGCCGAGACCCCTGACGAGCCCCGCGGCGCGAGGTGCTCTGGGACCCGCAGTCAGACACACCCTGAAGCCCCCTGTGAGACCGGCGGCTCGACCGGCACCGGAATCCACGGCGAGGCGCGCGATGGAGATCCCACGCAGGATCGCGCCGAGAGCCACGCTGACGACCGCGCCGGCGCCCCCGTCGGCAAGACCGACGACACAAGCGACGACGAGACCCCTGACCACGACGAGAGCGCCCCCGCTGCGCAGGCATCGTCAACCCAGGGATGGTCGGCACAGGCAACGTCGGCACAGGCAACGTCGGCACAGGCAATGTCGGCGTGGGCCTCGCCGGTGCGCGCCTCGCCGGTGCGGGCGTGGTCGGTGCCGGAGATACGGGTGAAGCTCACTACCCTGCTCTGCCTCGACGAGCACCCGGCCCATCTGCCCGGCTGGGGCATGGTCCACGCCACTCAGGCCCGCCGGATCGTCGCGTCCATGCTCACCGGGCAATGGCGCTTTGCCGTCTGTGCCGACAACGGGCATCTGCTGCTGACGGGCATCACGGGCCGACGCCCCTGCCCGCCCGCGCAACGGCCCGCACGCGATGCGCGACGCGGCGGCATCGTCGAGCTCCAAGTCACCGTCACCCAGCTTCGCGAACTGGCCGCCGCAGCCGGCGCCACCGGCGTCTGGGCCCCCCTGATCGCCGACGTGGCCCGCCATGCCCAGCTCGCCGAGCCCAGGCAACCGGAAACCGGCCGCCCCGGCGCTCACCCACCCGACGCGGCCGGGTCCGCCGGGTCCGCCGGGTCCGCCAGGTCCGCCGGGTCCGCTGAGTCCGCTGAGTCCGCCGGTCGGCGGCATGCCGGTGCGGCCTTACGCCGATACGTCCAGATTCGGGGCCGGGTCTGCTCCTGGCCGGGCTGCCGCATGCCTGCCACCCGGACCGACCAGGACCACATCCATGCGTGGGCCGACGACGGCGCCACCACTGCCGACAACCTGCACCTGGCCTGCCGCCACGATCACCGCGCCAGGCACTTCGGCGGATGGCGGGTCACCTGGGCGGGACCCCATCTGATCGTCTGGACCAGCCCGCTCGGACACGCCTACCCCAGCCCGCTGCCGAAGATCATGCAACCTGCCCCCGAACCCCGGCCCCGAAACTGGCCCGACGCTCCGCCCGGACGCCTGCCCGCCGACCCTGCCGGAGCACCGGACACGATCATGGCTCCATACGGCCCTCTGGCAAATTCCAGCGGCGGACGTCGTGGCACGACCAGTGGTGAGGCGAATGGCGAAGGCGTCCATGCGATCAGAGAGCAGGTCGACGACCAAGCCGAAGGAGCTTCCTTCAAGAACGATCGCGAGGTGCCGCCGTTTTAGGCGCCACTTGTCCTTGGCACCGCGCATCGGGACAGCGGTTTCGCCGATTCGGCTCGTAACCCGCGCGGCACTGCCCGGACGGCACTGCCCGGACGGCACTGCCCGGACGGCACTGCCCGGACGGCACTGCCCGGACGGCGCTGCCCGGACGGCGCTGCCCGGACGGCGCTGCCCCGCACGGGTGCGAGGGGCGAGGCGCGGGTGCGAAGGTGAGGCGCCCACGGCCGCGAGGGGCGAGGCACGGCGTGAGGGCAAGGCGTGAGGGCGAGGCGCGGGGGCAAGGCACGGGGGCGGCACGGACATTAGGGATCTCCCTACTGTGCACCGTCCGCCCGGAGGATCAGGCTCTTGACCATGGAATCACCGATCCTTTCGTACGCCGACGAGGTCTGGCGTGGTTCGGTGCGCCCCGAGGACGTGCCCTACGCGGAGCTGCGCCGCGACGGAGTGCAGGAGATCGCCTACGGCGTGGCGATGTGGCCGGCGTGCGGCAACGTGTACGTCGTCCGCGGCGAGGACGGGCTGGGTCTCTTCGACACGGGCGACGCCCGTGAGGCCGAGCAGTCGTACCGCGCGATCAGGAAGTGGTCGGCCGAACCGCTCAAATACGCGATTTTCTCCCGCAGCCGGGCCGACCGGCTGGCCGGGATGGAGGAGTTCGACGCCGAGCCGGGCCCCCGCCCGCTGGTAGTGGCGCAGGAGGGGCTGGCCCACAGGCTCGCCCAGCGAGGCAGGACGGCCGGTTACAACGCGGTCGTGGATCTGCGTGAGCAGGGCTTTCCCCGGATGGTCTGGCCACCGCCGCAGCGGCTCCCCGATCTGACCTACCGCGACCGGCTGTCCCTGTCACTGGGAGACGTCACCTTCCAGCTCACCCACTCCCGCGGCGACACCGACGACGCCACCTGGGCGTTCCTGCCCGAGCGGGGCGTGCTGCTGACCGGAGACCTGTTCGCCTGGACGGTCCCCGGGGCAGGCGACCCACAGCGGATCCAGCGCTATCCGGACGACTGGGCGGTGGCGCTGCGGGCCATGGCCGCACTCGACGCCGACCTGCTGCTCCCCGGGCGGGGGCTGCCGATCCGCGGGCCCGAACGCGTCCGCCGGGCGCTCACCGACACGGCCGACTATCTCGACAGCCTGGTGGAGCAGACGCTCGACCTGATGAACGCCGGCGCCCGCCTGGACGAGATCCTGCACTCGGTCAAGCCGCCGCCCGCGCTCGCCGGGCGGCCCTACCTGCGCGAGCGCCACGACGAGCCCGAGTTCATCGTGCGCAACATCTGGCGGCTGCACGGCGGCTGGCACGACGGCAACCCCGCCAACCTCAAGCCCGCACCGGACGCCGTGTTCGCTCGCGCGGTCGCCGAGCTGTCGGCGGGCGCGGCGTCGGTCGCGGGCCGGGCCGTCGCTGCGGCGGCCGACGGCGACCTGCGCCTGGCCTGCCAGCTCGCCGAGCTCGCCGCGCAGGCCGAGCCGGAGAACCGGAGGGTGCACGAGATCAGGGCCCTCGTCTACGCGCTGCGGGTCCAGCAGGAGCGCGGCTCGATCGCACGCGGCGTGTACGCCTGGGCCGCCGCCGAGTCACGCAGCAAGACCACCGGCATGGATCTGCTCGACGTCTACCACGACGTCGCCGAGGGCCGGATGTGGTGGCTGCCCAGCAAGGCCACCTGAGTCGGCCGAACTGGGTCAGCCGAACTGGGTCGGCCTAACGGCCGGCGGGCGCGTGGAGGGGAGCGCCCGCCGGTCCTGCCGGTAGCCTTCCTCTCGTGCTCGAACAGATCACGGCGACCCGGTACGTCGCGCCCCTGCGCGAGGGCGGGTCGCTGCCCGGAGTCGTCGAAGCCGACGACCTCGGCACGTACGTCGTGAAGTTCCGCGGTGCCGGGCAGGGCCGGCGGGTGCTCGTCGCCGAGATCGTCTGCGCCGAACTCGCCAGGCGGCTCGGCTTCGCCACGCCGGAGCTCAAGGTCATCGACCTCGACCCGCAGCTCGGCGTCCGCGAGCCCGACGAGGAGATCCAGGACCTGCTCACGGCGAGCGCCGGGCACAACCTCGCGATCGACTTCCTGCCCGGAGCGCTCGGTTTCGACCCGCTCGCCTGGGAGCCCGACGCGGAGTTCGCCTCCCGGGTGCTGTGGTTCGACGCCTTCGTCCACAACGTCGACCGGAGCTGGCGCAACCCCAACCTGCTCGTCTGGCACGGCGGCGTGTGGCTGATCGACCACGGCGCTGCCCTGTGGTTCCACCACAACTGGCCGACGGCCGACCCCCGCCGCCGGTTCGACGGCCGCGACCACGTGCTCGCGCCGTTCGCGACGAAGCTGGAGCAGGCCGACGCGGACCTGGCCGGGCTCGTCACCCGCCCGCTGCTCGACGAGGTGACCGCGCTGGTGCCGGACGAGTGGCTGGAGGGCGAGCCGGGCTTCGCGGACGCGCAGGCCGTACGGCGGGCCTACACCGAGCACCTGCTCGCCCGGGTCGCCGGGCCCCGCGACTGGCTGCCCGACCCCGCTATCGGCACCGCCGCCGCTCCCGCGCCGCGACGCGGCGAGCGGAACGCGACGATCGGCGGTTTCTGGCGTGCGGCGCGAGAGGGCGGCCGATGAGCGACCTGGACGTCTACGAGTACGCGGTGATCCGCGTGGTGCCCAGCGTGGAGCGGGGCGAACTGGTCAACGCGGGGGTCATCCTCTACTGCCAGCCGCGCGGCTACCTGTGCGCGCGGGTGGAGCTGGACGAGGCCCGGCTGCTGGCGCTGGGCGCGCCGGTGGACCTGCCCGGCGTACGGCTGGCCCTCGCCGCCTACGAGCGGGCGTGTGGCGAGGAGGCGGGGCCGCTGTGCGGGGAGCCGCTTGGCGCACGGTTCCGCTGGCTCACCGCGCCGCGCAGCACGGTCGTGCAGACCGGGCCGGTGCACGCCGGGCTGACCCGCGACCCGGCGGCCGAGCTGGACCACCTGCTGACCCGGCTGGTGCGACCGGCGCAGGCCGGCCTCAGCGCCTAGAACAGCACTCGCTTGAAAAACACGCGCTCGAACAACAGGCTCAGAACAGCACCGGTCAGAACAGCGCCGGTCAGAACAGCACGGACATGAACGTGTCGACCTCCTGGAAGCCCACCTTGCGGTAGACGGCCCTGGCCGGGAGGTTGAAGTCGTTCACGTAGAGGGTGACAACCGGGGCGAAGTACTTCAGCGCCTGCTCGACCACGGCGGCCATGCCCGCCGCGGCGTGGCCGCGCCCGCGCAGGTCGGGGTGGACCCACACGCCCTGGATCTGGCACGCCTGCGGCGTCACCGCGCCGATCTCGGCCTTGAAGACCACCTGGCCGTCGTCGATGCGCGCGTAGGACCGCCCGATGCGGATGAGCTCGGCGACCCTGGACCGGTAGAGAGCTCCGCCGTCGCCGTTGTCCGGAGAGACGCCCACCTCTTCGGTGAACATCGCCACGCAGGCGGGCAGCAGGATGCCGAACTCCTCGGGACGGACTCTCCGTACGAGCGGGTCCGGCTCGACGGCGGGCGCGGAACTGGTGGCCATGACCGGCTGCGCCCACCGGATCGCCCGGGCGCCGCCCCAGTGCGGCTCCAGCCGCTCCCAGAGCTGTTCCACGGGGTCGGCCGGGCCGACGATGGACGAGCAGCGACGGCCCTGCTTGCGAGCCCGGTCGGCGAAGGCGTGCACGGCCTCGCGGGTGGCGTTCACGGGCACCAGGTTGGCACCCGCGTAGCACAGGGACACCAGCCCTCCGCGCGGGCCGTAGCCCCACATCTGACCGCCGAGCCGTGAAGGGCTGAGGCCGACGGCCCTGACCCGGGCCGCTACGAACACATTGGCGACCGGATCGGTGTCGAGGAGCGCCAGCACCTCGTCACGATCGCTGTCGTCGAGCACGCGCGACGCCGATGTTCGCAGCATCACGGGCCCAGCCTACGCGAACGGTTCGCGTTTGGGAGGTATCGGCCCGGCCGGGCTCACCGTACGTCGGAGGCGTGGGACGCCGTTCCCGGAGCACCCGCCGCGACCTTCATCAGCGCGGCCCGCGGCTCCGGCTCTCCCGGGCAGGTCGCGTCGGCACCCCGCTTGCCTCTGCGCTGCGGCAACAGCGCCGCATCACGCAGGTAGGCCGCCAGTTGCCGGTCCACGCAGGCGTTCCCGGCGAGCGACACGCCGTGGTTGCCGCCGCCCGAGGTGAGCAGGCGCGCGGTCGGGAACAGGCGGCGCATGCGTAGCGCCCCCTCGTACGGCGTGGCGGCGTCGCGCTCGGCCTGGATCAGCAGGACCGGCGGCAGGTGCGACGTACCCACCTTGACCGGCGTGCCGCCCTTCTCCGGCCAGAAGGCGCACGGCGCGTTGTAGACGGCGTTGGGCCAGGCCATGAACGGCGCCTCGGTGTGCGCCCGGCGCGTGTCGGCCCGCCAGCGGTCCCAGGATCGAGGCCAGGCCGCGTCGCGGCACTCCACGCCCAGGTAGACCGCGTAGGAGTTCTCCTCCTCCGCGTCGATCTCGGCCTCCAGGTGGAACAGTTTCACCAGGACCGTGGGATCGCCGTTGCGGACGTAGGACGAGAAGGCGGCGCCCAGGTAGGGCCAGAGCCGGTCGCTGTAGGCGCCGTTGGAGAAGACGTCGTCCAGTTCGCTCGGGCCCACGACCCCGCCCGCGGGCCTGTCGTGCAGGCGGGAGCGCATGGAGTACCACGCGAAGGACACCGCCGCCTGCGTCGCGCCCAGCTTGTAGACGTCGTCGTGTTCGGCCACCCAGGCGAGGAAGTCGCGGTGCCGCCGGTCGAAGCTGTGGTCCTGGGCGATGTTGGCCTCGTACCAGACGCCGTCGGGATCCACCACGCTGTCGAGCACGAGGCGGCGCACCCGCTGTGGGAACAGGGTGGCGTAGACCGCCCCCAGGTAGGTGCCGTACGAGTAGCCGAGGTAGCTGATCTTCTCTTCGCCGAGCGCCGCGCGCACGGCGTCCATGTCCCGCGCGGAGTTCTCCGTGGTCAGGTAGGGCAGGAACCAGGCCCAGCGGTTGCCGCAGCCCTCGGCGTACTGCCTGGCCCGGCCGGCCAGCACCTGCTCCTCGGCGTCGTTCCTCGGCACGTTGTCCGGCCGGGGCGGCGCGTAGAAGCGGGCCGGGTCCACGCAGGAGATGGCGGGCTGGCTGGGCGCCACCCCACGCGGGGCGAAACCGATGATGTCGAACCGTGCCGCGACGTCCTTGGGCAGCCGTGCCGCGACGTACCTGGCCAGGCTGAGCCCCTCGCCGCCCGGTCCACCGGGGTTCACCAGCAGCGCGCCGAGGTGGTTGCCGTCACGTGAGGCGGTGCCCTTGATCCGGTTGAGCGCCAGCGTGATCTGCTGGCCGTACGGCTCGCGGTAGTCGAGCGGGACGCGCAGCTCCGCGCACTCCTGCACGGACTCCCGGCGGTCGCCCCGGCGAGCCGGCCGGATCGGCCGGGCCGAGCCGAGGCCGAGCAGGCCGCCGGAGGCCGACTTGGTCTCCGGCGGGCACTGCTTCCATTCGAGCGGACGCTGCGGCGGCCCCCAGTGCCCCGACCGGTCCGACCCGGCGGCCACCCCTTCCGGACCGACCAGCCCGGCGACCAGCGTCGCCACGCCCGCGATCACACCAACGACCCGCTTCACCGGCATTGCTCCTCTGCTTCCGAACAGCAGAGGACAGCTTCGCGATGTGATCGACCGTGTACGGTCCGTACTACCCGATCATTGCCATTGTGTAGTCAGAGCATTGCGAACTGTAATGCCGGGGTCAGCGGACGACGACCTCCGGACCGGCGGCCTCGTCATCGTCGAAGTCCACGTCGACGCCCATCTCCTCGGCGAGGCGCAGGGCCTCCTCGATGAGGGTCTCGACGATCTGCGACTCGGGGACGGTCTTGATGACCTCGCCCTTCACGAAGATCTGGCCCTTGCCGTTGCCGGATGCGACACCGAGGTCGGCCTCCCTGGCCTCGCCGGGGCCGTTGACCACGCAGCCCATCACGGCCACGCGCAGCGGCACCTTGAGCCCGGTCAGCCCGGCCTGCACCTGCTCGGCGAGGGTGTACACGTCCACCTGGGCACGGCCGCAGGACGGGCAGGAGACGATCTCCAGGCCGCGCTCGCGCAGGCCCAGCGACTCGAGGATCTGCGTGCCGACCTTGACCTCCTCGACCGGAGGCGCCGACAGCGACACCCGGATCGTGTCGCCGATCCCCTCGGCCAGCAGCGCGCCGAACGCCACCGCGGACTTGATCGTGCCCTGGAAGGCCGGCCCCGCCTCGGTCACGCCGAGGTGCAGCGGATAGTCGCAGCGCTCGGCGAGCAGCCGGTAGGCCTGGATCATGACGACCGGGTCGTTGTGCTTGACCGAGATCTTGATGTCGCGGAAGCCGTGCTCCTCGAACAGGGAGCACTCCCACAGCGCCGACTCGACCAGGGCCTCCGGGGTGGCCTTGCCGTACTTCTGCAGCAGGCGCGGGTCGAGCGAGCCGGCGTTGACCCCGATTCTGATCGGCACGCCGGCGTCGGAGGCGGCGCGGGCGATCTCGCCGACCTTGTCGTCGAACTTCTTGATGTTCCCGGGGTTCACCCGGACGGCCGCGCACCCCGCCTCGATCGCCGCGAAGACGTATTTGGGCTGGAAATGGATGTCGGCGATGACCGGGATCTTGGACTTCCTCGCGATGGCCGGCAGCGCGTCGGCGTCGTCCTGGGAGGGGACCGCGACGCGGACGATCTGGCAGCCGGCGGCGGTGAGCTCGGCGATCTGCTGCAGGGTGGAGTTGACGTCGGCGGTCAGCGTGGTGGTCATGGACTGCACCGAGACCGGCGCGTCCCCGCCGACGGGGACCGAGCCGACCATGATCTGGCGTGACACCCGCCGGTTGGCGATCGGCTGGGTCCGTACGGCGGGAATCCCGAGATCAACAGACATTTCTGCACCTTGTTGTAATAGGCGACGCCCGATGGGGGGCCCTCCCAGTCTAAGGAGTGCCGCGACGCCGGACGGCCCGAAACCTTTTCACGAGGAATGAAGGTTTCATGACCTGCGGCCGAAGGAAGAGCCGCCACCTGCGAGGACGGGCACGGTGGCCCTCGTACGGGTGGGCAGGCGGCGGAGGCCGACCTAGAGTCCGAATCGCGAGAGCGCTCTACGCACCACCTGGTTGGTAAGTCAACGGCTGTCCCCCCGGGCCGACGTGCTCGCGCCGTCGGCGGTGCCGTGCTGCACCACGAGTGCGGCAGCCATGACCACGCGAAAGGGTAGCCCGTGGGTAGACCACGAAGAAAACTGTCGAAAGCGACGATCGGGCTGATCGTCGCCGCGCTGTCCGCCCTCGTCTCCGCCGTCGTGCTCGCCTCCCCGGCGTCCGCGCACGGCGCCCCGATGGTGCCCGGCAGCCGTACCTACCTGTGCTGGAAGGACGGCACGACCTCGAGCGGAGCCATCCAGCCGAAGAACCCCGCCTGCGCGGCCGCGGTCGCCAAGGGCGGGACCAACGCGCTGTACAACTGGTTCGCCGTGCTCCGCTCGGACGGCGCGGGCCGGATGTCCGGCTTCATCCCGGACGGGCAGCTGTGCAGCGGCGGCGCGATCGTCTACGACTTCAGCGGCTTCGACCTCGCCCGCGACGACTGGCCGGTCACCCACCTGACGTCCGGGGCGACCATCGAGTTCAAGTACAACAAGTGGGCCGCGCACCCCGGCACGTTCCGGTCGTACATCACCAAGGACTCCTGGAGCCCGACCCGGCCGCTGGCCTGGAGCGACCTGGAGTCGACGCCGTTCGACAGCGTCACCGACCCGCCGAGCGTCGGCTCGGTGGGCACCGAGGACGGCCACTACTACTGGAACGCCCACCTGCCGTCGGGTAAGAGCGGCCGCCACATCATCTACACCGTGTGGCAGCGCTCGGACAGCAACGAGACGTTCTACAGCTGCTCCGACGTCGTCTTCGACGGCGGCAACGGCGAGGTGACCGGCGTCGGCACGGGCCCGAGCACCAGCCCGAGCCCCAACCCGCCCGTCTCCCCGTCCCCCGGAACCTCCCCCAACACCTCGCCGAGCCCGAGGGTCAGCCCCTCGGCGAGCCCGACCGCGGGCCCCGGCGGCTGCTCGGCCACCTACAAGGTCGTCAGCTCGTGGGGCGGCGGCTTCCAGGGTGAGGTGACGGTGAAGGCCGGCTCCTCGTCCATCGGCGGCTGGACCGCCAGATGGACCCAGCCGAGCGGCGTCACGATCACGCAGGTCTGGAACGGCACACTCAGCCAGTCCGGCAGCGACGTCAGCGTGAAGAACGTGAGCTACAACGGCAGCCTGGGCGCCGGCGCCTCGACCACGTTCGGCTTCCTGGCCAACGGATCGAGCGGCAGCACCCCGACCCTGACCTGCTCGGCGGCCTGACCCCGCCGGCCCGCGGCGCGGCCCGCCTGACCCGGGTCGCGCCACGGGCTCAGCTCGTCAGTTCGGCCGCCCGCGCCCTCGCCCACGCGTCCGCCGCGAGGACCTCCTCCACGGACGCCGCCGGGCCGGGGGTGTGGGCGGCCACCACGCGTTCCACCGTGTCCACGATGCCGAGGAACGGCAGGGCGCCCTTCAGGAACGCCTCCACGCACACCTCGTTCGCCGCGTTGTAGACCGCAGGCGCCGTGCCGCCCAGGGCGCCCACGTGACGGGCCAGCGCGACCGACGGGAACGCCTCGTCGTCGAGCGGCTCGAAGGTCCAGGTGTGGGCGGTGGTCCAGTCGACCGCCCGGGCCGCTCCGGGCACCCGGTCGGGGTAGGCCAGCGCGAGCGAGATCGGCAACCGCATGTCTGGCGGGCTCGCCTGGGCGATCGTCGAGCCGTCGGCGAACTCCACCATCGAGTGGATGATCGACTGCGGGTGGACCACCACCTCGATCCGGTCGAACCCGATGTCGAACAGCAGATGGGCCTCGATCACCTCCAGGCCCTTGTTGACGAGCGTCGCCGAGTTCACCGTGATGACCGGGCCCATGCTCCAGGTCGGGTGGTTCAGCGCCATCTCCGGGGTCACGTCCGTCAGCTCGGCCCGCTTCCTGCCCCGGAACGGGCCGCCGCTCGCCGTCACCACCAGCCGCCGTACGGCCGCCGGGTCGGCCCCGCCCGGCCCGGCCGCCCACAGACACTGGGCGAGCGCGGAGTGCTCGGAGTCCACGGGGATCATCTGCCCCGGCCGGGCCAGGCGCTTGACCAGCGGGCCGCCCACGATCAGCGACTCCTTGTTGGCCAGCGCGAGCACCCGGCCCGCCTCCAGCGCGGCGAGCGTGGAGGTCAGCCCCAGGGCCCCGGTGATGCCGTTGAGCACGATGTCGCAGGGCGACGCCGCAACCTCCGCCACCCCCTCCGGGCCCGCCAGCACCCTCGCCCGCGCGCCCGCCGCCGACAGCGCCTCGCGCAGCGCCGGTAGGGCCGCCGGGTCGGCGACCGCCACCGCTTCGGCCCCGAAGCCGGCCGCCTGCCTCGCCAGCAGGTCGACCCGGCCGCCGCCCGCGGCGAGCGCGGTCACGCGGAACCGTCCGGGGGCGTTGGCGACGACGTCGAGAGCCTGGGTGCCGATGGAGCCGGTCGAACCCAGCACGACGACAGATCGGGGCTGCGGCAGGGATTGGGAGCTCATCCCCTCATTGTCTCCGAGACGGCCCGCGGGCCCGCAACGGCACGCGCCCGTACGCGGAACGGCCGGAGCCGAAGCGGACGGTGCTGCATCTCGCTGCGCAGAAAGATGCAGGGGAGAAACAAGCACATATATGCCCGAATCTGCCCATAACCGTATAGGCAGATTGCGAGAAATCCGGTTGAAGGCGTCGCTACTTTCCCGCGTCAGGACATCCCGACACGCCTCAGGCATCCCGACACGGAGGTAGCTAGGCATGCACCCCAGGGCACGACGTCTCGCCGTTCTCGCGGTCCCCGCCCTCACCGCGGCGGGGGTGATGCTCCCCGCCGCACACGGCGCCGCGGCGACCGTGACGGGAACCGTCACGCAGTCGGCCGCCGCGGGCCCCCGGCCCGCCGTACACGAGGCGGCCGACACGGCGACGGAGCAGCGCACGGTCAAGAAGTTCTGGACCGTCGCGCGGATGGAGGCCGCGGAGCCGCTGGACGCCCCCGGCACCGGCGACCGGCGATTCGCGGCGGCCGGCTCAGCGCCCGCCGACGCCTCCGCGGCGCGGCCCGCGACGGTCGCCCCCACCCTGACCGCCGCGACCGGCACGGCCGCCGCCACGGCTCGTGTCTCCTCGCGGACCTCCGGCTCGTCCTGGACGACGGGCGGGACGGTGGCGAAGACCACGGGGAGGGTCTTCTTCACGGTCACGGCCGGATCGGACGCCGGAAGGAACGCCTCCTGCTCGGGCACCGCCGTCACCAGCGCCAACAAGAGCGTGGTCATCACCGCGGGCCACTGCGTGAAGCTGAACGGCGCCTTCCACGCCAACTGGGTCTTCGTCCCGGGCTACGACCAGGGCAACAGGCCCAACGGCACCTGGCCGGCGACCACCCTGCTCACCACCGCGCAGTGGAACTCCGGCGAGAACATGAACTACGACGTCGCCGCCGCCGTCGTCGCGCCGCAGGGCGGCAAGAGTCTCACCGACGTCGTCGGCGGCCAGGGCGTCGCGTTCAACCAGCCGCGCGGGCGCCAGACGTACGCCTTCGGCTACCCCGCGGGCGGGCCGTACGACGGGTCGAGGCTGGTCTACTGCAGCGGACGGACGTTCGACGACTACCTCAGCTCGCAGGACCAGGGGCTGAGCTGCGGCATGACCGGCGGCGCCAGCGGCGGCCCGTGGTTCCTCAACTTCAGCGAGAGCACCGGCGGCGGCCTGCTCAACTCGGTGAACAGCTTCAAGTACAACTTCGCGTCCTACTGGATGTTCGGCCCCTACTTCGGCCCGGAGGCCGAGGCGGTCTACAACACGGCCCAGAACGCGGCCCTCACCTGATTCACCGAAAGTAACCACAAGAGCACTCCTGGTGGTCCACACTCGGGAGCCATGACTCCGAGCCTCCCCTTGCTTGCCGTCACCGCCCTCGTCACCGGACTCCTGGGAGCCCCCGACCGGGAGGTCTCCCCGGTGGGAGACGTCGTGGAGCACGTGGCCGGGCACGCCTCCGGGACCTACTGGACGCCGCAGCGGATGGCGCGGGCGGTCCCGATCGGGCTGCTGGGGGGCCTGCAAAGGATCACGGCCGCCCGGCCCGGCGCCCCATCGGCGCTGCCGGCCGCTCCCCCGGGGTCGGTGCTGCCGTCCGTCGCCAGGGCCGCCCTGCCGCCGGCCGCCAGAGCGGTCCTCGCCCCCGGCCAGGCGGCAAGCCGGTCCACCGCAACGACCAGGACGACCCGGGCAAGCAGGACGGCCAGGACACGGCAGGCGGCGGCGATGCCCCCGGCGACGACGAGCGGCACGCGCTGGGCGGCGGGAGGTTCGGTGACGAGGACCACCGGCAGGGTCTTCCTCACGCTGAACGGGGTGGACTTCTCCTGCTCCGCCAGCGCCGTGCGCAGCGCGAACAGGGATCTGGTCGCCACCGCGGGGCACTGCGTCAAGGACGGCGCCGGGGACTGGGCGGAGAACTGGACCTTCGTCCCCGGATACGACGAAGGGCGGCAGCCGTACGGCGCCTTCCCCGCACGGCGGATGTTCGTCGCCGGGCCCTGGTCGCGATCCGGGAACGACGACTACGACGTGGGCATGGTCGCCGTGGACGACCTGGACGGGCAGCACCTGACCGACCTGGTGGGCGGACAGCCCATCGCCTTCGACCCGCCCCGGAGCCGCCGGACCTACGGTTTCGGGTTCCCCGCGGACCCTCCCTACGACGGCGAACGGCTGCTGTACTGCGCGGGCGTCCCCCACGGCGACCCGCAGGGGCAGACCCGCGACCAGGGCCTGCGCTGCGACCTCACGGCGGGGGCCAGCGGAGGGCCCTGGCTCAGCGGCTTCGACCCGGTCTCCGGCCGGGGCACGCTGACGTCCGTCAGCAGCTTCAAGTACAGCAACGACCACCGCACGATGTACGGCCCCTACTTCGGCTCCGCCGTACGCGACCTGTTCCGCACCGCCGAGCGGGCGTGACGAACGAGAAGAAGACTCCGGGTGGAAGGTCGGCTGAGGCTCAGAACGGCGACAACGGCTCGGCGTTGTCCTCGTCCACGATGTCGGCGGCGGACCGGACGATCAGGGGGTCGGGCGCGCCCACGACCGAGGCGTCCTTGTCGTCGTAGTCGTACAGGGACAGGACGTAGCGCATCGCCTCCAGCCTGCCGCGCTTCTTGTCGTTGCTCTTGATGATCGTCCAGGGGGCGTCCTCGGTGTCGGTGTTGAGGAACATGTCCTCCTTGGCCCGGGTGTACTCGTCCCACAGGTCCAGCGAGGCGATGTCCATCGGCGACAGCTTCCACTGCCGCACGGGGTCCACCTGACGGATGACGAACCTGGTGCGCTGCTCGGCCCGCGACACCGAGAACCACAGCTTGACCAGGCGGATGCCGTCGCGCACGAGCATCCGCTCGAACAGCGGAGCCTGGTACATGAACTCCATGTACTCCTCCGGAGTGCAGAAGCCCATGACCCGCTCGACTCCGGCGCGGTTGTACCAGGACCGGTCGAACAGCACGATCTCCCCCGCGGCCGGAAGGTGCTCGACGTACCGCTGGAAGTACCACTGGCCGCGCTCACGCTCGCTGGGCTTCTCCAGCGCCACCACGGTCGCGCCGCGGGGGTTGAGGTGCTCCATGAAGCGCTTGATGGTGCCGCCCTTGCCGGCCGCGTCCCGTCCTTCGAACAGGAGGACCAGGCGGCCGCCGGTGTCCTTCAGCCAGTACTGCAGCTTCAGCAGCTCGATCTGCAGCAACCGCTTGTGCCGGTCGTACTCCTGCCGGGAGATGCGGTGGTCGTACGGGTAGTGCTCGCGCCAGGTGTCCACCGGGCCGCCGTCGGCGCGCACGAGGACGGGATCGTCGTCATCGTCGTCCAGCACCTTCAGCCCCGGCGTACGGCGCAGCAGCTCGACCCCGTCGGGATGCTCCCCTAACTGCGGTGATACTTCCGGCATCTCAGGCGTCCCGTTCACTTGGCCAGCATGTCCGCGGACGTCCCGCTGCCCCACGCCGGGTGTCGTACACCCGATCACCGCTGTTCGCGTCCCTCAACCGGAGATCTCGTCGAGACGGGCGGCGACATCGGGCGGCAGGGCGAGGCCGAGCCCGGCGAGGTTGCCGCGCAACTGGTCGAGCGTGCGGGGGCCGACGATGACCGAGGTCACCTCCGGCCTGCTCCGCACCCAGGCCAGCGCCACGGCCGCCGGGGCGACGCCGAGCTCCGCGGCGGCGTCGGCGACGTGTCCGGCGATCGCGAGGTTGGGCTCGTTCAGGAAGCCCTCGGCCCAGGTGCGGGCCCCGGGGATGGGCGACGCCATGAGCCGCCCCAGCCGGGTGTCGGCCCCCGGGGTCTCGCCCCTGCGGTAGCGGCCGGTGAGCACGCCGCCGCCGAGGGGCGACCAGACGAGCGTGCCGAGCCCGTGCCGCCGGCAGACGGGCAGGATCTCCGCCTCGATGCCCCTGGCCACCAGCGAGTACTCCGGCTGGAGGCTGACGAACGGCGTCCCGCCCGCCCGCTGCGCGGCCCACTGGGCCTCCACGATCTGGGCCGCGGTGAAGTTCGAGCAGCCGACGTACCGCACCTTGCCCGACCGTACGAATCCGTCCAGAGTCGCCATGGTCTCCTCGATCGGAGTCGAGTCGTCCCACTGGTGGCACTGGTAGAGGTCGATGTGGTCGGTCCCGAGCCGGCGCAGGCTGCCCTCCAGCGCCCTGGTGAGGTGGGCCCGGGACAGCCCGCGATCGTTGGGACCGGGCCCCTGCGGCAGGAACGCCTTGGTGGCGAGCACCACCGCGTCCCGCCTGCCCCGCACGGCCCGCCCGACGATCCGCTCCGCCTCGCCGCCGTTGTAGGCGTCGGCGGTGTCGACGACGTTCCCGCCCGCCTCCAGGAAGGCGTCCACGATGCGGGCGGCCTCCGTCTCGTCGCAGCTCCCGGGGGCGCCGAAGTTCATCGTGCCGAGGCTCGCCGTGGAGACCCGCAGTCCCGAACGGCCGAGCGTGGCGTACTCCATCACGTGTCCTCCCGTAGGATCAGGAACATCTGTTCCGGTTGGCTGGGACGATACGGAACACGTGTTCCGGCTGTCAACGCGACGAGGAGGACGATGACCGGCGAAGTCAGGCCCCGGCGTGCCGACGCGCAGCGCAACCGGGAGCGCATCCTGGAGGCGGCCGAGGCCGTGCTGGCCCGCGAAGGGACGTCCGCATCGGTGCGCGCGGTCGCCGGGGAGGCAGGGGTGGGGCTCGGCACGATCTACCGGCACTTCCCCACCCAGGAGGCGCTCTACCATGCGGTGATCGTCGACCGTACGCGACGGCTCCTGGCGGAGGCGGACAGGCCGTCGCCGGATCCGGGCACGGCCTTCTTCACGTTCCTCGAGCGGATCGTGGTGCACGCGGCCCAGAAGAAGACCGCCGCCGACCTGCTCGCCGGGGCCGGCGCCGACCCCAAGGCCGGGACGGCCGACGTCAGCCGCGACATGCGGGCCGCGATCGGGCGGCTGCTCACGGCCGCGCAGGAGGCGGACGCGGTGCGGCCCGACCTCCGGATGCCCGAACTGCTGGCCCTGCTGTGCGGGGTGTGCCTGGCGGCCGAACGCGACCAGTGGAGCGACGGACTGCGGCGTCGTACGCTCGACGTCCTGTTCGACGGCCTGCGCCCCCGCCGCTGACCACGCCCCTTGTCACGGAACGACTTATGGGACGGCTTAAGGGACGACCGCCGGGAACGTCACGGCGACCTCGAGGCCGCCACCGGGATTCGGGCGCGCCCCCACGGCGGCCCCGTGCGCCGTCGCGATCGAGGCGACGATCGACAGCCCCAGCCCCGCGCCCTGCCCTCGCGTCGTGTGCAGGCGCCGGAAGGGCGCGAAGAGGTCGCCGAAGCGTTCGGCCGGCACCTCGGGACCGGTGTTGCGGACCGTCAGCACGCCCCCGGCGAGCGTCACCTCGACGGCGCCGCCGGGGTGGTTGTAGCGCACGGCGTTGTCGACGAGGTTGGTGACGAGCCGGTTGAGCAGGACCGGGTCGCCGTGGACGGTGAACGGTTCGATCCGGGCCGTGACGGTCACCTCGCCGCGGTCCCCCTCCGCCAGGACCAGCCGTACGACCTCGTCCAGGGCCACCCGGCTCCGCCTCTCCAGGCCGTGCTCGGCCTGGGAGAGGACCAGCAGGGCGTCGATGAGGCTCTCGATGCGGTGGTTGTGGAGCAGGAGCTTGTCGCGGATCTCCCCGACGTCCTCGGGCAGGCCGATCTCGATCGCCGTCCGCTGCACGGCCAGCGGGGTCCGCAGCTCGTGGGACGCGTTCGCGATGAAGCGGCGCTGCCCCTCGACGGAGCGCTCCAGCCGGTCGAGCATGGCGTCGAACGTGTCCGCCAGTTCCTTCAGCTCGTCCCGCGGCCCGCCGAGGGCGATCCGCTCGTGCAGGGTGGACAGGGACAGCCGCTGCGCGGTGGCGGTGATCCGGTGGAGAGGCCGCAGGATCCGCCCCGCGATCACCCATCCCACGACCACCGACACCAGAGTCAGGACCCCGATCGCCAGCGCGCTCACGTCCCACTGATAGTGGATCACGTCCCGCGCCAGCTCGGACAGCGGCGGGAGCGGCTCCACCTCCGACCCGGGGAACGGGGCGGCCGGGGCCGCCGGGGCCTCTCCCATGGGAGACGGGGAAAGGCGCTCGATCCGCGAGTGCAGCGCCATGCGCAACAGCGTGTTGACGATGACCAGCAGCACGACGGAGGTGAGCAGGAAGAGCCCCGAGTAGATCAGCGTGAGCCGTACGCGGACCGTCGTCACAGCAGGTATCCGGCGCCGGGGACGGTCTGGATGCACGGCGGGTCGCCCAGTTTCGCGCGCAGGCGGCTGACCACGACCCGCACCACGGTCGTGAAGGGGTCGGCGTTCTCGTCCCACGCCTCCTCCAGGAGCCGCTCGGCGCTCACCACCGCGCCATCCGCCCGCATCAGCACCTCCAGGACGGCGAACTCCTTGAGCGACAGGTGCAGGTGCCGGCCGTCCCTGGACGCCTGGAGCCGGTGCGTGTCGAGCACGATCCCGTGCCGGGTCAGCACCGGAGGCACCTGGTCCCGGCTGCGCCGTCCCAGCGCCCGCACCCGCGCGACCAGTTCGGTGAAGTCGAAGGGTTTGGGCAGGTAGTCGTCGGCTCCCATGCCGAGGCCGGCGACCCGCTCCGGCACCGACGACGCCGCCGTCATCATCAGGATCCGCGTACGGCTCCCGCGCGCCACCAGCTCGCGGCACACGAGGTCGCCGTGCAGCCCGGGCAGGTCGCGGTCCAGCACGAGGACGTCGTAGTCGCTGACCGCCAGCCGCTCGGCCGCGGCGGCGCCGTCGTACACGACGTCGACCGCCATGGCCTGGCGGCGCAGTCCCATCGCGACGAGGTCGGCCAGATCGCGCTCGTCTTCGGCCACGAGAACCCGCATGCCTCGTTCGTACCGCAGGTGCGGTAACAGTGGCGTTAACGGTGTCGTTCACGGCCGTGCAACCCGTCGGCGGCCACGCTGACGGCCATGATCAGAACTGTCTGCGCCGCCGTCCTGCTGACGGCCGGCACCCTGTCCGCCTCCCTCCCGGCCCCTGCCGCGCAGGCCGCCACCGTGCAGGCCGCCACCGTGCAGGCCACCACGGACGGCGCGTGTGCCCGGATAACCGCGCCGCCGCCCGAGTCCGCGCCGCCGACGTCGGTGAACACGCTCCGGCAGGCGTACGAGTGCGTGCTGGACAACTACTACAGCGGGCCCGTGCTGGATTCGAAAGTCCTGCTGCGGGACGCCCTCGCGGCGTACACCCAGGAGCTGATGCGTCGGGGGGCCGACAGGGCCGGCCTCCGCCTGCCCGCGCTGACGGGGAACCGCGACGCCGACTGGGCCGCGTTCGCCGACATGATCGGCACCGGCGACCCGGCGGCGCTGCACGCCGCGATCACCGGCATGGTCGCGGGGCTCCACGACAACCACGCCCGGGTGGAGAAGATCACTCCCCCGTCGGAGGACGGGCCGGTGGGGACGGGCATCGCCGGTCTGTCGGCCGCGCAGGGCCCACGATTGGACCCGGCCGCCCGGCCGCCCCTGTTCATCACCCGCGTCCTGCCCGGCAGCCCGGCGGACAAGGCCGGCATCCGGCCCGGCGACATCATCGAGAAGGTCGACGGCATACCGGCGTTCATCGGGGACAAGGTGAACCAGAGCCTCATCGACACGTTCGCCTCCAGCACCGTACGGCTCACGCTGAAGCGGCCCACGACGGGACGCGTCCGGACCGTGAAGCTCACGGAGGGTCCCCTCGAAGAGCAGGAGCGGGCGGTGACGTCGAAGACGCTCCCCGGCGGCGTCACCTACGTCCAGGTGCCCGGGTTCTTCCAGGGCGCGGCCGACCAGGTCATCGCCAAGCTGAAGGACACGACGAAGGCCGCGGTCATCGACGTGCGCGGCAACGGCGGCGGGTCGCCGCGCGAGGTGACGCGGCTGCTCGGCGCGTTCGCGCACGGCAAGGTCACGAGCTACTTCTGCCCGCTGAAGGGTGACTGCACGGCCAACCACACCGACGACTCCGTCCCGCTGCTCGGGCTGCGCCTGATCGTGCTCACCGACCGCGCGTGCGCCTCGGCCTGCGAGGACTTCAGCGGGGCCGTGAAGGACAACGGCCTGGGCACCCTCGTCGGGACCCGCACCGCGGGGGCCGTCTCCGGCCCGGCCGAGGCGTACCTGCTCGACGACAACAGCGTGCTGCTGCTGCCCAAGGTCCGGCACCTCGGGCCGGCCCGGGAGATCATCGACACCGTCGGCGTCCCCGTCGACCACTACGCCCCCATGACGGCCCTCGATCTGGCCACGGGCCGCGACCCCGGCCTCGCCAAGGCGCTGAGTCTCCTCTGAAGTCGCCAGGCCTCCCACGACGAGGGGGCCCGGGAGACGGTGGTCTCCCGGGCCCCCTCGGACACGTGGTTCTACAGCGTGAGGCCGGTGAGCACCATGACCTTCTCGTAGGTGAGGTCCTCCATGGCCGAACGCAGCCCCTCGCGGCCCACGCCCGACTCCTTGACCCCGCCGTACGGCATCTGGTCGGCCCGGTAGGACGGCACGTCGCCGATGATGACGCCGCCGACCTCGAGCTCGCGGTTGGCCCGGAAGGCGACGTCCAGGCTGCGGGTGAAGACCCCGGCCTGCAGGCCGTACCGGGAGTCGTTGACCGCGGCGAACGCCTCGTCGACCGAGGCGACCCGCTGCACGATCATGACGGGCCCGAAGACCTCCTCGCGGGCCACCTTGGCGTCGGCGGGCACGTCGGCCAGCACGGTGGGGGCGACGGTCGCGCCGTCCCTGGTGCCGCCCGCCAGCAGGCGCGCCCCGGCCGAGACGGCCTCGTTGACCCAGCTCTCGACGCGGATCGCGGCGTCCTCGCTGACGAGGGGGCCGACCTGCGTCTTGTCGTCCGCGGGGTCGCCCGTCACGAGCGAGCCGACGGCGGCGACGAGCTTGTCGGTGAACGCGTCGGCGACCGCGTCCTCCACGATCACCCGCTGCACCGCGATGCAGCTCTGGCCCGCCTGGTAGTTGGAGAACAGCGCCACGCGGCTCGCCGCCCACTCGAGGTCGGCGTCGGCCAGCACGACCGCGGCGGCGTTGCCGCCGAGTTCCAGCGTGACGTGCTTGCGCGGCACACTGTCCATGATCGAATAGCCGACCGGGCCTGAGCCGGTGAAGGAGACGACCGGCAGCCGCGGGTCCTCCACGAGGGACGACGCGCGGTCGTTGGGCACCGGCAGCACGGAGAACATGCCCTCCGGCAGGTCGGTCTCGGCCAGGATCTCGCCGAGGACGAGCGCCGACAGCGGGGTCGCGGGCGCGGGCTTGATCACGATGGGCGCGCCCACGGCGATGGCGGGAGCGACCTTGTGGGCCACCAGGTTGAGCGGGAAGTTGAACGGCGTGATCGCCAGCACCGGGCCGTACGGCACGCGCGAGACATAGGCGAGCCGGCCCTGCGCGGCGGGCTCGGTGTCGAGCCGCTGCACCTCGCCGCTGAAGCGGCGGGCCTCCTCGGCGCCGAAGCGGAACGTCGAGATCGCGCGGCCCACCTCGCCGCGCGCCCAGAAGATCGGCTTGCCGTTCTCCTCGCTGATCAGGCGGGCGATCTCCTCGGCGCGCTCGGTCAGCCGCCGGGCCACGTGGGCCAGTGCCTCGGCGCGGACGTGGATGGGCAGCGCGGCGGCCTGCTTGCGCACGGCGTCCGCGGCGGCCACGGCCTGCTCTACCTGCTCGGGAGTCGGCACCGAGTGGACGCCGACGACCCGGCCGTCGTGAGAATTGGTCACGGCCTGCTCGGCGTCCCCCGTCGCGGGGCGCCCGGCGAGCCAGAAGGGGCGGGGTTCGGAAGTGCGGCCTACGTCCATGTCTTCACGCTATGCCAGCTGGTGGGAGCCGGTCGCTACTCCGGACGGGCCAATCACCGTCCCCTGTCGCGCCATCATGGACAACTACTCACATGTCACAGATGCGCGGCAATTTCATGATGTTTTCTGTTTCACTGCGGTTTGAAAGCCGAGCGGCATGGTTAAGTCATCATCCGGGTCTGTCGCGGGACCCCCAATATGAGAAGGGCTCGTCGCTGATGGGTACGCCGGCGCCGCTCGGTCTTCAGGGTGCCTACGCACGCGGCCATCGCAGCAACTACGACGAGTTACGCACCCGTCTCCTCGACGTCGCCAACGACCTGCTCGCCAAGGCCGGGCCGGAGAGCCTCACCGTACGCAGGATCGCCGCCGAGGCCGGCTGCTCCACCCAGGTCATCTACACGATGTTCGGCAGCAAGGAGGGCCTGGCCGAAGCGCTCTACCTGGAGGGCTTCGAGCGGTTTCGGCGCAGGCTGGAGGCCGTGCCGCAGCGCAACGACCCGCTGGAGCACCTGAGCCTGCTCGGTCCCGCCTACCGGGAGGCGGCGCTGGCCGAGCCCGGCTACTACAGCCTCATGTTCGAACGGGCCATCCCCGGGTTCGTGCCGAGCGAGCGCGCTCGCACGCTCGCGAGGGCCGCGCTCAACATCGTCGACCGGGTGATCGCCGACTGCATCTCCGCCGGTCACCTCGTGCCCACCCAGCCGAGGAAGATCGCCGACGCGCTGTGGGCCGCGGCTCAGGGCGCGCTCAGCCTGGAACGTGCCGGGCATCTGCCCGACGGCAAGACCTACGAGATCGTCACCGACGCCGCCGTCCGCGCTTTCCTCGCGCGCCCCTCGGCCTGACCGGCGTCACAGGCACAGCGCGATCCACAGCTCGGCCCGCACCGCGGGATCGTCCAGATCGCGCCCGAGCAGCTCGCTCACCCGCTTCATCCGGTAGCGCAGCGTGTGCCGGTGCACGCCCAGGCGCTGCGCCGCGGCGTCCCAATGGCCGTTGCTGGCCAGGTAGGCGCGCAGCGACTCCACCAGGTCGGCACGCGAGCCGTACTCGCGGAGCGGCGCCAGGATCGCCGCCGCGAACGACGCGGCGGCGGCGGGATCGAGCAGCGACAGCAGCCCGCGCCCTGCCAGTTCGCTGAAGCGCGCCACCGGTGAGGCCGAGACGAGTGCCCGCCGCGCCTGGTCGAGGGCCCGGTCGAGGGCGGTGGCGAGGGCCCGGTCGGGGACACGATCGGAGGCACGGTCGGAGGCACGATCGGGAACGCGTTCGAAGACACGGTCGAGCCCGGTGGCGAGATCCGGGCGGGACGCGCCTCGGGCCGCCGATCCGTCCGCAGGGGAACGGCTGTCCACGCGGCCCTCGGCACGGGCGATCTCCACACCGGGCGCGCTGACACCCACCCGGCCGTGCTGTGCGGCCAGCGCGACGACCTCGTCGGCATGCGCGTCCGGGGCCAGCACGACGAGCAGCCCTTCGCAGGGCGCGGTGAACGTGCCGGTCAGGGCCTCGGTCAGCGCATCCGGATCGGAGGTGTCGCAGGCGAGGACCGTGACCGGCTCCCCCGGCAGCCGCATGCCCAGGGCCGCCAGCGTCTCCGCGGCCGCCCGCACCTCACCGGCCAGCAGCAGCCGGAGCACCGCCGACCGCACCTGCGCCGCCGCGGACCGCTGCTCCCTGCCCTGTTCCAGCGCCAGCGTCAGCAGGGACCCGGCCGCGTTGACGACCGTGTGCGCGATGGGCGAGAACGGCCGCGGCGACCCCACCGCGAAGAATCCCCTCCGGCCCAGCGGCTGGACCACGACGTGCTCGTCCGGGGTGGATAAGGCGAGGCTCGCCAGGGACGGCGC
The DNA here is from genome assembly GCF_030268985.1 of Microbispora sp. NBRC 16548. Classification (NCBI taxonomy): domain Bacteria; kingdom Bacillati; phylum Actinomycetota; class Actinomycetes; order Streptosporangiales; family Streptosporangiaceae; genus Microbispora; species Microbispora sp. NBRC 16548. The sequence goes on from NZ_BSSF01000005.1 coordinate 624,605, forward strand.
GCTCCGCAGCCGGGCGACCTCGGGCTCCAGCGACCGGGCCGTCTCCCGCGCCCAGTCCCCCGCCGCGCCGCGCCTGTCACCCGGACCGGCGTGCTTGTCGACAGTGCGACGGCCGGTCGCGTCGGCGGCGTGCCGTACGGCGCCCGCGGGGTCGAGCAGCAGCGCCCAGCCGCCGATCTCCCGGGCCAGCCGGTCCACCACGGCCACCGGCCCCTCCCGCTGGAGGGCGGCGCGAGTGAGCCTGCCCTGCGCGGCGAAGGCGCGGCTGATCTCCTCGTACTGCTCCCCCGCGAGCAGGTCGCTGACGGCCTTGCCGATCGCGATGAAGGGCGTGGCCCTCGGCACCTCGACCAGCGGCAGCCCGGCGGCCTCGGCCGCCTCGGCGAAGGCGGGCGGCACGGCGTCGTGGCTCAGCCCCACCCCGAACCCCAGCCCGGTGACTCCCCGGGCCACGAGCCGGGAGACGTACGGCACGGCGTCGCCGGCGGACAGGCGCATGCCGGTCGTGAGCACCAGTTCGCCGCCCTCGAGGAACGGCGTGGGGTCCTCAAGCTCGCTCACCGCGACCCAGCGGACGGGGCGGTCGAAGCCGTTCCGCCCGGCGAGCACCTTCAGGTGGAGCGGTACGATCGCGGCGATCCGGCGCAGCGTGGGTGCCACTGCTCTTCCCCCCGAACACCCGGCTTGTCCTCACCGGCCAAAAGTACGCCTACATTCTGACATAGCGGCATATCGGCTGGTGGAGGCGGCGGCCGTACCGTCGGAGATATGAGCACTGCCACCACGCACGGCGGCCCGCAGCTCCCGCAGGAGCGCCGCCTCGTCACCGAGATCCCCGGCCCGCGGTCGCGCGAACTGTTCGCGCGCAAGCAGTCCGCCGTGCCTCCGGGCATCGGCACCACGCTGCCCGTCTTCGTGACCCACGCGGGCGGCGGTGTGATCGTCGACGCGGACGGCAACTCGCTGATCGACTTCGGCTCCGGCATCGCCGTGACCAACGTCGGCAACGCCGCCCCCCGGGTCGTCGAGCGCGTGCAGAAGCAGGTCGCCGACTTCACCCACACCTGTTTCATGGTCGCGCCGTACGAGTCGTACGTCGCGGTGTGCGAGAAGCTCAACGAGCTCACGCCCGGCGACCACGAGAAGCGGACGTTCCTGGTCAACAGCGGCGCGGAGGCCGTCGAGAACGCGGTCAAGGTCGCCCGCCACGCCACCGGACGGCAGGCGGTCGTCGTCTTCGACCACGGCTACCACGGCCGCACGCTGCTGACGATGACGCTGACGGCCAAGAGCATGCCGTACAAGCACGGGTTCGGGCCGTTCGCGCCCGAGGTGTACCGGGTGCCGCTCGCCTACCCGTTCCGCTGGCCGACCGGCCCGGACAACTGCGCCGAGGAGGCCGCGGCCCAGGCGATCGACATGATCAACAAGCAGATCGGCGCGGAGAACGTCGCGGCGGTGCTCATCGAGCCGATCGCGGGCGAGGGCGGTTTCATCGAGCCGGCCCGCGGCTTCCTGCCGAAGATCGTCGAGTTCTGCCGCGCCAACGGCATCGTCTTCATCGCCGACGAGGTGCAGACGGGCTTCGCCCGCACCGGCCACATGTTCGCCTGCGAGGACGAGGGCGTCGTCCCGGACATCATCACCACCGCCAAGGGCATCGCCGGCGGCCTTCCGCTGGCGGCCGTGACCGGCAGGGCCGACCTGCTCGACCACGTCCACAGCGGCGGTCTCGGCGGCACGTACGGCGGCAACCCGCTCGCCTGCGAGGCGGCCCTGGGCGTGCTTGAGACCATCGAGCAGGACAAGCTCGTCGAGCGCGCCCGGCACATCGGCGAGGTCATGCTGCCCCGCCTGCGCGCCATCCAGGAGCACAACCCGATCGTCGGGGACGTGCGCGGGCGCGGCGCGATGATCGCCGTCGAGCTCGTGGTCCCGGGGACCAAGGAGCCCTACCCGGCCGCCGAGATCGCGCGCAGGTGCCACGAGCAGGGCCTGCTCGTGCTCACCGCGGGAACGTACGGCAACGTGCTGCGCTTCCTGCCGCCGCTGGTGATCCCGGACCACCTGCTCGAAGAGGGCCTCTCCATTCTGGAAAAGGCACTCAACGTGGACTAGACAGTTTGAACAACACCAAAAGGGGCACCCGGTCTGTTCCAAGGTGTCCCTTTTGTTGTTGTACGGCTTGCGTTATGCCTCGATTTAACCATCGCTTGGCCCGACTCGCGCCGATCACGAAGGGTAACCGCGTTATAACGGTTCCGATAGGCGATCGAGGGGGGACTTTGATGGGCTGGAACCCGAACGGCGCCGAGCGGCTCATGCTGACGTTCGACCCTGCCGGCCTCACCACCACGCAGCGCGACGGCGACGCCTGCGTCGTCTGCCACAAGAAGTGGCCCCGCCCCCGGGTCAAGGTCGGCATGCTGCCCGACAACGCCCCCGTCCACGCCTGCGACGACTGCGCCGAGGCCCTGCTGCCCGCCCCCGAGGGCAAGGTGCCGCTGCCCCGCCGCTCCCGGGCGGCCATGTCCTGACCACCCATTTCACCCCGTTTCACCCCGGCTCAGCTCGGCCGGCCCGTGGTCGGCCCGCGGCGTGCCCCATCCACGGCGTCTGCCCCAGTGCCGGGTTGCTCCTATTTTCGGGCCTTCCCTAACGAGATCATTGCGCCCAATAATGCGCAATGTGGACAAAATGCGCGGCGCGCCGCCGCTGACTCTGGCCGCGCCGGCCGTAGGATCGGCCGCGATCCACTTCGGCGTGATCCCCGGCCACTTCGCCGCGTCTCCCGGGCACGGCGCGCTGTTCGCCGTCGCGGGATGCCTGCAACTGGCCTGGGCGGCGGCCCTGCTCCTCCGTCCCACACAGGCGGTGGTGCTGACCGGCGGGTTCGTCAACCTCGCCCTGGTCGTGATCTGGCTGGTCGGCAGGACGGCCGGGCTTCCTCTCGGCCCCGACGCGTGGACGCCCGACCCCGGAGGCGCCCCCGAGGCGCTCGCGGCGCTCCTGGAGACGCTGCTCGCGGCGGCCGCGCCGGCCCTCGTCGCGTACGCGTCGGTCACGGACGACGACGGCGCCCGCTCCCGCCGGCCGATCGGCGTTCCCACCGGCCGGGGCCGGTCAGCGGGAGGTGTGGGCGCGGCCGTGGTCGCCTGCCTGGTCGCCGCCGCGGTCGGCGTCAGCTTCACCTCCTGGGGCACCACGGCCTTCGACGAGATCCTGGTCGCGCGCCCCGCCACGACCTCGCCGGGACCGCTCGCGGGACATCACCACCACGGGGCGGCGCAGCCGCCGGCCACGGCGGCGGCCGAGGAGCCCCTCACCCCGGGCGCGGGCGTGGTGGCGGCCGACGCCGCGACGAGCGCGGCGCAGGCCCTGGCGGCGGCGGTACGGCGGGAGACCGCCGGTCGTCTGCCGACGGCGGCGGACGCGGAGCGGGCGGGCTACCGGGTCTGGACCGACAACGACGGCGTCCAGCAGCTCGCCAACCCCGCGCTGCTGCAGGACGGCCTGGTCCTCGACCCGGCACAGCCGGAGGTGCTGGTCTACCACGAGGGGAAGACCCTGCTGGGCGCGGTGTTCGTCATGCCGCCGGGCGCCCGGGGCCCGGCGATAGGCCCGCTCACGCCGTGGCACTCCCACACCTGCCCCCTCTGCGACCCGCCCGGGGAGACCGACATGCTGCACGTGTGGCTGGTCGACTATCCGGGCGGCGGGTTCGCCGACATCTCCGGGCCGGCCCTCCAGGCCGCGGTCGCGAAGCTTCCCCCGGCCTCGTGACGTCCTCAGGTCGCCAGATCCTCCAGATGGGCGGCCAGCACGGCGCTCACGCGGTCCGGCGGCATCGAATCCGGCCGGGCCAGGACGTGGATGGTCAGACCGTCGATGAGGGCGTGTAGCCGCGCCGCCTCGAACTCGGCGTCCCGATGGCCGGCGAGCTCCCCCTCCTCGGCGAGCGCGCGGACGGCGACGCGGACGGGCCCGCGGAAGTCGGTGGTCTCGATACGCGCGCGGACCCGCGTGATGACGTGCTCCATCGCGAAGGCGAGCAGCTCCGCCCGGGTCGAGAAGTAGTGCCGCAGCGCGCCCGGTGACCAGCCGGCCTCCGCCGCGATGCTGCGGACGGTGGCGGCGCCCACGCCGTCCCGGCGGACGACCCGCCACAACGCCTCGGCGATCTCCTCCCGCCGCACCCGGTTGCCGACGTCAGGTTCGCCCACCGCTACGCCGGGGGCCGCCGCCCGACCGGCGCAAGCGTTACGGCAGGGAGCGTGCCCGATACGAATGGCACGCCTGGGGCAAGGGCATGATCGGCTGGGCCGTCGCCTGCGGCCTGCTGCTGGCCGGCGTCGTGGTCATCGGCGACCTCGGACGCGGGGCGGCGCTCCTGGAGTGGGCCGGTCGCCTGACGTTCGCCATGGTGGTCTGGCTGGTGTTCTGGCCGCTAGCCTGCACCGTCTTCCCCACGCGTGCACCGATGGATACCCGCCCACCCCTGGACGTTCGCGGCCCAAATGAGGAGACACGGATGAGGAGACGCGGATCCAAAGACACGGATCAGGACACGATCCGCGACCAGCGCTCCACCCACTTGTCGTACGCCTCGGGACGCACCGCGAAGTAGACGCCCTGGAACGCCCGGGAGGTGCCGGCGCGGTAGTCCGCGCAGATCCGGCGGGCCGCGCCGGTGCACCCCTCGGGGTTGGCCGGAGCGAGGCCCATCCAGGCCGACACCTTGCGCTGCACGTCCGCCGACATCGTGAAGCCGAGCCACTTGTACGCGCACGAGGGATGCGGGGCCTGGGCCGACATCATCCACGCGTCGGCCCATCCGGTCACCGGCCGGTCCGTCAGCGCCCTGACCGGCTTGTGCCCCCGCCTGAGCACGTCCAGATGGTACGGCGTGGCCTGCGCGAGCCGTACGGACCCGGTCGCGAAGCCCTGGACGACCTCGACGGGATCGCGCCAGAAGACGCGGCGGCCGTCCTCGTCGGACGTGAACAGCTTGGCGGCGGCGTCGAGCTGGGCGTCGGTGAGGTCGAACGGGTCCTTGATGTCCTCGCCGATGTCCGTGCCCTGGGCCTTGAGCACCAGCGCGGCGTCGGCCAGCGACAGCGGACGGTCCCGGAGCATCACGGGACCCTTGTCCGTGAAGAGCGACTCCGGGCCGTCGGGACTGACCTTGCCGGCGTCGTAGAGGATCTCGTTGGTCGCCCACACGTACGGCACGCCGTACACCCGCTCGCCCCGGGTGACCGACGGCAGCGTGCGCAGCCGCTTGGGGATCTTGTCGTAGCCGTCCAGCAGAGCGGTGTTGAGCGGGGCGGCCTTGCCGTCGTCCATCAGCCTGCCGCCCACCTCGGGCGTCGCGGAGATCACGTCGAACGACGCCGGCGGGAAGTCGCCCGGCTTCTCCTCCTGGCGCGGGTCGTAGTAGCGCAGGCTGACCTTGCAGCCCGTCTCCTTCTCGAACGTGCCGACCCACTTGACCTTGGGATCGACGCCGCCCCACTCGGCGTACCCGTCGATCGCGACCACGCTGACCGTTCCTTCGCCCGGCCCGGCAGACGCGACCGGGGTGGGCGTGGGGCCGCCGGACGACGGGCTGGGACCTGCGCCGCCGGAGGCCGTCGTCGCCGCGGCCGCCGAGGTGCCCGGCGTGGCCACCTTCGTCGCGGGCCCGGGCCGGCCGGCGCAGGCGGCGGCGAGCAGTCCCACGGCCGCGACCGTCGCGGCCAGGTGTGTACGGCGCACGCACGACCCCCATGAGAAAGACGGACGCCCCGAGCCTACTGGGCCCCACCGGCCCGGGGCGTCGCCTACGGCGTCAGGCGTTGGTCGGGAAGCCCAGGTTCACGCCGCCGTGGGAGGGATCGAGCCACCGCGAGGTGACGACCTTGCCCCTGGTGTAGAAGTGGACCCCCTCGGTGCCGTGCACGTGGGTGTCGCCGAACAGCGAGGCCTTCCAGCCGCCGAAGCTGTAGTAGGCCATCGGCACCGGGATCGGCACGTTGACGCCGATCATGCCGACTTCGACCTCGTTCTGGAAGCGCCGGGCCGCACCGCCGTCGTTGGTGAAGATCGCCGTGCCGTTGCCGTACTCGCCGGTGTTGATCAGCTCCAGGCCCTCCTCGTACGAGCGGACGCGCACGATCGACAGCACCGGGCCGAAGATCTCCTCGCGGTGGACGCGGGAGTTCGGCGGCACGTGGTCGAGGACGGTCGGGCCGAGCCAGAAGCCGTTCCCCCGGTCCCCGCGCACCGGGGTCTCCCGGCCGTCGACCACGAGCTTGGCCCCCTCCTCGACGCCGAGGTCGAGGTAGGACGCCACCTTGTCGCGGTGGGCGGCGGTGACGAGCGGGCCCATCTGCGACTCGGGGTCGTTCCCGGGGCCGATCTGGAGGTCGCGCACCCGCGACACGATCTTCTCGACCAGCTCGTCGCCGATCGGGTCGACCGCGAGCACCACGGAGATCGCCATGCACCGCTCCCCCGCCGAGCCGAAGCCCGCCGAGACGGCCGAGTCGGCGACGAGGTCGAGGTCGGCGTCGGGCAGCACGAGCATGTGGTTCTTGGCCCCGCCGAGCGCCTGCACCCGCTTGCCGTGGGCCGTGCCGGTCTCGTACACGTACCGCGCGATGGGCGTGGAGCCGACGAACGACACGGCCCGTACGTCCGGGTGCTCGAGCAGCCGGTCCACCGCCGCCTTGTCGCCCTGGACCACGTTGAACACGCCGTCCGGCAGGCCGGCCCGCTGCCACAGCTCCGCGATCAGCAGGGACGCGGAGGGGTCGCGCTCGGAGGGCTTGAGCACGAACGTGTTCCCGCAGGCGATCGCCACCGGGAACATCCACATCGGGACCATCGCCGGGAAGTTGAACGGGGTGATGCCCGCCACCACGCCGAGCGGCTGGCGGATCGAGTAGGAGTCGACCCGGGTCGAGACGTTCTCCGAGTAGCCGCCCTTCAGCAGGTGGGGGATGCCACAGGCGAACTCCACGACCTCCAGGCCGCGGGCCACCTCGCCCAGCGCGTCGGAGTGCACCTTGCCGTGCTCGGCCGTGATCAGCGCGGCCACGTCGTCGCGGTGCGCGTCGAGCAGCTCGCGGAACCGGAACAGGACCTGGGTGCGCTTGGTGAGCGAGGCGTCGCGCCAGGCGGGGAAGGCCAGCGCGGCCGTCTCCACCGCCGCGTCGACCTCCTCGACCGAGGCCAGCGACACCTGACCGCTCACCTCGCCGGTCGCCGGGTCGAACAGGTCGGCCGTACGGCCGCCCTCGCCCGTCCGGGCGCCGCCGATCCAGTGGTTAACGCGCTTCATCGTTGACGGCCTCCAGAGCGGTGACGAGGATGCCCAGGCCCTCGCGGGCCTCGTCCTCGGTGAGTGTGAGCGGCGGAGCCATGCGCAGGGTGCTGCCGTACAGCCCGCCCTTGCCGGCGAGCAGGCCGAGCCTCTTGGTCTCCTCCATGAAGCGGGCGGCCAGCGCGGGGGCGGGCGCGCCGGTGGCGGGATCGACCAGTTCGATCGCGAACATCAGGCCCTTGCCCCGCACGTCGCCCACGACGGGCAGCCGCTCGGCGGCCTCGCGCAGCCCGGAGACGATGATCTCGCCGGTGCGCGCCGCGTTGGCCTGCAGGTCGTGGTCGAGCACGTAGTCGAGCGTCGCGTTGGCCGCCGCCATCGAGATCGGGTTGCCACCGAAGGTGGACAGCCCCACGGCGTGCGGGCCGTCCATGAGGTCGCCGCGCGCCACGATGCCGCCGACCGCGAAGCCGTTGCCGAGCCCCTTGGCGAAGGTCATCATGTCGGGCGTCACGCCGTGGTTCTGGATCCCGAAGAACGCCGAGCCCGTACGGCCCCAGCCGGTCTGCACCTCGTCGGAGATGAACAGGATGCCCTCCTCGTCGAGGACCTCCTTGTACGCGGCGAACAGCCCGTCGGGGGCCATGGTGAAGCCGCCCACGCCCTGGATCGGCTCGGCGATCAGCGCGGCGACGTCCTTGGTGACGGCCGTGGCGAGCACGTGGCGCAGGTCGTCCACGCAGGCCGCGATGTAGTCGGCGTCCGACATGCCGCGGAACTGCGCGAGGTGGCGGTCGGCGCCGTGCAGGAAGTGCACGTTGAGCGGCGACAGCGAGTTGTTCTTCCACGACCGGTTGGAGGTCACGCTGACCGCGCCGAACGACCGGCCGTGGTAGCTCTGCCGCATGGCGAGCACCTGGTCGGACCCGCGGGCGTAGGTGGCCAGCAGCAGGGCCGTCTCGTTGGCCTCCGTGCCGGAGTTGGTGAAGAAGACCTTGGCGTCCGGAATGCCCGACAGGCGGGCGATCTTCTCGGCCAGCTCGACCTGGCTGCGGATGAGGTACAGCGTCGAGGTGTGGACGACGCCGGTGGCGAGCTGGCGCTCGACGGCCTCCCGCACCTCGGGCACGTCATACCCGATCATGTTGGTCAGGATCCCGGCGAAGAAGTCCAGGTAGCTCTTCCCGTTCGCGTCGACGACGCGGTTCCCCTTGCCGCCGACGATTTCGATGGGCTCGTTGTAGTAGAGGGCCATCCAGTTCGGCATGACCGCGCGATGGCGTGCGAGAAGGTCCGACATGCTCCGAGTATCCCGGCTGGCGGGCGACCGCCTCACCCGTCAGCCTGTCTGGGATACCTCGAATTTGGCTTACACAGTGCTGGGCGCTGCGGGCTCCTGCGCGGGAGCCGCCCCGGCGGCCTTCCGGCGCAGGACCAGCAGCGCGACCAGGGCCGCCGCGAGCGAGCAGGCCGCGCCCACCCACGAGCCGACGGACATCGCCGACACGAAGGCGTCGCGCCCGGCTGCGGCCAGGGCGGGATCGCCCAGGCTCACCGCGACGCCGATCGACTCCCGCGCCGCCGGCGGCGCCGACTCGGGCATGGCCGCGGTGTACGCCCCGGCGAGCACGCTGCCGAGAACGGCAACGCTCAGCGCCATGCCGACCTGCTGCACGGTGTCGTTAAGCGCGGAGCCGACCCCGGCGCGCTCGGGCGGCACCGCGCCCATCAGCGTCGCGTACGCCGCGGGACCGGCCAGGCCGCCGCCCACGCCCATGACCATCAGGCCGGCGATCAGCGTGCCGTACCCTCCGGTGAGCGTGGACAGCAGGACGAACCCGGCGGCCATGACGACCAGGCCGGAGACGATGAGCACCCGGTTGCTCACCTTCTTGCCCAGCGACGCGCCCAGACCGTTGAACACCATCGCCGCCGCCACGTAGGGCAGCAGGGCGAACCCGGCCTTCAGCGGGTCGTAGCCCAGGACGAACTGCAGATACTGCGTGATGGCCAGCATCAGCGCACCCGCGCCGAACGACAGCAGCACGATCGAGAAGCACGCCCCGCTGAACGAGCGGTTCCGGAACAGGCCGAGCGGCAGCATCGAGTGGGGGGTGCGGCGCTCCCACAGCACGAACGCCAGCAGGGCGGCCGCCGAGACCGCCACCGCGAGGGGGTTGAAGTGCCCGCCGGGCGCCGAGATGACGGCCCAGACCAGCCCGCCCATCCCGGCCGTGGACAGGATCACCCCGAGCGGGTCGGCCCGCCGCGTCTCGCCGTACGTCTCCGGCATGAGCGCGAAGGCCGCGACGATCGCCAGCACCGCGATCGGCACGTTGATCAGGAAGACCGAGCCCCAGTAGTAGTGCTGGAGCAGGAACCCGCCGACCGTCGGACCGGCGATGACGCCGACCATGGCGACCGAGCTCCACGCGGCGATGGCCTTGCGCCGCTCGCTCTCGTCGAACACGGTGATCAGGATCGACAGGGTCGACGGCATCACGCAGGAGCCGCCGACGCCCATCAGCGCGCGGGCCGCGATGAGCTGCCACGGCTCGGTGGCGAGTGTGGCCGCCAGCGAGGCCCCGCCGAAGAACGCCAGGCCGATCACGAGCATCCGCCGCCTGCCGTACCGGTCGGACAGGCTGCCCGCGGTGAGCAGCAGGCCCGCGAAGACCAGGACGTACGCGTCGATGACCCATTGGATGTCGGACGGCGTGGCGCCGAGGTCGCGCATGAGCGACGGGATCGCCAGGTTGAGGACGGTGTTGTCCACGACCAGGGTCAGCAGGCTCAGACAGAGGACGCCGAGGATCCACCAGCGTCGGGGATGGGACATGAAGGTCACCTCGAACAGTGTGCGAGTAGTATCGGACACTGTACGACTCAATCGAACACCGTGCGAGCGAATATTGTGAGGCCGTGTCAGCGAAGCCGTTCTCCTCGGTCTGGACCCGCGAGCGCAAGGGAGGGCGCGAGCAGGGCCTCAGCCGCGACCAGATCGTCCGGGCGGCCATGGAGCTGCTCGACGCCGAAGGGCTCGACGCGCTCAGCATGCGCAAGCTCGGCGCCCGGCTCGGCGCGGGGGCGACCAGCCTCTACTGGCACGTCGCCAACAAGGACGAGCTGATCGAACTCGTGATGGACGAGGTCTACTCGGGCGTCGTGATGCCCGAGGCGGCCGACTGGCGGGAAGCGGCCAGCGTCTTCGCCTACGCAATGCGCCAGGCGGTCTTCGACCATCCGTGGAGCGCGAGCCTCATCGGCGTGGTCCCCGCGCTCGGGCCGAACGCGCTCACCGCGTCCGACCGGCTGATGGGCGCCTTCGTCCGCGCGGGTTTCGAGGGCATCGACGTGGACTACGCCATGACGGCCGTCGTGTCGTACACGCTGGGCGCCACGATCCCCGAGGTCGCCTTTCTCAGCTCGCTGAAGGCGACGGGCAAGAGCATGACGGAGCTGCAGGCCGCGGTGGACCCGATCGTGATGAAGCTGGCCTCCGACCGGCCCAACCTGCTGGAACGCTATCGGTCCTACGCTGACCAGGACTACGACCCGCTCGTGGCCCGGCGGCTCGCCTTCGAATTCGGGCTGATGGCCCTCCTCGACGGTCTCGGCACGCGCCTGCGCTGAGTGTCCGTTTCGGGCCCACACACTGTCAGCTACTGGGGGGTCATCCTTACATAATGATCAGGTAGCCTCTGAGCATGCTCCCCACGGTCGCCGACGTGCTCGCGCTGGACACCGTCCGGCGTGGCAGCCCCCGGGTGGTGGCGGGCGGCGACCGGCTCGACACCCGGGTCCGATGGGTCCATGTGGGCGAGGTCCACGACATCGCCCATCTGTTGCGCGGCGGCGAGCTGGTCCTCACGACCGGGGTGGCGCTGCCGAGCGAGCCCGACAAGCTGGCCGACTACATCTGCGAGCTGGCCGCCGTCGGCGCCTCGGGCCTGATCGTGGAGCTCGGCCGCCGGTTCGTCCGCGAGCTGCCGAGAGCGGTGGTCAAGGCCGCGGAGGAGCACGGGCTGCCCCTGATCACGCTGGCCCGCGAGACGCCCTTCGTGCAGATCACCGAGTCGGTCCACGCGCGGATCATCGACATCCAGCTCCAGGAGCTGCGGGCCTCCGAGCAGCTGCACGAGGTCTTCACCGAGCTGTCGGTCGAGGGCGCGTCCCCGGCCGAGGTGCTCAACCAGGTCACCCGCTTCTCCGGCCGCCCCGTGCTGCTGGAGAACCTGGCCCACCAGGTCCTGGCGTGCGACACGGCCGGGGGCGACACCGGAAGCGTGCTGGCCAACTGGGAGACCAGGTCGCGCGCGGTCATGCCCTCCGAGCGGACCGCCTACGACGCGGCCGCCGGATGGCTGGTGACCATGGTCGGCGCCCGCGGCCAGGACTGGGGACGGCTCATCCTGCTGTGCGACGGGCCGCCCAGCCCCCGCGACATCGTCCTCGCCGAACGCGCGGCGACCACGCTCGCGCTGAGCCGCCTGCTGGAGCGGCACCAGGAGTCCCTGGAGCGGCAGGCACACGGGACCATACTGACCGGCATCCTCACCCACGCGTACGCCGACCCCGACGAGGCCGCCGCCCGCGCCCGCGCCGTCGGCGTCCCGCTCACCGGCCGCAGGCTGGTCAGCGCCGTCATCCGGCTGACCGCCTCCGTGGGCACCGCGCTGGGCGAGCAGGCCAGGCTGGGCGAGCTCGCCGAGGCAGGCGCCGCCGCCTGCCGCGAGGCCAAGCTGCCCGCCCTGGTCGGGGCCCTGGACCAAAGCCGCGTCGGAGTGCTGCTGCCGCTGCCGCCCCGCATGGCCGCCGAGACCGCGCTCGGCGCGCTGGCCGAGCGCCTGCGGGCGAACTTCGCCACACCGTTCGTGCTGGCGGCCGGCTCGGTCGTGGAGTCGATCAAGGACGTACGGCGCAGCTTCCTGGAGGCCGAGCAGGTGGCGGAGGTCGCGGTGCGCCAGCCCGACGGACGGCCGTTCTACCGCCTGCCCGACCTGCGGCTGCGCGGCCTGCTCCACCTGCTGCGCGACGACGCCCGGCTGCAGACCTTCGCCGAGCGCGAGCTGGGGGCCCTGCTGGCCTACGACGCCCAGCGGCACGGCGACCTGACCAGGATCCTGCGCATCTACCTCGACGCGGGACGCAACAAGGCGGTGGCCGCGCAGAAGGCCCATCTGTCCCGACCCGCGTTCTACGACCGCCTGCGTCGGCTGGAGCGGGTCCTCGACACCGACCTCGACGACGTCGAGTCGTGCCTGTCGCTGCACGTCGCACTGCTGGCCCTGGAGACCTTCCGCCGCGAGACCACCTGATCGAGAAGGGGCCGTCGTTGAGAGCACGGGATTTCGGCATCGTCGTCGGCACCGGAACCCCCGGCGAGCACAACGCGATCACCGACGTTCCGGGCGTGAGGGTCGGGCACACCACGCTGATCAGCGGGAGCGGCCCGCGCGTGGTCGGCGAGGGCCCGGTGCGCACCGGCGTCACCGTTGTCGTCCCGCACGACCGCTCGGCCTTCGACGAGCCCCTCTACGCGGGGCTCCACTGGCTCAACGGCAACGGCGAGATCACCGGGATGGCGTTCCTCCAGGACTTCGGGCTGCTCGCCTCGCCGATCGGGCTGACGAACACGGGCTCGGTGGGCGTGGTCCGCGACGCGCTCGTCGAGATCGAGGTCGGCTCGCTCGGCAAGGGCGGGCGGGCGTGGTCGCTGCCCGTCGTCGGCGAGACCTGGGACGGCATGCTCAACGACATCGACGGCAGGCACGTGAAGGCCGCCCACGTCCGGGAGGCGTACGAGAAGGCCGCGGGCGGGCCGGTCGCGGAGGGCGCGGTCGGCGGCGGCACCGGGATGATCTGCCACGGCTTCAAGGGCGGCATCGGCACGGCCTCCCGTCTGGTGGACGGCTACACCGTGGGCGTGCTCGTCCAGGCCAACCACGGACGGCGGGAGCGGCTGACGGTCAACGGCGTCAACGTGGGCAGGAGCCTCCCGATCTCGGCGCTGCCCGATGAGGAGGCCGGGTCGATCATCGGGATCGTCGCCACCGACGCTCCCCTGCTGCCGCACCAGTGCCGGAGGGTGGCACAGCGCGCCGGACTCGGCGTGGCGCGCACGGGAGGCGCCGGGGAGAACTCCAGCGGCGACGGCTTCCTGTGCTTCTCGACCGGCAACCGGAACCTGCCGGCCAACGCCCTCGACGCGGCCCCTCCGCGCACGTTCCAGGTCACGGTGCTCGCGGACGAGTACCTCGATCCGCTCTTCTACGCGGTCATCGAGGCGACCGAGGAGGCCGTCGTCAACGCGCTCGTCGCGGCCGAGACGATGACCGGAGCAGATGATTTGACCGTTACAGGGCTCGATGGGCGGCTCCTTGCGGAGATGGTGACACCCGGAAAGTAGGTATGTCGTCCCGGGTGTAAGTCCTATCGCACCTGACTACTCTTCGTATACTCGCGCTCACTGGGTGAATCGTGCTTACCTCGAAACGTGCCCACGATGAGCGAACCCCAAATCAGCCCGACGGTCGTGGTGCGGGCCCTGTCCGCACGTTTCCCCAAATGGACCATCTGGTGGGGCCAGGCCACCACGCACTACTGGGGTATGTCCCGGCGGCGCGACGGACTGCTCGTCCACATCGAGGCCCGATCCGCCCAGGAGTTCGTCCAGCGGGCCCGGGAGATCGACGCCGGTACTCCCTGACGTTTATGTGCTTATGTCCTAAACGCCCGATTCGGCGTTGGGGAATTTCATGCTCTTTGGCGCGTTTCAGTCGTCTCCGTACGCGATTGTCGCCACGATGGTCCCGCAAGGATCACCAATGGGGAGTAATCGCATGAGACGCCGCCTTGTCGTCGGGGCCGCCGTACTGGCCCTGGCGACGACCACCCCTTCGGCACCGGCCGCCGCCGAGCCCGTCGCCGGACTGCCGACGACGAACTTCCCTCTCGGCGAGCCCGGGATCCCGAAGTCGGCGGCCAAGAGCCTGGCCCCCGGAGTCAGCTACTTCACCCTTCGCCATGGCACACCGCAGGACGGGTACACGGTCAGCGTCGTCGTCAAGGGCAAGGACTTCATGTCCGAGGCCAACGCGCAGGCCCAGGCGACGGCCGTGCAGATGGCCGGTCTCGAGCCCGTCATCGTGAAGTTCACCCGGCCCGCCGTCGCGGACCACCCCGCCGGCGACTACTTCATGGTCCGGGTGGGCAGCTGGCCGCTCGACCGGAAGGCCGAGGCCGCCGAGGTCGTCAAGCAGCTCAAGGACGCCGGGGTGAGCGCGAAGGTCGACTTCCAGGGCGACGACGGCTTCGTCACCACCGGTCCCTGGAGCGTGCGGGTCATCGTCGTCGACCCGCGTACGTTCCGCGGCTCCTACCAGACCTCCCTGGGCACGAGCGTCGCCAAGCGGGAGAAGGTCTCGGCCATGGCCTCCGCCGCCAAGGCGCTCGCCGCGGTGAACGGCGGCTTCTTCGACATCCACACGCTGCCCGCCTTCCGCGGCGACCCCACGGGCATCTCCGTCGTCGGCGGCAAGCTGCTCAGCGAGGCCGTCGCCGGCCGTGTGGGCCTGGTCCTGCGGGGCCGTACGGCCCGCGTCACCGAGTTGTCGTCCTCGGTCGTCGCCCGTGCGGCCGACGGGACCACGGCCGAGGTGACCGGCCTCAACCGGGTGCCGAAGCCGGACGAGCTGGTGATGTACACCGAGGAACTCGGGCGGGACACTCCGCAGGACGACGGGACCGAGGTGGTCCTCGACGCCTCCGGCAGGGTCACCGCCGTCCGCGGGTCCGGCGGTCCCGTGACGCCCGGCACCCGTGTGCTGCACGGGGTCGGAGCCGCCGCCGACTGGCTGTCGCAGCACGCGGGCGAGGGCACGACCGTCACGGTCACGACCCGGGTCACCGACCTGCGGACGAACAAGGCCGTCCCGCTGACCCCGGAGACCAACATCATCGGGGGCGCGATCGGCCTGGTCAGGAACGGCAGTACCTCCATCACCGCGTCGCGGGACGGCATGGCCAACACCAACATGATCCTGCGCCGCCACCCGCGCACGCTCGCCGGCGTCACCCGCAACGGCAAGCTCGTCATCGCGGTCGTCGACGGCCGGGCGCCGGGCAGTACGATCGGCGCGTCGTTCTTCGAGGCGGCCGAGCTCATGCGCTGGCTCGGCGCGCGCGACGCGATCAACCTGGACGGCGGCGGGTCGACCACCATGGTCATCGGCAAGAAGGTGGTCAACCGTCCGTCCGACGGCGTCGAGCGGGGAGTCGGCGACGCCCTGTTGATCGTCGGCGCGCGCTGAGCCTACTCACGCGCCGGCTCACGCCGAAGACGCCGCGAGCAGACGGGCGATCGTGTCGTCGTCGCAGGTGTCCCAGAACGTCCCGACGGTGTCTTCGAGGTGGTCGAACGAGGCCGCCTCGAAGAGCACTTCCTGGTACTTCGTGATGTCGTAGTGAGTGGTCCCCATCGCTGCGAGGTCGAGCGGGCGGATGTCCATCCCGCGGAACTCCTCGATCTCGCCGTACGAGCTGAGGATCCCCGCGCCGTACGCCCTGAGTTCGCCGTCCTCCCGCATGACGCCGAACTCCAGAGTGAACCAGAACACCTTGGACACGAACTCCAGCGCCTCGTCGGTCTCCACCCGGCGCGCCGCCCGGCCCGCGGCCCGGTACAGCGCGGCGAAGCGGGGCGAAGCCAGCGTGTTCGCGTGCCCGATCACCTCGTGGATGACGTCCGGCTCGGGGGTGTAGAGGGGCACGGAATGATGCCGGATGTACTGGGTGGAGTGGAACAGGCCGTCCGCCAGGACGCCGTAGAACTCACGGAGCGGGACCAGCCCGGCCGCCGGCAGGTAACGGAATCCGGTCAGCGGCTCCAGAAGGTCGCCGACCTCCTGGAGTTGCGGGATGCGGTCCTCGGGCAGGCCGAGCCGCCTGGTCGCGTCGAGGAACTCGCGCACCGCGTACTTCTGATGCTTGACCGCCAGTTCCTTGGTGACGAGCGCCCACACGTGGTGCTCATCGTCGGTGTACTCGGCCGTCGGAATGGGATCACCAGGGGTGTGACCGAGCGCCAGCGCCGCGATCGCGTTGCGCCGCTGACGGTAGACGGCGTCCGCGAAACCGGGGTGGCTCGTGGCCAACTCGACGACGACGGATCCGTCATCCTTCGTCGCCACCGGAGCGAAATACTGCGCTTCTTCAAACATACTCCCATATGACAGCAAGTAACCGTTTAGCTGGCAAGAGTGACCAGTCAGGGTGTGCGAAACGCTCAAATCAGTGCGCTTCTGGTTGGTCACACTGGTCGATTCGCTCAGTCGAGGCGTACCCTCGGCGCATGCTCGACGCGCTCGACAGCCGCCTGCTGACCACCATGCGGGCCAACCCCCGGATCGGGCTCACCGAACTGGCCCGCCTGCTCGGGGTGGCTCGCGGCACCGTGCAGGCGCGGCTCGACAAGCTCACCGCGCGCGGCGTCATCAGCGACTTCGGTCCGACGATCACGACGGAGCAGATCGGCTACCCCATCCTCGCCTTCGCGTCCCTGCAGATCGCGCAGGGCCGGCTGACCGAGGCCGTGCGGTGGCTGGCCGACGTTCCGGAGATCCTCGAGGTGTACGGCACCAGCGGCCAGGCCGACCTGCTGTGCCGCGTGGCCGCCCGCAGCACCCCGCACCTCCAGGAGGTCATCGCCCGGATCCTCGCCTCGCCCGCCATCCAGCGGACCGACACGACGATCGCCCTGTCGACCCAGATCCCCTTCCGCATCGAGCCCCTGCTGCAGGCCGCGGTCACGCCACCCACGCCGTAACGACCACGCTCAGACGGACTGGGCTCAGACAGATCGAGTTCAGAGGGATCGGGTTCAGACAGATCGGGCGAGGCGGAAGCCGAGGTCGTCGATGCGGAACGTCGGGTGGCTCTTGCGGCGGCACGATGCCCGGCATCCCCTGGGCAGGTCATGCGCGCCTCCCCCGCGGAACACTCGGTAGGGGCCGTACACCGTCGCGTCGTAGACGTCCCAGCACCATTCCCACACGTTTCCGAGCATGTCGTACAGGCCCCACGCATTCGGCGCCCTGGTTCCGACGTCGCGCACCCGCCCGCCGGAGTTCTCCCGATACCAGGCGATCTCGTCGAGCTCCCCGTACCGCTCGCCGGTCGTTCCGGCCCTGCAGGCGTACTCCCACTCCGCCTCGGACGGCAGCCGATACCCGTCGGCATCCCAGTCGCAGATCACGTCCTGTGCGTTGACGTCTCCTCCGATCGAGTAACAAGGAGTCAACCCGGCCGCCTCCGAGAGGAGGTTGCAGAACCGGACGGCGTCGTTCCAGGAAACCTCGGTCACCGGCGTCAGCGGTTCTTTGAAGTTCGATGGGGTCTCATTCGTGACGGCTCGGTACAGTTCAGCGGTCACGAGATACGGCGCCAGCAGGAAATCCTCGACCTCGGCCACCCAGTTCCTCTGCGTCCCCTCATCTCGAAGGAGAATCCTCCCTGCGGAGATCGGGACCATTTGCTCAGCGGTCACCTCGGGCAGCGACGATCCACAGCTCACCTCAGGCTCCTATCCTCCGCTATTGATCGCTGTCAATCCGTGCACCGGGTTGGGGCATCACCGCCCGGGCCGGAAGGTCCGGTCCTCCTCGCCGCCGGCTCGCGCCCTCCATGGGATGGGCAGTTGAACGACGGTGCGGAGTCCGCCCCCAGAGCGCGGGACGATAGTGAGGGATCCGTCGTGTACTTGGGTGATTCTCTTGACGATCGCCAGCCCGAGGCCGACACCGGCGAGGTCGTTGCGTATTCTTCCGGTGCCGCGCTGAAACGGTTCGGTGAGTGTCGAGACCAACTGGTGGGACAGCTTCTCGCCGCTGTTCTCGACAGTGAGCACCACGGTCTCGGGGCGAACGCTGGTCTCGACCCATACGTTGCCCTGTTCGGGCAGATTGTGCACGATCGCGTTGTGCACCAGGTTCGTCGTCATCTGCAGCAGGAGCGCCGGCGACCCGAGAGCCGGGGTGATGTCACCGGAAGTCTCGATGGTGACACCGCGTTTCTCCGCGAGCGGGAGCAGTGTTTCGATGGCCTCTTCCACGAGTAGGGACAGGTCGACAGGTTCTCGAGTGAAGGACCTCTGGTCAGCGCGGCTGAGCACGAGCAGCGCCTCGGTGAGGTCGATCGCTCGAGCGTTGACAGCGTGAAGGCGGTCGACGAGCTCGCCATGGTCATGTGTCGGATCCTCGCGTGCCACGTCCAGAAGTGACTGCGAGATCGCCAGCGGGGTGCGCAGTTCGTGCGAGGCGTTGGCTGCGAATCTTCGCTGTTCCGCGACATGCGCCTCGAGCCGTGCGAGCATCGTGTCGAAGGCGTCGGCGAGTTCGCGGAACTCGTCTTTACGGCCTTCCAACTGGATCCGGTGAGAGAGTGACCCGCTCGCGGCCATGCGTGTGGCGTCCGTGATGCGGGCCAGCGGGGCGAGCATGCGGCCGGCGAGAATCCGCCCTCCCACGAGACCGAACATCAGCAGGAAGACCAGCACCGTGCCCATGGCCGGCAGGAAGCTGCGCTGGAAAATGAAGCGGTTGGGAACGAACCCTATGGTGGTCCTGATCACATCGTCGGGCATGACACGCAGGAACAGCCACACCGCCGCGATCAGCATGGCGCCGGCAAGCATGAGGAACGCGGCGTAGCTGAGGGTGAGTTTGAGGCGGATGCTCAAGCCACGCCCCCTATCCACCGTCCCCTCCCGCACGTCCGGCGCCAGGCCCTACGTCGATGCGGTAGCCGGCGCCGGGTACCGTGGCGATGAGCCATGGTTCGCCGAGTCGTTTCCGCAGGGCGGAGACGGTGATGCGGACGGCGTTGGTGAAGGGGTCGGCGTTCTCGTCCCACGCTCGCTCCAAGAGCTCTTCGGCGCTGACGACACCGCCTTCGGCGGCGACGAGGACTTCGAGCACGGCGAACTGTTTCCGGGTGAGCGCGACGTAGCGGCCGTCGCGGAAGACCTCACGGCGGAACGGGTCCAGACGCAGGCCTGCGATCTCTCGCACGGGTGGTCTGTTGTGGGCGCGCCTGCGGTCGAGTGCTCTGAGACGGAGCACGAGTTCTTTGAGTGCGAAGGGCTTCGTGAGGTAGTCGTCGGCGCCGAGTCCGAACCCGGAGGCCTTGTCGTCGAGCCGGTCGGCAGCGGTGAGCATCAGGATGGGCATGCCGCTGCCGGAGGCGACGATGCGCTTGGCGATCTCGTCACCAGAGGGGCCGGGGACATCTCGGTCGAGGAGCGCGATGTCGTAGGCGTTGACGCTCAGCAGTTCCAGCGCGGTGTGGCCGTCACCGGCGATGTCGGCGGCGATCGCTTCCAGGCGTAGGCCATCGCGGATGGCCTCTGCCAGGTAGAGCTCGTCCTCGACGATCAACACTCGCACACTCTCGAGGCTACGAGCCGGAGCATATCGTCGGCATATCGAAAACCGCATACGTGCTGACAACACCAAGCTGCCTTGACTACGAGCATGACCCACAGCGAACCAGCACGAACAGCAGCCCGCCGTGCCCGACGGAAATCCTCGCTGCCGTCGTGGTCGTCACCGCGGTACGCCGACCCCACTCAGGGCCCGGGGACGCAGCAGTGACCGACTCTCGGCATGACCCAGCCCAGACCCGTCGGCTTCCGGCAATCGATCCCCGAACCACCTCAGCCCGGTCAGCCGAAACCGGCTACGCCATGACGACCGCCACTCGGGAGACCGTGGCCGCCAGCGCGCGCGACCTCACCAAGACCTATGGCAAAGGCGATGCGCAGGTGCATGCCCTCCGGGGCATCGACCTCGACCTCCCACGAGGCAGGTTCATCGCGATCATGGGCCCGAGCGGATCGGGCAAGTCCACACTGATGCACTGCCTGGCCGGACTCGACCAACCCAGTGGCGGCACCGTCACCGTGGCCGGCACCGACCTCGGATCACTCGATGACGACGCGCTCACGATCTTCCGCCGCGAGCACATCGGCTTCGTGTTCCAGTCGTTCAACCTGCTGCCGATGCTCACCGCGGGCGAGAACATCGTGCTGCCGCTGGAGCTGGGCGGTCGCCGGATCGACGACGCGGCACGGGAGCGCGCACGCACGCTCGCCGATGTCCTCGGCGTGGCTGACAGGCTCGGCCACCGGCCCGCAGAGCTGTCCGGAGGTCAGCAGCAGCGGGTCGCCATCGCCCGGGCCCTGATCACCCAGCCGGACCTGCTGTTCGCCGACGAGCCCACAGGAAACCTGGACAGCACCACGTCGGCGGAGGTGCTGGATCACCTGCGCCGGTCGGCGCGCGAGCTCGGCCAGACCGTCGTGATGGTCACGCACGAGCGGGACGCGGCGGCGTACGCCGACCACGTGGTCACCATGCAGGACGGGCGGGTCGTGTGATGCGTACCGTTTTCCTCGCGTCGCTGCGCACTCACATCCGCAGGTACGTCGCAGCGGCCATCGCGGTCTCCGTCGCGGTCGCCTTCGTCGTCGTGGTCGGCGTGCTCACGTCCGGGGCACGTAGCGGACTCATGGACGGCCTGGGAGCGCCGTACCGCAATGCCGACCACGTGGTCTCGGCCGCGACGTGGCCATCGTCCGAGCTGAACCCGAAAGCCGCGATCGCATACACCGAGCGACACGGTGAGAACGCGGCCCCGACCGGCCGGGCAACGCTGCCGGCGCGCGCGAACGGCCGGCGGCTCTCCGAAACGACCGTGGGGCCGATCTCCACCTCGGAGGAGTGGCGCTGGCAGAAGCTCACCTCGGGTCGCTTCCCGGCAGGCATAGGCGAGGCCGTTGCGGACGTCTATTTCGCCCTGGCCGAGAATGTCGAGGTCGGCGACCGGGTTCGGATCGGCGAGGGCGCCGCAGCGCGTGACGTAGGAGTGGTCGGTCTCGTGGAGTCGCCCTCGCCCCCGGCCCAGGCCGCGATCTACGTCACCTGGCCGCAGTTGCTGCAGTGGCGCGACCAACTCCATCTGAGCGCGGTGGCGGTGCGCGGGGAGGTGGGTCAGCTCCCGGAAGGCGCGAAGGCGCAGTCGCCGGAGGGGTTCGCCGCGGAGCGGCTGACCTATGTCCAGAACCGGGTGGACAGCTTGTCGGTGATGCTGCTGTTGTTCGCCGGCAGCGCGCTCTTCGTCTCGGTCCTGGTCATCGCGAACACGTTCTCCATCCTGTTCGCGCAACGACTCCGCGACTTCGCACTGCTGCGCTGCATCGGCGCCACACGGCGGCAGATGGTGCGTTCGGTACGCCGTGAGGCGGCCGTCGTCGGGGTGCTCGCGTCGCTGGCCGGGACACTGGTCGGTATCGGCCTCGGCTACGGGCTGGTCGCCCTGATCAACGCCTTCACGCCCGCCATCCCGATGGGCGCCGCCGGGCTGCCCACGCCCTGGCTGCTCGCGGGGTTCGCCGTCGGCCTGGTGGTCACCCTGGTCGCGTCCTGGTTGCCGACCCGGCGTGTGGTGCGGGTGAGCCCGCTGGCGGCGCTGCGCCCGGATGCCGCGGTCGACGTGCACACGGCCACCGGCCTGGTGCGGCCGGCGCTCGCTGTGATCCTCCTGGTCATCGGGCTGGCCCTGCTCGGGGTGGCGATGGTCCGAAACAGTACGGCGCTCATGGTGACGGGCGGGGGATCGGTGTTCACCGGCGTACTCCTCTTCGGACCGGTGCTCGTTCCCCGCTTGGTTCGGATCACCGGCGCGCTGCTCGGCCCCGCCGGGCGGCTGGCGACCGAGAACGCTGTGCGCAATCCGCGGCGGACGGCCACCACCACCGCCTCCCTGCTGGTCGGCGTCACCCTGACGACCGCCGTACTCACCGGGATGGCCACATGGCGTTCGTCATTGAATGAGCAGATCGGTAGGGACCACCCCATCGACGTCGCGCTCACCTCGCCCAAGGAGCCGGTCACCACTGGCCTCCTCGACCGGGTACGTCGCACTCCCGGTGTGGAGCAGGCCATTGCGGTGGACGGCGCCGTGGCCGGAGTGGCCGGGCTCGACGAACAGATCCCGGTCGTCACCACGCCGGCCGCGGCGCAGGTGGCCCGCGACGGCGGAGCGTTCGCCCGGGTCGAGCCGGGAAAGATCAGAATCGATTCCGAGGCCTTCGGCAAGAACCTGGGTCTCCGGCCCGGTGACCGGGTCATGGTGCGCGTCGGCGACCGGCGAGCCCAGTTGCAGGTCGCCGTCGGCACCGGCTGGGGCCCGGCGGCCGTGGTCGCACCCGAGACGCTGGCGACGCTCACCGACGCCCCCGAGCCGCATGCCATCTGGATCCGCGCCTCCTCCGGCACCGACCCGGCCCGACTCGGCAGTGACCTGGACCAGCTGGCGGATCCGGTCGGCGCGATGATCGAGAATGGGTTGCGGACCTGGGAGACGCTAGATCAACAGCTGGGCATCTACACCTGGTCAGCGATCGGCCTGCTCGGCATCGCCGTCGTGATCGCCCTGATCGGGATCGCGAACACCCTGGGGCTCTCCGTACTCGAACGCGCCCGCGAACACGCGATGCTGCGCGCGCTCGGGCTCACCCGCGGGCAGTTGCGGCGGATGCTGGCGATCGAGGCAGTGCTGCTGTCGGTGGTGGCCACCCTGCTCGGCACCGCGATCGGCGTGGGGTTCGCCTGGGTCGGATACGAGACGATTGTGACGCGGGCTCTCAGCGACGCCGCCATGCAGGTCCCCTGGCCATCACTCGGCGTCGTCGCCCTCATCGCCGCCCTGTCCGGACTCCTCGCCGCTGTTCTCCCGGCACGCCGGGCCGCTCGGGTAACTCCAGCCGCAGGGCTATCCCTCGACTGATGTCTTCGTCAAGTATTTGGTGGGTGGTTGGGGTCGGGTGGGTTGTGTTGGGACGTCACTGCGCCGGTCGGAAGGTCCGGTCCTCGCGAAGCCCGCTCCGCTGGGCCTTCGCTGCGGTCCTCCCTCCCGCCCGCTCCGCTCCTCCCGTACCGCTGCGCTGCTCGCGCCTCCGGCCAAGTCGGCTCCCCCGGGTTGTTTGCGCGACCGGAGTGCGGCCCCGCACCACAATCCCAACAGCATTCCGAATTCCGGATCGGCGCCGGCCGTCACCCCCCGGACATGCGAAAGCCCCGGCCAACCACAGCCGGGGCACCCCCACACCACCAACACACCACACACACCCGCACACGCGCCGTCCGGGACACCCCCACGACGAGCCGGCGCGGGGGCACGGGGGCACGGGGGGAAACCCCTCCGGAAATGCGGAAGGGCCACCCCATAGGGGTGGCCCTTCACAAAGATTGTCCGGCGGTGTCCTACTCTCCCACACCGTCCCCGGTGCAGTACCATCGGCGCTGACAGGCTTAACTTCCGGGTTCGGAATGTAACCGGGTGTTTCCCTGCCGCTATGACCGCCGTA